>CAYXFU010000025.1:49811-52778 GCA_964464375.1 uncultured Hyphomicrobiales bacterium
TCTTTATTAGAAACGTAAATTACCGATTTTCATTTTTATTGTCCCTTTTCACTTTATTTGCTCTTGCATCTCCGGCAATATAAGCCATGCTATAATTTTTTGTTGATAATATTTACCATAAAAGAAGAGAAACCCAACAGTTTTGGGGAATCAAATTTTATCATATAAGACCTAATGGAATGAAGAAATTTTTTGGCTAACTTTTATAATTAACGTAATTTTGTAATTGGTTTAAATGCTCTTTGAAATTGTTTCTTATCAAGAATGACTGAGAGATAGGCTCTGTGAAGTCATGGCAACCTGAAGTATTAAGGTGCTAACTCCTACCCAAATTGGGAAAGATAAGTAATCGGTAGAAAATCAATTCTTTTATATTGAAACTCCTCTGACTTATCAGGGGAGTTTTTTTGTGTTTATTGTTATAATAGTGATTAATTTAAATTTAATTATGAGATTAGGATATTTATGAAATTTTTAGGTTATTTAGTATTTTTTATTCTTTTTAATATTTGTACATCTTTTTCACAAGATGGTATTCCTGTACAAAAAATAAGAGGTGAAATTAGAAATTCGGCTAATCAACAACCTGTTGTTGGGGCTACAGTTTTATTATTTGACCAAAAGATAAAAAGTGGTGTAGGCTCAAATTCAAAAGGTAGTTTCAAATTCGATTCAATCACAGTTGGAAGATATTCATTAAAAATAAGTTCAATTGGCTTTGAAACACAAATTCAAAATATCATTCTAACATCTGGAAAGGAATTAATATTAAATATCTTTTTAAATGAAAGTTTCGTTTTATCGAATAGTATTGAAGTTACTGCGAATAAAGAGAAATTCCTTCCAATAAATGAAGCAAATATTGTTAGTTCTACTCAATTTACATTAGATGATGTCGAGAGATTTGCCGGCTCAAGAGGAGATCCAGCAAGAATGGCACAAAATTTTGCCGGTGTTTTAGGAGTTAGTAATTTAAGAAATGATATAATTATTCGTGGAGGTTCCCCAACAGAATTATTATGGAGACTTGACGGTCTCGATTTACCCAATCCGAATCATTTTGGGACCCAGGGAGCAACAGGCGGACCTGTAGGTCAAATTAACTCTGGGCTATTAAATAATAGTGATTTTGTTACTGGTGGTTTTCCATCTGAGTATGGTGATAAAATGAGTGGCGTTTTTGATTTAAGAACTCGTAATGGAAACGATGAAAAATATGAATACCTTGCTCAAATTAGTTACAATGGAGCAGAATTAGGTGTTGAAGGACCTCTTCATTTTTTAAAAGGGTCTATTATAGCAAATTATCGTTATTCATTTCTTGATTTATTCAAGGAAATGGGAATGGATTTAGGTATTGTAGGAGTTCCCAGATACCAGGACGGTATGATAAAAATGCACTTTATACCTGATGAAAAGAATCAAATAAATATTACAGCTCTTTATGGTAAAGATAATATTTTTATGCAAAGAGATAATCTTTCAGATGTTGTTACCGGAGACTGGAACCTGAAAAGCGGTAACAATAATTTTGCAATAGGATTGACTTGGCAATATCTTTTTTCTGAGACTTTATTTGGTAAACTACTGATAGGAACAGTTTACGATAAATATAATACTAATATAGATTCAATATCTTGTGACCAAAATGATATTCACAAGGTCATTTCTCTTGATAAATGGTTCTCTCAAAATTCAATGGAAGGTTATTCAAATATAAAATATAATTTATTTTATACACCATTCAAGAATCATTGGATAACTTTAGGATTGGAAGGCAGATATAAATTTTATGAACTTAATGAAAAGAGATACTCATTTGGTTGGGGTGATTATTCAAACTGGGATTTGGATAAAACAGGTAATACTTTGCAAACACTTAGTTTTATTAATTGGAACTGGAAAATAAGTCCTACTTTCACATCAAATTTAGGATTACATAGCCAATATTTAAAAATTAGCAATAAATTCACTGTTGAACCACGATTAGCTTTATCTTGGAATTTTACTGAAGGACAGTTTTTAAACTTAGCACTTGGTATTCATAGACAATCACTACCATTGCTGCTTTATTATTCTTCAAATACAAATAATTCTCTTGATTTTATGGAATCAAAACACTTAGTTTTGGGATATTCTAACCAACTAACAGAAAACTTAATATTTAAAGCAGAGACTTACTATAAAGATATTAGTAAAGTGCCTGTTAGCAATGGCGTGTCTGACTACTGGTCATTTCTAAATATAGGAACTAATTTCGGTTCAATTGGTGGTAAAGAAAACTTAATCAGCAATGGTACAGGAAGATGCTATGGGGCTGAATTTTCTCTTATTAAGCACTTCTCTGAGGGATACTATTTAACAACTACTGCTTCTTACGTACGTCAGCAATACATAGGTTCTGATGGAATTGAAAGATTTGGAGGTTTCGATAATATTTATATCGTTAATATCCTTGCCGGATATGAATGGAAAATTTCTGACATATTTACAATGGAATTTTCAGGTAAATACACATTAGCCGGCGGAGCTCCTTATACACCAATTGACACAATAACTTCCAGAGCTAATAATCAAACATATTACCTTACAAGTCAGCCATTTTCAATTAGAAAACCAGATTACAAAAGATTTGATATTAAAATTGATTTCAGAACAAATTTCCAAAAAATAAGCATAATAGGGTATGTTTCTATTGAAAATCTATTTAATACTAATAATGTACTTGAATATCAATGGAGCAATTCAAAGAAGAAAATTGAATCTGTTTATCAATTAGGAATCTTCCCATTGGGTGGTGTAAGATTCGAATTTTAAATATTATATGGGGACTATTCACGTTAAATAATCCCCATATTCTATAATTATATTCTGTCTCATTTCACAGTTCCAAACATCCAATGAATACTATGTAGTCTCCTCTGAAAAAGAGCATAAGTATTAATAAAACCAGATAGTTGTGGATAA
>CAYXFU010000026.1:0-52102 GCA_964464375.1 uncultured Hyphomicrobiales bacterium
AGAATGACAAAGAGGCTGTCATGCAGAAGGAGCGTAGCGACTGAAGAATCCATGCTGTTTTTTTTTAAGGAAAAATACAAATACATGGATTCTTAACTTCGTTCAGAATGACTAGGCAAATGGAGTAATTATCTATGCTTAATCACGACTCTTCCGGTTTGCTCACCTCCGAGGATTTTATCTATTTCTTCGTCGAGATGTTCGAGTGAGATAACTCTATATAAATGTAAGAGTTTATCCGGTTTCCACTCATTGGCTAATTTTTGCCAGAGTATTCGGCGGAGATCCATTGGTCTGTCAGCAGAATCTATGCCAATCAAGCCAACTCCGCGCAAAAGGAATGGATAAACAGTTAAATCCAGTTTATCAGATTCGACTAAACCTATACAGGCAACAGTGCCCCAGAAATCGGTTGTTTTTATAGCATAATTGAGAGTAGAGCCACCAACATTTTCGACAACTGCTGCCCATTTTTTTTCTAATAAAGGCTTGTGTGGAATATCTATGAGTGTGTTTCTGTCTATTATCTCAAATGCTCCGATTGATTTCAGAAAATCAGCTTTATCAGGTTTTCCTGTTGATGCAGTAACAGAAAATCCAAGATGAGATAGTATTGCCACAGCTACTGATCCGACACCACCGGTAGATCCTGTTACTAAAACTGGTCCTTTGTCAGGAGTTAAACCGCGATTAAGAAATTCATGAATTGCAATTGCAACAGTGAATCCGGCAGTACCAAGAGCCATACTTTCTTCTAGTGAAAGTGAATCGGGGAGAGGTACTACCCACCCGGCAGGAACTCTGATATATTCACCAAATCCACCGCTTGTGTTCATGCCGAGATCATATCCGGTGACAAAAACATTATCCCCTCGATTAAATTCGGTATTAGTTGATTCTACAACGATACCGGAAGCATCAACACCGGGTGTGTGAGGGTATTTACGTGTAATTCCTTTATGTCCGCGAGCAGAAAGACCATCCTTATAATTGAGAGCTGAATATTTTACATTGATAAGAACATCTCCGGAGGGGAGATTATCAGTATCGAGTTCTTTGATAGATCTTGTGAATACACCATTATTCTCTTCAGATACCAAAGCTTTGTATTTAATATTTTTCATATTGACACCGGAAATTAATTTTTGACAATCTCCAATATAAAGTATATTTCATTTTTTGCAAACTTTTTCTTAGTTTTATTTTCTACATACCGAACACTTTTTAAAACTATTTCAAAGGGATTGATTATGGAAATCAGTAAAGTATTAGTTCTTGGTGCAGGCACTATGGGTAATGGAATCGCTCACGCTTTTGCACAAACAGGCTATAAGGTTATATTATTTGATGTTAACGAAACAGCTCTTCAAAAAGGAATTTCAACAATAGAAAAAAATCTTGCAAGACTTGTAAAAAAGGGTACAATAACTGAAGAGGATGTAAAAGTAACGATGGGGAACATCACATCAACTTTAGACCTAAATGAAGGCAAAGATGCAGAGCTCGCAGTAGAAGCCGCTACCGAGAATAAGCAACTTAAATTCCAGATATTTAAAAATCTGGATGCTGTAATGAATGCTAATGCAATTCTTGCTACAAATACTTCAACTATTTCCATAACAGAAATCGCTGCACAAACAACACGTCCCGGACAGGTGATTGGAATGCACTTCATGAATCCTGTTCCTATGATGAAACTTGTGGAATTAATTCGTGGTTTAGGAACAACAGATGAAGTTTATAATACTATTAATGATTTATCAGTTAAGCTTGGAAAAACGCCGGTTTTAGCGAATGATTATCCCGGATTCATTGCAAACCGCATATTGATGCCATTATTGAACGAAGCTATATTCTGTGTTATGGAAAGCGTCGGAACTGTTGACGGAATCGACGAAGTAGCAAAACTTGGATTTGCACATCCTATGGGACCATTGATGTTGGCAGATCTGATCGGATTGGATACTACTTTAGCCATCATGAACGTCTTGCATCAAGACATTGGAGATCCACGATTCCGACCGGCACCACTATTGAAAAAGCTTGTTGCTGCCGGAAATTATGGAAGAAAAACCGGAAAAGGATTCTATGATTATTCGGGTGAGAAGCCGGTTGCTATTAAATTTTAATTCTGTCTTTTGATAATTTTGGAGAATTTATGATTGAACATCATCCACACAAATATGATTCAGACGATCCTGATGTCTTAGCAGCCTATCAGGCAGAGACAGATGGACGCTTTGTTGAAGCTATTGATTTTTACAAAAAAGCTATAAGCCGTAATCCTGAGCTGGGAATTGTGTACAAGCACTGCGGTAATGTTTATTATAGGATTGGCAAACTTGATGAGGCAGTTTATTATCTCGAAAAATCTGTAGAATTACTCCCTAAATTTCCTACAGCTTTGTATGATTTGTCATTAGCTTATTATCTGCAGGCTAAAATAAGATTAGCTATTAAAACTATGAATCGAGTCATTGAGCTTGACAGCAACTTCTTAATGGCTCATTACTGGCTTGGTATAATGAATTATTACATAGGTCATCTTACCGAATCGAAGGAACATTACACACTTGTAACGCAAAATTCACCTGATTTTACTATTGCGTTTTTTCATCTGGGTGTTACTAATCTCAGAATGGGAAATTATGAAGATGCAATTTCAGATTTTAATGCTGTCATCGAGAAAAATCCTGAAAGTCCATCGGCTTATGCACTTGTAGCAGATGCCTATCTGAATTTGGAAAAGAATTATGAAGCAAGAATGAATTATAAAAAAGCACTAGAGCTTGATCCTGAAGACAAAAAAGCATTGAAAGGTCTTGAGATGCTTGATGATTTTTCAGGAGTTCGTCGTTTTTAATGCAAAAGGGGCTTTTTAAGCCCCCTTTCTCTGATTTACGAATCGTAACACCCAATTAGCCTTGAAATGACAAGACGCTGGATTTCTGAGGTTCCTTCACCTATCTCTAGTAACTTCTGGTCACGATAAAATCTCTCAGCATGGTATTCTTTCATTAACCCGTATCCGCCAAGGATCTGGACGCAATGATCCGCCGCCATGTGAGCCAGTTCTGAGCAATAGAGCTTGCAAATGGCAGATTCTTTGCTGATTCTACGCTTATGATCGAGCATTCTGCAAACATTGTAAAGATAATTTCTGGCAAGCTCTAACCCCATATCAGTATCCGCAAGTTTGAAAGCAGTTGCCTGATAGGTTGAGAGTGGTTTATTAAAAGTTATTCTTTGTTTTGCATAGTTGAGAGCAAGTTCGAAAGCTCCTTGAGCAAGTCCGAGACCCATTGCCGCAATAGAAAGCCTTCCATTGTCAAGAGTTGCAAGCATTTGTTTGAAACCGTCACCAACTCTACCTAACACAGCATCTTTGCTTACTCTGACATCCTCGAGACTAATTTCAGAAGTATTAGATGCTCTCCACATCATTTTACCCTTCATGGCTGTAGGATTGAAACCTTTAGTTCCGTTTTCGATCAGAAAGCAAGTCATTTCCTTGCGTCCGTCTGGTTTTCTTCCTGTTACAGCCAGAACGGTCGAGCCCAAAGTCATATCAGTAGATGCATTAGTGATGAAGATTTTCGAACCATTGATAATCCAGTCGTCACCATCGGGAACAGCTACGGTCTGTGTATTTCCGGCATCAGATCCGGCTTCGGGTTCTGTAAGACCAAATCCCCAAAGTGAACCAGCCGTTAATTTAGGTAGATATTTCTGTTTTTGTTCTTCACTACCGAAATAATAAATAGGACCAACACCAAGTGAGTTGTGAGCAGCAATTGTAGCCGCCTGAGATCCGTCAACACGAGCTAATTCTTCGACTGCAATGATATAAGAGACGTAATCGAGATGACTACCACCGTATTGTTCGGGAATAAAAGCACCGAGCAATCCTAAATCTGACATTTGCTGAGTTAATTCAGAAGAAAATTCTTCTTTATCATCTAATTCAATTGCTTTCGGTTTAATAGTTTCTTCTGCAAATTTTCTGATTGTATCCCGAATGAGAACCTGATCATCTGATAGAAAAATATTTGGTGACATAGTTTTACCTCTGACTAATAAAAAGACTTTTTACCTTCAAATTGAAATTTAAACCGTAAGAAAATGTAATATATCAATCAATATTATGAAAAAAAAGAAAAATTTATTAAATAATTGATAAGTTATTGAATATTTATCATTTAAAATTTCAATGATTTAACTTTTTTTTATAAATTTGAATTCTCATCACAAGAAATAAAGCACATTAAGTTTAATATTTTCATAAAGTATAATCGGAGTTAAGATGGAATTTCTTTTGACAGAAGAGCAGGTGATGCTTAAAGATATGGTGTCAAAATTTGCTAAAGATCGTATTGCACCGGTTGCATCAGACAATGAACGCAACCATCGTTATCCTGCGGATATTATTAAGGAAGCTGGAGAGCTGGGTTTAATGGGAATTGCATATCCAACCGAATATGGTGGAGCTGGCATGGATTATATTTCATACATGCTTGCTGTCGAAGAAGTTTCACGCTGGTGTGCTTCGACTGGTGTTATTATCTCTGCTCATTCTTCCTTGGTATGTGATCCGATTTACAGATTCGGAACAGAACAACAAAAACAAAAATATCTTCCTGATTTGCTATCAGGCAAAAAGATTGGCAGCTTTTCACTGACTGAAGCCGGAGCAGGTTCTGATTCAGGAGCAACTAAAACCACAGCCAAGTTGGTTGGTGATAAATGGGTTCTAAATGGATCAAAACTGTTCGCAACGAACGGTCAAGAAGCTGAAGTGTTTGTTCTTGTTGCTTCTACTGAACCTGGGCAGAAGACAAGAGGTGTTTCAGCTTTTATTGTTGATAGAGAAACTCCCGGCTATAGAATCGGAAAAGTTGAACGTAAACTTGGTATAAGGTCATCATCGACAACTGAAATTATTCTCGATAACTGCGAAATTCCCAAAGAAAATCTTTTAGGAGATTTGAACAAAGGATTCAAAGTAGCAATGGTTACACTGGACGGTGGAAGATTGGGAATAGCTTCACAAGCATTAGGTATTGCACGTGCATCTATTGAAGATTCTGTCAAATATGCTAAAGAAAGACAACAGTTCGATGCACCAATTGCTAATCTACAGGCAATTCAGTTCATGCTTGCTGATATGTGGGTAGAGTATCAGGCTGCCTGGCTACTAACTTGGCGTGCTTCAAAGATGAAAGATGCAGGAATTGTTTATTCACAGGAAGCAGCTGCTGCCAAACTTAAGGCATCTGAAGTTGCAATGTTCTGTGCTAACAAAGCAATACAGATTCACGGTGGTTACGGTTATACCGAAGATTTCAATGTAGAGAGATATTACCGTGATGCAAAAATTACTGAAATTTATGAAGGAACAAGTGAAATTCAGAGATTAGTTATCTCAAGAAGTCTTCTTCAATAAAAAAATATTAAATATTGTTAGTATTACTCAGGAGTTGAGATATTTCTCAACTCCTTTTGTTAAAATGAGCCAGAATTTATAAAAAATTGACTTTTATAACAATTTATAAATAAAACGTCTTAAGCAACTTAAATTAGATTAAAAAATCGGAGATAATATGGGTAATATGAAGGTATTGACTGCTACTGCATTATTTGACGGGCATGATGTTTCTGTGAATATTTTCAGGCGTCTTCTGCAACAAAGAGGAGCTGAAGTAATTCATCTGGGACATAACAGGTCTGTTCGAGAGGTTATAACCGTAGCATTGCAGGAGGACGTTGATGCTCTTCTTATTTCTTCTTATCAAGGTGGTCATAATGAATATTTCAGATATATTATTGATGAATTGAAGAAGAACAATGCTTCCGATAAACTTGTTTTCGGTGGTGGAGGTGGAGTTATTCTACCTTCTGAAATTGATGCATTAGAAGAGTACGGAGTAACGAAACTCTATCATGCAGTTGTAGGTCAGAGTCTGGGGATTACGGGCATTGCTGATGATATAATTTCAAGAATAAAAGCAAAAAATGAGAATCAAAAAGAAATTGAAATTACTGAATCGATAATAAATCATAACTCAACAACTAATCATTTGGATATATCGAAGCAGATCAGCTTTATTGAGAATAATGTTTCGAGTTATTCAAAAATTGAAAAGCTAATTGATTTATATAAAAATCATGATAAAAAGAAATCATTAGTACTTGGATTTACAGGGACAGGCGGAAGTGGTAAGAGTTCGGTTATCGATGAATTAATAGGACGTTTTATCACTTATTCGGATAATATCTCGATTGGTATTCTTGCTGTTGACCCATCGAAAAGCAAAACAGGCGGTGCTTTACTCGGCGACAGAATCAGGTATAATCAAATCTACAATAAGAGGGTATTCTTCAGAAGTTTTGCCACCCGAAACAGTGAAAATGAACTCAGCCAAGGATTGAAGGATTCTATTTCTGTTCTCAAATCCTGTGGTTTCGATCTAATTATTGTCGAAACAAGTGGAATCGGTCAGGGAGACAGTGGAATCACAGAACTTTGTGATTATTCAGTTTATGTGATGACCTCTGAATTCGGCGGTCCAACTCAGCTCGAGAAAATTGATATGCTTGACTATGCTAATTATATCGTAATTAATAAATTTGAGAAGAAGGGTTCGGAAGATGCTCTTCGTGAAGTTATGATTAATTTCATTAGAACTCATCAGCTGAGTGTTCCCCATACAAAACCACTTCATGAGCTGGAATTACCTGTTTATGCAACTTCTAGCAACCAATTTAATAATCATGGAGTAAATCGATTCTTTAAGGATATACTTGCACTAATGCAGAAACAAACTGGCTCAACATATCAAACAAAACAACAATTTATTGATATGCTTCCAACTCAACTTGTACATGATTTTGGCTTAATCGATAACAGAAAAATAAACTATCTGGCAGAAATCTCAGATTCAGTTAGGACCTATCATACAAAAAGCAAGATTCAGGTTGAGCTTGCTAAAGATACTCAGGCACTTAAAGATTCTATTAAGCAAATAGAAGATCCATCTGTTATGAGTTATCTGAAGGATAAATTTGAATTAAAGTGGAAAGAATTATCTGATGATTCGAAAAATCATTTGTCCGGTTGGGATGGACTTAGGAATCAGTACCTCCAAAGTGAGATTAAATATGACATTCAGGGGAAGGAATATAAGCTAGACTTATTCCGAAAAAGTCTTTCAGGATCAAACATACCTAAGGTTTCTCTACCGAGCTTCACTGGTTGGGGAGATATATTAAATTTTCTCTATAAAGAGAACTTGCCAGGGTTCTTCCCGTTCACAGCTGGAGTGTTTCCATTCAAGAGAACAACCGAAGATCCAAAACGGCAATTTGCGGGAGAAGGCGGACCAGCCAAAACAAACATTCGGTTTCACTATTTAACTGTAAATGATCAATCGAAGAGATTGTCAGTAGCATTCGATGGAATCACATTGTATGGTGAAGATCCTGCGATTGAGCCGGATGTTTATGGCAAAATCGGCGAAAGCGGTGTTTCTATCTGTACTATCGATGATATGGATACTATGTTAAAGGGATTTGATCAGACTGATCCTTTCACATCGGTATCGATGACCATAAATGCACCAGCACCTATTATGGTTGCTTTCTACTTTATGACAGCTTATAAAAGGGAACTTGATAAGCTGCAATCCACTGGAAAACAACTGAGTGAAGAAGAGAAAAGTCAAATCAAAATAAATACTTTCCGTAAGATTAGGGGTACTGTTCAAGCAGATATGCTCAAAGAAGATCAAGGGCAAAATACGTGTATCTTCTCAATTGATTTTGCCATGAAACTAATCGGAGATTTGCAGGAATTCTTATCCAAGAGCAAAATCAGAAATTACTATTCACTTAGCATCAGTGGCTATCATATTGCAGAAGCCGGTGCTAATCCTATAACACAGCTTGCTTTCACATTGGCTAATGGTTTTACCTATGTTGAATATTTCTTGAACAGAGGAATACCGGTCGATGATTTTGCACCAAATTTATCATTCTTCTTCTCAAACGGTATGGATCCTGAGTATTCAGTTATAGGCCGTGTAGCAAGAAGAATATGGGCTGTTGCCATGCGGGATAAATATGGAGCCAACGACAGAAGCCAGAGATTGAAATATCATATTCAAACTTCCGGCAGATCGCTCCATGCTCAGGAAATTGATTTTAATGATATAAGGACTACCTTGCAAGGTCTTCTTGCATTCTATGACAATTGCAATTCTTTGCATACTAACTCTTATGACGAAGCCGTAACAACTCCAACTGAAGAGTCAGTCAGACGTTCAATGGCTATTCAGATGATTCTGTCGAAAGAGTTCGGAATGCTATTCAATGAGAATCCTAATCAGGGATCATTTATCATTGAGGAATTAACAAACCTTGTAGAAGAAGCTGTATTAATCGAATTCGATAATCTATCCCGTCGCGGTGGTGTTCTGGGAGCTATGGAAACACAGTACCAGCGTTCAAAAATCCAGGAACAGTCTTTATATTATGAATCATTAAAGCAAACAGGTGAGTATCCAATTATCGGTGTCAATACTTATATTCGTGAAAATGCTGAGAATCCGTATGAGCACATGGAAATCACCAGAGCAAGCGAAGAAGAGAAACAGGAAAGATTAGCTGAGTTGGGTAAATTCAAAAATGAACACAATGAATTTAAAGCTCGACTACTGGACAGACTGAGAGAAGTTGCTATTTCTAATGGAAATATTTTTGAAGAATTGCTAAATACTGTTGAGCATGTCTCTATGGGCGAGATTACAAATCTCCTTTATGAAATTGGTGGTAAATATCGACGCGGTATGTAGTAATGTACTTGCTCATTGTTAAACAATAGTATTTAAAATAAATAATAGTCAGATAAAATATGAATTTTCAATTTCTAGTAGAGATATTTCAGCAATCACTTGAAAAAATTGGTGTAAGTGAAGGGTATAAACTCTTTTTCGAATCACCCAAAAACCCTGAGAATGGAGATCTTGCCACAAATGTAGCAATGCAGTTAGCAAAAGCTATGAAACAAGCTCCAAGACAAATAGCAGAAACTATTATCAATAATCTTGAATATGATAAATCTATTGTTGAGAGCATCGAAATAGCAGGTGCAGGATTCATCAATATTAAATTTGCGAATAACTTTTTCTATAATGAATTGGTCAATTCAATTAAAGAGAATGAAGAATTTGGTAAGAATAAATCAGGTGCCGGTAGAAAAGTTAATGTTGAATATGTGAGCGCTAATCCAACAGGACTGCTTCACATGGGGCATGGGAGAAATGCTTGTATTGGTGATACTGTCGCAAATATGTACGAATGGAACGGCTGGGAAGTAACGCGTGAGTATTACTTCAATAATGCCGGTAATCAGATGAATAATCTTGGAAAATCCATTTTTGCAAGATATATGAATCTGTTAGGAGAGAAAGATTTCCCATTTCCTGAGGATGGCTATCATGGTACTTATATAATCGCAATTGCTGAAATGCTACTGACTCATCATGGAGATGCTCTAAAAGACGGAACTACTGAAGATTTGGCTGTTTGCAGAAAATACGGTGAACAGTGGTGCTTCGACAGGATTATTGAAACCATGAAGGCTTTGAATGTTCATCATGATATCTTCTTCAATGAAGATACTCTCTATACCGATGGTAAAGTCAAAGATGTGATTGATAATCTCAAATCTATGAATTTAGCTTATGAAAAAGAAGGTGCACTTTGGATTGCATTGTCAAAGATGGGTTTAAAAGATGACAGAGTAATAGTTAAGTCCTCAGGTGAACCAACGTACAGACTCCCTGATATAGCTTATCATATTGTCAAATTCCAACGCGGGTACGATCACTTGATTGATGTTTTCGGTGCTGATCACATTGCAACTGTCCCTGACGTTCTAGCTGCCTTGAAGGCACTGAATTATGACATTAGTAAAATTGATGTTTTAATTCACCAATTTGTCACATTAACCGAAAACGGCGAACAGGTTAAAATGTCGAAACGATCTGGGAAGAGTTACACTTTGGATGAATTGATTGAAGAAGTAGGTTCCGATGTAGTTCGTTTTTTCTTCCTTATGCGTGGAATCACGACACATCTTGAATTTGATTTAGCTCTGGCTAGAGAACAGAGCGATAAAAACCCTGTTTTCTACCTTCAATATGCACATGCCAGAATAAGTTCAGTTCTCGATACAGCTAAGGATCGTGAAATTGTCAAGAAGGATTCATTTGATCCAATTTTATTGAAAGAGAAACAGGAACTTGATTTGATAAAAATATTATTGAAATTTCCTGCTGTTGTCGAATCAAGTTGTGAAAAATGTGAACCTCAAATTCTTGCTGAGTATTTGCGTGAATTGGCTGCAGAATTCCATGTGTTTTATCATGACTGTAGGATACTGGGTGTTGATTCCGATCTACAGAATTCAAGACTTCACCTTGCCAATATAACCAAAATTGCTATGCGAAATGGTTTGACAATTCTGGGAATAAATGCTCCGGATAGAATGTAATGGGTGCAGTTTCGAAAGATAGCATTAAGGATTTAATGACAATCCCGGGAGTTGGGAAGTCAATAGCTAATGATCTTTTGTTGCTTGGATATAGTCGTGTTACGGATTTAATAAATCAGGATCCGCAAATAATGTATGACAAAATGTGTGAGATAACTCATTCGCATCAAGACAGATGTTTGTTGTATGTTTTCAGATGCGCAGTATATTTTGCTTCAAATACTTATTATGATCCTGAACTTCTTAAATGGTGGAATTGGAAAGACAAGTCGGTAAAATAAATTTAATTTCTAATTAATGAGAGTTTGAAATGAAAGAGAAACAAATTGCAGCAAGGTCATCTTATAAAGTTACACTAGAACCCGGTACATATTGGTGGTGTGCATGCGGACATTCAAAAAAGCAACCATTTTGCGATAGTTCACACAAAGCGACTGAGATTAAACCTATAAAATTTGAAGTTACAGAAAAGAAACGCTATTCGATGTGTGGATGCAAACATACTAAAAAAGCCCCATTTTGTGATAACGCACATAGGGAGCTTTAATAGTAGATAATTCTGTCTCTCGATTAAGCAAAATTCTCAACACTTCTCAATGTGATAAGAGTAATTTCGGGACGTATTCCTATTCTCAATGGAGGACCTACTGTGCCAATACCTCTGTTCACATAAAGGTACTGATCCTTATCCTTGTATAATCCGGCACATTGTTTATAAACTAAACTGGCTGGTGACAATGACAATTCATCATACTCTATACCTATTTGACCACCATGTGTATGTCCTGATACGGTAAGATCAACAAATGTTTTTCTTCTTATTTCTTTGTCCCAGTTTGTTGGATCATGACAAAGTAAAACTGTAGGCAGATAGTCCTTCAATCCGTTTAATGACTTATGAATATCTCCATAAGTCATTCTGAAACTTGTGTTATCCATTCCTGCAATTTGTAGCTGCTCGTTAAAAATATTAAGAGTAATATTCTTATTAATTAAAAGATTGATCCCTGATTTCTGAATAGCATCAATCAAACTTGGATGATCAGAGGGCGACATGTAATGATCATGATTACCAAGACAGCCATATACGCCATACTTTGCATGTAAATTTTTCAACTGAGGCATAATAATTGGGAGCTCTGTATGTGAGAAATTTACAAAGTCACCAGTAACAAATAATAAATCAGGTTGTAATGTCTCGATCAAAAAAAGAACTTCAGTCATTGGTTTTGCTGATGTGAATGATCCTGCATGTATGTCAGAAATTTGAACAATTTTAAGTCCATTCAAAGCTAAAGGCAACTTTGAAATAGGTACATCAACATAATGAATTTTGAAATTATTAGTTGTACGTATCATACCATCGGCTACTATTAGAAAAGGTACACCAGCCATAACCCATCCAGTATTACCAATAAATTTTCTCCTGCTTGGATTCAGAGCTAATGACTTAGAAAAAGTTGATATATTTTTACTGTGGAATTTGGATTTAATGAATGCGAATAGATCTTTGATTATTAAAAAAGGAACTATCATAAGTTTTGGTAAGTACCAGATAGCAGGAAAAAATTCAATAATTCTACCAAATCCTTCAAGAGCATGGTGAATTAATCTTATATAAGCCGAATAACCTATACAAACAAAAGCTAAGATGGAAAGTAATAAAACTACATAATAGCTCCATTGATTAAGTTTTCTATCAGAAACAAATTTTCTCCAACTGTAGAGAAAATAACAATCAAATATTATCAAAATAGTTGAAGTTACAAGGAAAATTGGAAAAAATTTCTGTATATCCATAAGTGTGACTAAATGTTAAACAACGTGATAAGACGAGATAATTAGACTATTCTTGTCAAAATATTAAGATATTGAGTCAGTCTATGAATCAGGTTTTATTTAAAAAAAAATATTTTGAATAATATGGCAGCAACTTTATCAGCAATGGTAAAACTTTGTACTAAAGCACCTGAGTTTTCACTAATGGATTCTGTATCGGATAATATATTTACTTTAGAACAATTAAAAGGTACTAAAGCAACAGTAATTATGTTTATATGCAATCATTGCCCTTATGTTAAGCATATTTATAATCATTTGGCTGGTTTCACTCCAGATTATAAGTATAAAGGTGTTTCATTTATTGGAATAAATTCGAATAATTATTTAGCATATCCGGATGATTCTCCCGAAAAGATGAAGAATTTAGCCATAGAATTGGGTTATCAGTTTCCATATCTGATAGATGACTCACAAAAAGTTGCAAAGGATTATAATGCTACTTGTACTCCCGATTTCTTTTTATATGATTCTGAATTGAAACTTGTTTATCGAGGGCAATACGACAATTCAAGACCTAACAATGGAATTCCTGTTACAGGGGATGAACTAAAGTCAGCTTTGGATGCAATCATTAGCAACAGTACTGTAAATCCTGATCAGATACCAAGTCTTGGATGTAATATCAAATGGAAATAGTTTATTTCTATTATTCTTTATCCAGATAATCCGAAGCAACAGCTATGAGCATTGATGTTCCAAGTTTTAATGCTTCGTCACCAGGAAGAAACTTTGGATTGTGAAGACCGGGCATAATCTGTAAATCCTCCGGCATAACACCTAAAAACCAAAAAGTTGCTGGTATATGCTGAGCAAAAAAAGCAAAATCTTCTGCCCACATTTTTGGTTCCCAGCTCAACACATTTGATCCTCCGAATATCTTTTCAGCTGTTTCTTTAGCAATGTTGGTACTTTCAATATCATTAAAAAGAGGAGGATATCCAAGAATTGGTTCAAATGAGCAGGTACAATCGTAAAGGTTACAGATTTCGACAGAGAACATTTTAATCTTTTCAATCATTGAATATCGCCAATCATCGTCGAATGACCGAAAAGTTCCTTTTAATTCTACTTTTTCAGGAATGATGTTTGTTGCAGAACCACCATGAATCGAAGTGACTGTCAGAACCCCCGGATTTAATGGATTACGGAATTTTGTCATTAAGCTCTGAAGATTTGATATCAGATGAGATGCCGCAAGTATTGGATCAGCACCTAAATGAGGCTGTGCGGCATGTGCTCCCTTACCATTTATGGTCCAGTACAATTCATCGGCAGAGCCCATAATGTATCCATCAGCTAGAGAAATTGTTCCAAGTTCATCACCGGGATTTACATGCTGTCCGAAAATAGCTGATGGAACAGGATTAACCAAAACCCCTTCCTTGATCATTAAACTTGCACCACCTGGAAGTTTTTCTTCTCCTGGCTGAAAGATTAATTTAACAATACCATTTAACTCAGATTCATGCCTTTTAAGTACTTTAGCTGCTCCAATTAGCATTGTTGTGTGCATGTCATGACCACAAGCATGCATTACACCGGGATTATTAGATACATAATCACAAGCTGTTTCTTCAGTAATTGGGAGTGCATCAATGTCAGCTCGTAAAGCAACACATTTATCACCATGTCCGATTGTCGCAACAACTCCGGTTTCACATAAAACTTGAAATTCAATATCTAGCTTAGATAATACAGATTGAATCAATCTTGAAGTTTCATATTCTTTAAATGACAATTCCGGATTCTTATGAATCTGATGTCTGATACTCATTAATTCAGGGTAAATATCATTGACAGAAGATATAATTGTTTCTTTTTTGATTCCCATTTTTTTCCCTAAATTAGTTTATTAAATCTTCAGAAATATCTATATCATAGCTGTCCAGAATAATGGCGGGACCAGTAAGCACAAGTCCGGCTATATTGTTTTTCGACCCAATAATATCAACCTGAATTTCTTCTTTACTTGTGGGGATTAGTCTTACTGGGAAGTCCAAATTGTATTTTTTAGAAGCAATTAGAGCTGTAGAAATTGCACCGGTACCGCAGGCACCTGTTTCTGCTTCCACGCCACGTTCGAATGTTCTTAAAAAAACGATATTGTTAATAACCTCATAAACATTAACATTCACTCCAAGAGGTTGAAAATCACTATGAAATCTAATCTCTGGAGAAAAATTCATTATATTGAAGGAATCCAAATTATAGTCTTTATTCAAATCTTTAAAATCAATAACTGCATGATCTGATCCGACATTAACATATCCAACGTTCAAGATATCTATCTTCAGTTTCAATTCCTTAGGATCAATGATTAGAATTGGAGGAGGAAAATTAAGCGATATAGTGTTGTCTTGATTGATACTGGCTTTATAGGTGTTCCCAGCCATAGAGAAATCGATGAATTTATTTTGATAATTGAAAATCTTTTGATTACTAGCAAAATAAACCGCACATCTGCCACCATTGCCACACATAGCACCATGAGACCCATCAGGGTTTAGAAATTCGGCACTAAAGTCCAGACCTTTTACACCTGTTTCAACAGAAATTAATCCTTCGGAGTAATAGGGATTGTCCATGCTTTTAGTGCAAAGTATAGGTGCTAATTTAGCCAGCTGATTGATACTAAAATAATAATCGACAGCATTAATTACCGAGAATTTATTGCCTGCACCAGACATGTGGAATACTTTTATTTTCATTATTATTTATATTCTGTAAACTCAAAGTAACAAGACATCAGTGTTTCTGAAATTTCATTATGCAATAATCCATTTGTTGCCAGCATATTGTTATCTTTGATCCAATATGGTTCAGAATTATATTGTGTAATTTTACCACCTGCTTCTTGAACGATGAGTACACCCGCAGCAACGTCCCATGGGTTTAAATCAATTTCCCAGAATCCATCAAATCTTCCGCAAGCAACATAAGCCAGATCCAGTGCAGCAGATCCTAGCCTTCTGATAGGAATTCCTCTCCTGATTATTCCGATAAAATGATCAATACAATGTCCTGGATTCTTATGAACGTTATACGGAAATCCCGTTACAAGGAAAGCTGATTCAAGTTGATTACATAAAGATGGTTTAATCGGAATGTCGTTCATTGTAGCACCCTGACCTCTCACTGCAACGAATAGTTCATTCAAGCATGGATGATACACAACTCCAACAAGAATCTCATTTCCTTTAACTGCTGCAATACTAACACTGAAAATTGGTAGGTTATGAGCAAAGTTAACAGTGCCATCTAATGGATCAATTACCCATTGTATAGTATCAGAACTCAAATTACTTTCTCCACTTTCTTCAGCAAGAAATGAATGATCTGGAAACCGAGAACTAATAAAATCTATTATGAATTTTTCAGATTTATGATCAAATTCGGTTACAAGATTGTTTATTCCATCCTTATTCGAAATTTTAAAAGTAGTACCAAAGCCATCCATTAGAATTGAACCAGCTCCAAGTGCGGCTTCAATCGCTGTCTTTTTTAATTCGTCTAACACGTTATCTCCAATTTCATTAAATGATTACTACAAATCTAAGAATTTATATTAAATGATAATAAATCATAGTTTTATTTTAATTTTTTTTATTTTTGTATGATTATATCATGAAATTTTAAAGACTATATATGACCAGAATTAATTTTTCAAGTAAATACCTTTTTTTATTGTTTTTCTCTCTATCAATTTCTACTTTTAATGGCTTATCTCAGATTGACAATTATGAGTTATCCGGAGCTAAGCCAGGTGTTCTTGATACATTGGCAATGCAAACATCACAAAAAATTGTGTCTGAATCAACAGGAATACTTGAGAAAGAAATTGATCCGGAAAAATACATTGTTGGTCCGGGTGATGTGATCACTTTAGCAATTCTAACAACTAAGACTAAAGAATATGATTTAATGATTTCTCCAGATGGTTCGATTCTCTTACCAGATGCAGGAACAGTTATGCTAAAAGGGAAGAGTTTTGCCCAGTCGGAAAAACTAATTAAAGAGAAGATAAAAAAAGTATTTAAGACAGATGAAGTATATTTAATTCTTAAGGATTTACGAAAGTTCAAAGTAATCATAAGCGGATCAGTGAAAAAGACTGCAATTGTTACTGCATCTGCAGTAGACAGGGTTTCAGAAATCATTGAAAAGGCAGGTGGATTAAAGCCGGATGGTTCAGTTCGTAAAATTCAGCTTTATCGAGCTGGTAGTTCCAAACCAATAATTGTTGATTTAATAAAGTTTTTCAGAACTCAAGATGAAAATGCCAATCCGACAGTTCTCGGAGGAGATCATATTGTCATTCCCCCAATAAGCAAGAACCAAACTATTACTATTAGTGGAGATGTTCCATTTCCTGGAAGTTTTGAGTATAATTCTGATGATTCCTTGGCGGATCTTGTAAGATTTGCTAATGGTTTTTATCCTACTTCATTTCTCGATAGTGTAGAATACGTTCAAAAGTTTGAAGAATCTGATGAATTTAGAATAAAGTACTTGAATTTAAAATCTTGGAGGGTTATATCTGAGATTGATGAATATCCAGAATTGAATTTACCTCTGAAAAGTGGTGATAGAATTTATATAAAGAAAGATCCTTTTTATAAAGATGCACAAGAAGTTGTTATTGTTGGAGAAGTAAAGTTTCCTGGTAAATATGCAGTTGATGGGAGAACAACAAGGGTAAGTAATATTCTGCAAAAAGCAGGTGGCATCACTGATAAGGCTGCACTAGATGCTTCTATGCTAATTCGTCAATCTGAAATAGGGGTTCCTGACAAAGAAATGGAAAGATTAAGACGAACACCAACTAATGAAATGTCAGAAAATGAATATAGATACTTCCAGTCTAAAGCTTCTGAGCAGCAAGGTGTAATGGCTATCAACTTTAATACATTAATGAACAATCCTAATTCTGTTGATAATATTGTTTTGCTTAATAAAGATTCAATCGTTATAACTGAAAAGAAGTATTTTATTAATGTGCAGGGAAGAGTTAATAATCCTGGTTTGGTTGTATTTAATTCCAAGGAAAATTATTTAGATTACATTAATTCGGCTGGCGGCTTTGGTTTTCGTGCCGATGCTTCTTCAACTCTAATAGTTAAATCAAAAGGACAGCAATTTTTAGCAGAAAGCAGGAATTATCAGCTTGAACCTGGTGATAACATCTTAGTTCCTCCAAAAACTGAAACAAAATTAGGAGAAATTTTATTAACATCATTAACAGTAACTGTTCAGCTTTTGACAATTGCTGGCGTTATTATTGCAGTTTTAAAAACAAAGTAGAGAAATATAATGTCCAATAATATTTTGAAAGTTGAACCTGAAGAGATTAGTTTTAGCAAAATTATTATACTAATCCGATTGAAGTCAAAGTTTGTAATTTTGATTTTATTTGTTTCAATATTATTAACAATTGGATATTCATATATAGCTCCACACCAATATGAGTCTATGGGGAGCATATTGCCACCAGAAGATTCAGGTGGTGGTGGTGGATTGACATCATTTCTTCAATCAATCTCAGGAGGTTTCTCTATCGAAGGAGCCGGTCAATCAAGTAAAATTCTTGTTTTTCAAGATATGTTAAAAAGTCGTGAAGTAGCTAAGAACATTACTCAATCTTTAGGGCTTGACAAGAAACCGGATGTTAAGCCTAACCAGCTAGAGAATTTATATTCTTCAGTAAGTAAAATGCTTAAGATAGAATTAAAAAGGAGTGGAATAATTAATATTTCTTCCTTTACTTCTACCGGATATTTCCCCGATACAAAAGATAAGGATGAAGCCGCAGAGTTATCAGCAAAACTAATCAATACTGCCATAAAAGCTCTCGATGAAGTTAACAGGGAAAAGAATTTATCAAAATCAAAACGGAAAAGAGAATTTCTTGAACGAATTCTTACTGAGCGTAAGATAGCTCTTGATTCGGTTGACAAGCATTTAGAGCAATTTAGGACGGAGCACAAAATTTTTTCTATCGATGATCAGAGTGAAGCAATTCTAGGAAATGCCGTTACATTAGGCACTGAACTAGCAAAGTCAGAAGTTGATCTCAACTTGAAATTGTTAGAATATGAACCAAACTCAGCAATTGTGCAATCAGCAAAAAGAAAGCTAGACAATGTAAGAGAGCAATATGGTCGTGTTCAAACCGGAGGTATTGGATCAGGAGATTTATATTCTATCCCTCTAAATCAAGTACCATCACTAGTGAGACAATACACTACATTAATGCGCAAACAAAAAATACTTGAGCAGGTTAATCTTTATCTTGAAACACAGAGATATCAGGAGTTAATTCAAGAAAAGAGAGATTTAACTACAGTAGAACAACTCGATATTGCACAGGTACCAACTAATAGGTCTGCACCTAATAGGAAGATGATGATCTTGCTGGATTTTGTAATTGTTTCAATTTTACTATTGTTTTATATTATTATTGATGCCCTCAGAAAAGGGTATATTTATATCAGGAAAGATGTTGAAGACCAATCTGTAACAGAGAAATCAACCTGAAATCTGCATTCTATCCATTGATCTTATTTATCTCTTTTTTGCATTGGTCAAGTAAAAAAGAGATATTTTCATTTTTGCGCTTTTCAGCAGTTGGAAAGTACCTGTGGCTTATCTGATCCATGAATGAAAATGGATTAAGGAAATTAACAAAATCATTCGACCTAAGAATATCAAGACAGTCACTTAATATTATTATCAGGCAGTCATCATCAATTCTATCCAGTTCCATGACTGCATTACTCAAACCAATTCTAATCTTAAAATCATCTGTAATTCTTTGAATCAAATAGGATACATTAGAACCAAAGTTATAATCAAGGATTGTAAGTGTAATATCATCACTGTTGATCAGTATATTATGCAGGATTGAAGCGACTATTAAATCGGGTTCAAAGATATTTAACTCAGTAATTAAGATTTTAGCAACTCTTGTTGAGTGATGAAAAATTGGATATCCTGTCGGTGTTAGCTGACCGATGTGAGCAGCTTCAGACATCTCGTAGGAACCAATAACCTTAGAGATATCTGCAGGTGAAACCTTATCAAGTAAAAGTTTTTCTAGAGTTGTTTTCGATAAAAAGTTTTCTTCAATCATAATTGGACTGCACTTAAAATTTTGACAATTCCTGAATGCTTTGAAGAGTTGATTCTGTAACATCTTCTCCGCTTATCAATTTAGCTATTTCAATATTTCTTTCCTCCCCGCTGAGTTCTGATGCAGAAATATTAGTAGAATCATTAGTTTGAGATTTATTTACGGAAATAATTTTATCAGCTAATGAAGCAATTTGAGCAAGATGAGTAATTGAAATTATCTGATGATTTTGAGATAATTTCTTCATTGAAAGTCCAACCCTTCTTGCCACTTTACCACTTATGCCTGTGTCAATTTCATCAAAAATTAAGACTGGAGTATTTGAAGTCGAAGCAGAAATACTCTTAATTGCCAACATTACTCGTGAGATTTCACCTCCCGACGCAACATCCACTAAGGGTTTGGGTGATTCTCCGGGGTTTGTAGAAATAAGAAATTCAATATTGTCTATTCCATTGGTGAAGCATTTATAATATTTATCATCTATCAAACAACTGACTCCTGATAGAATGGCATTTAGGGAATTATTTTGATTCTTAAATAAGACATTAAATATACCATTTTCAATGCTTAGATCCATTAATTTATTAATCACCTCTTGCTCAAAAATTCTAGAAGAGTTTTGTCTTATTGCTGAAATTTTCTGAGCTATTATTCCTAATTCAATCTGGGATGAATAAATTTTATCTTTTATTAATAAAATTTCTTTTTCAAAGTTCTCAATAATTGATAGTTGTGACTCGAGAAATTCTTTTCTTTTAAATATATTATCATAGGAAAGATATTTCTTTCTTAAACCCCGGAGTAAACTTAATCTTTCTCTGATTTTTTCAGCTCTCTCTGCATCGAAATTGATATTAGAATGATAATTCTGGTTGAACTTGTCAATCTCATTCAATGATATTTCGGAAGTTTTGAATTCTTCGAGATATTGGCTGTACGCTTCATCTATTGCATTAAGCTGTTCAAGATTTTTACGGGCTGTAACAATTTGGTATAAAACAGAACTTTCGTCAGTGGAAAGGATTTGACTCAAAGATGATGATAATGAAAATAGTATTTCTGAATTCTCCAGTATCTTTAGTTCAATCTCAAGCGAAGTTTCTTCATCAATTAACGGATTTACCTTAACGATTTCTTCCAATTCAAACTTATACAATATTACTTTTTGAGAAGAATCCTTTTCGGATTCATAGAGATCATTTATTGTCCTTAATAACTGTGATTGATTTTGATATTCATTATTTAGTCTTGAGGTCAAATCATCAAAACGGCAAATACTATCGAGAACTGATAAGTGATTTTCGGGTCGAAGCAGAATCTGGTGATCGTGCTGCCCATGAAAATCAACTAATAGATCACCGAAGTCTTTTAATAATGCCACCTGAACAGGTGTGTCATTGATAAAGCACCGTGAATTTCCCTTAACAGACAATTCACGTCTGGTGATTAATTCATTGTCGTGGATATCTAATTCATTGTGAGACAGAAGTTGGTAAATCGGAGATCCTTCAGGAATGGAGAAAACAGCTTCAATAATTGCTTTATTTTCACCAGAACGAATTAAATCAGAGGAAGCTCTTTCACCAAGAGCTAATAAAAGAGCATCGACAATGATAGATTTGCCAGCACCGGTTTCACCAATAATAATGTTCAGCCCTTTATCGAACTTTAACGATACTGAATCAATCAGTGTGAAATTTTTTATACTTAGTGATTTTAACATAATTCCAATTTAAGTAATTCAAACGAGATTTATTATGAAAAAATACAATTAAAGAACCCGTTCCAAATCTGATTCGCTGTCCATTAATACCAATCTAGCTTTACTTCCATCATAAGGACCAACTATCCCGGCGGCTTCCAATTCATCAACTATTCTTCCTGCTCGGGCATAACCAACTTTCAATCTTCTCTGAACTAAAGATACAGAGCCTTGTTGATGTCGTATAATTAATCTGGCGGCATCTTCGAACAAAGGATCTCTATCTTCACGGCTATATTCATTGTCAGGACCTTTAACTTCATTAATTGAAGGGAGTAGATATGGAGATGAATACCCATTTTGTTTGCCAATAAATGCACTTATATCTTCAACTTCTTCTGTGGATAAAAAGGCATTTTGTATTCTTATTGGAGGCATTGAACCACCAGCCTGAAAGAGAAGATCTCCATTTCCAAGAAGTTTTTCGGCACCCATGTGATCAAGGATTGTTCTTGAATCAATTTTGGAGGATACTAAGTAAGAGATTCGTGCTGGGAAATTGGCTTTTATAATGCCCGTTATGACATCAACTGAAGGTCTTTGTGTCGCAACAACCAAATGTATGCCGACAGCTCTTGCAAGCTGTGCGAGCCGAATAAGTGGTGTCTCAACTTCCTTTGAAGCTGTTAGCATCAAATCGGCTAATTCATCTATAATAACTACAATATATGGCATTTGTTTATGGAGCAGTTCCTTGTTGTTTTTGAATTTTCCTTCACTGACTCTTCTGTTGTAATCATCAATATTTCGTTGACCAACAGAGGCTAAAATGTTATATCTTAAATCCATCTCAGCGCAGACAGATTTCAGGATAATAACTGCTTCCTGAGGATCGGTTATAATTACATTGTTCAAATCAGGTGATGTAGCTAAAAAATGATTTTCTAATGCTACATACTGAGTCAGTTCAACTTTTTTTGGATCTATAATAACAAATTTAAGATTGCTGGGATGCATCTTGTAAAGTAATGATGTGATAATCGTATTTATTCCGACACTCTTTCCGGAACCAGTAGTGCCAGCCATCAATAAATGTGGCATTTTAGATAAATCAGCAGTGAATACTTCACCGGAGATTGTTTTACCAAGAGCAATCGGAAGCTTAAAATTATTATTATTAAATTTTGAACTTTTTACACATGAACTAAATCGTACAATAGCCGGATTTTGATTTGGTATTTCGATACCAACTGTGCCTTTACCTGGAATGGGAGCTATAATTCTAATACCCTTTGCTTTCAAAGCCATTGCGATATCATCCGCCAAAACTGCTATGCGACTAATTTTAATGCCGGCTGCCGGAACAAATTCGTATTGGGTAACAACCGGACCAGGTGTAACACTTAGATTTTCGATATAAATTTTGAATGTTTCTAATTTCTCCTGAAGAATTTTTGCATTCGATTTTAATTCATCTTCATCTATTTCAAACTGTCCTTTATCATCGACTAAAAGCTTAATTGGTGGCTGCTTGTAATTGATCTCTTCATCGTGAATAGATGTACCTAACAGATTAATAGGAACTTCGTCATCCTCGACAGTTATTATAGTTTCATCTAAAGTAACAACGAGTGGTTTTACTTCTCTATGTACAATGTCATTTTCATTAAAATCATCGTCAATCAAAGCATCCTCATCCAGAGTGTTTTCATCTAATTGTTCATCAGGAATTATCTTCTGTTTGATCGCATCTTCATGTGTTATGTATGAACCACTATTATTATCTTTATTAAATTTTTTAATAATAAAATTCTTTTTTTCATCGATGTTTTGATCTTGAGTATTTTCTATGCCAGGATTTTCAATTTGTTTATCAGTTAAATCAGTTTTTACTGTTCTGGAGTAAGCCTTCAATGGGTTCTTTAAAAGATCATCTCCAAAATTACTCTTACCAGATTTTGCATTATCCTTTTCCTGGCTTCTGATTAATATCTTTGCAGGGTCATCTTCATCAGTAATATCAATTGACAATACAGATGCCTTAGTACTTAGTCCTATTTCTTCAGGAGTTTCAGTGTCTTTTGTTTTCTCAGATCTTAGTTTATTTGTTATCCACGCTAAGCCAGCATTTATTCTTTTCAAAATAGTTTTAATTGACAACGTGATATTGCTGACACTAATACTAAATCCAACCAGTGTCATAAGAACAATTAATGCTAAAATCAGTATTATTGTTCCGACTGTTCCAAGTATCCCCGACATTAATGTTGAACTAAAATAGCCATAACTGCCAATCCATTCTCGAGAAAGATTATTAAACCAGCTGATTCTTGATATAGTCCCCATAAAAGTAGAGAATGAAAGGCAATATAATATTAATATGGCAGTATATTTTATTAACTTTATTCCAGGCTTTAATTTTACAAATATTATTGATGACCAGCTAAGTAAAATCATAGGAAATAGAAGAATCGAATAACCGATAGTGCTATTAATCAGAAAGTTAGATATTATAGCGCCCAACAATCCTAGCCAATTCATTGTGGTTTGAGCTTTTGCTAATGCTTCTTCTTTTCCTTTTATTAAACTTAGGAATTCACCAACAGAAATCTGAGTGTTTGCAGTGTCTTTAGGAGTGTAAGAAAATAAAGCGAGAAAAATCAATACTGAGACAACAGCAATAAGTGCCGCAAGAATTTTAATATGTCTGCGGTATTGTGTTTCAAAAACTTCTGATCTTTTTTCGGAATACTCAGAATCTTTCGAGTCATTTTTCTCAGAATTACTTGTGTCTTTTTTAACTTTGACACGTTTGATAATGACATCGTCGTTGTTCGATGGCATCGTTCCCCCAATCTATCAAATTATGCCAATTCTAATTAGAGTTATTATTTACGATCTTAATGCTGTTGCCAAAATTCAAAGGGATGACCGGACAGCAATTTTCATCCAATGCAAAATCTATATCGTTCTCGAAACCAAGTGCAATCAATTTTTTTGGATGATCACGCTCCTTTATTTTTGCTAACAGATCAAGTTTATTGCAATGATAAAGTTGCATCATTCCCAATGCTGAATCTGACAAAACTTCATCAGGGTAAATGTTATTAAATCTATCTATATATGCACCAGCACATATTCCGTCTTCATAAGAAAATCTGTTGTCATTACCGGCACATAATAGATGAATATCTTTGATGTTGTGATTGTTCTTCAAACTCACTGCAAAATTAACAACAACATCAATATTAACAAAGCTACCAATTAGCTTGTGATGTGCATTTTTGCACTTATGAAATAAATTTGTACCGTTCGATGTGGTCATAACAATAGTTTTCCCTTTAATTCTTTCGCTAGTAAATTCAAATGGTGAATTGCCTGAATCGAAACTATTTGGTTTAATACTATTCCTTTCACCCGATAAGAATCTGACTTCTTTACTAAGATTTGCATAAACCTGAACAGCTCTTTCAACAGATTCAACAGGAATTACTTCTTTTGCACCATTAGACAAAGCAACACAGATTGACGTTCCGGCTCTCAAGAGATCAATCATAATAACAATAGAACCTTCAAAAAGGCTCTCTTTTTCTGGAATATTTGAATTTAAATAACAATCAATCATCGCAATACTGCTCACATCATTATACTATTGCATTGGGTGCAATTCATTTGAATTCAAAGATATAATATTTTTTTGATTTTTAATAATTAAATAAAATTTGTAATTGAGTTTATAAGATATTGTTGATCTCAAACAATTATGAGGATTTTAATTCAACTTTTTTTGTTATTTTCGCTTTTAATATTTTCAATCTGTTATATTTTAGATGAAGAAACCTTTAATTATTATTGCAGGACCATGTGTTGTGGAGTCAAGGGATATGCTTTTCGAAACTGCTTATACCCTAAAAAGCATATTGAAAGATTTGAATGTCAGATTTTACTTCAAATCTTCATATAAAAAAGCTAATCGATCGAGCAGTAGTTCCTTTACGGGTATTGGTGATGATATTGCTCTGGGATATTTAAAGGACGTACATGATGAATATGGTACTCAAATAGTTACTGATATTCATTCACCTGATGAAGCCGGTATGGCTTCCAAATACGTGGATGTGCTTCAGATACCAGCATTTCTTTGCCGCCAAACTGATTTAATTCAAGCAGCTGCAAAGACAAAGAAAACAATTAATATTAAGAAGGGTCAATTCGCTGCTCCTGATGACATGGAGAAAGCAATAAATAAAGCTATTGAAACCGGTAATAATGATATATGGTTGACTGAAAGAGGTACTACATTTGGATATCATGATCTTGTAGTTGATTATCGCTCACTACTTATTATGAAGGCCTTTGGATATCCAGTCATTTATGATGCAACTCACTCATTACAGAAGCCTTCAATTGGTCAGGAATCTGGTGGTTCACCTGAATTTATTATACCATTAGCGAAAGCGGCAATTGCTACCGGAGTCGATGGAATATTCTTTGAAACTCATCCGGATCCAAAATCAGCAAAAAGTGATTCAGCTACACAATTGCCTCTTACTAAAGTAAAAGATTTAATTGAGCAACTTATGAAAATATACGAGGTAGCCTGATTGCTTAGAATATTTTTTATATTAATAGTTTCAACATTGTTTGTTTCAAGTTTAACTTCTTGCGATGAAACTCCTGGGATGAAGGGTAAGCCAAATACTAAAATCCAAACCGGATCAGCACCTGATCAGACGGGGCAGACAGTTAGAGTATATTTTATTGATTCTTCCTTTACCAAAGCAATTCTTGATGCTGGTAGAACAAGGATATATCAGGACAGAATGGAAACTTTACTTGATGGAGGTGTGAAAGTAGATTTCTTTTCTAAAAACAGTGGAAGAAGAGCTAGTCATCTTACATCTGATAGTGCCATAATTGATGATAAAACAAGAAATATGATTGCTAAAGGACATGTTATCGTAATAGGGGATAGTTCCGGTGCAGTTTTAAAAACATCAATTTTACATTGGGATAATACTACCAGAAAATTATATTCAACTGCCTATGTGGAAATTGATAGACCAGGAGAGCATTTGCAGGGTTATGGTTTCGAATCGGATCAGAGTTTAACATATTATAAAATATTCAAAGTAAGTGGAGTTCAAAGATGAAACAATTTTTAATTGCTGGAAACTGGAAAATGAATACTGATATTCATGCAACAGCTGATTTATTAGAATCAATATGGAATTTGAAAAACAGTTATAAAGATTCTGTTCAGGTGCTTGTTTGTCCACCTTTTACCAATTTAGCAAAAGCAAATGAAATACTCAAAGATAAACCGATTCATCTGGGTTCTCAGAATTGCTATTGGGAAGTAAAGGGTGCCTTTACAGGGGAAATCTCATTGGAAATGATTAAATCTTGCGGGTGTAAATATGTCATTATTGGTCATTCTGAGAGAAGATCATTATTCGGTGAAACTAATCAAATGATAAATAATAAATTGCATGCAATCCTATCATCAGGTTTGATCCCAATAGTTTGCATAGGCGAAACACTTGAAGAACGGAGCGAAGGCAGAACTTTTGAAGTTCTCGAAAATCAGATAGTTAATAGTTTTAAAGGTATAAATGAAAGGATTCAGGATATTGTTGTAGCTTATGAGCCTGTCTGGGCTATAGGTACCGGAGTTGCTGCTACAGAGGAACAAGTAGATGAAGCTCACAATAAATTGAGGGAGATGTTGAATAATAAATTTGGGTCAACTGCCAATAAAACATTAATTTTGTATGGTGGTAGTGTTACATCAGAAAATGCTGATTCAATATTTAAACTCATTAATGTTAATGGAGCACTTATTGGAGGAGCATCACTAAAAGCCGAATCATTTGTTACTATTATAAATACAGCCGAGAAATACGTATAGAATGTATCTAACATTACCAAATACGATAAGTTTATTTAGGATAGTTGCTTCACCTCTATTCCTGATTCTTATGTTAAATAAGGATAGGGATTCAATCATAATGGCATATATTCTATTTTTAGTTGCAGCTTTGAGTGATTTTATAGATGGATGGTATGCACGAAAATTTAATGTGGAGACTTCTTTAGGAAGATTTTTCGATCCTTTGGCTGACAAAATTCTAACAACTTCTGCTTTTCTACTATTTGTATATTTAGATGTTATTCCAACTTGGATGTTTCTGGTTATTATTATTCGTGATTTTACTACAACAATTATGAGAGTTTATGGTGATTATGTAAAGATCCACATGAAAACATCATTTCAGGCAAAACTCAAAACTGCAGTTCAAATGATTTTTGTTATTTTGATACTAACATTAATTTTAATTAAATCTACAGGATTGTTTGGTTTTAATCCAGATAAAATTAATAATTTTTTATACTCTGGCTTTACCTATTATTTCATGCTTTTGCTAACAATTTTTACCTTTTGGACACTGCTGGAGTACATTTTTCAAAATAAATCGCTAATAATTCACTTTTGGAGCGGAATTACGAAAAAAAAATTTGTAAATGAATAAATTTTTATATAAGTTTAACAAGATATTTTTTAGCTTTTTCGGAATAGGCTTTGTTCCTAAGCTTTCGAAGATATTAACGACGTTATTGGCTTTAGCACTTGTTCTTTTAATTTCGGATGAAAATAGGGCAGAACTCATTGGAATACTTATAGTTACGGCAATTACATTTTATGTATGCTTTATCGGGAACATTGCCGTATTTAAATTGGACTTTGAAAATGTAGCATTAGATCGGGCGATAGGAGTTTGGATAACACTTATATCTCCATATATCCTGTATTCCTACGAATGGTTGGTGATCGATTTTGTTATTTATATTTTAATTTTTTCAGTTATAGAAAAGCCAAAATTGGCAATATTGAAAAAATATAATATTGAATTTCTTATCCGCGAAATACTGACCGGAATCATAAGCCTGATTATTTTAAGTGTTATATATAGTGGATTTAATTCGTTTGCCATATTTAAGATGTTCTTTTAAAAATTGTAATAAATGCATCTAATTTTTTAAATAACTGCAATGCTGGCCCATTCTATGGGTATAGAATTAACAGCCGGCTTGCTTTACTAACCATTAAGAGAGGTTTTTATGGGATTAAACAAACAACAACTCACAGCCAAGGTTGCCGCTGATACCGGTTTAACCAAAGTAGACGCCGAAAAGGCAATCAAAGCCGCAGTTGGCGCAATCAGCTCAGAATTATCTGGTGGTGGAAGCGTAACTCTAATTGGCTTCGGCACATTCTCAATCATGAACAGAAAAGCTCGTTCTGGTAAAAATCCAAGAACAGGTGCTTCAATTAAAATTCCTGCAAAGAAAGTTCCAAAGTTCAAACCAGGAAAAGCTTTACGCGAAATGGTAGCTTCACCAGCTAAAAAAGTAGCCAAGAAAAAGTAAAAATCTTTTTTTACATGAAATAAGCCGTTCATTTTGAGCGGCTTTTTTATTAAATTTGCTGAAATATTTTTTATTAAATTGAAAATAGATTATGTCTGATCAATTACTTTCTCATCCATACTTGCATACAGCTGATGATCTGTCTTTTAATGACATTCAGCTTGTTTTTTCAAAAGCCCAGTATTTCCTTGATAATTACAAACCCGGTGTTAAATTCGATGATCTGAAGGGAATGACTATTGCATTGGCATTCTTTGAAAACTCTACAAGAACCAGACTTTCTTTCGAATTAGCCGCAAAAAGACTTTCAGGTGAAGTTTTCTCATTTGCTGCTGCACAAAGTAGTTTAGCAAAAGGTGAATCCTTAATTGATACATTTAGAACTATTGAAGCAATGACAGTCCACATGTATGTAATTCGTCATGGTAGCTCTGGTGTTCCACGTTTTCTGCAAAACAATTCAAATAGCATTATCATCAATGCTGGAGATGGTCAACACGAACATCCAACTCAGTCACTTCTTGATGCTTTTACTTTGAAGAAATATTTTGGAAAAGTGAAAGATTTAAAAGTTTGTATTGTTGGTGATATTCTTCATAGTCGAGTTGCCAGATCTAATATAACCATGTTGAATACTCTTGGTGCTGAGGTTGGAGTTTTATCACCAGGTACACTTCTGCCATTCGGATGGAAAACCTGGAATGTAAAGCCAATGGCAACCATCGAAGAAGCCATCGAATGGTCGGATGTTATACTAATGCTCAGATTACAGCGTGAAAGAATGGAATCAGGCCTATTGCCCAGTAATAGAGAATTTTCAAATTATTACGGTGTCGATCTAAATCGCTTCAGTAGCAAACCGAATTTAGTCTTATTGCATCCCGGTCCTGTGAATTATGGGGTTGAACTTGATTATGAAATTAGTTCATTGCCAAATGTATTGATTGAAACTCAGGTTACTCACGGAGTGTTTATAAGAATGGCATTGTTGTCACTTCTTTCAAAGTTCGTTAAGATCTAAATCAATGACTAAATGAGTGAAAATCAACCTAAAACCGTAAAAACCTGGACTGTCATTGATATTGTTAACTGGGCAAGCAGTTATTTTGCAGAGAAGAATATTGATTCTCCAAGGTTAAAAATCGAATTGATCCTCTGCCATTTATTAAATTTTAATCGAATTGATATTTACTCTAAGTACGATCGTCCATTGATTGACTCAGAGCTTGATACGCTAAGATCAATGGTCATAAGAATAGTGAATTCAGAACCTATCCAATATGTTATTGGTTCAGTTTCATTCTGTGATTTGATCCTGGAACTTAATGATTCTGTTTTGATTCCAAGACCAGAGACTGAGGAATTAGTACAACTGGTTTTAGATAAATATAAAAAAACTAATAATTTGAGTATTTTAGATATTGGTTCTGGTTCAGGATGTATTGGTCTTACTCTTGCCAAGGTTTTTCCCGATTCTCATGTAACATTAATTGATTTTTCTGAGGAAGCATTATCCATTTCAAAAAGAAATGCTGAAAAAAATAACATTAGAAATGTAACTTTTTTAAGGATTGATGTGTCTAAGGAATTGCCGATTGGAACATTTAGTCTAATTGTTTCCAATCCACCTTACATTGAATTGGCAGAATACGAAAAATTGGAAGAAGAAGTTAGAGATCATGAGCCGAGATTGGCTCTAACAGATGAGAGCGATGGACTAACTTTTTTTAGAAGATATTCTGAAATATTTGGAAAAATTCTAAGTCCCGATGGTTTATTTTTCCTTGAAATAGGGTATGGGCAAAGAGATCGATTGGAAACAATATTTGATAAAAAATTATTTGAAATTGAATTTTCTAATGATTTTGCCGGCATTCCAAGATTTATCAGCGGAAGACTGAAAAAATAATATTTTAGTAAATAATATAATTAGTTTGATTGATTTTTTTTTGTAATCTTAAAATTTAGTATTTTTAAATTCTGTATTCATGCAAAAATCAATATCTAATTTGAAAATAATTTAAAGGATGATTATGTCGCAAATTCAGATTCAGGAGCAAATTGGGGGAACCGTAATAACCCTGAAGGGCCAGTTTATTGGTGGTGATGAAACTGAAGCTTTAAGAAAATCACTTTCAGAAATTGGTGAAACCGCTAAGAACGCCATAATTATAGATTTAGAGAAAGTTACTTATCTAAATTCGACAGCTCTCGGTGTTCTGATCGAAGCTCATACTCATTTTGTGAAGAAAGATGGAAAAATCGTTTTATGCAATGTTAGTAAATCTATCGAAAATCTTTTTGTTATTACAAAGCTGACACTCGTATTTCCTATTTATCAGTCAATAGAAGAAGCAATTAAATCATTATCATAATTAATATTAATCATTAAGAGAGGTTTTTAATGAAAAACTCATTTAACATCATTGTCATAGCCGCAGCAATGATCATTGCATTTGGAATTTATGAACTGTATTTTGGTAGTGCAGGTAACTTTATCGATCAGGCAAAGAAAAAACCAAAAGTTGGAAATGCTCTGGGTATGATCTATACTGGTGGTCCAATTGTTGGTATTTTGATGGGACTTATTATCATTTCAATCACATTTGTATTTGAGAGACATTTCTCAATCAAAAAAGCCAAAGGAAAAGGCGATGTGTCAGTTTATTTAAAGAAATTGATCGAAAGCTTAGCAAAAGGAGATTACGACAATGCTCTTAAGGAGTGTGAAAGTCAGCGCGGAAGCATGGCAAATATTATGCGAGCGGCGATTGAGAGGTTCAAAACCATTGAGAATGATCCTGAATATCCTACAGAAAAGAAGATGCAGGAAGTTCAGAGAGCAATCGATGAATCAACTAACCTTGAAACACCACTTCTGGAACAAAACCTTGTAATTCTTTCTACAGTCGCTTCGATTTCAACAATGTTTGGACTTCTGGGAACAACAGTCGGTATGATCCGTGCATTTGCCGCTTTGGGTGAAGCCGGAACAGTAGATGCTACAGCACTTGCTGTTGGTATTTCCGAAGCCTTGTATAATACTGCAGGTGGTCTTGCAGGTGCTATTATTTCTATTGTAGCATTCAACTACTTTACAACAAAAGTTGATAATTATGTCTATATGATTGACGAAGCAATATTGAACGTAACACAATTATTCACTATCCGCGTAAAGAAATAAATGGAGAGGGGTCCCCGTGCCTAGAATAAAGAAGAAAAGAATGTCATTTGTAATCGATATGACACCTCTTGTCGATATCACCTTTCTTCTTCTGACATTTTTGATGTTCACTGCGAAGTTTAAGTCTGAAGCAGAATCGGAACAACAATTTACAATTGTTAGACCAATCGCATCAGCTGATACAAGTAAGCTTCCTGAAAAGGATCTCGCTGTCATTAATATTGCTATTGATGATAAGAATCCACAGGATACATCATATTATTTCGGGTTGACTAACAAAAACGACTGGGAAGGTGTCCGCAGTCTTGTTCCCGAAATTCCCGAAGCTGATAGGTTGAGAAATCTTGTTAAGTGTGACACTAACACTGCATATCTTGGTAAATTAATTAGAGCTACACTGGCTGTAAGAAGTTCTACAAGATTCGCCGTCGATGCTGATAAACGTGTTAGATTTAAATTTATCGAGGATGCCATGAGCACTTTACGTAAAAACAAAGCTTTCACATTCAACTTCGTAACAGATAAGAGGAAAGGAAATAAATAGTTATTTGTAACTATTTATTGTTTTAATGTGTCTTATGTTTAGTAAAAAATTAGGAGTTAATAAATATGTCCGGTGGTGGTGAAGGCTTAAGTGTCCCCAAAAGAGTAAGAAGGGGCCATAATAGTAACAGAAAGAAATCTAAGAGAATCGGCTTTAAGCTCGATATGACTCCTCTTGTGGATATTTCTTTTCTATTGCTGACGTTCTTTATGTTTACCACGACCATGCTCAAGCCTCAGATTATGGAAATGAAATTGCCACCTGAAATGGGTGACGTAGAAGTTAGAGAAACAGAATTATTTACACTTTATTTATCTGGTGATAATAAAATTTACTGGTTATATATGAGTGCAAATGATGATAATAAACCCGAAGAAATTCAGATCCAAAATCTAAAAGCTAAGGCTGTCGAGATGAATCTAAAGCCATTATGCAAAAATAAATTGATTACTGCATTCAAGATTGATAAGAATGCCAAGTATGAAATTGTTGTAAGAATGCTTGATGAACTTAATCTTGCTGAAATTCCAATTACTGATGAGGTAATTAAGGATAAGGATCCTGATGGAATTACTCCGGTTACAAGAAAACGCAAGTTCACAATCGCACCTTTTGAAGAAAAAGATCAAAAGTTAATAGAGGAGTTGAAATAAAATGACAGCTCTTGAAATTACTATGGATATGCTCAAAAAGCCATCTTATGGTGCTGTTGAGCTAAAAGAATACATAAGGATGAATACTTACAGAGCCTTCATCTATACTGTATCCCTTTTAATACTTTTATTTCTCATTTATTGGGGAGTAGGAAAAGCTACAGAAAAAAATGCAAGGTTGATGACCAGGGCACCTTTAAGTAAAATGAGTCTTATGAATCAAGCTCAGACTCAGGACGAGCTTCAGGAAGCTCCACCACCACCTCCTGCAGAAACAGTAATTGATGTGGCAACAGCAGCCAAGGCTGGTGTACCTGTTCCGGTTCCCGATGCAGATATAAAGGAGGAATTGAAGGATTTTGCTAACGTTGATGATATGACTAAATCTCTTGCACGAGAAAAAGGAAATGTTGTTGATTTCGATCAGGTACAAAATATTGACTTAGGTGATAGAAAAGTCAGTATAGATAAACCAATCGAGAAAGAACCTGACATTGATGAGTTTTTGGCAGTAGAGAAGGAACCTTTTGTTGATCTAAATGAACTTCAGAGAAAAATCAATTATCCAGAAATGGCTCGTCGTGCAGGTATCGAAGGACAAGTTGTCGTAAGAGTTCTTGTGGGAAAAGATGGACGTCCACAGAAGACTGTTGTTCAAAGTTCGGATTCACAAATGCTGGATCAGTCAGCTAAAGAAGCTGTTATGAAGTCAGTATTTACTCCGGCTATTCAAAACGGACAGGCAGTAACTTGTTGGGTGAGTATCCCGATTAAGTTTAAGTTGAGATAGTATTTACTTTGATTTAAACAAGGGGCTTCAGCCCCTTGTTTAACAAAGAAGATAAAACTAAAATAAGATTCATTAACTTCTGGCAATTAAATGATTCTAATCATCACAAATTATACGGTTAAATTACTGACAATCATTGTCGGAATTATCTTTTTAACCGGATTGTTCTTACCGACAAATCTGCCTAACAGAGGAATGATGCAGATTATGGGAGCTATGTTAATTGTCTGGGGTTCTTACAGATTAATAATATATCGGAATCAACTAAAAAAATCAAAAATTGAGGATGATGAAGATGAATAAGTCAGTTTATAAATTAATTCTTTTACTTTTACCGATCATACTTTTTGTTTTCGGATGTACCGAAACCAAAAAATCTGATGCGGAAATAAAGGAAGAGAAAAATGCTCGCTTTGCTAAAGTGAGTATTGAAGAAGGTTTATATCCGATGATGATTAATCCTTGCCTTCAATTCGATACTCTTGATGCGACTGCTGATTGCACTTTCAAAAGGGTGCCTGGTCTCGAAGCAATGCAGAATCTGCTAACCGGTGAGGCTGATGCGATAATTCTAGCTCGTGATTACACAAAATTCGAAGATTCTGTAATGAAGGCTTATAAAGTAAAACCTCACGTTAGAATGCCTGTCGCTTATGATGCTTTAGTCTTTTACGTAAATTATCAAGTACCTATTGATACTCTTTCCGATACACAGATTAAGGCTTTGATGAGTAACAAGAATAAGCAGATGAAAGATTATTTTCCACGTCTAAAGGAAGAATTTGAATTTGTTACTAATAGTCATTTATCTTCTGAATTAGTCAATATTAATCAGCTGATTCTCAAAAATAATTCTCTTCAAAGAAAGTTAAAAATGCTTCCGAATGCAGACTCAGCAATGAATTATGTTAAGAACAGAATGAATGCTATTGGGATTGGGTATTTGTCTCAAGTAATCAAACAACCGGATCTGAAGATGATCAGAATCGGTTATAGTGATTCAGTAGGTAGATATATTTATCCCAGGACGGTACATCAGGCAAACATTGTTAGAAAGCTCTATCCATATATTGTAACAGATTATATTTATATATTTGATGAATCAAAGGATGCCGCTATGCGTCTAGGTAGGTATATTTCCAAACATGGAAATGTACAAAAATATCTTCTTAATTGGGGCATTGCCCCGGCATTCGCGAAAATTAAATTAATTGATGAAGGGTAATTAGATGAAAAAATTTGCTTTAATTATAATGAGCATTGTGTTTGTGAGTATAAGTTTGCAGGCTGAGACAGTCTTTGATCAGCTTAGATCATTGGTTAAATCAAAAGATTATACTGAAGCTGAAAAAATAATTCCTGAAGTTATTAAGCAGAATCCGAAGGATATAAATGCATTTATGCTTTCAGGTGATGTATATACGGAATTGGAAAAATATGATAAAGCTGTAGATATGTTCTATAAAGCTGATGATATTGACCGCAATACCACAACAATGAAGAAACTAGGGCAGGCATATTCATTTTCAGGTAATCATAAAAAAGCAATTGAAATATTAAAAGATGCCGTAAAAAAAGATCAGAGTGATGTTTATCTTTTATTGGCTCTCGGAGAAGCTTACATTAAGGCAGATTCTATTGATGTGGCTACATTGATTATCACTAAAGCCAGAGAAAAAAATAAAAATATTGCAGAGCCTTATGTAGCTCTTGGTAATCTTTATTTTGCACAGAAAGTATATGAATTAGCAAAGAACAATTATGAGCTGGCTCTGGCTATAGATGATAACAATATTCCCGCTAGAATTAAGCTTGCTACTGCTTATTATTGGATGGCAAACAAAGAAACTGACAGAGATTTATCAAATGAATTATTCAACCGTTCATTGAAGGAGTGGGGAGTAATTGCCGAAAAAGATCCAAAAAACGCTCGAGCATGGTGGGAACAGGGAAGAATCTTATATTTTGGTAAAAGATACGATGTCGCGGCTGGAGCTCTGAAGAAATATCTTCAGTTCAGACCAGATCAATCTATTGCACGTTGGTATCTTGCTCAATCATTAATTGAAGTCGGACAATGTGATTCTGCAGCTCCACAACTCCGGCAGGTATCCCTTGAAATTGATTCTGTAAAAAATATTGCTACATTAAAATTGGCACAATGCCTTTTCGAGCAAAAGCAATTCCAGGAATCATTGAAAGAATATGAATCTATCAAAGGAATCATGCCTCTCGATATCAAAGATCTTGAAAGAATGGCTGGAGCTTCTCTAAAAGTAGGGGATACAACAAAAACAATTGTTTTATACAAGGAGCTCTTAGGGATTGATCCAACAAGATGCAACCTGATGTTTCAGCTTGCTAACCTTACAATTTATATGAAGAGATATGACGATGCTATTTTCTTTCTTGATAAGAGAAATGATAACTGCAAAGATTCAATTTCAACAAAAGTTTATTATCTGCTTGGCACTTGTTACTTCAGCAAGGAAAGAGCCGATACAGCTGAGATACTATTGAAAAAAAGTGTCGAGCTCGATTCAAACAATCTTCAAGCTAAGGTATATCTTGCCGACGTAATGGCAAGTCTGGGACAAAAAGACGAAGCAAAAGAACTATTCCTTAATACAATTACAGCCGGTATGGCAGATACTGCTAAATTTAAAAGAGAAGTAACACAAGGTTTTCAGAAGCTATCAAACTTATTACTCGATCAAAAACAATTCAAAGAATTACAAACAATAGGCAAGCAATGGACTGAATTTGATCCAAATTCTGATCTGGGATGGCTTTATCTTGGAATTTCATATCAGGGACAGGCAGACAAAGATAATGCCTGTAAATGCTACAAAAAGGGATTGATTATTAATCCCAATAATTCATTCCTGAAGAACAGCATTAAAAAGCTGGAATGTAACGGAAATTAATGGATCTCAATTTAGTAATATTTATAAATGGGGCTTCAAAAGAGCCCCATTCGTTTTATGACGGTTTGTTTTGTTATTGCTGTTTTAATCTAAGTTCTTTCTTTTGCTTAGCTAATTCCTTTAGTCGTCTTTCCTTATTGAAGTTTCTCGTCTCTATAAGTTTAACACCAGGTCTGATAATACCGTGAGCCCTCAAAGTATCTTCAGCATGTACAAATCGTTTGTAGTCTCTAAGATTGCCGCGGGCATTCTTGGGAATCTGACACATAGGAATCAATGCTTCTTCAACAGCCATTGGATCTTTTGGCAAGTTTACAATTACATCTTTGTTTGATTTTAGATACTTCCATGAATAACCTTTTTCTGGTGTAAAGTCATAGTGATCGAGAATAATAACCGGAGTTCCTGACATTGGTCTTAGCTGATGGGTAACACTATCGATTCTTATTCCTAATCCCCAACTGAACAACCATTTGGCATCATCTTCAAATTGTCTTAAACATGAGTGAGAAGCAGGCTTACCAGGCATTTCAAACTGATGGAATGCACTACCGGCTTCAGTATGAAAATTAAATGTATAAGGCATCACCCATGTACTGTCTATCGATGAATGATGAAGTAGCTTCTTCCAGTTCAGAGCATACCGTCCAGGGAAGGATGGTGTCCGTTCCTTGCCACTATTGACTGCGGCAAAGCGAACAAGATAACCATTCTCATAAGCACCATAGCATTGATATTTATTTGAAACCAGAATAATCTTTTTCAGGTCTTTTGCTCCTGGATAATACAATGGAAATATTGAATAGGCTTTTAAATCAGGGTATAAAGTATCTGGAATTACTATTGCCGAACCTTTGGAAATATATCTTAACTCTTTCCTGTTGAGAAGTGTGAAAGCTCGATAATTATTATAATTCTCAGGTGTTCTTTCGTATTTTTTTTTGATGTTTAATAGATCCTTGATGGTTTTAATTGTATCAAGTCGATAATTGATAACTCGAAATGGGGATGGGATTCTGACAGCAGAATCCTTTTGTGGTACAGAAACTGGAATATTTACTTCAGGCTGTCTATCAGAAATCTGACGATCATCTGATTGGTTGCAACCCTGAATAGGCATGCAAAATAGAGTAATATAAAATGCTATAGGAAGAACCATCCTAATTGGTAGTAATTTTTTTATCAGTCGCTTCATAATTAGTCTATCAGTAATTTCCCATTATGCATAACTAATTCATTGTCAAAATAAACGATCGGGTTCATTACAAGTCCATCCAGATGGAGACCAACACTTATTTTGCCACCCATAGAAAGATTATTACCTAAAGCAATATGTATAGTTCCCAGAACTTTTTCATCTTCAATGATACTACCTGTTAACTTGGCTTTATAATTAGTACCAATACCAAATTCACCTACAGCAAAAGCATCACGGCCAACCTTTTTCAAAGTTGCAAGCAACTTTTCCGCCTGAGCACCACCTGTAATTTTTTCGGCATAACCATCTACAAACTCTATTGTTATAGGTTCCTCAAGAAGTCCTAATGAAGCGAACGAACCATCAAAAACTACTATGCCGTTTGTTTTTCTTTCCAGGGGAGCTAAGTAAACCTCACCTGATGGAATGTTGCCGCTTTCACCGATATTTCGCAGTACTCCGGTACTTTCTATTGCATCGCGACCCTTCACATTCATAGTAATATCAGTACCCTTTTTAGTTACCACTCGTATTGTAGAAATATTATGCATTTTAGCCGCAAGTTTTTCCGTGGTTTCTATGATTTTGCTGGCTTTTGCACTTAAGCATCTAATCATCGCATCTTCAGTTATTCCAGGCATTGTACCAATACGTACTCCCAGTTTTGAAGCTTCGCGTCTGGCGTTAGTATGAGTTAATGATCTGTAAGTCGGTGCTATGACAACATCTACACTCTTCATCATCTCTGCAATTTGCTCAGGAGGTTCCTGACCATTAATTTCACGTGGTTTCATCTCAACATAAATGGATTCGCGGCACAAACCTATGCTACTATTGTAGAGTGCACGACCAATTGTTTGCATATTTGTATCTGTTAAGACCATGAGTGTTTCATCCGAAGAAAGACCCATGTAATCCTTCAGTGCTTTTTCTGCGGCTAGATTCAGGTTATCATTTTTGACCATTTTAAAATCCTGGATAATTGTTTATTACAAAATTTGAACTTATAAATAAAAATATATTAAAGATAACGAATTTAATAATACAATGATTTTAAATTGTTAACTAAAACGAACTTATTCTGTTTTTAATCTTGGTGATTCCAGTCCGTGTCCATTAGGACCTTTTTCATTACGTTTTAGCATGAATGCTATTGCGAAACCAACAAAACCAAATAATGAGAATATTAACATACCATTTGTGTAGCCATGGCTGGCATCATTGACTGCACCAATAAGCCAATTTGTACCAAACAAACCAATGTTTTGAATCATGGTCATCAATCCATAGGCTGTACCCAGTCTCTTTTCATCAACAATTAATGCAACTGAAGGCCACATAACTGCCGGTATTAATGAGAAAGATATACCCAAAATAATCATTGGGAAGTATAAAGGAATATGAGTGTATGCCATAATACTATAAACAGGTATTATGAGTACTGAGCCAATCATCATAAACGTGGCTCGTTTACCAACTTTATCAGAAATTAGTCCAAAAATTGGAGTCATAATCATTGCTGCAAGAGTAAGGATACTAGATAAGAATCCACCAGTTTCTCTTGTAACACCGTGCACATCCATAAAGAATTTTACTGCGAATGTCTGGAAAGGGAACATTGCTGAATAGAAAACAACACAAAGCAGTGAAATCAACCAAAATGATCTACTGAAATTAAAAATCTGTTTCAATTCAATTTTCTCTTGAGCAACTTCGGCTTTGAGTGCATATCTTTTTTCTGCAAAATGATCAAGCATGAAATATACAATTACTGAGATAACAGATATTACACCAGCAAAAAGAGCCACCCACAACGGATCCTGCCAATAATGAAAAAAACTTTTGCCCCAGCTTGGTGAATTCAATGCCGCAAATGAACCTAATCGTGCAATTGTCAAATTCAATCCAAATGCAAAAGACAATTCTTTGCCTTTGAACCACCTTGCCAATGTTGTTGTAACTCCTACTATCATGGATTCAGCACCCAGACCAAAGACCAGTCTGCCTATTGCCATTGGTACTAAGCTTGAGGACATAGCAGTGATCAAAGCTCCTAACATACAGAGAACAGCAAATATCAGGTTAGCCTTTTTTGTTCCGATACGATCAATAATAAGTCCACCAATTAATACCATAATAATATTTGGCAGGCTGTATATTCCCTGCAAGAGACCAATGTCTGCATCAGTAAATTTTAATTGCTTGACCAGTAAATCGGCAAGCGGTGATACACAATCGTATATATAATAATTGCCAAACATAGCAAGAGAGATGACAACTAGAACAATCCATCTAAACGCTGCCGGAGGCTCCGGTCGAGATATTGCAACCTGCTTCATAGATTTTTAAAAAAGTAGATAATGGAATTTTTAAACAACAAATCTAAACAAATTTATTTAAAAAAAATAATGAAAATATTGATTCTGTCAGTATTAATGCTATAATTAAAATAATTCAAACTTCTTTTCTTCATTTACCTTTTGCTTGTCAACAATTAATAGAATCTATATGAAAGACGAACTTGATATTCTGAATAATCTGCTTAATTCCGAAAAGAAGAATGATAGTATTCCTAAAAATCTAACTATACTGCCTCTCCGCGATAATATTATTTTCCCCTTTATGATATTCCCAATTTTAATCGGGAGAACTTCGAGTCTCAAAGCTGTTGCAGAAGCAGTTGAAAGAGACAGATATATTTTTGTAGCTGCACAGAAAAATTCACAGGTTGAAGAACCCGGTTATGAGGATATTTACAATTATGGCACTACTGCAAAGATTATTCAGGTTTTGCGACTTCCAAATAATTTACTTAAAGTTCTTGTAGAAGGATTATTCGTTTCAAGGATTAAAAAGAAGAAGAAAAATGATAATTATCTTGAGGCAGAAATTGAACAGGTTCATATTGTATATGACGAAAAAGACTCAGAATTAGAAGCACTAATCAGACATTCATCAGACTTGTTTTCGAAATATATAAAGGATAATCAGAAGCTACCAACAGATCTTGTTTCTGCGTTTGATAATATTGATGATCCAATTAGGAAGCTATATTTTGCTGCAGCCAATATCAATCAAAAGAATGATGTTAAACAACAAATTATAGAGAAAAGATCTCTTAAGGACCAATACTTTGAGTTATCTAAGGTTTTGTCTAATGAAATTGACCTATTAAAAATTGAAGATGAAATTGGACAAAAAGTAAGTACTACTATCCAGAAAACACAGAGAAAATATTTTATACAGGAACAAATCAGAGTCCTGCAGAATGAGCTTGGAGATGACGATGATTCTATGCCGGAAATTCAAAACCTAAGGGCTCTCATCGAAAAAGCAGGTATGCCCGATCCAGTTAAATCAAAGGTTTTGGATGAGTTGGAAAAATTAAGAAAAATTTCAACCATGTCACCTGAGTATTCAGTTAACAGAACTTACATTGAGTGGCTGGCTCAAGTTCCTTGGAGCGAAAAGACACAAGATAATTTCAATATCGAACATGTAAAGCGAATTCTTGATGAAGATCATTACGATCTCGAAAAGCCAAAAGAAAGAATTCTTGAATTTATAGCAATTTTAAATCTTGCAGGTTCATTAAAGAAGCAAATTTTATGTTTTGTTGGTCCTCCCGGTGTTGGAAAAACATCGCTTGGAAGATCAATTGCAAGAGCATTAGGAAGAAAATTTGTAAGATTTTCATTAGGTGGTGTCAGGGATGAAGCTGAAATAAGAGGACACAGACGTACATACATAGGAGCATTGCCGGGGAAAATAATTCAGTCGATGAAAAAAGCTGGTACTGTTAATCCAGTGATTCTACTGGATGAAATAGATAAGATGTCCATGGATTTTCGTGGTGATCCGTCCAGTGCACTCCTCGAGGTGCTGGACCCGGAGCAGAATGTTTCATTCAATGATCATTATCTAGATGTAGATTATGATTTGTCTAATGTTTTGTTCATAACAACTGCAAATGTACGTTATGAAATACCAATTCCTCTCCAGGACAGAATGGAAATAATAGAGCTATCCAGTTACATGGAACCTGAAAAACTTGAAATAGCCAAAAGGCATATTATTCCTAAATTGAAATCCGAATATGCACTTAACACTTTGAATCTGCAAATAACTGATTCAGCAGTAGAGAAGCTAATAAGGGAATACACACGTGAAGCTGGTGTGCGTAATCTTGAACGAGAAATTGCGTCAATTCTCAGAAAAACTGTAAAGGAACTTGTCCACGATTTTGATAATAAATATCCTATTGATGAATCTGAAATTCATCAGGCTCTGAAAGATAATCCTAAGTTTCAGAGTATTATCAAAAAGAAGAAAATTCTTATTGATGATAAAGCTGTTGAAAGATTGCTGAAAGCACCCAGATTTAAACAGAAACAAGAAGATCTTGATGATAAAATAGGGGTGGCAACTGGACTTGCATGGACTAGTGTTGGTGGAGAAATTTTACCCATTGAGGTTACTATTATGCCGGGACCGGAAAGACTAACTTTGACGGGCAAACTCGGTGATGTCATGAAAGAATCAGCCAGAGCTGCATTGTCATATATAAGGTCGAACTGTGGAATATTGAATATTGACGAGAATTTCTATAAACGTAAAGAAATTCATATTCATATTCCAGAAGGAGCAATCCCAAAAGATGGACCTTCTGCAGGAATAACTATGACTATGGCTATGATCTCTGCCGCCGCAAATCGTCCTGTCCGTGGTGATGTAGCTATGACCGGAGAGGTAACTTTGCGTGGAAATATTCTTCCAATTGGTGGACTTAATGAAAAGCTATTAGCTGCCAAAAGAGCCGGGATTAAAACAGTAATAATTCCCAGGGAAAATGAAAGGGATATTGACGAAATTAATGATTATATCAAGAATGATCTGAAGATTGTATCTGTTAAACATATTACTGAAGCATTGGATTATGTATTTCACGAAACAGCAGTTAAGAAATCTGGAAAACCATCCGCAAAGAAAGCTAAATAATGGAAGATTATAGGAAATATCTTGATCCCAAAGCTGTTGCAAGGCTTAAGAATATCGAGATCAAAGCCAGGCTTGTAGTTGAAGGTTTTATGGCTGGATTGCATAGATCTCCTTATCACGGATTCAGTGTGGAATTCGCAGAGCATCGGCAGTACCAGCCTGGAGATGAGATTAAACATATTGACTGGAAGGTTTACGGAAGAACTGATAAATATTATGTCCGTCAATTCGAAGAAGAAACCAATCTAAGATGCATAATAGCTCTGGACAAAAGTGCATCAATGAAATTTGCTTCCAAAGGTAATATCTCAAAGTTTGAATATGCCTCTTATTTATCTGCGGCTTTGGCTTATTTGCTTATTAAACAGAGAGATGCAGTTGGTCTTGCCCTTTATGATGATCATTTAAATACTTATTTACCCCCAAGATCTAAGACATCATACTTATATGAGATACTTAAATCAGTTGCTTCAACTACACCCTCAAATCTTACCGGAACATCTGCAGCTCTGGATGAATTAGCTGAAAGGATAAAAAGAAGGGGATTGATTATTATTTTTAGTGATTTTTTTGATGAAGAAAAGTCTGTATTAAATGCACTCAAACATTTCAGACATAAAAATCATGAAGTGATTGCTTTTCAAATTCTTGATCCACGTGAACTTGATTTTAAATTTGGTTCCGGTGCTAATTTTAAAGATATGGAAACAAATGAAGAAATTGTATCACAGCCATACCAGATACAAAATTCCTATAAATCAGCTGTGAATCAATTTATAGATAATATTAAACGTGAGTGTTTTGCTCATAATATTGGGTATCAGTTAATCAACACAACTGACCCATTCGATAAAGCTCTTCAGGAATTCCTTGCGAAAAGAAGCAAAATGTAGTCTTTAATCATCTTTTCTGGTTAAATCGATTTCATCATCAGTAATCTTAGCCAGCCATTCATCTTTATGCTTAATGAAATACTCTTTAGCGGCTTCGTATTCGTTCGGAATCAATCCATCAAGAATAGCTTCCTCTATTATGTTTTTAATGATACCTATGGGCTTTGACGGCGGAATTTGACATATCTCCATAATCTCATCGCCACGAACAGGTGACTGGAATTCACGTAATTTATCTTTTTCCTGTACTTCAAGAACTTTGTTATAAACATAATCGTAATTATTGAAGTACTGATATGATAATTTGGGATTATTCGTTGTGATATCAGCTTTACAAAGAATGAATAAATCCTCCAGAGAATCTCCGGCATGGAATGCCAAACGTCTTACAGCAGAGTCCTTAACACCTTCATCAACCAGTGCCATAGGTCTCTGATGAAGTCTGACAATTCTTTCTACATATTCGACTTTGTCTAAAGGTAAACGCATTCTACGGAAGATTCTCTCGATGTAACGAGCACCTAATTCTTCGTGACCGTAAAATGTCCAGCCGATTCCTTCCTGAAATCTCTTGGTAATTGGTTTCGCAATATCATGAACTAATGCGGCAAATCTGAGCCAGACATTATCAGTGAAAGGTGCCAAGTTATCTAATACCTGAAAAGTATGAAGCATAACATCTTTATGATTGTAATCCCTTCCATTTACAGTTACTGTTTCTATACCAGACATTTTGTCAATTTCTGGGAAAATATATTTCATTAAACCAGTATCGTAGAGAATATACAATCCGTGACTGGGCTTAGAAGAAGATAGCACTTTTAGAAACTCCTCAGAAATACGTTCCTGAGATATGATTTGGATTCTCTCAGACAAACGTTTAATGGCGAAATAACAAGCCTGGTGAATAATAAAATCCAGTTGAGAAGCAAATCTGGCTGCTCTTAACATTCGGAGAGGATCTTCACTGAAAGTAGTAGCCGGATCTAGCGGTGTTTTAAGAATTTTTGATTTCAAATCCTGGATTCCCTCAAAATCATCTGTAAGCTTACCAAATGTTGCGCTGTTCAAACTGACTGCTAAAGAATTAATTGTGAAGTCTCTTCTCCTCAAATCATCAGTAAGTGTACCTTCTGTAACTATTGGTTTCCGACTCCTGGGTTTATATTCCTCTTTTCTTGTCCCAACAAATTCGAATTTAAAATTCGCAATTGGAACCATAGCAGTGCGGAATTTCGGATATATTACTGCTTTCGATTTGAATCTTCTCGCTATTTCCTCAGCAAAAGCAATTCCATCTCCAACAACTGTAAAATCGAAATCATAACGATTTTTCTTTAAATAATAATCTCTAACGTACCCGCCAACAATGTATAGTTCAACATTCAACTGATCGGCTATCTTACCAATCTGTTTCAATACCGGTTCTGATATAATTATTCTATCATCTAAACTAGAAGCCGCCGCAATCACTCTTGTTTTAGACGCAATTCTTGGGCGGGGTGTTCTTTCAAAATTCATTTCATCCATAAATTACCAATTCCGATTCTTTCATTTTATAATATTCTGCCAAATTTTTTGTCAAATTCCATTAAAGATAATTCAACAATTACAGGTCTGCCATGCGGGCAGGCATAAGGTATTTCACACTTCATCAAATCATCATATAAATGCTGAATTTCTTCCTGACTAAGTGATTGTCCGGTTTTAATAGCAGATTTACAACTGAATGATGCGGCGAGATTATCTCTTCTATTTGTATTTCTTACTTTTTGGTATTCATCGTACAAATCGAGAATTTCTTTAAAAGAATTTGCTTCATTACCATTTGTTGCATCGATAGGGACGCCTGAAATCTCTATAGTATTGTCTTGGTTTATTCGAAATATGTAACCTAAGTCTTTCAGATCATTTTCAAGTTCTTTAACAAATGTTACTTCCGATGGTGTTAATTTTATTTCTACTGGGAACAACAGTTCTTGGGTTGAAGCAAAGTGTTTCTCCATAGATTTAATAGTTCTTTCATAAATAATTCTTTCGTGTGCGGCATGCTGATCTATTATCAAAACACCTTTCTCATTTTGAACAAAAAGGTATTTTCTGTGTAACTGCCAAAAAGATGATTTACTCTCAGTTATGTCCTGATCACGTGGTGTGTTAAACTTATGTAGTTGATTGTAATTATCTCCATTATTATTATTATTTCTTCCGGAAAATACAAGATCAAAGGCTGATTGAACTGCACTTGGGTCAGGTCTGGATTCATTCTTCCAAGTAAAATGACTGTTGTTACTCTGATATGAATTTCTGTTATAGAAGTTCGCATTTGAGGACGTGTTGTTGATTATTTCACCAGTAATGCTATTCACAAGAACTCTTTCCTGACCATTTTGTGCTCCGGTTGAAGTATTGACTTGAATGAATGGAGCACGAAAATCTTCAGCTCCAAGCAGTCCACCGGGTGCAAGATTGCTTTCTATTAAGGCAGAGGACACAGCTCTGTGAATCAATGAATATATGATTCTCTCATCTTCAAATTTAACTTCATGTTTCTGAGGATGTACATTAACATCATATTTTGAAGGGTCAACGGCTAAATTTAGAACAAACAATGGATTTGCACTCTTTTCGAGTAAATGCTCAAATGCCGTATAAACTGCATAACTTAGAGATTTGCTTACAATACTTCTCCCATTGAGGAATAAATACTGCCCACTTTTTGTTTGTTTAGCAACATGAGGCTGTCCAATAAAGCCATTTAAACTTACATCATAATGTTCAGACTTGACTTTTATCAGAGCTTTTGCTGTTTTATCTCCAAGGATAGCATGAATCCTTGATTCAAGGGTTTCCGGTTTTACATCAAATATTAGTGTGTCGTCATCATAGAATGTCAATCTGTGATTGATGTTCGATAAAGCAAACCTAATCATTGTATCTGAAATATATCTAAATTCTGTTATGTTTGATTTTAAAAATTTACGTCTGGCAGGTACATTATAGAATAAATTTCTTACAAAAACCTGTGTCCCAGGATCCATATTAATTGGTTCGATTACGGGTTCCTTCATTGGTTCCGAAACAAGCTTCCATCCATATTCATCTTCTTTTCGTCTAGATCTTAATTCAAGGTAGGCTACTGATGTAATTGAAGCAAGAGCTTCACCCCTGAATCCAAAAGTCCTGATTGACTCAAGATCATCCTGAGTGTAAATTTTACTTGTAGCATGCCGTTTTATTGATAGTTCCAGATCCTCACGGCTCATACCTCTGCCATTATCAACGATATGAATGAGTTGTTTTCCTGAATCCTTGACAACAACGACTACAGAATCTGCACCTGCATCGAAAGAATTTTCAACTAATTCTTTGATAACAGACTCAGGTCTTTGTACAACTTCTCCTGCAGCTATCTGATTAGATATAAAATCAGGAAGAATATTGATAGTCCTATTTTGTTGTTTATCTGGGGATAATTGCTGCATTATTAACTCTAAATATCAGAATCTAGTTTGACGAATAAATCCCATAATACTTTTAATAATTTTCAATCTCCGAAACACTTTTCAGTTAATTTCGTTAATGTTCTTATGGAAAATATATTTGATAAAATATCTGATGCCTTGATGTTCCGGGAAGGTTCAGAAGCCGATGAGTCAGGAAGTTTGGTGCCGGTTTTAACTACCGGTTCTATCGTATGGGGAATAATGCTAAGAACGTTTTTAGTCGTATTTCTCAGTTTTGTGATTTTTTATATGTTCGATTTGTATAAATATGCGTGGATCGTTTTATTCGCTTTATGGTTTGGTGCTGCTTATCCCGGATGGAGGCAATTTCAGTTATTTAATGAAAGGGTGAAAAAAATAGCAGAAACAACATTATGTGGCTCCTGTCTTCACTTTGAGAAATCAAGTCAGCTTTGCAAGATTTATGATGAGCATGTTACACAAGAATATATACCGTGTGAAGGTTTGAATTGGGAACCTGCTCCTTATGAAGAAAATCAGGTTTGATTCTATGTCTTAATTTCAAGAATTTCTTTAACGAACATAATCCCATTTGAATCAGTATCAAAAATAATTAGCTTATTAAGTTTGTTATAGTACCATTTTTCAATAGGTCTTCCATCAAGATTCATATCACTTTCAATTTTGTCAGGAGTTCCGTTCAAAATATAGATTTTTCCTCTTTCAGTTTTAGCTCCATCCTTTTCGTTAAAAGTTTGGTAATTAAAAAAGGCTACATCAACTCTTCTAAAGTATTCGAACATTGTTTCATTATAAACCGTAAATTTCGTTGGATCCTTGGGCTTCCAGTAATCAAATATTTTCTTGAGAATTTCTTTAGAAGAACCACTTCTTAACTTGTCATATTCTTCTTCGGTGAGAATATAATACATGAGTTCGACGGCATAATCAGGGTTTTTAAGACTAAGGGGCATATTCTCCCAAACAATAGCAAAAGAGTGCTTTAAGGTGTCCTTACTATTATCTTTCCAAAGTTTAATTGCATATTTGCCAGGAACAATTTTGTCAGCAGCGAAATTGATATCCAGAATCCCATAATTTAAAGAATCCTTGCTGAGTTTATCCATTTTAAAATATGGGATGTTTGATCTTCCTGATATTAACTGCAATGATTTATCATAAGCAGGGTAAGTGATCCCGTTTAACTTTGCATTTGCTTCCCAACCGGGGAAAGCATTTCTTGAATCAAGGTATTCTATGGAATAATTATACTTGGACGGTTTTGATTTGTCATAGGTTAAAAATATAATATCTAAATCATCCGAAGAAAAATCTGCGTTACCATCCATGATGTACTGGACAATAGAAGATGTATCGCTACTGTTAAGCTTGTATGAAAGAATTGGTGGTAGAATATTCAATCCGGATTTTATTCCGGTCAGCTTTATTTCATTGAGTTTTTGATCAGTAAGTTTGGTCTTTTCATTATCATACAACCTTATTGTTGGTTGATAATTATTAGCCGGAATTTTAGAATTCAATTCTCCATAATAGAATTTATCCCTTTGTGAGATTTCAGAGTAATGTTCAGTATTAATTTCTATTTCTATTGATTCACGCTTCCTGATAATGCCGTCACCATCAGAAAATTCTAATTCCAGCCTGGGTTTAGCTGTAAATAAATCTAATCCTGATGACTTGCGCTTTTCAAATCGCAAAAAATGATATGGGATTTTAAAAATTGTTTTAACCTCAATGCTATCAGTTTGTGTATCGTAATTATAAATTAATGTATAATGTAACCTTTTCCCAAATTTATAATACGCACTTTTATCCATTTGATTCTGTGCATTTGATTCAATAGAAATCAATAATAGTAAGTAAAATGATAAAATTATATATTTCATAATTTAGTTATTTTCCTGGATTGTGTTTAAATACTCGCGAAGTATTATGGCTGCCGCTATTTTATCTTTATTTCCTTTTTTCGCTCTTTTCTTTTTAGAATATCCAATTGAAATCATAGTCTTCACTGCTGATCTTGTCGACAAATATTCATCCATCTCATAAACTGGTAAAGTACATTTTGATTTTAAATCTATAATAAATTGTTTGATTTCACTAATAAATGCATCATTCGTGTCATCGTCCCGGTATGGAATTCCTATCACAAAACCTTCAATACGCTCTTCTGAGACTAATCGCAATAACTTTAACCAGAATTTTTCATCAGATGGATCTAATACTGCAAATGGCGTAACTGTGATATGTAATGAATCACAAACTGCAATACCCAATCGTTTTTGACCATAATCAATTCCCGCAAGCTTCTTCTTAAGAATAATATCCATTCTAATTGTCCACTCTGTTTGATGTAGCTTTCTCGGCGATAGCTCGGGAAGTTTTGTTGTGAGCATAGTTAGGGATACTAAAAACAATCTGCGTACCTTTGCCTTTTTCGGAATTAACTAGAATCTCTCCACCATGCAACTCCATAACGTGTTGCATGATCATTGTCCCAATTCCGGCACCACCACTAACTTTAGCCGTAGTAAAGTATGGTGTTAGCATTTTTTTCTTTGTTGTTTCATCCATACCCATGCCAGTGTCCTGAATCCCAATATATACGTATTTTGCATCGTTCCAGTTGTTGATTGTTATTGATCCTGGTTTGCCCTGCATTGATTTGATGCCATTTTCGACCGCATTTCTCACTGCACGTATGGTTTTAGGTTTATCACATAATAGATTAAAATGCTGTGCATTAACGAAAAACTTAACATGAGGGAACAATGCTTCATCGAATTCACTTCTTACTTCATTGCAAATATCAAATGCGTCAACCAATTCTTTGTTAAGAGAATCACTTCGACCAACGGTAACAACATCGCGCACTCTTTGAATCAATAAACTAACCTGATGAATTATTTTTTTTCGCCTATCGCTATTAATCGGATGATCTTCTAAATCTAATTGTTCAGCATTCAATCTGATAGTCGAAAGGTTTGTCTGCATATCATGAGCTAATTGAGCCCAGTTGGAAAGCCGTTTTCTTTCCAGTTGTTCAGTAATGTCAATACCTGTTAGAACAAATCCTCTGAATAATCCAGCAGTATTTCTCAATGGAATAACAGAAAAATACCATTCATTCATGTCAAGATTACGGACAATGTTTAACTTCTGAGTGAAAGTATCCCTTGTTGTAATCGCTTTATCAACAAGTTCAGTTATAGGTTTTGTGTGTTCTAATTCGCAATAGAACCTGAAAATTTTTCTCAAGGGAATACTGTCAGTGATTCCCAATAATTTTTTCCCAGATGAATTTGCTTTAGTTAATCTGCCATATTTATCAATAATGAAAACGGCACCCGCCGCTGGTAAATTAAGAACAGCAAGAAGTAATCGTTTTTGGTATCGGTAAAGATTATAGATAATAATAATTAAAATAATAAGAATCATAGGGAAAAGGATTCTTCCGAAGTTAGCAAAAAATCTGTTGATATACCAAAGCTCATGCTCTTGTTTACTGAGAATGATAGATGTGTTAGAAGTTGATAATAAAAGCATACCCTCAATATTTGACAGTTTTGGCTTAGTATTAAAATACTCTCCAAATGGAAAAAAATCAACAGAAAGCAATTTACCTTCTTCATCAAAAGTACTTAATCCATTCCGGAAAACAGCATAAATTGTCCTATTTTGAATCCACAATCCCATTGGTTCAATTAGTTCTCTAGGAATTTCTGTTACAGGTAATATCGATTTTGTATTAGTACTTCTAAGATCGAAATGTTTCAGAGAGTAAGAACTGCCATCACTTTGTAGATAATATATTGTTTTTGAGTATTGATTCATCCCGAAAACTATCCTATCCCCAGCAGATTCAATCCAGCTCTCGGCAATTATTCCTTTGTCAGGATCGATTATTTTTAACTGAGCATTTGGATAGGTTTTCGATGAAGATAAAATTGCCGCCTGATCCCCAAACTGATATAAGTATACTTCATCTGCAATAGGAATCCTGGCAGTAAATTTCTCAACATTATCCTTGCCTAGGAACTGAATTAAACCACTACCTTCACGATAAACCAAAAATAGTAGTTTAAAAGGATAGTTAGTCCTATCGCTATACAGACTCAAACAATTAATAACATCTGATGAAATTAATTTGATAGTTAATTCATTTTTACTTTTAATTTGACAAAGAAATAAGGATTGATTAATTAGAATGGCGTATTCATTGTCGGCTGTTCTGCCAATCCATTTGGCATTAATCTTGAAATATGGTTTCCAGTCAAGTTCAATCTCACTCATGCTTTGCGTGGTAAGCGTTACATCAATGTATGACAGGAATAATCGATTTTCCTCCTGCCATAATGATAGTATTGAATTTGTAAGTGGATAGCTACAAATTATATTAGCTGAACCTATTGAGACACCTTTAGCATTTGTACGCTTTATACCCTTCCAGTTGTAAAGTACTTCTGCAGCTTCCGACCAATTAGGCTTGACAAAAAAGGATAAGACCGTATCATTTGTAGCTGGTTTATTCGTGATAATTAATTCGCCATCATTAAAATATTCAAATTGTGAATAGGAATATCTGAATGTGTTATCTGCTTTTGATATTGAAATTAAAGCACAAATAAGAATTATGATATTTAGAGATGTTCTTTTCATGCAAAAGTTTCAAGTTGACAGGCACATAAGCAGACTATACCCTCTGAACGTCCTATAAAACCCATTTTTTCGTTTGTCTTGGCTTTGATATTTACAAATTCAATAGAAA
>CAYXFU010000027.1:0-48907 GCA_964464375.1 uncultured Hyphomicrobiales bacterium
TCTGTACCAAGAGGAAGCATAAAGCCCTTGTAATTCTTAGAGTTACAAGGGCTTTTGAATTTAGTGAAATTGAATTGAAACGAATTGGAAAAATAATTCACTCTGCCGTAACAGCAGAGTGAAGCATAATCTATATTAAGCTGATCTTAATGCTTTTGGCTTAAAATACTTCCTAATAATATTCATACCAACCCATATCTTTAACTGAAGTAACTTTGCCCAGAATGATCTAAGATATTTCGAGTTCAAAATTTTCATTATGTTAATCTCAGTCAGACCGAAGATTATCGGTACCGGGAAAAAGTAGTTTCTCTTGGTTAATCTGAGCATAAATAACACAAATTTTATATATGGCTCAGTTCCATAATAAATAATATTATCTGTCTTATCATAAACCTGTGATTCGATATTATTGATAGTGCCGTCTTCTATTGCTCTTTGATGCAAAGCTGTTCCCGGGAAAAATGTCAATGAATAACATCCCAATAAATATGGCATCGGCAATTTTGCAAGGAATCGTAATGTTGTCGATACATCCTTTAGGGTTTCGTAGGGATTGTCCAGAATAATATCATAATAAACCTTAAGATTTGGCTTTTCACTCAATATGGATGCCATTTCAATAAACTGTTCTTTATCAAATTTTCTCTTGTAAATATTTTTGTTTGTATCTTCACTTGCTGACTGCAATCCTGTCTCGATTGCAATTAAGCCTGCATCAATCAACGTATCGATGTTCCGGTTACTGATGCTTGTTGGTGAGGTATTGATCTTAAATGGCAATCCTATTCGAGATTTATAGATTTTAGAAAAATCTAATAACCTGTCCTCTCTTCCGGCGATAAAATCATCATCATAAAACTGAATAATCCCAATAAATGGGTATTTTGATAAAACGTCTTCCAATTCTGAAATAATTCGTTCATTAGTCTTGTATCTTAGCATCCTCCCTTTGTTTTTATAAATGCGTTTAAATAAGTCATTACAGCAATATGCGCATGAATGAGGACACCCACGTGATGTTAAGGTCATGTAAGAAACAATGTGTTCTTTATCAATTCCAAAATATGAGCCTTGCACACTGAAAATATTTTTAAAAAGATCTATTGTCAAACGTTCTATTCTTGCTCCATTCCTCACAAATTCTATGTTGATATCCATTAATGGGAATGGGAAAATATCCAGATTTTCCTCCAGGTTTCTAATTTCATTTTTTATGATAGTATTTTCACGTTTAAACCAAATATTTTTGATACTATAATCGATTTCACCCTTTTCATAGCATTTAATCAAATCCAAAAATGCTTCTTCACCTTCACCGATACAAACCATATCAACAAAATCGAGACATTCTTCCGGTAATGCTGTCGGATGCACTCCACCCCAAAGTATAGGCAAATGAAATTCTCTTTGAATGAATTCTGTGACGAATTTTGCCTGTCCAAGATAATTCGATACAACAGCCATTCCAACAAAATCAATATTCTTTAAAAATGAAGATAAATCATCATAAATTGATTCCGGAAAATCAATTTTGTTATTAATAGAGTCCTGTCTCAAAAAGATTAATTTTACATCGTGATTATTGTTTGTTAGGTAGGATGCAATAGACCGTAGCCCATAATTTACGGTTTGGCATGATGTGTCGATTAATGCGATATTCATTTATTGTTAAACCAATTTACCTATAGTTATTTTATTAATATAATCATTTTCTTTAACTTAATCAGCATCCGATATAGGTAATGAGAAATATGATGTAGTCCCTTTGCCTGGTTGGCTCTCAAGCCATATCTTACCGAAGTGCTTCTGAATAAATTCTTTGCAAACAACCAGACCCAATCCGGTGCTCACTTCATTCTCAGTTCCTGCAGTTGATGTTTTAATGTCTAATCTGAATAAATTTACTATATTCTCCTTAGGTATACCGATCCCATTGTCCTTCACTCCAACTGTTAACATTTTCCTATCTTCAGATGCCTTACAGGTTACTGTGATTTCTCCGCCACGATAAGAATACTTAACTGCATTTGATAGAAAATTTCTTATTACAGTATTAATCATGTTAGAATCAGCAAATATATAAAGATCATCTTTGTCGGATAAACTAATTGTAACTTGCTTCTGAGTACACCAATGTTTAATTATTTCAATATTTTCTTCTAGCAGTAACCGGATATTCGCTTTCACAGGATCAAATTTTATTGCTTTTCTTTGAACCAGCGACCAATCGAGCAAATTCTCGAGTAATTTGTAGATGTTAGTGGCTGAATGCCGCATGTTGACGGCTATTCCTTTCATTTCTTCAATAGTAAAATCATCTGTTTCTTCTGCCATCATCTTTGTGAAGCCAAGAAAGCCATTGAAAGGGCTTTTTAAATCATGAGCCAATATTGAGAAAAATTTATCTTTCTCCGCATTAATTCTTTCGAGCTCAATGTTCTTTTCCTTCATTGATTCTTCCCAGATTTTGCGATCTGTGATGTCAATGCACGATAGCATTATAGCTTCCGGTTCGTTGAATTCATTCTCGTATAAATTTGCGCGTAGATCAACTACAAAATGTGTTCCATCAGATTTTACAATTTCCAGTTCACCGTCATAGAATCCATTTTTTATTAAATTAGCAAACACAATATTTGCTTTGCTCATATTGCCGGTGTAACCAAAAATATTCTTACCTAAGATATCTTCAGCATTACTGAATCCGAGCATCTTAACAAAAGCAAGATTCGAATAATTGATTGCGCCTGTCATATCACAAATTGTTATGGCAGTAATCGAGGATTCGATTACGATGTTTTTCGCTCTTATCTGCTCATCGCTTCTCTTTCTGTCGGTAATATCTCTTGTTACTCCAATAATTCCGGTCATCTTATTATCTGCATCATAAATAATGCTTGATAGTGTCTCTGTCCATATTATAGTCCCATCCTTCTTGATTTGCTGTACTTCCAGCATTCGTTCAGGATTTGTATCGGCGTTTGAATCAGCAACTCTTTTCCAGGCATCATTTACAAATGATAGCAACTTCTTGTAACTCTCTGGTGTAAATACTTTCTCAAGACTTAATCCATAAGCTTCTTCCGGAGTGTATCCCAGCAGATGAAAGTATGATGGCGATATATATTCCAATTTTAAATCCAGGGTTCTAAACCAAATAACATCCCTCGAAAAATTTGCAATTATATTAAACTTATTTTCTATATCCTTTAATTTTTGTTCAGAATCATGCCGATTAGTAACATCGATTATTATAGCTTGTAAATATTGAATTCCCTCTATGATTAAGCTGTTTAATTTAACCTCAGCATAGAATGGTTTATTGCTTTCCGTCTTGAACAAACATTCAAAGTGTTGCGGCTGTCCATGGAATGCAGTATTCATTTTTTCAATAATAATTTCTTTCCAATTCTTGCCATCGTCCAGAGATTCTTGCACAAATCTGATAACCTGTGATCCAACAATAACTCCACGTAAACTTCCAAAGAGTTCAAGGCTTGGCTTGTTGCAATCAATAATTTTATAATTTTGATTAATAATTAATATTGAATCATTAGAACTATCGAATAAACTACGGAATTTTATTTCACTTTGTTTAAGAGCTGCCTTGATTTCATTATCCTTGAAGATTCCTGTTATATTTCTGATTCCTAATGATGCAAAAAATACAAAATATCCGCAATCAAGTAAAAAATCAGAAATCAGAATCCCATTATTCGAGAACACAAAAAACAGATTGGAAAACAAAAATAGTAGAACAGGTAATATAAATGATTTTAACAAGAATACTGAATTCTCTCTTTTATCGTGATTAAATCCATGAATTAATGCAATGATAAAATATGTATATAATAAAACTTGAGTGACGATAAAATAAATAAAATTAATATCCTTTTTAAGATTTATGGCAGTAACTAACTTCTCGCCCCATTGTAAATTCAGAGTTTGTAAATGTTCGATTTGTGATATATATATACCATAAGGTGAATAGTAATTACTCAAGATAAACACAAGAAACACAATCTGAGTTAATGAAAACATTAGATAGGATCTATAATTAGTTAACTGCTTAACAAAATAGACTAAAAGCATGTAGATGAATAATTCACAATAATTCTGCAATTTAATATATACAATGTAAGCATCTAATTCATTCAGAAGAACACTTTGTTTTGCAATTACTATAAAAAAGTAAAATATTACGAGAGCAAAAATCAATATTTGTATTAAATTAATTTTCGATTCAATTTTCTTGATGTATAAACCAATTGAAATAATTAGAGAAGTTAGTATTACTCCAACAAATATCGAATATGTTATAGACAATAAATTCATTTAATAAAAATACAAATCTTCTAAAAATTGACATATTAGATAGCAATCTTATGTTATCGGCAATATTCAAAAATAAATGAGATTATGACTTAAAATAATACACGAATGTGATATTTACATTTTTTTTAAAACTTATTACATAAATTTGTTGTTGAATGTTTATGCAAATGCTAACTTTTCATTTAATATAATTTTTGTTAAATTACTATTAAATTCAAGTTGAATCCGTCAATTAACTATTGTGTGAAATAAAGAGAATAAAATAGTGCATAATAAAGATTATTATAGATTTCTGTTCAATATTAATTCCCCGGCTGATCTGAGGAGACTTCCTCAGGAAACTCTGCCACATGTTTGCGATGAAGTCAGGGAATTTATCGTTGATACGATTACTCAAACCGGTGGTCATTTTGGTGCAGGGTTGGGTGTTGTTGAACTTACCGTAGCACTTCATTTTGCTTTTAATACTCCCAAAGATAAAATCATTTGGGATGTAGGTCATCAGGGCTATCCCCATAAAATTCTTACTGGCAGAAGAGACCAATTACACACTATTCGTCAAAAGGGTGGGTTGTCCGGTTTTCTTAAAATTGATGAAAGTGAATACGATGTTTTTGGTGCAGGTCATGCCAGCACAAGTATTTCTGCCGCACTTGGTGTTGCAGCTGCCCGTGATTTCCAGAATCAGGATCATAAAGTTGTGGCTGTAATAGGCGATGGATCTATGACAGGTGGTCTGGCTTTCGAAGCCATGAACAACTGCGGGGTTCAGAAGCGTGATATAATTGTCATTCTAAATGATAACAATATCTCCATTGACCCTAATGTTTCTGCCATTTCAAATTATTTCAACGAATTATTTGCTTCTCAGGCAGTTAATAAAATTAGGGGAAATATCTGGGATCTTGCCGGAAGATTTGAAGGAATTGGCGATAGACTCAGAAAAGCAGCATCGAGAGTTGAGGGCAGTATTAAATCCGTCATGACTCCAGGAATGCTCTTCGAAGCCTTCGGATTCAACTATTTTGGTCCTCTCAATGGTCACAATATAGCAAAATTAGTTAAAATGCTAAGATTGACTAAGGAGCTCAAAGGTCCTATTCTTCTTCATGTTATGACGGAAAAAGGGAAAGGATATGCCCCAGCTGAAAATGATTACCATAAGCTTCATGCTATTGGTAAAATAGATAAAACTACTGGAAAGTCCCTAGCTAAAACCAAAGAACTATCTGTAGCACCAATGTACTACAAAGTTTTTGGAGATGCAATGGTTGAGCTTTGCAAAAAGGATGAAAAGATAATCGGTGTTACCGCCGCAATGTTAGACGGAACCGGTCTTGATATCCTTGACAAAGAGATGCCTGAGCGAGTTTTTGATGTTGGTATCGCAGAAGGTCACGCTGTTACATTCGCATCTGGAATGGCTGTTCAAGGCATGAAACCTGTTGTTGCAATATATTCAACATTCCTCCAAAGGGCTTATGATCATATTATTCACGATTGTGCCCTTCAGAATCAGCATGTTGTTTTTGTTCTCGATAGAGCCGGAATAGTTGGGGAAGATGGTCCAACACATCACGGCGTTATGGATATTGCTTATCTCAGGACAATTCCCAACATGAAAGTTGCGGCTCCAAAGGATGAGAATGAATTTAGAAATCTTCTTTATTCATCATTGATTTATTATACGAATGGACCAACTGCAATCAGGATTCCACGCGGCAAGGCTTTAGGTGTTGATGTGAAAGAATTCGAACCAATAAAGTTAGGTTCATGGGAAAGATTGACCTATGGTAATGACATTGCTATATTAGCCGTTGGCAAAATGGTGGATAAAGCTATGAGTGCCGCGGGAATATTAAAAGCTGAAGGAATAGAAGCTGAAGTTATAAATGCACGATTTATTAAACCTTTGGATTCTGAATTTCTTATTGAAATATTAAGCAATCATTGTAAGATAATGACTGTGGAAGATGGTCAGAAAATGGGAGGATTTGGATCTGCTGTTTTAGAATTCATGGCAGAAAATTCACTCATGAACAAAGAAATTTATATACATGGAATACCGGATAAGTTTATCCAACACGGAACTCAGGATGAGTTATTATCAGATCTGCAGTTAAATGCAAGGGGAATTGCAGACAAAGTCAGAAGTTTCATTCAAAAAGAATTAGAAGTTGTTTTCATTTCTTAATTTGAAAAATTTTTTTTAATAAAGAAAAATTCGTAATTTTGTATTCTTTGAAGAATGATCTCGTAGCTCAGGGGTAGAGCATCTGACTTTTAATCAGAGGGCCGTTGGTTCAATCCCAACCGGGATCACTTCTATTAATCCTTGCAATTAGTTAATTGCAGGGATTTTTTTATATAAAAAATGTTACATATTCAGAAACACATGCAAATATGATAAATAAATTTAAATCAGTTCGAAATATTATCAATGCAAAACCTGCACTGGAAGGTGCCGGTGTTAGGATTAACAGAGTATTTGGATATTTCGAGAAAGAAATGACCGATCCATTTCTAATGATGGATTATTTCAATTCAAACAACCCAAATGAGTATATTAAAGGATTTCCTTGGCATCCGCACCGTGGAATTGAAACGATTACTTATATGATCAGCGGTGAAGTTGAACATTCAGATAGTCTTGGCAATTCAGGTGTTATCAAATCAGGTGATGTTCAGTGGATGACAGCCGGCAGTGGTATTATTCATCAGGAGATGCCTCAAAAAACATCTGACAAGTTTCATGGATTTCAGATTTGGCTTAATTTACCAAAATTAAACAAAATGGTTGATCCTGTTTATAGAGGAATCGAAAGCGACACTATACCTGTGATTACCGAAGAGAATGTTACAATTAAAGTGATTTCAGGAAATTATAAAGATATATCAGGACCGGCAAAAGGTTTATTTGTTAATGCAAATCTGATGGATATTCAACTAAACCCAGATTCGGAGTTGATAATCACTTCAAAAGTTGCAGAAACCGTTCTCGTCTTCATATACGAGGGATCTGGTTCTTTCGATTCGGAACATTTAGAAATAATCTCCGAAAATCAGCTGGTTATACTGAATAATGGATCGGATTTTTACTGCAAATCTGGTAGTAATGGCATGAGTATGATCTTCCTTGCCGGTTTACCCTTGAATGAACCAATTGCATGGCGTGGTCCTATTGTTATGAATACTTCTGAGGAAACTCAAATTGCTTTTTTTGAATATTCAAATGGCACATTTATTAAACAGAAGAATAAATTTCAAAACATGAACTAATAGATTTAGTCGATTGGTATTGACAATATTTCTTTCGATATTAATTTGCTAAAGTCTTGGCTTAGTCCCATTGATTTGATTATGAGATTGCCATTTTCTTTAATCATCTGCAAATAAAAAAATCGAGGTTTTTCTTTATCAGGGATTTTATCTTTCCACTTCCTAAATTCTGGTTTTACTAATGCTTGCTTTTGACCACCACCACCTCCAATAACCAGAAAATGTTTATTGGAATGAACGAAATACTCTAGATGATGTGAATGGCCTGTCAGAAAAAGATGAGCCTTTTTTGATTTCAGAAATAGTTTTACAAAGTTCTTCTGTACTTCTGTATTCGACCCAACAACACTGCTATTAGAATAAGGTGAATGATGGCAACAAACAATTATTGATCTGATTTTCTTGTCAACATCCATTGAATCTAACACATTAGCATAGAATTGTTGCTGGGATTTAAAATCCTTATAATTCAAATTTGAAAAATTTGAATTTAGCATTACAATTCCGATAGAATCATACACCCTGTAAAAGCCGTTTATTGGTAAGTTCGGGAAACGTTTCCTGAAATTCCTTTCACCTTCATCACCCAAAAACATATATTCATGATTACCGGGAATTGCATAAACAGGAATTTTTGATTTTCTTATCACTTTTATTCTTTTATCGAATTCTTTCCAATTATCATCATTGATAGCCTGACCAACAAGATCGCCAAGCATAAAGATTGCTTCAGGCTTTGCTCTGTTAATATTACTAAATAAACTGTCTGAAGCCCGTTCATTATACTCATTTTTGGTAGTAAACCTTTCAACCCACAAAGGTTCCTGAATATCACTAATAAATATCAGACCGTTTTTAATCTCAGCAATTGATGCTGATGCAAACAAACAGACAAAAAGTATGATTGAAAATTTGAAATTTCTGGACATTATAAAGTAATTAGATTTTTATTTTAATTCTAAAACGGCAGACTTGCTGACACTGCCCAGCCGAAATTTCCATTTGACACAGGACCAATGCCCCATCTGGCATCAAATGTAGCAAAAATCACATTACTGAAAAATGTAGGAATTCTCGATAGTCCGAATCCAACTTCAGAATATTGCTGATTGCCAGTGCCTTTGTAAAATTCTGATTTACCCGGAAAAAATCTCCCTAATGAACCGCATAATATAAGGTCAATACCACGCCCTTCGTATAATGGTAATCCAATAAATCTCCACCATATATCAGACGTATTAAATCCCGCATGGAGTGCAAAATATTCCTTCCCTCCATATTCAGAAGGATTTGCTGAAAGAAAATTCCCAAATTTATTAATAAAGAGCATTGATGATTCCATTCGCAATTGACTTTGGATTGGAATGTAATCAGAACATAAACCACCTTCAATTATCAAATTTAGCTTCATAGGCATGTATCCGGTTTTGAACGTAGGAATTGATGTCTTATACTTGCCTTGAAGCATGAGGTAGTTCTTACTGTCTGTTTGGCTGTATCCTACATTTGATTTAATGTATATCTCATTTTCAAATCGTGGAGAAATAATCATAAAGTTAGCTTTACCATACGTTGCTTCTAAGCTACCCTCAATATAGTTTCCTTCTGTAATTGCAGGATTCTCCCTCCAGATATTTTTTGAGAATATCGATGTATTGGTTGTTCTTCTTAATGAGTAAATTCTGAATAAATCAACTCCGGCATTTAAATCTACTCCATTAAATTTATTGATTAACTTAATGCCCCACCCGTCATACTTTGCATAGTCATAATAATCAAAATGGAAAAGTGCACTCATTGCTGAATTCAATATGTCAGGATTATTATTATCCTGTGATATTCTGCCAATTGTTGAATATAGATTGATGTTTGCAAGAATATTGACATTGCTGTTACTGACTAATGGAAATGCCAATGTAGCAACGCCAAGTGGTTTCTGCAATCCAAAACTGAATATAGGAGTTAATGAGAGGGCAAAATTTCTGTAAAAGAAACTTAGAGATATCCCTAATGAAACAGATCCTACACGATTAAAACTTAAATAAGGAAAGTAATCCCATCCAAATGGTGGAGATTCTTTAATTATTGAATCTTTAACTACAATGCTATCAATCTCGGCATATATAGCCTTTTCTCTTTCGCTAATCTCCCTGAGCGAATTGTTTTCCCAAAATTCCGTTTTTGCAGAGTCAGCATCTTTGGCTACAGTAGTTATTCGGCGTTTCTCCTTAATATAAATCGAATCAGGAAGTGGTTTATTAATTGCAACATCGCTGTAGATACTTGTTGCTTCAATTGATGCTTTTATATCAACAAGCCCTTTGACAACGTCAACCTTTGCTTTTCCGGTTACTCCAAGAAATGAAGGATACCAGATTTTTTCAATAGATTCTGTAAATTTCTGATGAATTCTCATGTCTTGCATAAATGGAACAGCTGAATTGTCCGATGGCTTCAAGTCAGCTTCTACCAGATTGTAATCACCTTCAAGAATTTTTATATTTCCGGAGAAAGTTGGGAAGATCCTGGAATCTGGTATAACTTCAATCACATATACATATTTGTCATCATACAGTGTTTTCTCAAGAATTTTGAATTTATAGTAAGAAAGAGCATCTTCGGCTAATGGTGTTGTAAATTCTGTGCTGATGACTTTAATCTTGTCATTATATAAATTAAGAAAATTTCCAATAGCCAATATATTCTCATTGGCTTTAATATTAGATGTCTGTCTTCTTTGAATAATCTCAGTCTGTCTGACATTCTTTTCGTAGTCCTGCATCACATTCGAGAATGTTTCCAACAAAAACATTTTATATTTTTTGCCGGAATTTGTGTCTTTATTCGAACTGGTTGAAATCGAAATAGAATTGCCTTGAATACTGCTCATGATACTTCCATCAAGTTCCACCGAAAGTTTAGAATACAATGTTCCCTGGAATGTCTTGAGTTTAGCTAGATTATCCTGTTTTCTTTCAATAGTTCTTTTTATGACTTCATTCGGCTCAATATCCCCTACAACTGTTACAGATTTCTTTTTTACAGAAGATTCATTCAACCTTACGATTAGAGTATCATCAGAAGATTTAACTGAAATTAAACTACTTTCAAAACCTATAGAAGAAACTCGGATTTTTTTATCATGTGCAGGTAATTTTAATTTAAAAAAACCTCGGGAGGAAGAATACGTACCGATATTCGTGCCTTCAATTCTGATAGTTGCACCGGGAATAACTTCAGATGTTGATTCACTTAACACTTTTCCAAACAGTATGTTCTTTTCTGAAGAATAAGAATTCAGAGTTAGGGAGGCTAACGTTCCTATTGATAAAAGTAATAGTAACAATTTTTGTTTCATGTTTTCTCTTGTTGATATTTAGTGATAAACATTTGAGTAATTCAATACATTTATTATACGAATAATCAAGAAAATAGTTATGGTAGTTCTATTGTTTTTTGTGCCATCTCTCTGAAAGTATCATCATGCGTTACGATTATTGCTTGCTCCAGCTTTTCGAGCATTGTTTTTAGGGAATCAGCCAGAGCTAATCTGCGTTCAGAGTCAAGATTGATAGTCGGTTCATCAAATATTGCAAGATTTGAATGTGTCATCGTGCTTGCAATTGCACTTCTAATAGCTATTGCAACTGTAACTTGCTCGCCACCTGAAAGCATCTCGAATTTCCTTGGCTTAGATAATTGACTTCTATCTTTTAATAAAACCTGATATGTATTACTCTCGTCATTAATCCACTGAATAACTTCAGATTTGCCGCTGATATTCTGATAATTTACAGTAGCTGTTTCTGCAATACCATTCAGCTTTCTCGCAGCCACCATTTTGCCCATATCCCGAAGATTCTGCCTGAATACTATTGTCATTGACTTCTTCCGCTCGAGCTTAGCTACACTCTTCTTTAAATTATCAATTTCAATAACTTGATTGTTATTCTCAGCAATTTCTCGTTTCAAATTCTTTATCTCAGCTTCTATTGTTCCAATTCGGAGATGGAAATTTTCATTTTCAGTTGTTTGCTCTTTTATCTTTTCATTAATAATATCTAATTCTTGTTGTGAAAACGTTAAATTCAGATTACTGATTCTATCCTTGTAATCCTTGATCTCATTCTCCAAATTCTGCATCTGTTCCTTAATCCCAGATATCTCCTTTTCGATTGATGGAATTGAATCTGCCATTTTTTTGTTTTGAAGATAAGCATCATAAGCAGGCTTCAGGCTGTTCAATTTATTATTAATTGTTTCAAGTTGCACTTTTAATGCAGAGTATGGTTTAAGTTGCTCATTAAGATTATTCAGTCTCACTTCCAAAGAACTTAATTTAGTAGATATATCATTATTTTGATTGGCAAAATTATTAACTTGAAAATTCCAATCCCTTATTTCGACATTCGAGTTATTAATTTGAGTTGTCAGATCCTTTTCTGCTTTTTTATCAGCCACATTAGTAGCTTTTAGAGAGCTAATCTCCATATTGAATTCATCAATAATTTTCCTTGTATCAATCTCAATTGTTGACATGTCCAGATCACCTGATTCAAATCTGATACCATAATTATTTTTAAGCAGAATTATTTGAAAATCTTTTATTGAATTATCGCGTTCTAACATAAATGCTTTTCTATCATTTATAAGCTTATTTATACTCATTCTATCAGAATTGTTCTTGTTGATTTTTTGCTCTAAATTGCCAACTGCATTCTCGAATAGGGATTGCTCCTGCTCAGGGTTTCCAATCTCTTTAATTTTTGTCAGAATATTATTTAACTCCTCATTAAAATGGATATCCTTTATGCGGAAAAATTCATCGGGCGATGAACCTTTTTTCAAATTACCACATTCCTCTTCAAGAAAAGGACAATAACCTTTCCCTAACAAGCTAGATGCTTCTTCGTTATCCTTCATTCTGCTTTTAATATTAGCAGCATCCCTCTCTAGATTTGATTTTTCTAATGATAGTTTCTTGAAATTTTCAATATGCGAAAGTATTGATTGAAGTTCCTCTTCAAGCATCTTCTCGTCAGTTAATCCAGTTTCAAAAGTAGATATTCCGGTATTGGCACGATCAATACGTGAATCAATTATCTTAATTTCCTCGATAGCTTCTTTAACGATCGTTAAAAGAATATTCTGTTTTGTTAATTCCAGATTCTTTGTTTCAATTTTATCTTCATCAGACTTTATCTTGGTTTGTAATGTTTGTATCTTATCAGTCAATTCAATGGATTTATTTTGATTCTTTTCGATTCTTTCATTCAAATTGGTTATTTGGGTTTTATTTACTTGAATCTGATTTTTGAAATCTGTGATATATTTTTCAGTCTCAATTTTTTCTTCATTAACCTTGTCAAGCTTAATCTTTTCATTTGTTAACTGATTACTCAGTATAAGCTTTTCACTATATTCATCGTGAAACTCTCTATTCGAATCAGCTTTTAATTTGGCTTCAATCGAGCTAAGAAGTCTTTCGTTTGTCTGGCTTAAGAAATCATTCTGATTGATTGCATTTGATTCGGATTGCTTAAGAAGCTCTGTGAATTTATCTAAATCAGATTTCTGAGCATCCAAAGCAGTTTTAATAGAATTATTCTTAGCAATTGATAAAGTAAGTTCATCCTTCTTTGTCCCGAAATCCTTCAGTGTTAGTTCCATTTCAGAGAGTTGCTTCTCAAGTTCAGTACTATCCATTACTGATGCTAATTTATCCTCAATAAACTTAGTTGTTGACCTTATCTCAAAATCATATTTGTCCTCAACATACTTTCCGTAATTATTATAAATATTCCTGTAAATTTCAGTATCAAAAATCTGATTGAATATTGTTGCCCTATCTGTATCTTTTTGCTGAAAAACTTCTGTTAACTTGTTCTGATAAGCTGTAATGACATGTTTATAGAGATTTGTTGCATTTTTTTCTATACCTATTAACTCTGCAATTTTTGCAGGAACATCCTTGTTCCCTGAATATCTAGGAGAGTTCTCACCATCCACAAATAGCTTCCAGTAAGCAGATTGACCAATTCTCTTTTCTATTCTATATTTTAGTGTATCATTTGCCGTAAAGTAAACAACAATTTTTGCAAACTTCTCATCATTTCTGATTGTATCATCTTTTGTCGAACGTGGTGCTATATCCAGCAATGCAATACCTAAAGCTTCTAATATCGATGACTTACCCGATCCATTTTTTCCCAATATTAAATTAAGCCCTTTATCGAAATCAATTTCAAAGGTTTTATGAATACGATAATTCTCAAGTTGAACTCTGTTAATTTGCATTGTTGACTCCTTCAGTTAGTTCATTTAGAAGGGCATCAAACAGTTCGAAGAATGACTCCGGTGGACCTGATTCCTGAATTTGTTTTAATTTATCAAATGTAGCTAGTGTTTTTGTTGTGTCAGAAGAAAAATATTCCCAATTAGAAATTATATCCTCTTCAATTGATTCTGTGGACAATGTCAGATCCGTATAATCCCTGTTTGATTGATTTTGAGGATATTCAATTTTGATAAAATACTTCATCGGATTGAACTTATCCAGAGTATTTTCAAGTTCATCTCTATCAAATATGAAAGGACCTGAAAAAGTAATTTTTACATTAAGTATGGCTTCATTCGTAATAGTTTTGTTGCTTAACTCACTCTCAACTAATTCTGAAACTGAAGTCAATTCATCACTTACAGATATATTAATATTAAGAACGGTTCTTAACTCTGATGTATTGAATTCATGTGTTTTACTGTCAGTATTATAAATAATAAAACCTTTTGTCTGCTCAAACTCACTGCTATCCCAGTATTCTCCGGATCCTGGGATAAAGAATACAGGTTCAATTCTTGGATGATAGTGATAATAATGATAATGTCCGCCAGCTATATACAAGCATTTATCTTTTAAAATGTCGATTGTAGACTGGTCAGCAGTTCCCGGGAATATATTATTTCCGGCAATAGCCGTATGCACAATCACAACATTGTTTTGACTGGCTTTCTCAGCAAGATGTTCAGAAAGTGAAATCAGTATTTCATTTACAAAGCTCCCCGGATAGCCCAATCCATAAAAATCAATTCCTTTAATTGTGAGCGGTGTAAAGTGGTATCCGAACTCATCAAAATGATATGTAGGTCTCTTTATTAAATCCTTATTCTCCAGATAAATCAGCCATGAATCCTGTTCCATTCCGAAAATAATATTGTCATGATTTCCTTCAATAACAATAGCAGGAATTCCTACATTTTTCAGAATTTCAAATAAAGCCTCTGTCCTGGCAAGTACGTCAGGTGACAATTCCTTTTTATCGAACAAATCTCCTGCAACGATGAATGCATCAACTTTGAAATCGATTGCTTTCTGAATGATTTTAGCAAAGGAATCGAAGTAATCATTGAATCGTTTTCTTGTGAAATCGCTTGATGATCCTGTAGGCTTTCTTCCTAAATGTATATCGGAGCAATGAAGAAATAACATATAATTTGCCTAATTTTTGAAATGAAAATTTACTCTTCGTCAGAATGAATTATTGCTGACAATAATCCATCGAAAATTAATAGAGGTATTATTTTTTATAATAATTACTTATCACTTTTTCTAATCCCTCATCGAGTGATATCTGAGAAGACCAGCCTAACGACTTAGCCTTACAAACGTCGAGGAGCTTCCTTGGTGTGCCGTCAGGTTTCGATGAATCGAAATTTATGGATCCTTTGTATCCAACAATTTTCTTAATTTTCTCAGCTAACCCCATTATTGAAATCTCCTCCCCAGTGCCAATGTTGATGAATTCTCCAATTTGCTGAGCATTATAATTCTGCATAAAATAAATGCAGGCTTCCGCTAGATCATCAACATGCAGAAATTCGCGTAAAGGTGTCCCGGTTCCCCATAAATCAATACTGGTTGATGAAATACCTAGATTTTTCAGACACTCCACTGACTTTTCAAAAGTAGCTGATACTTCCTTATTGTTAATTTTAAATCCTAAATTTCTGCTTGCCAAATCATTCAAAATGAACTCTCTGTCATCATCAGCCAAAGCTTTAGCAAGAATAATCTTCCTGGTTAATGCTGGTAGAACATGCGATGTTTCGAAATTGAAGTTATCATTAGACCCATACAAATTCGTTGGCATTAATGAAATAAATTCAGTACCATATTGAATGTTATAGTAATGGCAGAGCTTCAGTGCTGCTATTTTAGCAATTGCATAAGGTTCATTAGTTTCTTCTAAAATACCAGTCAAAAGTGTTGATTCAGTCAAAGGTTGTGGAGCCATTTTTGGATAAATACAGGATGAACCAAGATTCAAAAGTTTCGTTACAGCGAATTTGTACGAAGAATGAATAATATTTACAGCAATCATCAGATTATCGTAAATGAATTCAGCTTTATAAGTATCGTTTGCAACGATTCCTCCAACCTTAGCCGCTGCAAGGAAAACAATTTCAGGCTTCTCTTCATCGAAAAAATTCTCTGTCTCTGTCTGTCTTCTTAAATCTATTGATTTTAAATCAGCAGTAAGCAGATTCGAGTAACCCAGCTTCTGCAAATGAGAATAGATTGTAGATCCTACTAATCCTGTATGCCCGGCTATAAATATCTTTGAGTCTTTATTAAATTTCATTTTTAATTCTTTTGTAATCAGCGAAAATATGATCAGTCCAACTGAAACCTTTAGCCCGTATAGTATTTATTCCTTCTTCCGGTGACTTGACTCCTGATGCAGTTAAGTCGAAATCCATCATTATCTTGACCAATTCGGAGAATTTGACTACCGGTTCCCAATTAAGCTTTTCTTTGGCTTTACTTATATCAGCCTTTAGATAGTCAACTTCGGTCGGACGGAAATATTTTGGATCAATTTCGATAATCACATCACCAGGTTTAACTGTACTGATTGAGCTATCCACTGATTTTACAATTCCTTTTTCAGAAGTATGTTCGCCTTTCCACTCAAGTTCAATTCCTGTATATGCTAGAGCTGTATTGATGAAATCTCTCACCGAATGGCTTTCTCCTGTTCCAACAACAAAGTCATCAGGTGCATCTTGTTGAAGCATCAACCACATCATCTCCACATACTCAGGAGCAAATCCCCAGTCACGCTTTGCATCGAGATAACCCAAGTATAATTTATTCTGCTTTCCGGCAATAATATTCGAAATTGCCTTAGTGATTTTTCTTGTAACAAATACTTCTCCACGTCTTGGGCTTTCATGGTTGAACAGTATTCCGTTACTGGCAAATATTCCATAAGCATTCCTATAGTTAATTGTCATCCAGTATGCGTAAAGCTTGGCAATTGCGTACGGACTCTGAGGCTGAAATATAGTATTTTCGTTCTGTGGTGGCAATGCAGAACCAAATAACTCTGAGGATGATGCCTGATAAAAGCGTGATTTTACACCACTTCTACGTATTGATTCTAGTATTCGTGTTGTTCCTAAACCTGTGATATCTCCTGTATATTCAGGCATATCGAATGATACTCTTACATGGCTTTGGGCTCCCAGATGATAAATCTCTTCAGGTTGTATGTTGTAAATTAAGTCAGTCAGCATACCCGGGTCGGATAAATCACCATAGTGAAGCTTCAGCCTCACCCCACTATCGTGTGGATCCTGATAAATGTGATCAATCCTATGGGTATTGAATGTACTGGCTCTACGGATTATTCCATGTACTTCATATCCTTTGTATAATAGAAACTCTGCAAGATATGATCCGTCTTGTCCTGTTATGCCTGTTATTAGTGCTCTTTTCATTGTCATAAACCGAGAATAATTTGTGTTGCAAATATACTAATTTCTTTTAGTTTTTCTATTATGAACATAAGAAAAATGAGGTAATCGAGTTTAAAATCGATTACCTCATTTTAGTTCTAGAAAATTAGTTTTGTATCGGAATCTTACTCAATAATATCAAGTTTTTGGGATCTTTGTAATCATATTCATACAATCCATCCTTCGCAACCATAATAGCAATGTTTCCAAGTGGTATGATATCATAAGTGTTTATATCACTCTGCCAGCTCTGAATCTGGATATTACCAGGATTGGTAGCATCAAATACTTTAAGACCTGCTTTACCATCGCATATAAAAAGTGTACCATTGTCTATTCCCAAACCAAAAGGTTCCTGCATCGGATAGCTCTTTATCAATTTTGGGCTGGTAAGAGATGTAATATCAATTATATCGAGTTGGTTTTGAATTCCTCCACATCTTGTGCCTGTGCGTAAAGTAACATAAGCATATTTATCATCAGCTACTACTGGATCGCAGGAACGTGCATGAGAGAACTGACCTATTAATGTAGGATTCCAAGCTGTGGAAGCATCATAAATAAACATCCCAGTTGTTGATCCAATAAACAATTTATCTTTGAATGGATAAATTGTTTCAATATTCCAGCCAATATTTATTTTTGCCCATGCTTTTGGGTCTGATGGGTTTTGAATATCGAAAGTTTGCAATGATGTTCTATCAACAGCATAAAGGTAGTTACTGTAAATTGTGAATCTGGCCATAGATCCACCTTTTCCTGTTTTGCCCCCACTGCCAGAAGTATTCGGGCTACCAACCGATCCGTCAGTAGTTTTTATGCCACCGCCATCGTAGGATCTGTCTACTGGTGCAGTACTATTGGCATCTCCACAATCATTATACGTGTATCTGTAAACTGTGTCTTTCACCTGCCATTCTACCAGTAAACCTTTATCAGCATCAACATAAGAATTTGTCAAATCCAAAGGATTAGGAAAGATGTCATTAACTCGCTTTATAAGTTTTGGACTTGATGGATTTGAAATATCAAATGCCAGCAGATCGAGATAGCTGTCAGCATATAGTACGTTATTCTTAACAGCCATATCACCTGTTCCCGGAATACTTATGAATGCTATATTCTGAGGTGCTGAAGGATTCCTGTTGTCTATTATATGTATTCCTTCACCTTTTTCACCAACAAATATATACGAATCATAAACATAAATCTTGCCGGTGTTCTTCAAAGGTGTTCCTGATTCTACCTTAACTGAATTTCTAATTTCAGTCAGATTCTTATAAACCGGAACATACACTTGGCTTTTGTAATCAACGGTTCTCGTTGTACAACATCCTGCCAATAGAATAGAAAAAACTGCTAATGTGATAACTAAAGAAACGATTCGGATCTTCATGACATTTCTCCGATTAATAGTATTTAAAATTATGTTACAAATATATGGATTATAACACAAAAATAATAGAATTGTTACAAGCTAAATTGATATTTTTTTAACATTTTTGTAAAATGATTTCCTAAATACATAATTTCAAGAATAGAACTGTATTAATTGAAATAATCCCAAAAAATTCAATAGTTACAAAAAAGATGATTTTCTAACAACATATCTATACAAATAAAAATGGTTTAAATCTAAATTGTGCATAACCACTTTTTCCATACCAGGTAAGTACTATAATTCTTTGACATTGTGCTTAATACTGTAATCTATGGCTTTGATTGTGCTAATTGATTCTTTTCATAGGTCTCTAGCTCCTGCATACAAAGTAATGACAGATTGAGATTAGATTTATAACTTTTCAAAGTTGTTTCTAACGAATAATCTGGAGAAAGATTTGGTAGCAAATTTGGTAAGTCACTAAAAAACCCCTTAATAAATATCAGTCTAACTATCTGATTTATCAAGGGGTTATTTCATTTCTATTAGTACACCCGGAGAGACTCGAACTCGCAACCTTCTGATCCGTAGTCAGATACTCTATCCAATTGAGCTACGGGTGCATTTATTTATTTCATTCCTAACTTAGACTGCAAAAATAAGAAAAAATTGTTGATTTGGCAATTATTAAAAAAAACAGCCGCTCATTTCTGAACGGCTGATGTTTTTATGGATTGAAAAATCCCTATTTTAGTACAACTACTTTACGTGTCAATGACTCATTTGAGGTTTGAATTGTATAATAGTAAATTCCATTGCTCATTCCATACGGACTGAAATCAACTTCATGATCTCCCTGACTCAGACTTCCATCATATAGCTTTTTCTGCACCACACCGTGACCATCAGCAATAGTTATAATAACCTTTGATTCATCCTTAGGTAATGTGAATTTGATTATCGTAGAGCTGTTTGTTGGGTTAGGTACTGCTTCCGATAAGAAAATGGATCCACTGTTTTGATCTCCATTAACTCCTTGTATAGGATTATCGAATGTGATAGATCCCGTGGAAACTACTTCATCGTAAGAATTTCTTGTTTCAAACTCAATCACAGCTAGTTGAGGATTCTTGCTGACTAAAGTTAGGAATACAGGTCCGATATTTCTATTGACAGGTATTGGCGATATCATCGCAACATTGCCATCAGGAGCAGAACTCAATAGTGAGAATTCTCCAGAAGCTTCACGATAGCCCGAAAGTGATACTTCCTGATCATTCGTTTGAGGTCCAACTGCAAGAACGGAACCATCTTTTACTCTAAGAATCAATTTCGAAATACTATCGCTTGCGGTATTTGATGTAATCAATCTCAAAGCATAAGTTTTAGCTGTACGAATTAAATCATTCTCGCTGAAATCGGATAGAACTGCATCTCCCCCGGCTACTCCAGGAGTCCGGACTCTAAGAAGAGTAGCACCACTCAGAGTGTCTTCAATTCCATTTATGGTGAACATCATATTGAGAGTACATTCCCATGTTTTAAATAGTGCCGGATTGTCAAATTCGATTTCAAAGTTTAATGACTTTCCTGGTGTTAATAAGCCGGAGCTTACCATACCATTTTCTCCTAGACTACCTGATGACCAGTCACTTGAATTTGGTATAAATGATTTAATACCAACTCCCAATGATGGTTGAAGAGCAATTGATGTTAAATTCACACCCATTGTTGTTTCATCTTCAGCTGGATTGTTAATCGTTAATGTACCCTTTGTTTCTGAGCTCATTTTGATTGAAGCAAACTCTGGTTCGATTGCTAATTGATCAGGATAATCCGATTTATCAATTGAATTTTTTCCATCATATTTTTTGTTATCTCCTGGTAAAATAATCGGCATCCATTTCCTGATTACTTCGAAGCAAACCACTGTATCACATGTGTTACACTTACAATCTGTAATTGTATAACGAATACAGAATTTAACTTTCTGATAACATCCCTTGCCTGGAGCATTTGGAATGTTTAATATTAAAGCTAATGGTTTATTTATTAAATCTGGGCACAACATATTAGTCCAGGTTACTTCATTTGTTCCAAGTCCTACTGCAGTTATAGGATTCCAGGATCCCCAGTTAATTGTTGCGGCAGGTGTATAAGTAGTTGAGCTACCATTGAAGCAAACCTGGGTAACTGTTGCATTAATCAATGTTGCTTTTACTTTCATAACAGGTGCACCAATTACAGAGATAAAGTTATTAAGCCAAATCTGATTGCCAGATGACTGAACAGCATGGTTTTCCTTTATTCCGATAGTGAATGGACATGGACATGGATTTGGACATGGCTTGGCATCAAGACAAATTGTTGTATCACAAAGTTTTTCACCATTTTGAGTTGTTAGAACAATTGTGAAACAAACAAGTGGATTTGAGCTCGATGGATTATATGTTGCAGTAATAGCTGTGGGCACACCACTAGGTAGAAATGTCGGGCTGACATTTGTTACTGTACCGGTGGATGAGGTAATGGTGATATTACCAGGTTGAGCATTTAAATTTGTAAGATTTGTTTGTAACTGATAAACCCAGCCACCAGCAGAATTTAATCCAATGCAGTTTAGTACAATTTGGTCAAATCTGAAACATGGTTTTGGTTCATCGATTGTCAAGCACGCATTATTCGATTCTGCTTTCAAACAAACACTTGGCATTCCTAGTGGTTTTGCCTGAACTGCAAAAGAATTACATGCTGACATTTGTGGTTTCTGACCTACAGGGGTTTTTACCGGAACCAAAACGGATAATGTTCCGCCTGGAGCAAGATTAATTGCGGCATTGGCATTAACCTTAAATGAATAGGTTTGAGCAGCAGCACCTGTGAAATTGCCTAGGACTGCGCCTATAGGATCTGTTGATCCACAGAAACCACCGCATTCAGTTGTTCTGGTTGGATTCTTCGATGGATTAAGACCTAAAGTATTATATGTAGATGAAAATCCAACAGGACTGATTGAAATCAATCCATTTGTAGGATCATAAGGTAAGTCGTATTGACTATTTCTTGGTGAATAAGCCGGTAGAACCTTTATATCACCAACAAACGGCATAATATCAAGCAGACACAAATTTGTTAATGCAGTATTACCTGTATTTACAACTGATAGTCTAAATCCTGCCATTCCACCAGGCAGAGCAGAAGCACTATTAGACCATGGACTGCTGGAGCCTTGTGCTTTAACTTCCTTTATTGCCTGTATCTGCGCAGTAGCATTTACAGTTAAATATGCCGGGTTGGACAATGTATTTGGTACATTTGAAGCACTAAATGTAAATGTGTTAACATACTGTCCCGGAGGAGCCGGAGGACTATCTGAAATTTTAACATCGAAGTCAATCATGAAGTATTCAACTAATCCATCACATCTCGATGGTAATAACGGGAAAGTCCATTGCAGATTTGTTTGACCAGCAATTGGAGTAGTTAATGTTCCACCAATTTGAGATGGCACTGCTACCGATAGGGAACAACATGGTGGATTATAAATATAAGCCATCCAGTTAAATGTGTTGTAATAATAAGTTGGATTACCAACATAAGTTAAGCCTGCTGGTAATGTATCCTTGATAACACAAGTTGTTGCATTTGCACTTCCTATGTTTGCAACAGCAATACGGAATCTAACCGTATCACCTGGCTGGAATGGTCCTCCGGGTGTTACCTGGCATGCGTTATTACAATCACCAATGAACATTTTTGTTGTAATAACCTTTGGCTGTACCACATCTACTACTTTGGTATGAGTAACAGTCATTGTAGGAAGACTTGTTGCCGAAGCCTGAAGGGTATTGACAATGTTTTGTCCGACTAGTACAGGACTTCCATTTGAAAAATCAGTTGTTCTGACACAAACATTAAGTGTATTATATAATGTTTGAGACACAGCAATGGGTTTAGTGTATGTCCATGTTATTTTACAAATATTGGCAGGCAATCCTGTCATTGATTGGAATCCAGCTGTTGTATAAGTAACTGTTGTACAAGGTGTGGTGCCGCATGAGGTACCGCTCCAACAGTAAACATCAACCTTTACTGTATCCCCGGTTGGAACACTAGTGTTAATAGTATTCACATCAACCTTTGTTGGCAGAATATCGGTCATAACGTAATTTGACTGAGCCAAAGTTCCATTATTAGAATACCATAGAGTATATGATCCACAACAACCTGGTGAAAATACAGGATACCAGCTTGGATTACTTGGAAAATACATATTTAGTGAAAGCCATTTACTTATAGATCCTGAATATATTCCGTTGCATAAAACCACTTTTGCTGTATCTGTCCATGTAACAGGTTGAGTGCTGCAAGGAGTAGTAAATGTAATATTCGACTTATTTATCACTGTTTGACCAACAGTAAATGGTCCCGATGGGAATTTTAATTTAACATAAACTGTATACCATGTGTACCAAGGGCTTACGCCAATACTTGTTGGACCACCAGTAAGCAGAGTCCCGCTAATACCATTCCAATTTCCATATATACCCAGAATAATCGCTCCTGGAGGAACTATATCATATAAATTAATATTTGTAAGATTAAGACCTCCAATATCACCTCCCCATGGGTTTATGATTTTTATTCTAAAAACAACTTCATCATCCAGGGCACAGCCTGATACCAATTCTTTTTCAAATGTCCATTTATTGGTTGGCACTGCCGCAGTAACACAATCATCGTTACTCCATACAAAAGTACCACTATTTAGATTTGTGGTTATTGCAGCTTTGTTGCAAATCTTTGCACCTCCGCAAGTGACACCAGGTTTAAACATTGCATTTATCTGAATCGTTCCTGACCCGCTTGGCAAAGTTAGACCAGAAAGTGCAAATGTTACCTGATTGCCAACAATTGACGAAATTGGTGAGGTTGGCAATGCACTTATAACATCAAGTCCTGCAGGAACGTTATCAACTATGTAAAGAGTTCCAGGTGCACCACCCGACCAGCTATACACAATCGTATAGGTAAACGGTTGTCCGGATGGAATTGGATTTGGAGCGTTATTGCTCTTAGTTACAGTAAGACTTACCTGTGAGAATGTAGTAGAAGAAACGGCAATAAGCATTGGCAAGATTAAGAAGAGACAAATCTTCAGAAACTTGCGAAGTTTGTATTTTTTGACTATGCCTATGATTTGAGTCTCTCTATCATATTCAGTAATCAAAGAGGCATTATTAAAATTGTCAGAACATATTCCCATAGCATTACTCCATAAAATAATAAATAATTTGGAACTTAGTTAGATATAATTGGTTTAAAATATTCTTAGAGAAATTGATTCAGTTATAACTCTTTTCTATACTCAAAGAGTGTTTTGACTTGACATTATATTAAGTGCTAACGTATCTTTTTTTTTAAAATCAAAAGTAATTAATTTGTTCAACGAATCTATTATGAATATATTTGAAAAAAAATAATATAAGCTTAACTTTTATTTTAGTTTAACCTAAATTTCGCAATAATCAAAAAAAAAAGTGTATTAATAACTTTAATACACTTTTTAATATATTTCACTTTCACGTTAAAAAAGCAAAAAAGAAAGCTTATGCTGCTACAGTTTTAAGTTTCATTATTGTTTTGTATAAACTTGATTTCTTATGTGCGGCAGTATTCTTATGAATCACTCCCTTTGCCGCGGCTTTATCAAGTACACTAAAGGCTTTTACTAATTCGAGCTGTGCCTGATCGAATGATTTAGCTTCGTTCACTGCACGGAAAGATAATTTCATGCCTTTTCTTTTTTGTCTATTATAAATTCTTTTCTTTTCAGACTGTCTCATTCTTTTTAATGCTGACTTATGATGCGCCATTTCCTTGAATTCCTAATTGTTAAAATATATGAACTGCAAAATTATAAATAATTTTTTGATTTACAAAATCTATTTGTAAATTAATATTGGTTTTGTGAATTGACGCGATGGTGTTAATATTTGATAAAAATAAATTCCATCTCCCTGAGTAGTTTCCAAGTAGAAAGTTTTTGTTAATCGTTTATCTGCATTATTGAACCATTCTTCATTGTGGATCATACGCCCTTCTAAATCGAAGACAGAACATTTGAATAAACCTTTTTCCTGAGTGTTCAATTCAATATTAATTCTACCATCCTCTGCATTTTGCAAAAACTGAACTCTGGTGAGATTTGAATTTTGAATATGACTAATTTCTAATGCACACACTCCATAGGTCTGTAATTCACCGCCAAGAATACTACTAGACAAGTATGGATTATCAGCAATCACTTCCTTCAATTCAATTACTACCCATTCATAATCACCAAAAAGAACAGTACCACAGATAGCAAACAAAATGGAATCTCTGTTTGTTAACAATTCAATATTCCCTTCAATATCGAAGTATCTTTTACTTCCAATAACGTAAGTTCTTTTTACATACTCAGGTAATTCTTTTTTAGGAATGAATATACTGGCATCTATTACTAATGAAGTTTTAATTTTAAGATTGTTTCTTAAAGTATCGCCACATAATAGCTTGAAGTTAACTGGAATACAATACTCACTGCCAACCGGTAGCGATGTATCGGGAATGAACACCCTGGCAGAGGCGACACCGGTGCCACTAACATTAATTTTGTAATCAAAGAAGCATGGAGATACTATTTTAATATTTAAAGTATCTTCATAAGGCTTTAGAAATTTTGGATTGAATGAAATTTCAACAGGCAATGAACTATTTGGAGAAAGGAAATAAGGAAAGATTATATTGGCGGTTATCCCGAAAGCGGACTTTTCAGGAAAAGTTAATGATTTTATCGAAACAGTCTCATTACCATAATTGCTAATTTGAATTGATTTTGATTTAGAAGAACCTATACAATTATTACCGAATTTTGTATTACTGATGTCATTAATTGAAATATTGACATCGTTAACACTTACGGTGATATTAGGACTTATATTCTTACAGCCATTTGAATCTTGTACCTCAACATAGTAAACGCCAGCATCAGAAATTAAAATTGATTCTGAATTTTCCCCTGTTGACCATTTGTAGGTCTGATACTTTTGGTAGGTGTGAAGATTAATTCCACCACCTTTACAAATGGTAAGAGGACCTGAAGACACAATTTTAGGAATAGGTTTTGGATGAAATCTTATGAATAATTCAGCAGAATCCTTGCATCCAAATTGGTTAGTAACTTCTAGTCCATATCTGCCGGTGGCGTTTACCCAAATATAATCACTGGTTGCTCCATTCGACCACTTTATACTATAATTTGAACCGATTGGCGAGGCAATGAGTTTTAGTGCATCACCTTCACATAAATTTGTGGAACCATCTGGCAGAATATCAGCTTTTGGAGAAGGTAGAACATTTACTAAGATGGATGTTGTATCAAAACAACCGGATTCATTTGTAGCTGTCACGGTATAATTTGCTTTTTGTTTCACGGTTATTGATTGAATAGTATCGCCAGTTGACCATCTATAGATAATTTTACTCTGACTATCAGATAAAGCCTGCAAAATAACAGAATCCCCTGAGCAAAAAGTCAAAGAACTATTAGGTAGAATATCTATTTTTGGCTTTGGATTAAAAACCGCAACAATTTTTGCAGTATCTGTACAACCATTGTTGTAAGAAACAATTACCTGATAATCTCCACTTTGAGATATTCTGATTGATTGTGAAATCTTTCCACCAGTCCATTTGTAATTAAATTTAGGACCTTTATAATTCGTACTCAATGTAACAGTATCACCCTCACAAAATGGAAGCGATAAATCGGATTCAATGGAAGCATTAAGTTTATCATTTACTTTTATATCAACTGTATCAAAATCCTTACACCCATTGGCATTTTCAATTTTCAGAATAATCTGTTGCGAGGTCTTTACTACTATTCTATCTTTAGATTCGCCTGTACTCCATTGAAGGAAATTATTACTTTCTAGTGGAGTTGCAACTAAAATGACACTATCCCCGGAACAAAATTCCGTACTGCCTTGAGGTAGAATACGTGTTGTGAAACGAACATATTGAACCAGAGTATCCTGTGTAAGTTTACAGCCATTTTGATTCACGATTGTTAATGAGTATTTGCCTGGTTTTTTAACAATAATTTTTGGTGTTGATTCACCTGTTGACCAATTATAATTCAATCCTGGATCTAGAATATTCGGATAAAGAACAACACTATCTCCAGGGCAAATAATTGTAGAGCCTGAAGATATAATTGAGAATTTTGTTGAAGGATGAACTGTAATATATATACTGTCAAAATACTCTCTGCCAGAAACTCTGGCACTTAAAAAATAATAGCCGGATTGTGTTTCAGTTTTAATTATCAAAAATGGATTTTGCAATTGAGAAGTGAATTTATCCGGACCTGACCACTGATATGTTGCTCCAAATATAAATGTAGATTTTAGAAAAAGCGTATCACCTTCACAAACATTCACATTCGCGCCAAGTTTAAGTTTTATAAGTTCTTTTGAAAAAAAATTTGGTAATCCCTGACGCGATAGCTTTCCACCTAAATATACAGCACTATCAACATAATTACAATTCTTACCAGCTATATCAGGATTATTGATTCTTCCTAGAAACAATTTGTTAGGTCTGGCAACATAAATTTTATCATCAGGAGCTAGCTGCAGTGACTGAAAATCTCGATAATCCTGACTTTCTGCAATTAATGACTGAGTATTTAAAATTCCTGACGTGGTCCATGTCTTAAGATTGAACTGTAGTATTGCCGATGGAATTTCGCGCTTTGTTATATAAATATAACTACCTGTGGAAGAAAATTCAACACCATAAGCATCATTAAAAACAGAAGATTTTAGCATTATTTCATTTTGTAAAATTCCTTTTGAATTGTCAAAGTCGAATAGCTCTACACTAGCCAAATTAGGTATAACTAAAGCAATTTTTGTTCCATTTTGGCTAGCTTTCATCTGACCCTTTTTGTTGGACAAATTTCCTTTATGAATCGATCCACCAATTGATGTAACTGGATTAAGACTAATGCCGGTGGCGGACACATGGTAAACACGGAAAACATCTGAATCCCATTCATGCATAATTAACCACCAATCTGTTCCGTTACTATGCCTTACAGCTGTAAGCTTTTCAGTAGGATTGGAAAAGATTAATTTATTTTTTGGGGTTAATACATCCCCTAAACCGCCATCATTATTCATGTCAACTTCTGAGTATCGGCATCCATTAACTCCCTGATCATTATCATTAGTTATAACATAAAAAATATTTGTAGAATTTGGTTTGGGAATGATAATAGCAGATTGTGTCGCATTATTGTTTCCGCTAAGTCCGGAACCGTTCCTCATTGGTGAGTGATTACGATTCCAGATTATTTCTCCATTAGTGTAAAATAATAACTTTCCGTTAGCATCCGAAATAGAGGCACAACCTTCCTCTGCTAAAATCGCACTGCTAGTCAAAGCAATCGGATTGAGATCGAATGTATTGAATGTAATCCCTGCGTTTTCACCAAAGAACCAGTTATAAGCCTCTTTTTGTGAATATGTCGACAAGTAATTTAAACAAAACAATATGAGAATTATCCGAATTAGCACCACTATTTCTTTGAATTATTTAATTTTAATGAAATATCCGGTAAAAGTTGAAATTTGATTTCTAATCATCCAAAAGTAAATTCCGGGCATAAAACTTCTGCTATTAATTTCAATAATATTACTTTCTCTAAAAGAAATTGAATAATAAATTGAGTTGATTTTTTCACCTTTAGAATCAAATAAATCGACGCTAATGTCGGATGATAATTTTAGATTTGAGACTAAAGTTAAGTTCGATTCCACAGGATTCGGATATTGAGTGAAACTTTGCTTTTCAAAGAAGACTATCTTGCTAATTGTTGGCTGGCAAATTCCATATAAATTCAGGGAGCCATTGAGTGTATCAAGTTCTATGAATCTATTGGTGCATTTAGCCGATAAGAATTCTACGGGAACAAAACTATTATCAAGCATAACTGTACCAAAAATACTACCAATTATAGTTTGTGTGTTCTTAATCAACACAGAATCTATCTTTAATGTAATTATATTTGAACCATTCTCAATTCGCTGATCAACTATTTGTGGTTGATCCGCATTAAGTAGGAAGGCTCGATTGGGTATTGATATTTTAATATTGAATGACAACTTATATGAACTGGTATCAAATAATTGAGCATAGATTGGAATCTTATAATTCATTTCACCAATTTTTGCTTTTGCATGCGGAATCATTAGTTCAAGCCTTTCTCCAGTACCTGCACATTCTAGAGCACAAATATAAGTAGCTTTGCAGGGGGATATAATTTCAACGATTAGTGTATCATAAAACTTTCCGGCGGATACTGGGTTTGCTTCTATAACAATAGAAGCTCTACCATCTGGCACTAATACTGAATTTGGTGCAGGTTTTGAAACTATTTTGAATGCACTTTTACCATCTTTTAATTCTATACTACCAATAAGCATTTCTGCTGTACCCTGGCTAATAAGATCAATTTGTTTTGTTGCCGATAAATCAACTAATAAATCTCCAAAATTATAATAATCAATCATTGATGCAATTGATTGAACAATGTTTACTTTGATACTATCTATACCTTTGCAACCATAGTTATCTGTTACTGTAACAAAATAATAACCAGCCTCTTTTGCAATAATCCCAGGTTTTGTTGCACCAGTTGACCAACTGTATGATGCATAACTTTCTTTAACAGATATTAACTCACTTCCACCATTGCAAAGCCAAATACTATCCCCCTGAACAATCTGAGGAACTGGAGGTAATTTTTGCTGAACATAGCAATAAGCAGTATCCCTGCATCCATTTTCATTTTCTACTATAAGAGAATATAAACCAGAAGAATCAGTAATTATACTTTGAGATTTCGATCCATTATTCCATAAATATTTATTCTTGATTGAACTGTTGCTTGATTGGAGTAGAAGACTAGAGCCTTTACAAAGATTTGCTGTATCTCCGGGAATAATATTTATTACAGGTTTTGGGAAAATTTTAACCAGAATACTGTCAGTTTTAGTGATATTTGCCATCTTGACAGTCAATTTATATAAACCACTATCTAACAATGAAATTGATGGAATTACAAGAAAAGCAGAATCCGATGTTAAACCATTTGGACCTTTCCAGCTATAGCTTGCACTATCGAGCCGATTACTATTCAAAAACAACGAGTCACCTTCACATAGCACAGAATTTCCTTTAATTTCCACACTAAAATCTATAAAGCTCTGATTAAATGAAGGGAGTCCTTGCCTGCACTTACGATCACCTAAGGATACAGCAACATCATCAAATCCACATTTATCGTAACTTTTATTAGGTTCATTGATACAAGCCAGATCGTATCTTTCGCGTTTAGCAATATAAATTTTCAAGTCAGGTCCGACCTGCATAGCATGATAAAGCAAATATACAGCACTCTGAATAACCTTTTGAACAGAATTAATAACCTTCTGAGGAGAACCAGCATTCAGGTTTATCTGGTATATCGCAGAAGGATTATCAAATCCGGCACAAGAGAAATATACTTTTGACACATCAGGTGAAAATTCTATTCCGTATACTGTTTTATATAAAATTGATTGAATTGTTATCGGATTTGAAAGAATACCTGTTTTGTTATCAAAATCAAAAATCTCTACTATACCCTTATCGTATATTGCCAAGGCTAACCGTTTACCATTAGAAGAAAATTTCATGTATCCAGAAGCATTCATATCGGAACCATCATGAAGGGTGCCGACATCTGAGATTACAGGCAAATTTACAACACCTGTATCGGTTAGCAAATAAGATAAGAATCTGCTAGTTTTCCATTCATGGGCAATAACCCAAACATCCTTTTCATTTTTGTGTTTGACAGCAGAAATCTTTTCTGCAACAGGATTATGCAAAGGGGCGTTTTTTAAAATAATATCGCCAAGTTTCTGATCCTTATCCATATCGACCAGTGAATATTTCATTCCATTTGATTTGCCTTGACAGTCAACTGTAAAAATATAATAAAATTTCTCTGATCGTGGCTTTTGTACTATAATTGCAGATTGTGTTGAGGAGAAATTGCCATCGAGATTATCCCCATTTGGCATTTGTACATGAAATCTATTCCAAACTGTGGTCCCATCAGTATAAAAGAGCAGATTCCCCTGCCAATCAGACATAACAGCACATCCTTCGTTAGTTTTCATTGCACTATTAGTTAAATAAACTGGAGCTTTATCGGCAGTATTAAATGATATCCCACTATAATCACCGAAATACCATGTATCTGCATCATGAAGCTGAGAATAGCTATTAGGAGATAAAATTATAAAAAGAAATATTGTAACTAATTTAATCATTTAATACTTTATGAATGTTAGTCTGTGAATATGTTGGGAAGCTGTAGTAATAATAAGATAATAATATCCTGAAGATAGCTTTTTTAAATCAAAATTATGGTGAATACCCTGCTCAGATTTTTGAATAATGATATCGCGACTGATTATTCTATTTCCAATTAAAGAATACACTGAAATATCTGCATTTGTTTCATCTGATGATTTAATATTCACTTCTAGCAAATCAGACACAACCGTTTGTAGTAGTTCAATTTGAACTTTAGATGTATTTGTTACTTTTCTTAGATCCGATTTGCATACATCATTCATTATTATTTCACCTGATTCAAGAAAAGCCACTAATGTTGTATCAGACCATGAAAAATCAGAGATTTTTACTTCATTTTTTGGTTTTTCTCCAAGTAGAATGGTGCCCTTTAGTCTGAACAGCTCAATATCAGAGTTAGTCAAACCATTAGTCAAGCCATTAAATTTTAATATTCTCACACCATTTTGAATAATATTTTCTCTAAATTCGGGCAAATTCAAATCTGGAAGAAATGCCGAAGCATTAAATTCGAGGGTAATATCATAGCTAAGGTGGTTCCCAATAATAGTATCGGTCAGAAGCTTAGCAAATATTGGTAGTTCGACTACATCACCTGGACGTCCTTTTGCACTATTTATCCGGATAAGGGATTTGTGAATTTTTGGATCAGGCTTATCTACTAAATATAGTTTTTGAAATGCAAAATTAGGTAATCCCAACCTGCATAAAGTTCCATCGAGATAAACTCCATCTTCAACAAATTCACATTTTGCTCCTCTTGCATCAGGATTATTAATAACAGAAAGATAACCATTCAAATATTTGCTAATGTATAGTTTGCCGTCAGGAGCCGCCTGTATTGCACCAAACATATAGCCGTTAAAACTTGAAGCTATTATTTGTTTTGATTTTAATATTTCATTCCTCGATCCACTTATTAGATCGAATTGAAAAATATGAGTATTTAGATTATTTTCTAAATTACTACAATATAGCTTTGTACCATCTGGAGAAAAACAAACTCCATAGGCAATGTAATCATTGTTCTCTTTCGGTATAAGTGGCAACTCTATAGCATTTGATAACTCACCTGTTTTATTACTGAAATCATATAACTCAAATTGCGAGGCTGAATAAGTTGCAGCAGCAATCCTTGAACCATCAGGAGAAACAGCTAAATAGCCCATTGGACTATACTTTCTGGTTAGGTCATATCCTAAATTAAACTTACTAATTACGGGATCTTTTGTTAATCCAATTGAGGTTAGTAGATATGAACGGAAATTGTATGAATATTGTTCTTTAATAGCAATCCAAATATCTGTCTGATTCGAATGAACGATTGCGACTAGTTTTTCTGCACAGGAGTCATAGACTTTTACATTTTTTTTAATTACTTCCCCAAAACCGTTATCACCACCTAAGTCAACAATTGAGTAGTAAAGCGGTCCTCCGAGATTGCAGGTTGTAAAAACAAAAAATAGGTAGTTATTCGATGGTTGTTGAACAATTAGAACTGCCTGAGTAGCAGAGGAACCACCCAAAAGTCCGGATCCATTTAACATCAATTCGTGTTTCTTGTTCCATATTTTATCACCTTGGGCATAGAACAATAAATTTCCAAGCTCATCAGAAATTGCAGCAGTACCTTCTTCTGTAACAAGATCACTATGAACTGCGATAGGCTTTTTATCTGCAGTATTAAAAGTTATTCCGGAATGTTCACCAAAATACCAATTATTAGCTTCAGGACCAAGAATGTGATCCTGTGCAATTAGCCAAGAAATACTTGATAGCAATAATAATATATATATTTTGATGTTATTCACTTCAAATAAAGCTATAAATTATGTTTAACATATCAATAACTAATTTAAGTGAAAAAAGTTACTAAATAAAATAAAATATAAATAAAATTCACAATTATTTCATCCCATACATCTGTTCTATCAGATCATTATATTTCTTTTCTACGACATGACGTCTAATGCTCATTTTTGGAGTAAGTAAACCACTTTCGATAGTGAACGGTTCAGATAAGAGTTTAAACTTTCTCACTCTTTCAAATTTAGCTAAATCCTTTTGAAGTCTGTCAATATCATCCTTAATAACTTTGATGATCTTTTCATTAGCAATCAGTTCTGTTGGATTTTCGAAATTAATACCGACATTTTTTGCTAACTTCTGAAGCTCTCCAAAGTCAGGGGTAATTAAAGCAGTATTAAATTCTCTTCTATCACCTATTAAGATGCATTGTTCAATAAAAGAACTTTGTGAGAGTAAGTTCTCAATGGGTTGAGGGGCAATATTCTTTCCACCGCTACTTACAAAAATATTCTTTTTTCGATCTGTAATTTTCAGATTACCTTTTTCGGTTAGAATACCGATATCACCTGTATAAAGCCAGCCATCATCATCAATTGCTTCCATTGTTGCTCGTTCATCATTCCAATAGCCTTTCATAATATTAGGACCACGAGCTAGTATCTCACCATCCTCAGCAATTCTAATTTCCACATTATCTAATGGCATTCCTACTGTTCCAGGCTCTAAGTTATCAACCCTGGATATTGTTAGAGCAGGTGATGACTCTGTTAATCCATATCCTTCGAGAACACCATAACCAATTGCCAAAAAGAATTCGAATACCTCGGCAGCTAGAGCAGCCCCACCAGAAACAAAACATAATTTTTCACAACCAATTCTCTCTCTGATTTTGGAGAAAACAAGTGAATCAGCAAGTTTATATTTTGTTTGCAGGAAAAAGGAAACATTATTGTTAAGTTTAGCATGAACATATTTTAAACCGGTATCCAAAGCCCAATGAAATATTTTTTGCTTTGCTCCACCATCATTATCAGCTGCACTAATAATTTTTTTTCTAACCATTTCCATCAATTTTGGCACAGTTGTCATGAAAGTGGGTTTTGCTTCTTTAATATTACCTGCAACCGCATCTATTGATTCTGCTATATAAATTGTGGCTCCACTGCTGAATGCTACATAATAGCCTGCTATTCTCTCAAATGAGTGGCAGAATGGCAGATAACTCAAGAAAATATCACTCTCATCAAATTTTGTAGTTTGTTTTGAGGCAATCGCATTAGAGACCATATTATTATGAGTTAACATTACACCTTTGGGATTCCCTGTTGTTCCGCTTGTATATATCACAGTCAATAAGTCTTCAGGGTTAACCTTGGCTGAATATTCAAGAATAATTTCTCTACGCTGCTGTGGTGTACGGATTTCTGACCCACGATCTGACACATATTTCATTGATTTAACATTTATATCCTGAGATTCGAATTGCTCATTTATTATGATTATATGACGGAGTGATGAAATATTATCCTTTACCTCAACTACTTTTGCAAGTTGGAATGTGTTTGAGACAATAACACCTACTGCCTGGCAATCATTAAAAATAAATTCTTCCTGTTTGGCTGTTAATGTTGTAAACAATGGAACTGAAATCGCTCCAATACTCGCAATAGCCAGGTCAGAAATAATCCATTCAACCCGATTCTCCGAGACGATTCCAATTCTATCTCCAGCTTTGATACCCAAATTCAATAACCCCAGAGCAAAGTTTTCTACTTTTTCCCTTAATGTCTCGTGTGTAACATGCTCCCATTTACCATCGATTTTAAATTTAAATGGGGTCATGCTCGAGCCATACTTTTCATGCAAAGATATAAGTAGCTCGGGAATAGTTCTGTAATTCATAACTGCTCCTAGGAAAATGATATTTAGAAAAAATAATTATTTTACTTTGTGTTCCAGATAAATTAGTGCTTCTTCTTTTGTCTGGAATAACGGGAACACTTTATCCAACCCAACAATTTTAAAAGAACTTAAAATATAAGGCGGTAATGCATAAGGAACCAGTCTCCCTCCGGCATTGCAGACATTATAGTGCCCATTGGTTATCGAACCAATACCATCAGAACCAAAAAAAGTAACAAATTCAAAATCGATAAGAACTTTTTTAACATCTTCAGTAACTAGTGATTGGATGCTTGATTTTAATTGAGAAGGGAAGTCGTAGTCTCCGCTATGAAAAGCACCAGCTAAATGAATAATCGCATAATCTTCATTACGTTCAATTTCTATTTTCATATCCATTTTCTGGCTCCAATTTGATTCAATGATTTCATATTATTACGCTAAATATAATTCACAATATTAATAAAAAGTAATGAAATATTAAACTATTTTTTTTTGAATAATGATCTGATTGATTTAATTTCAGATGCTGTAAAAAATTTAAAGTAAAACAACGCTGATACAAATGCAATAATCCCAAAAGTTCGAATAATAAATGATAAGCCGAGATTCATATTATTTGTAAAAAATGCAATTGGGAAATAGACAACACACATTAGAAGCAATACCATTAATATTTTGCTCCAATTATATTCGATTGGATAGACCTTACGTGAAATTAGAAAAAGTAGAGAGGAACTTACGAAATAGGCAATAAATGTAGCCCAAGCGGCACCATAAATTCCCCAAATTGGTATTGTTAAGAAATTAATAGCAATATTAACAATAGCCGCAATTCCAACTACCAAAGGTAAGTAATCTGTTTTTTTACTTATATGAAAACCGGCGGCGAAATTTGAAAAAACTCCATTGAAATAATATCCGAACAAAATGATTGGAATAATACCCATACCACTCCAATAGTCAGATTTGATAAAGTTCCCTCCAATGAAAGGCATTCTAACTATGAACTCAATGTAGAATCCTATGACGAGAAACAAAACAACTGAAATTAGTGTAAAATAAGTAAATACCCTTGAGAACAATTGCTTGGCGTCAGGGTCATTATATCGGCTTAAATAAAATGGCTTCCATGCGTATTCAAAAATTGAAACAAATAACATCATAGGAATAGCCAGTCGATAATTAACACTATAAATTGCTACCTGCTGTGACTGATCTGAGGTAGTAAGGTACTTTAGTATTGGTCTGTCTGCTACCTGAAGCACCATACCTGATAATGCGGCAGGCATAGTTGGAAAGCCAAACCTCAGCATTTGCAGAGTTAATGATTTATCAAACTTAAATACCAGAAATCTGTATAAATCAGGAAGAAAAAGAAAAATACCAAATACTGAAGATATCAATTGTGCCCAAAACACTCCCTCTGCTCCCCAATGAAAACCAATTACAAACCAGATGTTCAATGTAAATGCAACTATTATCATTGCAAAACGTGACCAGGCAAATCTTTTGGCTTTACCTGTCATTCTAAGCATTGCCATTGGTATTATTAGAAACGAATCCAATAATGGTAAAAATGCTGCTATTCTAACCAAGGTTACTGAGTTAGGTAAGGAGGACATTGTTGGTGCAATATTTTCAGCGAAAATGAAAACTAGTGACGATATAACAACAGACATCAATCCGATTGTATAATATGAAGTTGAAAATACTTTTTTGGTTTGAGCCATGTCATCTTTAGAATAGAATCTAAAAAAAGATGAATCCATTCCAAGTGCAAATGTGATATTTAAAAAGGCTATAATTGAAAAGAAAATGGTTACATCACCTAACTCAATTTGAGTTAGATAATTTGAATATATTGGCGTAAGAAAGAAAGTTAAAAATCGACCAACAACTGTAAATACTCCGTAAATGAGTGTATCAGATGCCAGGCTTCGTATTCTACTCTGCATTTTTATTTCAGAAAGTGAATAATTAACTGTTTGATTCTGTTTCTTCTGGAGATTCTTTCGTAACTTTCATTGGTTTGGCTGTATCCTTTGTTACCCTTTCGAAATGCTGGGCAAAAAAGAATCCAACTATACTCAAAACAAAAGTGATCATTGAAATAATCTTACCTTTACTGTAGGATTCAGATTCATATTTCATTTCAACAGTGTGATCACCAGCAAGCAATGGAACTGCCCTGAAACTATAATTAGCACGCAATAATTTCACTTTATTGCCATCGACATATACCTTCCAGTCAGGATAATAGATTTCACTAAAAACAAGAATAGCATTATTTTTAGATTTTACAGAGTAAGAAAATTTATTTGTTGAATATTCTTTACAATTAATAATTGTTCCAGATGAATCTGTATTGCTTCCTGAGAGAGCCAGATCAATTTTTTCTTCTAGAATCACACTTGATCTGTAATCGAAGCTATTTGTCTGCATGAATTTCTTAACTGAGTTCGGTTCAATTATTTTTGTGTCATAAACAAGCCAAGCCCTTGGCAAAGTTGAATCGCGCTGGGAATATGCCCAAGATCCCTTTTCCAGATCAACCTTAATCTCATATTTAACATTATACAGATCATAAGCAATTTTAGTATCAGATACGGGAACACCTGCACGCTCCAGGACAAGTGGATTGTAACCTTCTACCATTTGAATCCGGTCAATCATTCCTTGGTTTCTCTGCATTGACATAAAGCTAACAGGTTTATATATTCGTGTATTAACCCTATATAAATCTTCATTTGACTTAGGTGTTAGTAGAGCTTTAAGATCCGGTTTTAGTTCATATACTGTAGAAGGATTAGTAGGACTCTGGTTGAATTTAAAACCCACAGCGTAAAGATCAATGAATGCTAAAGCGATGAATAATAACCCTGCAACAGATGGGTTAATCAATTTCCAGTTAACTATGAAAGCGATTGCGTAAGCTATTACAGATATTGCAAGTGCGATTGTTCCAAAAGAAATAATTTCGTCAATTGCCAGTTCAGGTGCATTAAGTATTTTAGGCAGATAGCCTGTGGCAGTAAGAATAGAGAAGAGTATCGGAAAAAATGCTGCACTAAGTATAACCCACATCATTTTCTTTTCTTTGATATTTTGCCAAAGAATATCAAATCCAAATCCTGCTAATATTGAAAATCCAAGAATAGCCATAAACATCATTCTCCCTGGATTTCGAAAGCTATTGAAAAATGGGAAATGATACATAATATTGAATACGAAACTACTGCTTCCAAGAGCAAAAAGGCAGCCAAATACAGCAATAAATATGAAAAAGGCACCTTGAAACGTTCGGAATTTCAGTATAGCCCCTATCAAACCTAAAAACAGTGCAACTATTCCGAAATAGAAACCAGTTTCCCAGTAAAAATGGCTTTGAACTTTCCCATCGATTTTGTTGTAATAAGTTTGCTGTTTTTCAGGTTGTCCGTCAATATAACCAAAAATCTTAGGGATGACTGATGTATAAATATTCTTAAACTCGAGTGAGCCTTCAGTTGATTTTTCATAGGAAATTTCATTTCTCTGTGATAATTCAGCCAGATCTTTTGAAGGTAAATACTGTATATAGAATATTCCCAGAGCAATAACAACTGTTAGAATTCCACCACTTATGAACTTTGCTATGTTTATACCCGCAATGGATTTATCCATAAACCCTGTAATTATAAACCACACGAATGCAAATCCGAGCAAAAGTCCAATATATAATGTCATTTGAGGATGTCCGCTCAGCATTACGAAACCAAAAATTATTCCTGCAAGAATTGAATTAGATAATTTCTTCTGCTCTAATCCCTTTAAAAATAACATCAAAATCAATGGCAACCATGTTAAATGATAGACTATCATTGGATGGATCACATGGCAAACCATAAGCATTGAGAATGAATAAGAAATTGCGGCGATAACAGCCCCATAGGAACTTATCTTGAAGAACCTTGCCAGAAAATAAGTATTAATCTGGGAAATCAAAAAGTGAATAATCACAACTAATTCAAGTATGACTACTGGTAGATTATTATTTGAAACAAATAGGGATAAAAGTCTGTTGAAAGGATAGAAGAAACCAACCTGAAGATCAGCAAAAAATGGCATTCCAACAAAAGTAAAAGCATTCCAGAATGGAATCTCACCTTTCGCAAATTCATTTGCTGCAAATGTTTGAACAGGATATACATATTCTACAAAGTCCTCCCAAAAAAATGAATTTTGCAGAATTATATCCCAGAAGAAAATAGCAGTAGTAATCAAAAATATAATAAGCGTAACCCAAACAGGAAAATCTGAAGGGGGCAATATCTGAGTCTTTGTATTTGTCTGTACCTTTTGTTTCGATTGTTTAGGCAATTTTACTAATTTTTTTGCTACCATAATGCACCTGATATTTTATTCGTTAAATCTATCAATCTATTAAAAAAGAACTACGGCTTTTTCGCAATCGTAACTACTGAAAGCCCAAAAGGAATGCGAATCAATTTAAGAATATTTGCTTCGAACTTATAGAGATTATCAAAAATAGTATTTAGCATAGGTGAAACCTCATCAACAGGTTTAGAATCACTATCATCTTTCTTTTTAAATCTATCAGAAAATCTCTTAAGAACAGCGGGTAAAAACAAAAAGCTGTTCATATAACTCGAAAATTCTATATTAAACCCGGCATCTATTATTATTTGATTAATTCTTTTTTTTGTGTATCGCCTGTAATGCATGTGTACTTCATCATGCTTACTCCATAACCACTGATAAGCAGGAACTGTCATAATATAATATCCACCTGAAGGTAAAAGATTAAAAACATCTTTTACTACCGCCCTATCATCAGGAATATGTTCAACTACATCCAACATGGTTATCGCATCAACTTTATACTTATCTTTCGGAAATTCACTTAATTGACCGCAAAATAAATTCTCAAGACCTCTTTTCCTGCAAAACTCCAAAGCTAATTCCGATGTGTCCAGACCAATCATATTATAAGTCTGTGCCATGTGTTTAGTAAAACCACCTGTACCGCAACCAACATCCAGTATAGTTTGTCCCGGTTTTAAGTTGGTAAATACTTTTATCAGTTTATCAACAATAACCTGTCTTGCTGTGAACCACCAATACGAATCTTCTAATTCATAGTTTGTATGATATACTATATCCTGCATTTCTAATTTACAAGTTTAATCTTAATTCAGAATGAATTTTTAATAATTCAATTGTTAATAAACAATGAATATAAATTTAGAAATTGCAATTTACTCTTACTAATAATATAATGCAAATTTTATCGTTAAATTTAAATCATTCTGTCTGAATTATAATAACTTAAATATATCAAAATTGTGGGTGAAAAATGAATCTGGAAAAGACAATCACTGAAGAATTAAAAAACGCGATCAAACTAGGCAGCAAATTGAGGATGGAAACCTTGAGATCGCTTAGAGCTACTATTATCGAATTCAACAAAAGCGGTATTGGTCGTGAAATGAATGATGATGACGAATTGAAAATTCTTCAAAGTGCTGCAAAACAACGACGTGATGCTATTGAATTATACGAAAAAGCGGGCAGAACAGAGCTGTCAGACAAAGAAAAAGCCGAACTGGTAATAATTACTGAGTTCTTACCCAAACAGCTCCCAGAAGAAGATGTGAGAGCAATTATCGCTAAAATAATTGTTGATTCTGGAGCAACAGGTTTGAAGGATTTGGGTAAAGTTATGGGTGCTTCAATGAAAGAGTTAAAAGGCAAAGCAGATGGAAGTCTGGTCCAAACTTTGGTTAAGAGCGGACTGGAGAATTTATAAATGAATCAGCCGTTGACACCAAATCAGATCAAGCTTCAAAATGAATCACTTAAACAATTAGAATTCAATCTGGTTTTGGAAAAAGTATCCAGATTTACTTTATCTTCACTCGGTAAAGATATAATCCTCGATTCATCCCCTACCGATGACATCTTCTGGCTTAATTCAGAACATAATCTGATTGAGGAGATGACAAACCTCATCACACTCGACGACACTTTGCCTGTTGAAAATTTATCGGATATCAGAACAAAACTGCATAAATCGATGATTGAAAATGCCGTGATGAATACTGATGAAATTCTATCGGTTAAAGATGTTTTCAGAACTTCCAGAATGGTCAGAAATTATTTCAGAAGTAAAACAGAAAAATATCCAGCGCTATCTGAGATCACTTCAATTCTTCATGAAGACAGGCTTCTTGAAAAGCACATTGATGATGCTATCGATGACACAGCTTTGGTCAAGGATTCAGCTTCACGTGAGTTAGGTAGAATTCGTCGTGATATTATTGAAAAGTCGGCAAGGCTTCGTTCAAGAGCTCAGAAAATTCTGAAAAGGGTTTCTGAAAATGAGATGCTTATGGATGATTATTTATCTATCCGCGAAGGCAGATTAGTTCTTCCTGTTAAAGTTGAAAGCAAAAGACAGATCCCGGGTATTATTCATGGAATATCACAATCCGGCTCCACAGTATTTCTTGAGCCAACGGAAATCATCGAGATGAATAATGAGCTTTCTATTCTAGTGAATGAAGAGAAAAGAGAGATATTCAGGATACTTCAGAACTTGACAAAGGAAATTGGGGAACAAGCAAGAGAGTTTTTGCAATCCGTTGAGATTTTGGCTCATATTGATTCAATAACGGGCAAAGCAAGATATGCTCTTGAATATGGCGGAATCAAACCCCAAATATCTGATCGTAACCAGCTTTATCTGAAGAATGCAAGACATCCGATTCTTGTTCATGCAAAAGGAAAATCAAAAGTTATCCCACTAAGTATAGAGCTTAATGAAGTTAAAAGAGGCAACCTTATCTCCGGTCCAAATGCAGGTGGTAAAACCGTTGCACTTAAAAGTATTGGATTAAATGTTGCAATGGCTCTGAGTGGTATTTTTCCGCTTGGTGAGTGTGCAACAAATTACAGAACAATCTTCACTGCTATCGGGGATAATCAATCAATCGAGAATGATCTTAGTACTTTCAGCTCTCAATTGATTCAACTCAAAAAAATCATCGATAATTGCGAAAGTAATTCACTGATACTAATTGATGAAATTGGTTCCGGGACAGATCCACAGGAAGGATCTGCACTTGCCGCAGGAATTCTGGACAGTTTTCTGAATATAAACCTATTCTTTATTGCGACTACACATCAATCATCGCTAAAGAGTTATGCATTGACTAAGGAATCAATTGAGAATGCTTCACTTGAATTTAATGAAGAGCATCTAAAGCCAACATATAAGTATTTACATGGAGTGCCAGGAAATTCCTATGCTTTTGTTTTGGCAGAGAATATCGGAATTCCAGGAAATATACTAGACAGAGCTAGAGGATACCTTGGCACTAAACAAACCGAATTGGAAGAGTCTATAAAGATATTGCAAAGATATATAATGCAGACTGAAGAACTGAAGCTTCAAGCTGAGAAAGAAAAGAATCAAGCCGAAATAAAACGTAAGGAATTTGAAAGCAGATTCAATGAGATAAAGCTGAAGCGAAAAACCATCATGGACAATGCCCGCACAGAGGCTGACGAGATTCTCAAAAAAGCTAATTCGCTGATTGAAAATACAATCAGAGAAATTAAAGAGGATAAACGGGCTATTTCTGAGGTTAAGCAAGATTTCCAGGTGGAAAAAAATAAGATTACGAAGTCAATTAGAGATGCGGAAGCTAAAAAGAGAGAAGAGAACTCTGACGAAACTTTTACAAAAGGTGAATCTGTTAAGCTCGAGGATTCAACCAGTATCGGTACAATTCTCGATACAGATAATTCGAATAGGACTGCCATTGTTGACTTCAACGGAGTCAGATTCAGACTGCCGTTCGAGCAATTGAATAAAACTAAACCAGATACAAAGAAACTAAAGTCCAGAGGAATCTCGGACAATCTGAAATTCGATTCAAAATCCTCGATTGACCTTCGGGGACTGAGGGTAGATGAATGTCTCAGATTAGTTGACGAATTTTTATCAGACGCAGTTTTAGGGAATATTGCAATGGTTTCGTTAATTCATGGTAAAGGAACTGGTGCCCTAAGAGCCGCCATACATGAATCTCTAGCCAATCATCCGTCAGTCAGATCCTTCAGGAATGGAACATTGCCCGAAGGCGGAGATGGTGTTACAATTATTGAACTTTAACGATTGTGTTAGCTAGTATTTGCTTCTGAAAAAGATTATCAAAACTATTTGAAGTACCATAGCAGATACATTGAGAGACCAAAAACTCGAAGCAATTGATGCAAATGTAACCGAAATATATTAACAAAAGAGATCGATTGCTCGACCTCTTTCAATTATAAAACTGATTAAATATTCTATTTATTTTCTTTCATGAATTCTTCCATGAATTTTACTAATGCTTCAACCCATTCGTTGGGGCAGGCATTGTAGATCGAAGCTCTAACGCCGCCTACACTTCTGTGACCTTTGAGGTTTGTCATGTTATATTTTGCTTTTGCGTCAGCTATGAATTTTGCTTCGAGTTCGGGAGTCTGTAGATTCCAGCAAACATTCATCAATGATCTGTCGCGGACATTCTTAACTGTAGGCTTGTAAAAGTCAGCGTTAGCGTCCATATAATCATAAAGTAAGCCGGCTTTTTTCTCGTTATTAGCCTGAATGCTGTCCAGTCCGTGCTTCAGAATCCATTTGAAAGTTCTTCCTACAACATAAACTGGGAAGCATGGAGGAGTGTTGTAAAGTGATTCATTATCCACATGGATTTTGTAATCAAGCATTGTGGGAACGTTTTCTTTTTTCTTGTCGAGCAAGGATTTTTTAATCACAACCATTGTAACACCGGCAGGACCAATGTTCTTCTGTGCACCGGCATAGATCATGTCATATTTTGACCAATCTCTGTGCATAGCAAACATATCTGAGGACATATCAGCAAAAAGAGGAACGTTTCCAGTATCGGGAATGTTATTCTTCCATTCGGTACCATATATTGTGTTATTTGTTGTAATATGTACATAGTCAGCATCGGGAGTAAAGTTAAAAGTATCGGGAATATAGTTGAAGTTAGCATCTTCGGAACTACCAACGATATTTGTCTTACCAACCCATTTTGCTTCCTTGATAGCTTTCTTTGCCCAAACACCTGTGCTAATGTAGTCAGACTGTGTTTTGAGGAAATTGAACGGAATCATCAGGAACTGAAGACTTGCGCCACCACCGAGGAATAACACATAATATTCATCCTGAGAAAGTCCCATAATCTTCAGACAGTCAGTCTGTGCTTCTTTGAAGAGAGCATCGTAATCTTTGGAACGATGGCTCATTTCCATAATTGACATGCCTGTATTATTATAATTAAAAACTGCTTCTCTTGATTCTTCTAATACTTCAAGAGGTAATACTGCCGGACCAGCACTAAAATTAAAAGCTCTGTTCATTTACATCTCCAAAAATTTATATGAAATAACGTATAAATAGAACTCAAAATTAAGACAAATATTTCGATTTTCAACAAACTATTCTTAAAAGTTCTTTTTGATCATTTTGGCTTAAATTTATTTCTCTTAAAAATCTCATTGGCAAAGAATATTTTCTTAAAAAATTGAAATATTAAGGTGTTGGGATAAATAAATGCAAAGCATGAATTTAAAATGAAATCTACATCAAAATTACATAAATCAGATTCTTTGGACTTATGTTCTAAAAAATTTTTTCTGTTTGTTTATTTTGCCTAATTTTGAAATCTGAATTATTTGTTTAATTCTGTTTTTTATTAATAATAAGGTGAAAAAAATGAGAGTCCTGGCTAGTGATGGAATCGAAGAATCCGGTGCTCAAATCGTTCGCGATGCCGGTTTCGAAATTGATGTTAAAAAGTTCTCAGCAGATGAGCTACTAACAGTTATTGATCAGTATGATGCTATTATAGTTCGTTCTGCCACAAAAGTAACAAAAGAAGTTATTGATAAGGGAACCAAGCTGAAAGTACTTGCAAGAGCAGGTGTTGGTATGGATAATCTTGATTTGGTTTATGCGAAGGAAAAAGGGATTCCTGTAGTTAATACACCTGGCGCATCTTCAATATCAGTCGCCGAGCTAGCAATAGGACACATGTTCTGCGTTGCCCGATTTCTGAATGTTAGCAATATCGAAATGCGTTTAGGCAAATGGCCTAAAAAAGAGTATGCCCATGGTTTCGAGCTTACGGGTAAGACTTTAGGTCTTCTAGGTTTTGGTAATATTGGCAAAGAAGTTGCAAAAAGAGCAATTGGTCTTGGTATGACAGTTATTGCTTTCGATCCTTTCATAACTGAAACTGATATGAATGTAAAACTTGTTACAAAAGAAGAACTTATAAAAAATGCTGATATTATTTCTCTTCACATGCCTCTGATCAAAGCTGAAGGTCCTGCAGTTACTACAAAAGAATTTGCCGCCATGAAAAAGGGTGTTGTTATAATAAATTGTGCTCGTGGTGGTGTAGTTTCAGAAAGAGACCTCCTTACTGCTCTCAATGATGGCACAGTCCGCTATGCAGGTATTGATGTGTTCGAAAATGAACCAACAACTGAATCACAGCAGGAATTGATCAATCATCCAAGAGTATCGGTTACACCTCATATCGGTGCATCGACTGATGAAGCACAGGATAGAGTTGGTATCGAAATAGCCCAGAGAGTAGTGGAAGTTCTAAAGAAGTATTAATCACATAAATTTGATTTAGAGGAAATAATGGCAGTTTTTCGTCCCTTTAAAGCATTCAGACCTAAGCCCGAGCTTGCATCTGAAGTCGCAAGTAAACCTTATGATGTTCTCAATTCTCAAGAAGCACGGGAAGAAGTAAAAGGTCATCCATATTCATTTCTTCATGTTGGTAAGCCTGAGATAGATCTGGATCCATTAATCAATCCATACGATCCTGCAGTTTATCTGAAAGGAAGAGAAAATCTTCAGAAACTAATTGATGATAAAATTCTAGTTGAGGATGCCGAGCCACATCTTTACGTTTATGCTCAAACCATGAATGGCAAGATACAATACGGACTTGTCGGTTGTGCTTCTGTTGATGATTATTGGCATGATGTCATTAAGAAACATGAGAAAACTCGTAAAGATAAAGAAGAAGACAGATGTAATCACGTAAGAGTGACTAATGCTCACTCAGGTCCTATATTTCTGACATATCGCGATAATGATGAAATAAATACTCTTATTGCTGATATTGTAAAAGCCACACCTGAGAACGACCATGTCGCACTAGATGGAATCAGGCATCAGTCTTGGATAATCAAAGATCAAAGTGTTGCTAAGATTATATCTGAGCATCTGACTAAAGTTGATTATTTCTACGTAGCCGACGGGCATCACCGTTCAGCAGCCGCTTCCATTGTTGGTCGTGAACGTCAGAATGCAAATCCCAATCACAACGGCGATGAAGCATATAATTTCTTTTTGGCTGTTCTTTTCCCCGCAAGCCATCTCTACATAATGGATTACAACCGTTTGGTAAAAGATTTGAATGGATTAACACCTGAAGAATTCTTTTCTAAACTGAATGATAATTTTGATGTTCATAAGATCGATGGTCAATGCAAACCTGCAAAGAAAGGTGATATCGGTCTTTACATCGCAAATCATTGGTATTGCATGACTGCAAAGCCACATCTGCTGGATATTTCCGACCCTGTTGAAAGTCTTGACGTTGCGATTCTACAGAATAAAGTTCTTGCTCCGCTACTTGGTGTTGATGATCCACGTACAAGCAAAAGAGTAGATTTTGTCGGCGGAATAAGAGGTTTGGTTGAACTAGAGAAAAGAGTGAATTCGGGTGAGATGCAAGTGGCATTTGCAATGTATCCAACTTCGGTTGAAGAGTTAATGTCAATCGCAGATGCAGGTCAGATTATGCCTCCGAAATCAACCTGGTTTGAGCCGAAACTTCGCGATGGATTATTTGTGCATTTTCTGGATTAATTGAAATAAAGTTTATAATATATTCCCAAAAGAGGCATTTATGGCTAATTTACAAACAAAATATCTAGGTCTGAAACTCAGGAACCCAATTATCGTTGGGAGCTGTGGTTTGACCAATACTATTGAAGAACTTAAAGAAATGGAAAAGTTTGGTGCCGGAGCTATTGTTCTTAAATCACTTTTCGAGGAAGAGATTGAAATAGAGCTCAATAAGCAAATGGCTGAAATGGTTTCCACTTCCAACAATGTGTATCCCGAAATTTTCGATATGTTCGATCTTGCAACTGTTGAAGATACACTAACAAAATATTTGAGTCTTATCGAAACAGCAAAGAAAGAACTCTCCATTCCTATCATTCCGTCAATCAATTGCATCTCAGCAACTGAATGGACTTTCTTCGCAAAAAAGATGCAGGAAGCAGGAGCTGACGCTATTGAACTTAATGTGTTCCTTATGCCCAGTGATTTCGAAAGATCAGCCAAGGACTCTGAGCAGATTTATTTCGATATAGTGCACAAGGTCAAGAAAGAAGTTACAATACCAGTATCGCTCAAGATGAGCTATTATTTCTCCAATCTTGGTGGAATGCTCCAAAGAGTATCCGAGTCGGGAGCTGACGGATTAGTCCTGTTCAATAGATTCTTCGCACCTGATTTCGACATTAACAATTTCAGAGTAATACCGGCTAATCTTTACAGCAATGCTCAGGATTTGTCAATTTCGCTTAGATGGATTGCAATTATGTCCGAAAGAGTGAAATGCGATCTTGCTGCATCCACAGGTGTTCATAACGGTAAATCAGTTATCAAGCAGATTTTAGCAGGTGCTGATGCTGTTCAGATAGCATCCATCCTGTATAAAAATGGGATTAGCTACATTGCAACCATGATCGAAGAAATGGAAGAATGGATGACAGAAATGGGCTATGAATCATTATCAGAATTCAAAGGTAAAATGAGTCAGGCAAAGAGCATCAATCCTGCTGTGTACGAACGTGTACAATTCATGAAGCACTTCAGCCAGAAATTCTAAAAACAATTTTAAATTTTTTTCTTACAAAGGCACAGCTCGCTGTGCCTTTGCTATTTGATTTTGATATCCGTGTGCTAAGTATCTGAGTGAAAACTGATTAATTAAAGTCTAAATTGTTTCTAGTGATAAATTTGAGTTAATCCTATAATTTTATAAATTTGCTGACTCTATCCCCAATCCTCACAAAATACATCCCCGGAGCCAAATCGGAGACATCAATTCTTTGTACCCCCGATAGGAAGATTGTTAGACTCTTTGCATCATTTTTTTGCATTAATTGCATCTTTTTTGGCACTTTTGGCACTATTTTAATGAGCGTAGAGTTATATATAATTCTTGTAACCTCCTTATATTACGATCATCTTACTTTTGGGTTGGCACTTTTGCATCATTTGCAACGTGTTTTTTCGATTTTTAAAACCTTATTTGTATTTGCTGTCTAACCTTAGTAGAAATCTGTTCCCCTTTGAGTTTTGACCTTATTAGTATAAGGTAATAAGGTTTTTATCAGTTCTGTTCTGCTGGTTACTAAGGTTAGGAGAGCAAATAAGGTTTTGTGCATCATCTTTTGATCCTATTTTACATTATTTGAATTGTGTTTTTTCATTTTTATATATCGCTCCTACGGAGCTTCAGTTCATATGGATATTTGTTTCTATTAATATTTCGCTCCTACGGAGCTGAATACAAATTGCATATTTTGAATTGGGAATTTGCACATTTTTTTTTATTTTAATGACTGTTTAGTTATTTAGAATTCACCTAACATACTGATTTTTCAATAATTTTATTTTTGTAATTGCACTTTTGCATCATTTGCATTGTGTATTTCGTTTTTGATATTTACTACTAGCACTTCACTAAAAACTAATACAACACCTACCCCGACCCTTCCTCGAGGAAGGGAGAA
>CAYXFU010000028.1:0-48615 GCA_964464375.1 uncultured Hyphomicrobiales bacterium
TAAGTATTTTGTCAAAGACTTCTACAACGATCATATACGTAGATATAAGAAAAGACCAATTTACTGGCTGTTCTCCTCACCAAAGAAAAGCTTCAATGCTCTGATTTACATGCATCGCTACACCCCCGATATGGTCTCCGTTGTGCTCAACAGCTACATGCGTGAATACAAAGCAAAACTCGAAACCAAGCGTCAAAATGAGCAGAATATAAAGCTGAGCGAATCTTCCAGTCCATCCGATAAGATCAAAGCCGAGAAAGAAATAACAAAGATAGATGCTATACTGAAAGAACTTAAGGAATACGAAGAAACTCTGCACGATGCAGCAATGAGAAGAACAGCAATCGATTTGGACGATGGTGTTAAAGTCAATTATATGAAATTCAAGGAATTATTATACCCTATCAAGGGACTCGAAAAAGAAGAAGATTAGAAAATGAAAGAAAAAATAGAACAGATATTAAAAGAATCTTTCAATGTTCACAGGCTTGTTTTCTGGTACGACGACAAGTCCGAAATGAGAGATTTATTTGAATCGCTACAGTTAGACGGTATTGAAAAGATAGAAATTCAGAACAATGAATTCGGGATTAAATATCGTGTAATTCTCCAGGAACCGGAACAGAAATTCTTAATCTATCAGTCAGCACCGAAGCCTTCTGACGAAGCGAACTGGCTTTTGGATCTGATACTTTCACACAAAGAATTCAAAACCGATCCATCTTCTATATATCTCCAGGAGCTTGGACTGACATCCGATCTTAACGATGTCGTCATCGAACATATTGAATTTTTCAAGAATCAGCAAAGAGTAAAAAAACTAAAAGAGATGCTTATTGCTACCGAATCCAAGGATAGCCTCAGATTTAAAATGATTGCTGTAATATGTAATGAAGAACTAGAATTCGATAAAGTTCTTTTTTCTTTGTTTACCGAGATATTAGATTCTTACACCGATTCAAATGAATTATTCAAAAACAAGTATGAAAAATATACTCAAATCGAAAAATTCAATTTAGGTCAATTCTTCTGGAATAAAGTTAAAACCCTTTATAACTATTCCAATCCAAGCCCTTCAATTAAAGATTTTGTTATTGAATTATTATCTCACAATCTCTTTTACAATCTGAAACCTGAAAGAGCAAAGCTGAATAATGAAGCCAATATTTTGATTAGTCATTGGAAAGAAAATTCAAAGTATTTGAGTAAATATAAAGAGATTTCTACAAAATTATCAAAAGAAATTAACCTTGAATCTGTTATTCAAGTGTCAAAGATTGAGGATTTTCTCAACAAAGACACTTTTAATATTATTGACCAGAGAATCATAGTTGAAATCAGGAACTTGCTAGTTACAGGTAACTTTGTAAATAAAGAAATACAGGACTGGATTAGTGAAAGAACTAATAAGTTTTTCTATTCAGATTTTGAAAATATTTATCAAGGTCTGAGTAAAGCTTCCAACTTAATTGATTCAATACAGAAAAACACTTTCCAGATTGAAAGTACCACTCAGGGTATCATTAAATATGTAAGCACCTTTTATCTATTAGATAAACATTACAGACAGTACACAGCGATTGCCGAGCAACTTAACGACAGCGGTATTTTCAAAGATTTGACCGAGAAAATTGAAAAGCTTTACAGCAACTCTTTCTTGCTTAAACTAAATGACAACTGGCAAAAAGAGGTAGATAAGCTCGACAATTGGAAGTTTCCCGAATTCAATATGCAGATAGATTTCTACAACAAATACATAAAAAAATTTCAGGATAGCAATAATCGTATATTTGTGATCATTTCTGATGCATTCAGATACGAGATAGGTCAGGAACTGGGTGAAATGATAATCAAAGAGGATAGGTACGAAGCAGAACTAGATTTCCAGATAAGTACAATGCCAAGCTACACACAACTCGGTATGGCTGCAATGTTGCCCCATACTCAATTATCATTCGACAATGAGAACGAAATGGTAAATGTCGATGGACAAAGTTCATCCGGCACCGGCAACAGAACCAAGATATTGCAGAAATATAGTGCTGATTCAATTGCCGTTACTGCAGAAGAATTCCTGCTTATGAAGTCAAATACTGAGGGCAGAGAATTTATTAAACCTTACAGTATTGTCTATATATACAGCAATACAATCGATAAGACAGGTGACAACAAAGATTCAGAGCATAGAACATTCATTGCAGTCGAAGAAGAGCTAAAAAAATTATTGAAATTGACCAAGCAGATAGCTAATATGAATGGCTACAATACAATTATCACTGCCGATCATGGCTTTATTTATCAGCACAAGAAATTGGATGATACCGATTTTACGGATTTTGAAGCTTTTGGTAAGCAGTACAAGAAAAACAGAAGATTCGTAATTGGCAAGAATCTGGATGAAGATATGTCTGTCAAAAAGTTCACATCAGCGCAACTTGGTGTCGAAGGTGATAAAGACTTTTTGATTCCAAAATCTATCAACAGAATTCGTGTCCAGGGAGCTGGCAGTAGATTTGTTCATGGAGGAGCATCACTTCAGGAAATAATAGTACCGATTCTTAAGGTAAACAAGAAGCGTCAGTCGGATGTTTCGAAAGTCGATGTTGATTTGATACACTCAGGGAACAAAATCACAAGTAATCGTATTGGTTTGAGCTTCTACCAAAAGGAGTTAGTTGGAGATAAGGTTATTAAGCGAACTTTAAGGATAGCATTCTATAATAAAAAAGATGAACTGACATCCGATGTGTTTCTGAAAGATTTTGATAACAGCAATTCGAATGAAAGCACGAAAGAAATTAGTTATACTTTCAATCTAACATCTGACAACACAAAACTGACTGATTCAGAAATCACCTTAAAATTTGAAGAGCCGATTGAAGGAGCTTCTCAATACAGTTTATACAAAGAATATAAATTCCCTTTGTACCTAACTTTTTATAACGAATTTGATATTTAATTGGAGAGTCAATCATGGATAATCTGGATGTAAAACTCAATCAATTTTTTCCCGGTAAAGTTGTAAGAAAAGACCTGACCAAGCAAATCAAGGAAGGTATTAATGTACCGATCTATGTTCTTGAATATTTGCTCGGAATGTATTGCGCAACCGATGACGAAGAAACAATCAAAGATGGAATTATAAAAGTAAAGGAAATATTATCTCAGAATTATGTCAGACCTGATGAAGCTGAAAAAGTAAAATCTAAGATAAAAGAAAAGGGAAAATATAAGATCATAGATAAAGTAACCGTAAAGTTGAATGATAAATTGGACCGTTACGAAGGCTTTCTCTCAGCTCTTGGTTTAAAAAATCTGATAGTTGATAATTCTTATGTTAGAAAATATGAAAAACTCCTCGCAGGTGGCATTTGGTGCATTCTTACTATTGAGTACCAATATGATGAAAGTTCGCACGACTCACCATTCCTAATATCTGAATTGAAGCCAATTCAAATGCCTGGTCTCGATCTTTCTGAGTACATTGATGTCAGAAAGAATTTTACATTAACTGAATGGATGGATGTGATTTGCCGAAGCGTCGGCATGGAACCTGTGAACCTAACCGAACAGGTAAAATGGCATATCGTGGCTAGAATGATACCTTTCGTCGAGAAGAATTATAATATCTGTGAACTTGGTCCGAGAGGTACTGGCAAGTCTTATGTCTATGACGAGATCAGTCCGTATTCAATCCTGATTTCAGGAGGTCAAACCACTGTAGCAAACCTCTTCTACAACATGAGTTCTAGGACAATTGGACTTGTGGGATTGTGGGATGTAGTTGCTTTCGATGAAGTTGCAGGTATCAATCTAAAAGATAAAGACGGCATCCAGATAATGAAAGGTTTCATGGCAAACGGCTCTTTCTCAAGAGGTAAAGAGAGCATTAATGCTGATGCTTCGATGGTATTTGTTGGCAATATCAATGGTTCTATTGAGAATCTGGTTAAGACAAGCCATTTACTTGTTCCATTCCCCAAAGAAATGATAGATACAGCCTTCTTTGATAGGTTCCACCACTATCTTCCCGGATGGGAAGTTCCCAAAATGCGTCCGGAATTCTTCACTAATAATTATGGATTCATTACCGACTATTTCTCTGAATGTTTGAGAGAATTGAAGAAACAGAATTTCTCGGATGCAATCTTCGATTTCTTTAGATTAGGCAAAGACCTTAATCAGAGAGATACTATCGCTGTTAAAAGAACAGTCAGCGGTTTGATTAAACTTTTATTCCCTGATGGAAATTACACGAAAGAAGATGTTCAGAAATGCCTCGAATATGCTTTAGTTGGTAGAAGACGAGTAAAAGAGCAGCTCAAAAAAATCGGAGGAATGGAATTCTATGATGTTCATTTCTCTTACATCGATCTTGCTGACAATGAAGAGCATTTTGTTAGAGTTCCTGAATCAGGCGGAAAATCTTTAATTCCTGAAGGTGATTTACCGAATGGTACTGTTTATTCCATCGCACAAAATACTGAATCAGGTCACAAAGGCTTGTTCAGATTAGATTTGCAGAAAATGTCCGGTAACGGAAAAATTAGTGATACAGGCTTTGGTGGTGGTACAGCTATCAAAGAAGAATTAAAAGAAGCCATCAATTATGTCCGTTCTAATCTATCAAGAGTAACCCAACTGGTAAAGTATAGCGATTATGAATATCATCTAAAGGCTTCCGATCTTAACGGCATCGGTAACATAAGAGGTTTAGAGCTGGCTATCTTCCTCTCTATCGTGTCAGGTTTAACAGGCAGATCTTTGCTCCCCCAGTTAATTGTTCTAGGCTCTATGAGCATTGGAGGCTCGATAATCGGCTCTGATAATTTAGCTGACTATCTCCAGGTCGCACAGGATAGCGGAGCAAAGAAGATTCTATTACCGGCAGTAGATGTTAATCAATTCGGCAAGGTCCCTGCGGATCTCATCGCAAGTTTTAGTTTACTAATTTACAACGATCCCGTAGATGCTGCTTTCAAAGCCATGGGATTGCAATAGAGGGAGTAGAAATATGATATTCACTCGATTCTGAAGCTAATGTTGTTGTAAATTCTGTAATGACTTGGCTTTATTGGAAAATCGGACAGAGAATTCGCCATGAAATACTTCGTGGAGAGCGTGCTGAGTATGGCAAACAAATTGTCGTATCGCTGTCACGACAATTAGAACAAGAATTTGGCAACAGTTATTCTGAGAAAAATTTAAGAAGAATGATACAATTTGCTGAATCTTTTCCTGATGAGAACATTGTCTCTACACTGTAGGGACAATTAAATTGTAAATGAAAATTTAAATAGATAGAAAATGAAAATACCAAAACAGGCTCCAAAGCAAATTCAAGATAGTCAGATAATAATTTATCAGACCGAGGATGGCAAAACAAAACTAGATGTTCGCCTTGAGGACGAAACCGTTTGGCTTACACAATACCAGATGCAGTTGTTGTTTGATACCACAAAGCAGAATATAAGTTTACACATCAATAATTTATTTAAAGAGGGTGAACTTAACAGAGATTCAGTTGTCAAGGATTACTTGACAACTGCCACAGATGATAAAAACTATTTAACAAAATATTATAACCTTGATGTCATCATATCAGTAGGCTATCGTGTAAAATCTCCCCAGGGTACTCAATTTAGAATTTGGGCAACACAAAGGCTTCGAGAGTATATTGTCAAGGGCTTCGTTCTCGATGATGAGAGACTAAAAAACCCAGATCAACCTTATGATTATTTTGAGGAACTACTCAGACGCCTTCAGGATATACGTACATCCGAAAGACGTTTCTACCAGAAAATTACAGACATCTATGCTACCAGTGTTGACTATGACCCAACAACCGAGATGAGTATTGAGTTCTTTAAGACGGTTCAGAATAAAATGCACTGGGCGATTACAGGCAAAACAGCTGCCGAAATCATTTATGATAGGGCAGATAGCAACAAAGAAAATATGGGTCTCACCACCTGGCGTGGAGCTAGAGTCAGAAAACACGACACCGAAATTGCCAAAAACTATCTTAACGAAGAAGAACTTTTAGCTTTGAACAACTTGACTGAGCAATATCTAGTATTCGCGGAAGGTCAGGCTATGAGAAAAATCCCTATGTATATGCGCGACTGGCTAACAAAATTACATGGTTTTCTCGAACTAAATGACAGAGATATCCTGGAGAATGCAGGTAATATTTCCCATCAACTTGCTGTCGATCATGCACACAAAGAATATGATAGATTTAATTTCAAAATGATAGATGAGAATAATGCAAAGGGATCAGATTTTGATAAATTTGCAAAAATGTTGACAGAATCAAAAAAAGCGAATAAATCAAAGAAGAAATAGAAAGAAAAAATATGGAATGTCTTTCCTAAGACTTTGTGAAGCTTAATTTAGAGGATTTGTGGAGACTAAAAGCAATCTTAAAATAATCTTTGAATTTAGTGAGTTGTTTGTAAAATCAGTATGTGCAAAAATTGCACATACTCTCGATTTACAATTCAATTCTAATGAACAAAATAAATCATTTATTTATAGGTATTAAATGACATCAATTGGTTGGATAGACTTTTCTCCATCACAGCGAGACAGAGTCGGTTCGGTTTTAGATTTGCTTAGCCCTGAAGGAATGGTAGATGAGCTTGGAATGGGAACGATAAGAGATGCATTAGCCAATGAGATGTTTCCGGGAATCAGTACAATCCAGACAAGAGCAAAATACTTTTTTATTATTCCATACATTCTCTATGACTTCCAGATAGCAAAACCTGCACAAAGGAAGGGCAAATTACCTTCAAAATATTTGGAGGATAGAGAATATGAAATAATGTGGGAATTAGCAGCAACCTACGATTACATTGAAGGTAAAGGTGTTATTGGTATCTCAAAAAAGAAACCTAATAAGATTGTCAGACGCCCTTCTACTATTTATTGGAATGGTCTGTATACTTACCAATTCATTGATACAAAAGGGTTAGGTACAGATCTCTTTCTCGATCAAACTGTCAAATCCTCAATGGAATCACTTCTATCTAAGGTTTTGAGTACTGATGATACAATGGGAGATGATCTGGATGCAGAACACGAAAACACCTTCAGAATCAAAGTCCCTATAAAATTGAACTGGACTGAGAATTTAAACTTAGATTTATCACAGGAAGAAGCTGAATTCTTTCGTGACCGCATTCGTTCAGTGGCAAAAGGCAAATTGATTGCAGAACTATTGACAGATGATAAACTTTGGCAGATATTTCTGGATTCCAAGAACTTTATGGAATTTGCTCATGCCGCACAGTCTCTCCCTCTTAAAGAGAACTTAAAATCAATTCTCATACTTGCTAATGACTTCTCAGAACTTATGTATGGAGCACATGTAACATATAACTGTCTGTTGCATAATGAGGTGTTTAATAGCGACAACTTCGACGAAGAAAAGGAGCACTGGTTATATTACATCAAAGATAATATGATTGATTTTAACAGCTTTAATCCTGATAATCTATTTACTTATGCTCTGACAACCAGAACCACAACAATGAAATTTGTTAAGGATTGGTGGAAGCTAACACTCAACAAAGAAAATGACATGAAGAAACTAAGGAAGATGATTGAATTCCAGGAAGCATCAGTTAAAGGCAGCAAAGCAAGGCTGAGATGGAAAAAAACAGAAGATGTAAGAGAGAATAAGTGGATAGGTCTTAGCTATCTAGGATATCGTTTTAATCAGGTGAGAACAATTATAACAGACATTAGAACAGGATTAAAAAATAATGCTTCATCCTAAAAAAGACAGAATAGATTACGGAGAACAACTGATACCACCTGAAGGTTATGAATTGGATTATGCAGTGGGAACTACTTATTCATTAGATCTCGAAGCATTGATGATTATGCCTGTAGCTTTATTTTACTCCCAAAAGCTTGATGGTACACCTGACGAATTGAGATATGATATGCTTGATGCTATAACGAAGTCAGCAGATAAAATCACAATTTACTATCAAAATGGTCAATTAAAGGTGCCCTTGAAGTATCATCATTTGATGGCATATTGGGAACAGGGTATTCAGCCAATCACTATGCCTAATCACATGAGTTCTTTCCACCCAAAGGTTTGGGTAATCAGATACGTGAGCAAGGAATTTCTTCCAAAATACAGGGTGCTGGTAACAAGTAGGAACATGACATTTACTCGTGACTGGGATGTTGCTGTGGCAACCGATGGAGATGTTACAGACAAAGAACAGACGAAAAACAAACCACTAATTCATTTCCTCCAATATGTAGTCAGTAAAGGCAAAAAGAAATTGCCCAAGTCTTTTATTGAAGATTTGCAGTATGTGAAATTCGAAATACCAGATAAATTCAAATCCTTCAAGTTTATTCCTATTGGAGTACCGAATCCCGATAATGATAAGCCGTATTTAAATCCAATTACATTAGCAAAGATTGTATTTGACGAACTGTTAATAATATCACCATTTCTTGATAAGACAACACTTGAAAAGCTTACCATTTCTAATACCAAAAAGCCTTACTTATTGAGCAGGAAAGATGAATTAGATGGGATTGCTAATGAAACTCTTAAAAAATTCAATTGCTGGCAATTTTCTACTTTCTTTCAGGAAGCTGAGTATTACCAGGAATTGGAAGAAGATGGAATGACACCTTTAGCTCAGTCATTACATGCAAAGTTATTTGTCTTAATAGCCAATCAAATCACTTACTGGTACTTAGGTTCAGCAAATTGCAGTGACCCGGCTCAGATACGAAATGTAGAATTTATGGTTGAATTAAAAGCTGAAGATTCGACTAACCTAAAGCCAAAAGATGTCTTTAGAGCATTAACAGATCCAAGTAAATCAGATGGTATATCATTATTTACTGAATATGAAACTTCATCAATAGGAACAGTTGAAGAGCAAAAAAGAATAGATGCTGATATTAGAAAAATTAAATATGATATTTGTTTAATGCCTTTAAAAGGTAAAGTTCAATTAATTGAAGGCGGAACAGCTTACAATTTATCTTTAGAAATTGATGCAACAAATCTTCATATTCCCCAGGAATACACAGTTAAAGTAAAACCTTTACCTGAGCCCCAAAAGGCATCTGTGAAGCTAGAAGAACTATGTGTAAATTTAATAAATGAATTTACTGGTTATTCAGAAACTTCACTGAGTATTTTCTTGATCTTTGAAATTGGTTCTGGTAAGGAAGTTTATAGTTCGTTCTTACTTCCTATGCAGATAGAGCTACCCAATTCCAGATTAAATAAAATTTTTACATCAATTATCAATAGCAAAGATAAGTTTTATAAATATCTTGCCTTTTTACTAACTGGGGAAGAAATTGATTTAATCAAGCCATCAAGTCCAGGTGAGAGATTACAAGGTCATGCACACAGCAATCCACAAACTTTTGCCGGAACTCCGGTTTATGAAAAGCTTTTGATCGCTGCCAGCCGATTCCCTAATAAATTAAAATCTATCGACGCACTAATTAAAAGATTAAAAGTTGAAACTGACGATAATGAAGAGCAAATAATAACAGATGAATTTGAGAGTTTCTGGCAGGTATTTCAAACATTTATTAAGAACTGATATTGATTATGAAAGATAAAATTCTGGATAGTGCAGCTGAAAATGCAATTTACCAAAAAAGAATCAAGAATACTTTAGACGGGTTAAAAGACTTCCAAACTAAAACTGTTGACTATGTGTTTGAACAGCTTTATGTAAAGCATAAAACCAAGATGCTTGTAGCAGATGAAGTTGGACTTGGTAAAACAATTGTTGCTAAAGGATTAATAGCTAAAGCGTTTAATGAATACTTGAAAAGGGGAGGACAGACCCAGGAAAATCCAACCTTTGATGTTGTATATATATGCTCTAATCTAGCTTTAGCATCACAGAATATTTCTAAATTGAACTTCCTTAAGGAAAGTAAATATGTAGATCGAACTATCACAAGGTTGACGTATTTGGCTTATAAACCAAAAGATCATCCACCTGTATTCCAAATACACACACTAACTCCAGGAACTTCTTTTGATGAGAAAAGTCATCAGGGTGAAATCGATGAAAGGGCTATAATTTTTTGTTTAATTGCTGAAAACTCCTCATTCTTCAACCATTGGACAGGATTAAAATGGCTATTGAAGAGTAGGGTAAACAATGAAACTTGGAATAGTAGAATAAAAGAGTTTTTTTCAAACAGGAAGAATCTGATAAGAAATGATTTGTTCAAAAAATACATGCATGAGTTATCTAACTTCAATGTAAACTCGACAAATATGCCAAAGTTAACCGACTTTCTAGATACAAAGAAAGATATTACTCTTAGACAAGCATTATTAGAAGTATGTAAAACAATCAAACCACAAAATCATCATAAATATAATTTTCAGAGTGAAATCATAAGAATTCTAAGAAGGTTACTTTCTAAACTCTGCCTTGAATATCTAGGTGCTGATTTATTCATTTTGGATGAGTTTCAGAGATATAATAACCTAATCAAGGTTGATGAAGAACCACAATCTCCTGCGATTGAAGTAGCAAGAACTGTCTTTAATATTAAAGGTGCAAAAGTATTAATGCTTTCAGCAACACCCTTTAAACCTTATACAAATGATTTTGATGCCTTAAGTGGAGAAGTTCACTACAAAGAATTTAAAAGTGTTTTACAGTTCCTGATGGATAATAAAGATGATAAATTCTGGAATGAATATGAAGCTGACAGGAAGTCGTTATTTGGTTATTTAAGGCACCCTGAGACTTTGGAAGAAAATAAGGATAAGACTCTGTTTCTCAAAAATAAACTTGAAACTCTATATAGGTCTTGCTTTGTTAGAACAGAAAAATTACTGGCTTCACGAGATAGAGATGCATTAATCAAACATGCAGATAAGGACAAACCAATCACCATTCAACCTGAGGATATTAATGATTTTGTAGCGTTAGACCAAATTACAGTTTTACTAAACAAAGAACATAAGGCTTCATTACCTGTGCCTTTAGAGTATGTTAAATCCTGCCCATACGCACTATCCTTTCTGGATAATTATCAGCATAAGGAAAAGATCAGAACAATAGTTCTGACAAACGACAAACTGAAGAAAATGCTAAAAGATACAAAGCATGGTTGGATTAATCTTAAAGACATCAATGAATATAAGCCCTTAATCCCAGCTAAAGGGAAAACCTTGCCAAATGCTAAGCTACGAATGCTATTAGATGAAACAGTTAAAAATGATGGATGGAAATACTTATGGATTCCACCATCTTTACCTTATTACGAACTTGATGGAGCTTATAAAGGCAGCTGGGGTTACTCGAAAACTTTGTTGTTTTCATCATGGAAAATGGTGCCGCGTATGGTGTCTTCATTGGTATCGTATGAAGCAGAGAGATTATCAGTTGGTAATCCAAAATCAATTTCAGTAAGAGAAAAGACAGAAAATCCTGCTTATAAAGCTTATTATTTTCAAAAGAGAAGATCACCAAGACCACAGTTTACATTTAAATTACTTAAGGGTGAAAAAGATCCCCAGCAGATGAATAATTTCATTCTACTGTATCCCTGTTTATTTCTAACTAAACTGTATGATCCAGCTAAGAACATTACTGAGAAAAAAGGTATTAAACAGATTAAGAAAGATTTAAAAAATGAATTAGTAAATCACTTCAACCATCTTAATCTGAACAAATATGCAACAGGAGATGGGGATTGGCGTAAATGGTACTGGTTAGCTCCTCTGTTATTAGATAAATCAACAGAACATAATCATACTATTGCTGAATGGTTTCGAAAGGGACTACCACCATCTGAGCTTTCAATTGATTCAGAAAACGAGCAACCAGATAGAGATGAAAGTAATGGCAAAAAAATGCATTTTGAGCACGCCAAGGCAGCATTTTTATCAAATACCGGTTACAATGTCAAGAAGTTAACTCAATCACAATTAGAGACCATTTGTGAGCATTTAGTGGAATTGACACTTGGATCACCTGCTATTTGCTTTTTGAGAAGTCTTTTAAGGTATAATGATCTTTCAGGTGATGATTTAGAATTATCAGAGCCAATGGACGCTTCCTTCAATGTTGCATCAGCTTTTTTCACTATGCTTAATAAGCCTGAGAGTATTGCTATTGTGAGGTTACACACAAATGATGGTGATTATTGGGAAAGGTGCTTAAAATACATGATAGATGGAAATATTCAAGCCATGCTTGATGAGTTCAGCTATTTGTTAATTCAGGGAGAAAATATTAGAGATGCTGCTAAATTGAGCGATTTTATTTCAGATATACTATCAACCAGAACTACCTCGGCAGTTGCAGATGACTATCAGTCATTTATTGACAATATCTTCAAGGTTAAGAAGAAACCAAATGCTATGAGATCACATTATGCAGTTGACTTTGGCATTCAAAAGATAAATACTGCCAAAGGTGCTGGAAGACAAATTAATATTAGGCAGGCTTTTAATTCGCCATTTAGACCTTTTGTCTTAGCCAGTACATCAATCGGTCAGGAGGGTTTGGATTTTCATTTTTATTGCAAGAAAATATTTCACTGGAATCTTCCAACCAATCCAATTGAGTTTGAACAACGTGAGGGTAGAATTCATAGATATCAAGGTCTTGTAATAAGGTTAAATTTAGCAGATAAATATCGAAGTGAAATTTCTTTTCGAGACGATAGTTATGAGGTCTGGAAGGAAGTATTTGAGTATGCAGAGAAGGAAAAAGCTGAAGCCAAATATCCATGCGACATCGTTCCTTATTGGCATACAGAAACTAATAACGATATTAAAATTGAGAGATTTGTCCCACTGTATCCCTTCAGTAAAGATAGAGAGAAGTTCGATAATCTAATAAAAGTATTAACATTCTACAGGTTAACTTTTGGACAGCCAAGACAGGAGGAACTAATCGAATCTTTAAATGAATTCGGATACGGACTAGAGGACATTGAGAATCTTGAGAAGCTGATGATCAATCTAAGTCCTATAACATTTTATTGATATGAGTCCAATAGAACTAGAAATACTGTCCTATTTCAATCTGAGTGAATATATCCCGGCACCAGCTGGTATGATGACTCTGTGGTATCGCTATTGCCTCAAATTAAAGGCTGTGGGGCTTCTGGAGATGATAAGTGAGCAGTATGAGGATAATGCTCCCCTGTTCATTTGCAAGACCACCAGCAAGGGTAAAAAGCTAATAAATTCATAACTTATTACTGGAAAAAATATGAAATGGGAAAAATTAAATATAACTAATGAGAATGGGATTGAAGTTGAAGCACAAGCACCAACAATTATCTCAGCAAGTAGAGCGACTGATATTCCAGCTTTCTATAGCAAATGGTTATTAGAAAGACTAAAAATTGGATATTTAAAATGGAAAAACCCATTTAATGGAGTGCCACTCTATGTTACATTTCGAAATACAAGATTAATAGTTTTTTGGTCAAAAAATCCAAATCCTATTATCAAATATTTAGACGACATTGCTGAATTTATTCCAAATTTCTATTTTCAGTTTACTTTAAATGACTATGATGAGGAGAAAATAGAACCTAATGTTCTTGATGTCAATAAACGTATTGATATTTTTATTAAACTTTCAGAAAAAATTGGATCTAAAAAGGTTATATGGCGATTTGACCCATGTCTTTTAACTAATGAAATTGGTGTAGATGAGCTTTTAAAGCGTATCGAAAACATTGGTAACAAATTGGTGAATTATACAGATAAGCTTGTTTTTAGTTTTGCTGATATTAAAACTTATAAGAAAGTACAAAATAATTTAAGAAGGGAACATGTAAATTATTTGGAATTTAATGAGAGAACTATGTACGAACTCGCTGAAGGTTTAGTTAAACTCAATAGTAAGTGGAATTATAAATTAGCAACTTGTGCAGAAAAAATTGATCTAAAAAAACTAGGTATAGAACACAATAAGTGCATTGACGATGATTTGATAATTGACCTATTTTCAGAAGATAAAGTTTTAATAGATTTTCTAGGGATAAAAGTTAAAAACCAAGCCCAAAGTGAATTGTTCATAACGGATATAAAAATTGAAAAAACAAAAGATAATAAAGATAAAGGTCAAAGAGAATTTTGTGGATGTATAATAAGCAAGGACATTGGAGAGTACAATACATGCCCTCATCTTTGTTCTTATTGTTATGCAAATACTTCATCAAAGTTAGTCTTAGAAAATTGGATTTTACACAAGAAAAATCCAATTAAAGAAACAATAATAGGCGAATGATGGAAAAATATATCAACCAAATAAAGGCTCTTGAAAATCCAAGTTTTATACAAATAAGACAAGTTGCAAAAAATAATTGTGGGAAAAACTGTCCTGGAATTAAAGAGTGCCTTCCCTGGCTTAATCTTGATCATGGAGTAGCTCTAATAGATTCTCACGAAGATCTTTGCAAATATCTTTGTGCTTATGGCGAAATGCATGAAGAAAAAATGGTTACTGCATTTAATAGCATTAACAAAGATATACATCTTTTTAATCAAGAATTTACAATCATTGATTGGGGATGCGGACAAGGACTTGCAACTATTTGTTTATTTGACTTTTTAAATATCAATCAAATTCAAAATCAAACAAAACAAGTCATTTTAGTTGAACCCTCCAAAATGGCGTTAGATAGAGCAAAACTCCATGTAAACTCATACTTAAGCAGTGTAAATAAGACAAAACTAATAAACAAATATTTAGATGATGTAATAAATGAAGACATTGAGACAGACACGAATGTTGTCCTTCATTTTTTCTCAAATATTCTTGATATAGCAAGTATTGATTTAAAAAAGCTTGCTCAAAAAGTAGCCTCTGATGATTCTAAAGAACAGTACATATTTTGTGTTTCTCCATTAAATTATGGGAATCATCGTGTTGAAGCTTTTTACAAATATTTTAATGAACCAAAAAAGATTGCTTATGAAGCCCTTAGCAGTTTACCCAAAACCAAGAAAACACTAAAACTTCTTACTTTTAAATTAGAAGCTGGTAAAATTAATCTTATTCAACTAGAATACTATCCACCTGTTCAATTTTATGCAAGTTATCAGTTGGATTGTGTTAAAAATTATGTTAAAACACTATCAGACAAAGATAAACAACAATATGATTTAAATTGTGCTTTTGAAGTTTCGGCACCTTTTGATATAGGAGCTCGTATTTATGATGATGTTAATCCTATATACGCAGTTTTAAATAATATTATTACCCGTGGAAGACCAACAAGAACAAGCCCATTTATAGAACATAAATTTAAAGAATTTGGTAATCAACGGGAAGTTGATGAGCTAGGTAATATCAGTTTTATAAATCCCAAATTTCAATTTATTGATCTATTTTCAGAAATAGAATATCTGTCTCCGATTGCTATTGCTCGAGTCCAAAAAACAGTTTTGGAAGCCTTGATGACTGAAAAAATTACAATTGAAAAAGGGGAATGGAATGTATTAGTTATAGAACGTGATGTACCATGTGCAGCAATAGCTTTTGATGATTTGAGGCAAATGTTTGAGCATTTATCAAGTCTAAGCAAAGAATACTCTGGAATGAAATTCCCTAAAGTAAACTTGATTATCATAAGCAACCAAAATTTTGTTAATTCATCATTACATTTAAATTATATGGCTATTACAGAAGTTACGAACCAAATTAGATTTAAAGAATTTGATATGGTTATTGATATTTCGGTAATACTGGGATCAGATACCTTAAACGTATCATTCAGTGAGTTTAAGTGTAAAAATAATTGTTATTTCAGTATTCGTTCTTCCAAACAAATAAATAAAAACAGAAATATTTATACCTCAGATGCCATAGAATATCATCCATTAGTTACCAAAGACGCACAGGGGAATTATCAGGATATATCTGAAACCAAAGAACATTTGCTGTATTTCCTACAATTACTTTTTAGAAAAGAAGATTTTCGTCCAGGTCAGCTGCCAATATTAGACCGAGCTTTACAAAATAAAAGTGTAATAGGACTATTGCCAACAGGTGGAGGTAAGTCACTAACTTATCAATTGGCAGGCATGTTGCAACCTGGAGTAACTATTGTAATTGATCCATTACGTTCTTTAATGAAAGATCAATATGATGGCTTGATAAATTATGGAATAGATACTTGTACTTATATTAATTCAACATTGTCTCTAAAGGAAAATGACGAACGAGAGAAACAAATGGAATCCTCTCAAATTCAGTTTGTATTTCTATCACCAGAAAAATTATGTATTTACAAATTTAGGGACCGTTTACAAACAATGCGCGACCTTCATGTTTATTTCTCCTATGGAGTGATTGATGAAGTTCATTGTGTTTCTGAATGGGGGCATGATTTCCGTTTTTCATACCTGCACTTAGGTAGAAACTTATACAACTATGTTTTACCTAAAAATCAAGATAAGAGATTAACTTTATTTGGATTGACTGCTACAGCTTCATTTGATGTTCTTGCTGATGTTGAACGCGAGTTGTCAGGAAATGGTGCTTTTCCTCTAGAAACTGATACAATAATTAGATTCGAAAATACAAATAGATTGGAATTACAATACAAAATTGAAAAAATAAAAGTAAACCAAGCTAATAATCAATGGGATATTTATAAAGCAAAAAACAAATCTATCGCTCAGCATATTTCTCAATTACCTGATTTAATTAATGAATTACAAACAAATGATAGTATTAAATTTTTAAAAGAAAAATTTATAGAAAGAGAAAATCTTATTGATAATTTCAATGGAAAAGAAATTAGAAATATTTTAGAGTCAAATCTAAAAACTGATTTATCAGAGGATTGGTTCAAAATCAAAAATAATTTTGAACATGGTGGAATTGTATTTTGTCCACATAGAAGAGGTTCACTTGGTATAGAATGTTCCGATGCAAACAGAGGAATTGCAAGAGCTATAAGAGAGGATTTGAATTGTAAGTTGATTGGTACATTTAAGGGTGGTGATGGGACAGATGACCAAGATAAATTTATTAACAATGAGCTACCACTAATGGTTGCAACTAAAGCATTTGGAATGGGTATAGATAAATCTAATGTTAGATTTACTATTAATATAAATATGTGTAGTTCTCTAGAGGGCTTTGTTCAAGAAGCTGGTCGTGCAGGTAGAGATAGAAAGATGGCTTTAGCCACTATATTATATTCTGATTATAAAGATGTTGATAGAGATGTACAAATGTATTTCTTTGATAATAATTTCAAAGGCATTGAACATGAAAAAAAAGTTATGCACGAATTGTTAAGTAAAAAATCACTGTATTATTCTATTTCTCACGAAGATTCTTATGAAGTACAAGAAACTAATACTATTTCTGGTTTTCTTACTACTCTATTGAGCTTACAAAATAATCAAAATATGGTTTCATATATTTCATATATTGATGATGCAAATTATGAAGGAATTGATAAATACGATTATGTTGCAAAAGCTATTTATAGAATGTGCTGTGTCGCACTAATCGACGATTTTACACAGGATTACAACAAAAAAAGATTTAGAATTGTAACAAAGCGTAAAGCTGATGGTGATTATTATAAGGCTCTAAAACAATTTTTAATGCGTTATTATTCTGTAGATAGAGCAGAAGCAGAAATACAAAAAGTACCAGTACGTAGAGGTGATAATGAAGTACATAAATGTCTTAGCTATTTAACAGAGTTTATATACGATAAAATTGCCATTAAAAGAAAACGAGCTATTGATGATATGCGAACTTTTTGTATTCAGGGTTTGGATGTCAATAAAGATTGGAAAGAGGTTAATGAGGATTTAAAAGATTTTATTTACTACTATTTCAATTCAAAATATGCCAAGGATGATTATATTGCTGATAATGATGAACCATTTTCACTTACAAAAGACACGGATAGAGGGAAATTGTCACTTCCTGATATTGTTTTGAAGTTTATTAGAGTTGTTGACGATGATATTGTTGGAGCTGGAGGAACACCGAAAGACAATGTAAAACATTTACAAGGTGCTGTGAGGCTTATTCGCCGTTCTTTAACTGATAAAAATCCTGCTTTAGATTTACTTAATTCTTTCTGCTTACAATATTTGGGTACTAATAATAATGAAACGCTAGAAGAAGAATTACAACGTAGCTACAAAGATGGTCTTATAGGTTTTTTTGAGAATACAAGTAATTATAAAAAATTTTGGTATTTCTTTGAAAATTATCATGATAATATTTTTCAAAGGCTTAACGAGTTTAGAATAGATAGGTTGAATGAAATCAAGGCAGAAATTACGGCTAATATTCATGCTAAAATAATTAAAAGTTTAACTAATAAATATACTACATAATGAGTGAAAATCTAAACAAAGTATTAGGAGAGCTTGAAGAAGATCTCAAAAAGCTTCAATCGGCAAGAGAACAGGTTGGTACAGTTGTATCACATTATCTTGAGTTTGCTAAAACAGTCGATGAGATTGTAAAAAACACACAATCACACAATAAAAAAACAGAGGAAATGATTGAGGATTTAGCCACTAAAGCTAATACTGCTCTTGAAGAACAAAAAACTGAAAATTTAAAAACACTTAATCAAATTCTCGAAACGCATAATCAAATAAAACAATTAATTGGATTTATTCTAGATTTGGAATTACCAGGTACACTAAAAAATTTGAATGTAAATGTACAAAAGATCCAAGAGGAAAGTAACGAGCAACAAAAAAAATTGAAAACAAATCAGATTTTAATGTTGGCTGGTTTTGGTATAATCATAATTATATTGCTAGTTATACAATTTAAATTATGATTTTTCTTTATCTGTTAAATGAGAGATTAACTTTTTAACAATATACTGGGAGCTTAGATGAATTATACTCAAATTAAAACAGAGAATTCAAAAGCTCTTCATTAACTGATAAGCATGCTCAACCAGATAATGTCTGGTTTCTCTATCATCTTCAGTATTTAGCCGTTTGTGGATTTCAATATATTTTGTACTTGAACTGATGAATTTTTCTGAATTGGTAAGGTTTCTCAGCCAGTTCATGAATTCTGCAAATTCAGATTGATTGCAGGAATACTCAAGATTTTCAATATGATCAGGCGCACCACCAAGCGATTCAAATTTGATAATTGGTACGATCGGTCTATCGAAATATTTATCAAAAACGTATGTGTTTGAGCAGAATGTCTGAAATGCTCTTTTCTCTGCTTCCTTTAACTTACCAGACTGAAACAGTATGATTGTGAGTTCTAATAAGAATTCAGCGTATCCCACATCATCAGGGAAATTTTTATCAAACCATCTGACATACCTCAGACCACCAGAATAATCGCCAAGCTTGATAAACAATTGTGGTGGCTCGTACCTAAGTCCTCTACTGTCATCATATTCTCCGCCCCAACGTTTTTTATCCGCTGCAAGAAATGCTTTAATTTTTAATATTCTCTTTCTAATTTGTTCTGATTGCCTGGGTGTCATAGTCTTGTCAGTATTACTTTGAAAACTCAAATATATTTACTTAATTTCATTTTTACAAATATGATTACCCATACTCTTATTGAGAATCAATCGACTAATCGTTAAAGGGCATTCGAATGTCATTAATAAGTTGATTTTAATTCGAAGCAAACCAAATACTCAATCCTGTACTTTTCTTTCAACCAGAAGCTTTATAATGCTAAAAATCAGACTTTACTGTCTAATACCTTAATGATAATGGGGGAGTTTATGCACTCAGGATTTAATGCTTGCCTCATTGTAAGGATCAAAATCATATTCGACAATAAATTCATCAATAGCACTGTTCAGAAGCTGACATGCACGTTTTTCAACATTGTGCTTGTATCTCTGAAGTGAATCCTGACTTGAATGTCCTGAGAAAACTCTAACAATTTCATCGGGCAACCCAAGTTCATTACTGCAAAGTGTAACGAAAGAGTGACGGCCGCAATGACTTGTAATTATTTCGTGTTTTTGCTTTGGAACATCATAAATATTTACTTTTCGCCCTAGAACAATTTTGTATGGGATAACTGTCTTATCAATTTTGGCTTCTTTACATAATTCCTGGATATTTTCGTTAAGCTTATCGTTCGATAAAATAGTCCAGTTCTTAGTGAAATTATCAGTATCAATCAATATCTTGCGAATAAACTTGTGAAATGATATAAATGCTGTTCCTCCTGTTTTTTCCTGATCAAACTTTATCAGACCACGTTCTAAATCAATGCACTCAGGTTTGATCTTATGAAGATCACTATATCTAATTCCGGAAAAACATTGGAACATAAACACATTTTTAGCATTTTTCAGTTTTTCAATTTTAGGTAGATGATACCAAAGTTTTTTTAATTCATCAACATTTAGAAATTCCCTTTGTACACTGTCCTTTGGAGAAATAAAATAATCATTTAGATAATTGATATTCGTGTGCCATCCTTCATTATGGGAATATCTTAAAAAAGCTTTTAAGATTTTAATCATATTTCCGACTGTACTATCAGATAACTTTTTCTTCTCACCTGTTTTTGAATTTACGAATTCGTTATTCTGCAAGAACTGGATGAATTTATTATAGAAGCTTTTGTTGATGTCATCAAAAGTTAGTTTTTTCTTTGGATCGTAAATGAGTAGTTTTGATAACAAAGTAGAATATGCTTTTTGTGTACTGTCCTTTATATTCGCATGTGTTTTACGGATTCGTCGCTTACGAAGGCCACTTTTAGTATCATTACAGAATTGATCAAATGCTTTATAAAATGCAAATTCTTCTGGTTTCTGTAGCTCGGAATCATTGCTTTCTTTAGTCTCGGTTGTTGAATTCAAAGGTTTTCTTTTAATAGGTAAAGATCGAATTTCTGAAACAACCTCATCAACAATCAACTTTAGATTGTCAAAATTCATTTCTTGATCATCTGTGCTCAGCCTGTATTTGACAATTAAATCTATTTTACTACGAATATCATGGATATCTTTATTGAATAATGCACTCTCTGGATGATTAATAACAATTTGATTTATTGAATCCCATTGATTTTGTAAAACCGAGTGTTGAATTCCGCAAAAGTATCTTTCACCCCGAAACGAAACAATCATCCGGATAGGAATTATCATTTTGTTTAGTTTTGATTTTTCTAAGCCGGATCTTACATTTAAGACATAAGATAATTTAAGAGCATTTTTCATAAAAATTTCTAAATAATTTTATCCGAAAAAAATAACTTTCTGTCATTTATTTAAATATAACGACGTGGAGATGTTGCACAGATTGTTGCACAAAAATGGGTAATTTAAGCAAAATTAAATAAAATTAAATAGTGAATAAACATCGTAACATACTATAATATAAATAAAAGGAACGATACAGATTTTATTTTAATAAATGATTGTTCAAATCCTCTCACCCCGACATATTATGGCATAAGTTACTTGATAAATAAGGCACTTATGCCATTTTTAGTTTTAGTGTTGCACAGTTTTATAGTGTAATTAAAGATTTATCAAATGAAATATTAGAAAAAATTATTTAATATAGATTTCTAAATAAGGTTAGTGATTTCATTTTTTCTTCCGTAATATCATAATACCAAGTGAATATGGATTGGAAATCAAAATTTACACATACAAAGTTCTTCTACTCCATTTTCATGCAACAACTAAGTAAATTCTAAGCAACGACACCTGAAATTAAATCATGATGCAATTCTTAGATAGGAAGATGCCTTTTTGGGTTGTGCGATTCCATGAGCTGTGGTCGGCATCGAGGACAGTGTCGCGGAGATAGCTGTGGTCGATGAGCTTCCGGGTACAATGATTGATTCACGGATGGTTGAAACTATTTCGGATATTGGACTATTTCGCCTATCTATTTTGATCACCTTTCAATGTAAAATATTAAATTTAACAACTCTTCCTTTCTATTCCTACTGTATCTAGTTCAGGGTTGAAATGAGATTTCATGTATATCATATTCCTTACTTTATTTTAAGATATTCAATATTGCTTGCTCCAATTCATCGCCATGCAGATTTTTTGCAATTATTATTCCATTACCGTCTATCAATAAGTTGAAGGGTAATTCTTGCAAATTATAAGTCTTAGCAACCGGAGAAGCCCAGAATTGCAAATCGCTTACCTGAGTCCAGTTTATTTTAAATTTCTTGACCACACTCATCCATGGTTTCTTTTTATTGTCTAGTGAAACTGCATAAATCTCAAACCCATTACCGGTGGTAAAAACAGAATATTTGTACTTTTTGTACAATTCAGACAATTTTGGTTGTTCACTTACGCAAGGGGCACACCAGGATGCCCAAAAATCAATTAACACAATCTTATTCTTCAATGATGACAATGCAACAGTGTCTCCCTTAATATTTGGAAGTCTTATCTCGGGTGCAAAGTCACCAATGTTCAGCAAGTCAGGTTGCGAATTAGCAACCACAAGATTTAAGCACATTAACGATGCCATCAATATGATTTTTTTCATTATCTGATTTATCAAAATATTATTTCTTAACAGCATATCCTTTGTCAATCCAGTCAACTTTAATATTTTGTGGTAAATTCAGAAGTTTATGATTTTTAAAACCCATTTCGTTCAATAAATTGAATACCGGTCTTACATTCGGGCATTTGTCAAATGGGCAACACCCACAATAAATGACAATGAAAGAGTCCTTTGACAATTTACTGAGATGCTGTTTGAGTTTCTTGATGCTTTCTTTGTCGCGACCAGGTCCGATATCAATTGAATTTTTTATAATATCCTGGAACCCTATACTGAAGATGACAGGTTGCGAAGCTTTTGAATTGTTTAATATTTTGTTCAATTCAGCAGGTGCCATTAATTGGTTTGAAGTCCAGGGTTCAGCAGCATTTGCAGATTGAAATGCAATTGAAACTATTGCGAGTAAGAAAAAAGCAAAAAGGTTATTCTTTGATGTTTTCATTTTTATATCTCCAATTTCTAATAATAATTTGTTTTAATTTGAGTTATTTAGTTCCGAATAACCTGATAACTGATGAATTACCTGAATGATACTGACCTTCGGACAAAGCTATATTTAATTCGATTATATCAATTTTACTAATCGATTTGAAATCACGAATAAGATCCTCCTTTGAGTAAAGCAAATCAATATTCTTTGGACCACCGGAATCAAAGTTAATCTGCTCTTTCGAAAATGCTTCAATAATTATAAATCCACCGGGTTTCAGATATGATAAGAATTTCTTGTGATATTCCTCTCGGACATCCGGTGGATAGTGTGCATAGATCAATGCCACTGCATCGAATGTATTCGGTGCAAAGGTAACATCATTGACTGATGATAAAAAGTAATTAATGCTAACACTCTGAGATTTGGCTAATTCCATTGCTTTTAGCATAGCAACATCACTTTGATCGAAAGCCGTAACGTCCCATCCGCATTTTGCGGCATATACCGAGTTTCGTCCTTCACCTTCGCATGGCAATAATAATTTACCCGCTACTAAATCCTGTAGTTTTTCCTTAAAAAATTCGTTCGGTTTAGTTCCATATATGAATTCATCGGCAGAATACCGTTCATTCCATTCATTTTTTGACATAACTATCGTTCCAATCGTGATTAATCAAATGAACGTCTTACTTCATCATTTTATTTAATTCTATATCAAACTCTGCTTTTGTACGGGCTCCTTGGATAGAATTAACGATTTTGCCTTTGTCATCTATCATAAATGTAGTTGGAACAGCTTCAATACCTCCATAAGCATCGAACAAATCACCGGTACCAATAATTACAGGATAATTCATTTGATTGGTCACCCAAAATGTAGAGACTCCACTGAGTGCTTCTGTCATTGAATTTGTCCGTTCCATAGCGACACCGATTACAACCAAATTTTTATTCCCAATTTCTGCTGCAATTTGCTCCAGGTCTGGCAATTCGCGTCTGCAAGGCGGGCACCATGTTCCCCAAAAATTCAGTAAAACAAATTTGCCCTTAGTAAACTCAGAAAATCTGACTTGCTTTCCATTCTGATCCCATACGAAATCGGCTGCCATATTGTTCTTTGGTGCTTCAGCTGAAATCAACGGATAAACCTGAGCTACAACTTTTGGAGCATCACTCTGTGATGTTTTATCATCGGATACCGGTTTCTGATCATCGGTTTTCTTGGTACAGGATGCTGTTAATAAGGTTAAACCTATTAAAATTATCCAAATATTATTTTTTATAAATCTCATTTATTTCCTTAGATATAATTTATTTTAGATTATATTAATTGTTACTATGTTTCTGGATTTGATCGAGTAAAAAGCCCTTCTGCTTCACACCAACAAATCGGTCAATTTCTTTTCCATTCTTTAGCAATATCAGAGTAGGAATACTTCTGACAGAATATTTAGCTGCTAGGTTACGCTGCTCATCAACATTAATCTTGCATATTTTAACATTTCCGTCCACTTCATTTGCGACTTCGTTCAAGACTGGAGTCATCATTTTGCAGGGCATGCACCATTCAGCCCAGAAGTCAACCAAAGCAACAGAATTTTTGGTTGTTTGCTGAAAATTTTTATCATTCAGATTGATTATCTTATCGCTCTCTGCGGCTGCTGGAGTATTCTTCATTTTCAAATATGAAAATATTATATAAATGACAAACGTAGCAGCCAGGGCTACGATTATATATAGGATTGTATTCATTATTTTATAAATTTTCGATTTTTAATTATTATTAAAACCACACATAACGGCTGCACACTCAGGTGCTGTAGGAATATCAAAAGATTTTCCACCTGAAAATCCACTGAAATTAGTGGCTGACATAAGTTTCTTGCTGTTTCCAGAATCACATGTAGGACATTTTACATCAGTTTCCTGTCCGATTGTCTTTTGAAATACATCATACTTTGCATTGCAATCATTGCACTTATAAGCATAAGTCGGCATTTTCTTTTTCCTTTATTATTTATTAAATTTGATATTATTTTTTCTTGCCCGAATTTAGACCAAGTATTGCATATAACGGGCAGAAGCTGATTGAGCTAGTAAGCAGAAAAACCACTGCTACTATCAGTAGAATGACACCAAATGTGCCTGTAACTACATTTGCAAAATAGAGAATAACCAGCAGTAAAGCTACTATTACTCTTAAAGTTCTGTCGATATTTCCCATATTCTTTATCATAAAAATCTCCATATAAAAATAAAAAAATTAGTCTAATTCTTTTGCAATTGAGATTGCCGCTATTGTTCCGTCTGCTACAGCAGTTGTGATTTGTCTGTATTTTTTGCTGACAACATCACCGACTGCATAAACATCACCGATATTTGTTCTCATGTCTTCGTCAGTCTTAATATATCCCCATTGGTCAGTTGTAAGTTCTTCTTTGAATAAAGAAGTATTGGGCTTCATTCCAATAAAAATGAACACACCATCGGATTCGATTTTTGATAATTTGTTTGTTTTTACATTCTCAATTTCAGTCATCATTTTGTCGCCGACTTTAGTAAAAGCTCTCGGTTCAGTATCGTAAATAACACTTACTTTTGGGTTCGCCAGTAATTTTTCCTGTGCTTGTTTATTCGCGGTGAGTTTATCGAATTGATGAATTATAGTAATCTTGCTTGCAAATCTTGTAATAAATTCAGCTTCTTCGACTGCCGAATTTCCACCGCCTATTACAACTACTTCTTTATCTACAAAATACTTGGCATCGCAAGTCGCGCAATATGAGATTCCTTTTCCTTTAAGCTCACGTTCACCTTTTGCTCCGGTAAGATTAGGTGAAGTACCGGTTGCAATGATTATTTTCTTAGCCTTAAGTGTTTCGAATTCATCAATGACAATTTCTCTTTTTTCAAGATCAACATTGGTAACGTCAACAGCAACTTTGTAAATTGTTCCGCAAAGTTTTGTCTGCTCGGACATATTGTGGGATAATAGATAACCTGGCTGTGGGTCGATAAATCCGGGATAATTTGAGACTTCATGGGTCGTTGAAACCTGACCTCCCGGAAGAGCTATATCGATCAATACAGTGTTGACCTTTGCCTGGCAAAGATATAATCCTGCGGTTAAACCACCGGGACCACCTCCGAGAATTGCAACATCGAATTCGGTTACAGAAGGTTTGATCTGTGATTTAATGCTGTCTCTTTTTTCTGAAGAAATCATTAAATCGAGATTTTCAATAATCTCACTTCTTTTGATTCCACCGCTTAATCTTTCCCCAATTTCTTTGCCATCATTGAAGAAAACAATTGTTGGTGATGATTTTATATGTAATAAATCAGCTAGTTCTCTATTTCCCTGACGGAAAATCTTCAAGAACTTAATTTCGTTGCCATACAATTGAGAAAGACCATCAAATTTAGGTGCTAATGCATCGCATGGAGGACATTCGGTTGAATAAAAATCAAGTGCTACATTCCCACCTTGAATAACTTCATTCTCAAATTCACTGTTTGTAATCTCTTTCATTTTTTTTCCATTTATATTAATTGAACAAATATGTTCAGGTCATTGGCAGATAAAATCTGCTGAAAGGTCAAGTCCGGTTCTTAAAACAAAATATTTACTCCGAGTACAGGCAAAATTCCAAAATCTTCTCTGACATTAGTTTTAACAGTACCATCAGCATTTGCTTGAAAAGTATAAGAAATAACATTAGCCCTGTTATAGATATTCCATAGATCGAGATAAGCATTAATTGACCAGGATCCGAGATTAAATGTTTTGTCTAAACGTACATCAATCTTATGATAATCAGGATACCTGGCAGAATTTCTGTCACCTTCTACTATGAAGTTCATACCTTGTTTCTTAATTACTCCTATATATGGAGTATAAGGATTTCCTGTTGCGTACTGAAATTTTACTCCTAAATTCCATGATTTGAAAATTTCATAACCAATTATCAAATTTACAATGTGTGGTCTGTCATATTCAAACAGATATTCCGGAAGATTGATATTGTCTTGTCTTTTCGATACAGAATATGTATAGGATAAGCTACCGACAAATCCTTGTGTAAATTTCTTCTGCAGATACAATTCAAATCCCTGAGAATAACCGATTCCGGTGTTAGTAATTATATTATTCAGATCATTTGCCGTCAGAACGCTGTTCATATCCTTGAAATAGGCTTCAACTGTCAGCCTTGTGTCATCGCTGATCCTTTGTTCAACTCCAACAATATAGTGAGTTGCCTTACTGCTTTTAAGAGTATGATTGGCTGTGTCGATAGCTATCTGGTATGCTGCCGGTGTCTGGTAAAAGATTCCATAGGCAACGTTTAATGTTGTATTCTGAAATAAATCATAAGATCCGGAAATTCTTGGGCTTATGTTGTTTTCTTTTGTCAGGGAACTATTGTCATACCTGAGTCCGGCTGTAAAAGCCAGATTCGACAGAGGATGAATAGTGCTCTGAATAAATCCAAAATATTTTTCTGATAAATCAGGGAAATACGAAACTGATGATGCAGGTATAAGCTGACCACTCTTAGTTGTATCTTCCGGACTCCAGATCGTGTGCCTAGAGTCAACAAACTTAACTCCTGCCCCACCCTTGAATTCCAGCCATTTAGTGGTGATATGAGTTATCTCGGTTTTAAGTGTATATTCATTTTCGCGTATATCATCTCCCTTTAGATTTTTGTTGATGGCTGATCCCAAGCGTGTGTTCCAACCATTACTTGAATAGGAGAATGTTGTCAGTGAAAATGCTTTACTTGAAAACAGAGACTGCCAGTTAATACCAAAAGCTGCACCATAGTCATCTCTGGTCATGTATTCGTATTTCGAAATACCTGCATTTTCTTTTGTAAATCCGGCTTTATCAATCTGATCCAGATAATAAAAACCAATTAAGCTGATTTTATTTATATCATCCAAATTATATGTAACTTTGCCAACTGCATCATAGTATCTGGGAGCTGCCGGTTTCTTCATTGCAGCAGTAAGAATATCAAAAAATCCTCTTCGTAATGAGAAGATTACTGAACTGTTTTCTGTGATAGGACCATCAACAGTAATTCCAAAACCTGCAAGATTGAGATTAACATCAGTATTGAACATCTCTTTATTGCCATCATTGAGAGTCATATCAAAAACTGATGACATTTTATCTCCATATTTGGACGGGAAACCTCCTGTAAGGAAATCCACTTTCTTCAATAATGTAGGATTGATGACACTTATGACCCCCATTGACTCACCAGATCTTGCAAAATGAATCGGATTATAAATTTCAATATCATCTAATAATGTGAGATTTTCATCAGGGCTTCCACCACGGACAATAAGTTGTGCACTCTTTCCGCCTGCTGTTGATACTCCAGGAAGTGACTGCATAACACGGAATATATCTTCAGCTGAACCGGGAGAGCGCCTTATTTCCTGACTTTCGAGTGTCTTAATACTTGCGGGATTATCAATCAATTTCGGGAAATAATCTTCTGAAACTGTTACTCCTTCTGATTTAACAGATATGGAATTCATCTCGCTATTTACAGCTTTGTTCCTATTGGCAACAACGACAATATCTGCTAATGCAATTTGCTGGTAACCAACACTGCTGATTTTTAAAAGATGAATGCCAACGGGTACTTTGTTAATAACAAAATAACCCTTCTTATTTGTGATACTGCCTAGTTTTGAGCCATCAATCCTGATTGTTGCCGATATTACCGGTTGTCTTGTTTCGTTATCAATAACGGTACCCGAGATAGTTCCGGTTGATTCCTGAGCAATGGCAATATTTATATTAAATCCGATGAGCATTATTATTAATAACGTAGTGTATGTTCCGGTAATAGTTTTTATCATTCCCATAGTCATTTTATTCAAAATATGCAGCAAAACCAAGCTCCAGCAATTCCTTTACTGGTCTGCAGTCGGGAGAGCATATTTTATTTGTGATATTTTTTGCAACAGATCCGCATCCTCCGCCACAAGCTAATTGTAAATTACATTCTTTGCAGGCATCAATTTCTGTAACATCTCTTGACTGCCATTTTTCGATCAGATCTTGGTCAAGTTTTATTTCCGGATAAAATGTACCTAATGATTCACCGGGTTTTCCTACTGTTGCAGTGCATGAATAGATTTGTCCTGTATAATCAAAAGCCCATTCAGTTTTGCAGGCAGGGCAGGAATCGAATAATGGATTTGGCAGTTCGCCATTTTCAAACAGAAATTTACTAATTGAATAGGATGGTTCGTAGAATTCAGACACATGTGGATTCTTTTTAATTATATCATATAGCTCTTCATAAAGGCTGATTCTTGTCAGAAGGTTACCGGAAGAGAATTGACAATGATGCAATTCATAATTTCTTCCTAATTGAGTCTTGAATAAAGAATTGCTCGTCCATCCTTTTTCAATAGCAAAATTTGCTAAATCCGGAATAGAATTAATATTCTCCTTGTCAACAACCATTCTGAGATTCACAGCCAGATTATTCTTTAAGCATTCATCGATGCCTTGTACAATTTGATCAAACGTTGGATTACCATTCTTTAACAATCTGCGTTGATTATGAATTGCTTCAGTACCATCGAGTGTGATCTGTATTTCGCGAACTGTTGCAGATTTCAGAATATCAATATATTCCGTCAAATGAAATCCGTTAGTAACAATTGAGAGTTCTATTCCTGCTGAATTTGCTTTTTGAAGTATGTAGCGAATAATGTCTTTCTGCTTTTGTGTATTCAAAAGCGGTTCACCGCCGAAAATGGTTATGTATTTCCTTTTCCCGGCAAAGGTCTTCGCAACGTATTCAAAAAATGAATCAACAATCTCAGCAGTAACTTCTGTTTTCGCATTTGTATATTCGTCCTGATAGCAATAGGAACATGCAAAATTACAGGCATAATTCGGCACAAAGAATATTTGTACTTCGTCATCATCGCGCTGATCAAGAAAATCAAGATATGCATTTCGGTACTTTTTCTTTTCTTTTTCAGTATCTGCGAAATAGCCTTTATCTATCAAATCAGGAAATAGTACTGAATCAGACTGTAATTCTTTTCTCAAAGATTCAATCTCTGCGAATTCATCGGATGAAAGAATATCAGCATTGCCTGACAATAGATTGACTATGTAATATTTGTCAGAGTCGACGATCTTTGATGATATGTTGTATTTAGAGTAATTCATTTAATCTTAGAATTAATCGTGGCATCCGGCTTTGATAACTGAAGTCTTTGCACAGCATTGAGCATTTTTCTGATTGGTATTAGCTTTAGCTGTTGTCTGTTCTTTTTTCTTGATTAGAGTTTTCATTTAAAAAACCTTCATTTTAGTTTAAAATTTGTTTTGCTTTTGCATTCTTTATGCTTTTTATAGTAATACTTACTACATCTATTTTGCCTTTTGAGTAAGGTTGTGATTCTTCTAGAATGTCAATGTTTGCGAATCCTGCTTTATGTAAAACAGCAAGATATTCTTCTTTTGTAATTGATCCTGCCCAGCATTCTGCTACTGCTGCCGGATCATTGCGATATTCTTCGGGTACAGTGTCAGTTGAGTATATGTCGCTGATTACAAATCGGCCATTGTCTTTCAGTACGCGGAAAATTTCATTCCAAACAGCTTGCTTGTCTGTAGCGTGATTCAATGTGCAATTTGAAATAATAAGATCAATTGAATTATCTTCTAAAGGGATAACTTCCAACTCACTTTTGATAAACTCGACATTGCTTATCTCAAACTTCTCAGCATTTTTTCTGGCTTTGTCGAGCATACCGTCTGTAATATCCAAACCATAAGCAAATCCTGTTGGACCTACTTCTTCAGCCATTCTAATTACATCGGTACCTCTCCCACTGCCAAGATCCAGACAGATTTCACCATCTTTTGGCTGAGCATAGTCAATTGCACCGCCGCAAGACAAGCAGCATGAACTATCTACTAACTTAGAATATCTTTCTTCAATCGCTATCTGAGCCATTTGATTTCCTTCATTATTAATTATCATTAACAAACAGAACAAGGTCTCTTGACGAACACCAAACCTAATAGTCCACCAATCAGAGTACTGGAAACCGGATTACTAGCTAAAGCACATGAGCCGGATGTACATCCTACAAATGTATAGTATAAAAACCCGGCTAATCCGCCAATAACTATTCCTATCGCAAGTTTATATTTTCGGGTAAATATTCTAAATTTATTTTGATCCAGATTATCATCCGAAGTTTCACATGAATTTTGCATTGTATAATTTATATTTCAATTATTTTAAAATAAATATTTCTGTCAATTCAAATATACAAAAAATATTTTACTTTAAATCGTTTTAGTATCACTTTTATTTTAATTTTTGGGAAAATAAATAATTCTCCGAACATTTAAAACAATTCGGTTTTTAAATCGTTTTGATAGCACCTAATTATTAAGTATAAAAAGTTAATCAATGTTATTCAATAATGATCTTACTGAGGCTCGTTTAAATGAATTATTTACCGAAAACGATAAATGTTTGGAGTTTTTGGCTGATTTAAAATGGGCTGATGGTTTTGAATGCCGGAAATGTGGAAATAAGAATTACTGTCCTGGTAAATCATCGCATTCCAGAAGATGCACTAAATGCAAGAGCGAAGAATCAGCGACTACAGGAACTATTTTCCATCACTGCAGATTTGATATAAATAAAGCATTCTATATCGCTTATTCTGTCTGCAAGAGCAATTCAGACATTTCATCCTATGAATTTGCAAGAAGATTATCCTTAAGGCAGATGACTTGCTGGAAATTCAAGGATAAACTTAAAAAAGTGATTGAAGCCAATGGTGAATTATCCGAAAATTGGATTGAAATTTTAAAATAAATATATCACAAAGCCTATTATGGAATTGATTTCTCGTAAAGCATTTATCAGATCTTTGGTAGGGATAACAGGTTCTTTCTTTGCCTATCTTTTCTATAAATCACTCAGAATAAATGATAACATTATTAGTTCAAATAATGTTCAGACTGTAATAAAAAATGACTTCCAAGAAGGTTTTTCTTTTGTTGATAATTTAATTGTAGTTAGAAAGAATCAAAAGATTGAGATATTCTCCGATAAATGTACTCACTTAGGTTGTAAAATCAATAAATTTGTTGGCGATGAGTTAGTTTGTTCATGTCATGGTTCCAAGTTTTCAGATAATGGACAGGTAATAACAGGACCTGCAAAGAAAAATTTAAAGAAAATTAGTTTTCAACTTGATAATTTACGAAATGTGATAATTTTGAATAATGAAGCTTGATTCGATCAAAATATTAATCTCACGATCTCAGTTTGGATATTTGTCCTATGCATCGTTTTTCATTTGTATTATATCCGGAATAGCTCTGGCTTTTACTTTCGATCCAATCAAACCTGATCATTCAATATCATTGATGATTTTGCTGAACAAACCTGCGATGTTCATCCGGTCACTACATTATTGGTCTGCCCAAATTTTTCTGATAACTTCGGTTTTCCATATTATCGATCATTTGTTAAAAGGAACCGAAAAGGATGTCAAATCTTCATCTTGGGTGGGGATGATTGTGCTGATTCCATTTCTAATCTATGCAATGTTCAGCGGATTCCTTTTAAAAGGTGACAATGAAGCTAATCAGGGAATGAGTATAATCGTAACAGTATTCAATTCGATACCATTTATTGGAAAAATTATCAGCGGAGCATTGTTTGGTGTAAATGCATCTTTGCAAATCGTTTACATTAACCATATTATTACAAGTACATTAGTCGTTTGGCTGCTGACAATCGAACATTCGAAAAAGATTATTCCATCGGCAAAGAGCCTTCTTCAGGTAATTCCGTTGATATGCATACTTTCAGTTATCTTAATCCCTTCCATTTCAGTAAATAGTGTCGTTCAGAAAGGTCCCTGGTATCTCACCGGCATGCAGGAGATATTTCATTGGCTGAGTTACCCTGAGATTACAATATACATTCTGCTTTTGATACTGGTTGGGATTTTCTCCTTAAAATATCAGAAGAATAAATCATCAGCAAAGATGAAAATAGTGATTCTAGTGCTCATTCTATTATATTCTTTCATTACAATTTTTGCTTTGTTCTTCCGAGGTGAATCCTGGAGATTGATTTTACCATGGCAGAACGATGCCAATGTTGTGGAGTTTCTTTCTGCAAGCAATCTTATCACACCTGAAGATTCTTTATTGAAAAAGAAAGTTCCTTTAATTCAGGGTAAAATTGAATCCTGTATGTACTGCCATTCAGATGTTAAGGGACTATCAGTAAGTCATGATGTTGCTGCAATTGGGTGCTATTCTTGTCATCTAGGCGAACCTTTATCATTGGATAAAAACACAGCTCACAGAGGAATGACTTTAACACCCGGTAATCTTGACATTGCCGGCAAAACCTGTGGTAATTCGAACTGTCATCCCGGGATTCTGAAACGAGTTGGGAACTCACTTATGACAAGTATGTCTGGAGTTGTGGCTGTTAACAAATATACGTTTGGCGAATCAAAAACTCCAGACGGATATTATCACATTGAAAATATTGGATTTACTCCGGCTGAAACCCATCTTCGGGGATTGTGTGCGGGATGTCATCTATCGAATAATAAACTTAAACCTGCACCTATCGATGAACTTTCACGTGGTGGGGGTTGTTCGGCTTGTCATCTGAATTATCAGCCTGAATCAATTTCTGATTATGAAAAGATAAGAACAGGCCAGAAAACGCATTTTATAAATCATCCCGAGATTTCTATAAAAGTAACTGACGGTCATTGCTTTGGTTGTCACAGCCGTTCAGGAAGAATAGCAACTAACTATGAAGGGTGGCACGAAACACATTTAAATTCAAAAGATGTTGCAATTATTGACAATCCAAAATTTAGACTTCTCCAAGATGGACGTGTGTTTGAGAAGAAGAGTGATGATGTTCACCACAGAGCAGGAATGATTTGTATTGACTGCCATAATTCTTACGAAATAATGGGTGATGGGACTAAATACAGCCACAAGGAAAATGCTGTAAAAATCGAATGTATTGATTGTCATTCTGATAATCCAGCAACCGTCACAAAAGATGAAATGGATCAGGAATCACAGAAAATACTAAATATCATGAACAAAACTGATCTATATTTAAGGTATATTGTTTCAAAGGAAGCAGGAATACCTTATGTTAATTCAATCTACAAAGATGGAAGAATAATTACTGAATTGAAATCTTCCGGTAAGCAATTAATCTCTAAACCTGTTTCAACACTTTGCGGAAAAGATATTCAGGGACATAACCGTATGGATTGCGCTACCTGTCATACTGCATGGGCTCCGCAATGTATCGGATGCCACACTCAATATTATCCTGAGATGAAAGGATGGGATAATCTAACAAATAAAGAAACTATTGGATCATGGTTAGAAAAGGTTAAGGAGTTCTATTCTGATTTTCCAACTCTTGGTGTTACCTTTGATCCCATATCAAAGAATTCAAAAGTAACAACTTTCATTCCAGGAATGGTTCTTTCGATTAGCAAATCGAAAAATGAAAAAAGCTATAAGCGACTTTTTGCACCTGCTTTCTCGCATACAATATCAGCTAAGTCAGTTCCTTGCAAAACATGCCATAACAATCCTGTTGCATTAGGATTTGGAAGAGGAGAACTTAAATATGTTATTAGTAATAATAAGGGAAGATGGATATTTTCACAAAAATTCTCAAACTTCTCCAGTGATAATCTACCCGAAGATGCATGGATTGGTTTTCTTCAGTCTTCAAAAAACAACAATTCAACAAGAACAAATACTAGACCTTTCACAATTGAAGAGCAAAAGAATATTCTTACAATCGGCTCATGTTTTACTTGCCATAAAGAAAATGATAAACGAACCATTACTGCTATAAAAAATTATCCAAAGTCCAAAAAGATGCTTTCAAAAAAATGTATTCTTCCAACATGGTAAATTATTTCAAATCAAGAAAATACATCATGATTAGTTTAGACTAATATTTATATTATATTCCACTAACTTAAATAAAATCAATAAATTATTAAAATTATTCTTGCTGGAAATACAAATTATCTATATTTTTGAATATAGATTTTGTAATTATTTTAAATATTTAAAATGCAATCAATTAATTCGATTGGCTTAAGAACAGATAAAGATACGCCACTTTACGCAATCGGAGTAGTTGCTCAGCTCTTAGAAGTATCAGTTCACACACTCAGACTCTATGAAAATGAAGGATTAGTCATTCCATTCAAAAAAGACTCAAACCACAGACTCTACTCAGCCAATGATATAATCAGATTGAAATGCATTAGAGATTCAATTACTAACAAAAAATTCTCCATTGCCTCAATAAAAACACTTTATGCCATGATTCCCTGTTGGTCGATCCGTAATTGCTCTGAAAGTGAAAGAATTAATTGTGAAGCATACAACAGCACCATGAATCCATGCTGGACATTCAAGCATAGTAATAATTTATGTGCACTACAGGAATGCCGGACATGTGATGTTTACAAAGAACACAATCATTGTGATAATATAAAAAAAACAATCAAAAACAACACGAGGCAAGCATGAAGTCCTTTTCACGTAGAAAATTCCTTCAGATTTCCTCCGCTACTTTTGCTACCGCAGCCGCCTTAGGTACTATCAATCATGTTACTAAGGGTTCCAAACTTTTTGCTGGTGATAAATCTAAAACAGGAACATATCAGGTTCCGACTTACTGCAATTTATGTTTTTGGAAATGTGGCGCTATAGCATCAGTCAAGGATGGTAAGTTATGGAAAATTGAAGGTAATCCTTTAGATCCTCTTAGTAACGGCAGATTATGCCCTAGAGGTACAGGTGGAGTAGGCGCGTACTCTGATCCGACAAGATTGAAATCACCACTAATAAGAACTGGTGCAAGAGGCAATGAATCCTGGAAAGTCGTTACCTGGGATGAGGCATTTAACTATATAGCTGACAAGCTCAATACTATCAAAGCAAAACACGGTCCAGAAGCTGTTGCTTATTTCAGCCATGGTATCGGCGGAAATTTTATTAAACATACTTTTAAGGCATTTGGCACACCTCATATTTTTGCTCCATCGTTCGCACAATGCCGTGGTCCAAGAGAAGTTGGCTTTGAACTGACTTTTGGAGATGTCATCGGTTCCCCGGAGAGAACGGACATCAAGAACACAAAATGTATGGTACTGATTGGCTCTCACCTCGGTGAAAATATGCATAATTCTCAGGTGCAGGAGTTATCCCAGGCAATTGAAAATGGAGCATCGATTATTGTAGTCGATCCAAGATTTTCGATTGTTGCCGGAAAAGCAAAATATTATCTTCCAATTAAACCGGGAACAGATATGGCGCTACTTTTGACTTGGGCAAATATCCTAATTAAAGAAGGATTGTATGATAAAGAATATGCTGAAAAGTATGGTATAGGATTCGAACAATTTGCAGCTGAAGTTTCACAATATACACCCGAATGGGCTTATACCGAAACCGGAGTTGAAGCAAAGCTTATTGTTGACTCAGCAAGAGAGTTGGCAAGATATAAACCTGCTTCATTTGTTCATCCGGGAAGACATGTGACCTGGTATGGAAATGATGCTCAAAGAAGCAGATCAATTGCTTTATTGAATGCACTTTTGGGCAACTGGAATCACAAAGGTGCATTCTGGCAGCCAACTAAAATACCAATCCCGCCTTATCCCTATCCTGCTTATCCTGAAGCTACAATGCCGAGAGCAGACAATCCAGGTAAAAAATATCCATGGGCTGGCGAAGATGAAGGTTTAACGAATGGTATAAGAGAAGCTACGATTACAGGGAATCCTTATCCGATCAAATCATGGGTGGTATATGCTACTAATCTGATGAACGCATTGCCTAATCAGCAGGAAACGTTGAAAGCTATACAGAATCTTGATTTACTTGTTACAATTGATGTCATTCCTAGTGAAATCGCAGGGTATTCGGATGTGGTTTTACCTGAATCGACATACCTGGAAAGATACGATGATCTTCACAGCTCACCTTTCACAACACCATTCCTTGGAATCAGGCAGCCAGTAATCGATTCACCTGATGATCAGAAACCAAACTGGTGGATTGCCAAGCAACTAGCCGGTAAACTTGGCCTTGGTCATTACTTTCCATGGAATAACATTGAAGATTATCTGAAATTCAGGGTTGATAAAGCCGGACTTTCTTATTCAGAGCTGAAAGAAAAAGGAATTATTCTAGGAGCAAAAAAGCCGGTATATATAGAAGAAGGTGTTGAAGAAAAGTTCAATACTCCATCAGGTAAAGTTGAGTTCTATTCTGTTCAGCTTGCCGAGAAAGGATTTGATCCAATTCCGAAATACGAAAGACCTGAAGAACCACCTGCAGGATTCATGAGATTACTATTCGGCAGATCACCTGTGCACACATTCAGTATGACACAATCGAATCCAATTTTACAGGATATGATCGATGAGAATGAAGTCTGGATCAACATTGATATAGCAAAACAATATGGAATAAAAAATGGAGATTATATCAAACTTAAGAATCAGGATGGTATGGTCAGCAATAAAGTTAAAGTGAAAGCAACAGAAAGAATCAGAACTGATTGTGTATTCATGACTCATGGTTTTGGTCATCAGGCAAAAGCACTTTTTAATACTTACCAGAAAGGTGCAAGCGATTCGCAACTGGTTACAAAATACAAAACTGACCCGATTATGGGTGGGACAGGAATGAATATTAATTTTGTAACAATCGTGAGGGATGCATAAATGGCAAGATACGGAATGGTTATAGATACACTTAAATGTGTGGGATGCATGGACTGTGTGGTTGCCTGCAAGACCGAAAATGAAGTACCAATTGGATATAACAGAGATTGGATCAGTTACGAAACAACAGGTAAATTCCCTGCATTACATCAGGAAATAAGAAGTGAGAGATGCAATCAATGCGATAATCCTCCTTGTGTTTACTGTTGCCCATGCGGAGCAAGCCACATTTCAGAAACTGGAGGAATAGTTCTGGTTTACGAAGATAAATGCAGCGGATGTAAAGCCTGTATGGCAGCATGTCCTTATGATGCCAGATATATTCATCCTGAAGGATTTGCCTCGAAATGTACATTTTGCATACATAGAGTTGAAAAAGGTGAACTCCCTGCTTGTGTCTCTGTTTGTCCGACATATTGCATGACATTCGGCGACCTAGATGATCCTCAGAGCGATGTATCTAAATTACTATCAAGCCGTTCGAATCATTCATTGATTCCTGAAGCCGGCACTAAACCTCAAATTTATTATTTAACATGAGGAATAAAAAATGCACGAATTAGTTAATACAAGACATAACTTACAAATTGATCCGAATCTGCACATCTGGGGCTGGGAAATAGGTGTTTATCTCTTTCTTGGCGGCATAGTTGCAGGAATGATGATAATAAGCGGATTTTTTATTTTTACGGGCAGATCCAAGAACCCCAAATGCTCATGCTTTTGGATACCATCGATTGCATTGATTGCAATTAGTTTGGGTATGGGTGCCCTATTCCTTGATTTAGAACACAAACTTTACGTTTGGCGTATGTATACAACATTCCAATGGCAATCTCCGATGTCCTGGGGAGCTTGGATTTTATTATTGGTATATCCTGTTTTAATAGCCAATATGTTATTAAAACTACCGGAATTCATTCAAAACCGGTTTTCATTTTTAAAGAAAATTTCAGATACTTTGAATTCTAAAGATTCTACAAAGAGGATGATTGGTGTAATAAGTATGGTTGTTGGGGGATTTCTTGGAATGTACACAGGAGTTCTGCTAAGTGCATTCGGAGCAAGACCTCTCTGGAATAGCTCAATGCTCTGGATACTATTTCTAATTTCTGGATTATCCTCTGCGGCGGCATTTATTCATATGGCAGCACATGATGTCGAAGAAAGAAGAATGCTTGCTAAAGCTGATAATACATTTCTGATGTTTGAGTTTGTTGTAATAATCCTATTAATTGTAGGTCATTTAAGTTCTGATCTAGTTCATATTGAGTCAATCAAAATGCTCATCAGTGGTGCCTATGCTCCGGTTTTTTGGGTTTTTGTTGTAGGGTTTGGTATATTAATCCCATTGATAATCCAGCTAGCGGCAGTTAATAATAAAATCAGACATACTGCCATAGCTCCGGTTATGGTTATTATAGGCGGATTAATTTTGAGACTTGTAATTGTTTCTGCCGGTCAGGCAAGTAATTGGTCAACTTCAGTATTCAAATAAAACAAGTATATATTTTTGGAGATTATTTTATGTCAAAACATTTAGTTACAAACAATCCAAAACCCTATATGAATCCTTATATCGCAGGGATTGGTCTTGGATTAGTTTTACTCTTGTCCTATGTGATAATGGGAAGAGGATTAGGAGCATCAGGTGCTATCTCGACAGTTGTTGCAGTTGGGGTTAATACTGTTGCACCGAGTCATGCGGCTGGGAATACTTTCTATTCGGAGTATTTAGGTGATGGTTCAACCAATCCACTAAAGGATTGGTTGGTATTTGAGGTAATGGGAGTTCTCGTTGGTGGTTTCATTTCAGGTATGTTTGCCGGTAGAGTAAATAAAAGTATAGAAAAAGGACCACTTTTTTCGAACAGGAAAAGGTTGTACTTTGCGGTGTTCGGAGGTGCCTTGATGGGATTCGGTGCTAAACTTGCTAGAGGTTGCACAAGTGGTCAGGCTCTGACCGGTGGTTCAATTCTCAATCTAGGTAGCTGGGCTTTTATGATGTGTGTATTTGCCGGAGCATATATGTTTGCGTATTTTGTTAGGAGGCAATGGTTATGATGCCTTATTTTAAATTCGATTTTTTCGGTGCCGATACCGGACTGGTGCTTGCTTTCATTATTGGTATAGGTTTTGGTTTCTTTCTTGAGAGAGCAGGATTCGGAACAGCAAAGAAACTAGCAGCCCAATTTTACTTTAAAGATCTTACAGTTTTTAAGGTGATGTTCACAGCAATCGTAACAGCAATGCTAGGAGTTTATTTCCTCTCTGTTTTCGGATTGATGGATATCACAATGGTGAATGTAATCGATACTTACATTGTACCACAGATTGTTGGCGGACTTTTGCTGGGTGTAGGATTCGTTATTGGTGGTTACTGTCCCGGCACATCAGTTGTTGCCTGTGCTACAGGTAAAATTGATGGAGTATTCTTCATCGGTGGGGTTTTCCTCGGAACATTTGTTTACGGTGAAGTTTATCCTCTTATTCAGGGATTTGCTAATTCTACACACATGGGCAAAGTGCTTATGCCAACCTACTTCAATATACCTTACGGCATCCTGGTCTTTGCAGTAGTGCTTATGGCTCTTGGTGGATTTGCCGCTGCTGAATGGGCAGAGAAAAAGTATGGTTACAAGAAACCGGAGGTTGCTCATGAAGATTAATTTATCAAAATATACGATCAACCAAAAGCTTGCTATTGTTGCCTTTGTTCTTGGACTTATAGCCATCTTTATGGGCGATCCATTGAAAGCAAGAATTGCTTCAGTCGATGTCAATGAATTATCAATGAAAATTCAGGATAAGTCATCAAGTTTAAGTGTCGAATATATGGCTGACTGGTTGATTCAAAAGAAAGCTGATTTCAAATTAATCGATCTTAGAGATGAAATGAAATTTAGTGAATATAATATTCCATCTTCAATTAATGTCAGAATTACTGAATTGACCAAAATGAATTTATCTAAAACAGAGAAAATCATTTTGTATTCTGATGACAATATCGCCTCAGCTCAAGCGTGGTTTGTTCTGAAATCAAAGAATTATAAATCAGTTTATCTTTTAACAGGCGGGATCAACGAATGGAAAGAGAAAGTTCTTTTCCCAAGAATTCCAGAAAATGCTACGTCTGAGGATAAAGCAAAGTTTGCAAAGATGGTAGAAGTTAGTAAGTTTTTCGGTGGTACTCCACAATTAGCTTCTAATGATTCCAGCGGCAATAAAGCAGTACCAAAACTTTCAATGCCTAAGATGTCGGGATCTGCTCAGGGATCACCAGCGGCAGGTGGAAAGCCAAAGAGAGAGGGCTGTTAATTATACTCTCAAAAGTTTATATCAATAATTAAAAATTTTCTTAATTTGAAGGTGATAAAATGGCAATTCCAAAACGTTATCAAAAATTTCAGGAAGATTATCCGGCAGTAGCCAAAGCTTATGAAGAGATGGGTGACGCCGTCCATACTTCAGGACCACTCGACAATAAAACTAGAGCTTTGATTAAGCTTGCTATATCTACTGGGGCTCGTCTTGAGGGGGCAGTTCATTCCCATGCAAGAAAAGCATTGAAAGCCGGCTGTACACCTGAAGAGATGAAACATACAGTTATGCTGGCACTTCCAACAATCGGACTCCCATCAACAATGGCAGCATTCAGTTGGATTGAGGATGTTTTAAATAAGGATTAGTATGCAGAATCTAATAGCACTATTCTATTATATTGAAGTTTTATATAACATACAAAGATTCAATTCAAGTTCAGATTATTTACTCTGATGGAGTATGAAAATCAATTTTTTAATTATTAATAATCTCTCTTCGTTCTGTATTCAGAATCGGGTGAAGATCATATTCACATCGAATTGACTTTTTGGAAAGGTAAAATGAAATCATTAGCCTTCTTTAGAAATCTTTATTAAATAATATTTTCTAATATTTCTTTAGTTTAATCAATAATTTTAATGTGAAACTGTGCAACATTAAATACAAAAATGGCATAAGTACTTTAAAAATAAAGAAACTTATGCCATTTTTAGTCGGCGTGACAAGATTTGAACATTTGATAAATAATATTAACCTATTAACCATTCCTTTTATTTATATTATAGTGTATAAGCCACTTTATAGCTTCCTTAATTTTTCTTAATTTCATTAAATTAACTTAAATCTGTGCAACAATTTGTGCAACAATTCTTCGTCGTAATACTTAGAAAAAGTTAAATTGATATTTGTTGAATCTTCTCTTTCCGGGATCACTATGAGAAATGAGCTAAAATTATCGTATGTTTTAAATGTAAGATCTGGTTCTGATAAAACTAAACTGCAAAATAAGATTATTCCAATCAGAATGATTGTCTCATTCAACGGTGATAGGTACTTTTGCGGAATTAAACACTCTGTAAAGCTTTCTCAATGGGATTCCACAAATCATGTTGTCATTAAACATCCTGATAGTGCCGTTATCAATAAAGATCTACACGATATTCATAATAAAATTAATCTTATTGTCAAGTACAGATTAAGTACAAATGATAAAGAAATGAATTTCGATTCCATAAAGAAGATTGTTGACGAGGTTGTTTCTGAAGTTCGCGATATACCTTTTAAATCAATTCCTTTAAATACATCATCTGATTCTGTCAAGCTGAATGATACTGAAACCCCAAAACCGGATGAGTATGCTTTTTACACAGCCTTTGATCAATTCTGTAATGATACCAAAAGTGGACTTCGTAAACGGCGAATCCGTAAAACACATGCTAACATTAAGGACAGCACACAAAAAGCTTATTCAACTTTATTAAGTAAATTACTTATTTATGATCGGGCCAGAACGCTGACTTTCGATGACATCAATAAAAATTTCTATAATAAATTCATACAATTCTTACAGAATAACGAATTCGTAAATTCAAAAACAGGAGAAAAGAAAAAGTTATCTGATAGTACTGTTGGCAATATGATCAAAATTCTAAAAGCATTTTTAAGATATTCTCATAATGAAGGCTGGCACACGAATATCAATTATCTGAATGATTATTTTATTTGTCCAAAAGAAAATGTACAGAGAGAATTTTTAAATGTTGAAGAATTGAAAAAGTTATGGTATTATAATCCAATAAACGATAGAATGAAGAATACCAAAAATGTATTTATGTTCCAGTGTTTTTCCGGAATAAGATATAGTGACTTAAAAAAGATAACATCTGACAGTATCGACTCAGATCGTGGATTGATAATGTTCGATCAGGAAAAAACAGGTGGAAAAGCATTCATTTCCTTCCATAAATTTATGCATAAAATTTTGGATGATACAGAGAATTTTAATAAAAATTGGACTATATTGTCAAACGACAAGCTGAATGCCAATATACAAGAACTGTGTGAAAAAGCTGGTATTAATAGTAAGGTGATACCTTATAAAATTGTCCTTGGAAAAAAAGTAAATATTTATGATGCCCCCAAGCAAAAACATGAAATAATTACAAGCCATTGCGGCCGTCACTCATTCGTTACACTGTGCAGTAATGAACTTGGGTTACCTGATGAAATTGTAAGAGTATTTTCCGGACATTCAAGCCAGGATTCACTTCAGAGATACAAACACAATGTCGAAAAACGTGCATGTCAGCTACTAAACAGTGCTATTGATGAATTCATTGTCGAATATGATTTTGATCCATTTAAAATTTTAGAGAATTCAATAGAAGAATGAACCAGAAAAGAATAATTTATTAATTTATCCTTACATTTTTTATTTTTCTGTAAAATTTCATAGCAGTTAATTTATCCTTATTTTTTCTAGTATAAAACCCATGATGTACGCTTCAGAATTTTCTATATCTATATTCCATCCTACTCTTTACTAATTTGCTATTAATAAATTAACATTCTTATGCTCTTTTAAGATTTTTGGGTTACAAATTCCTTCAAATCTTGATAATAATTTCGATTAAATTATCGAATAAATTACGCCACTAAATTTAGTAAATTATCACACATTTTTATACCGATAAATAAGATTAAAATTATTTTTAGTAACTAAGTTAATGATAATTATGCTTAATGAATCTTATTTTATTCAACTTAATAAACCTTTGTTATATAAGGACTTACTAACATCTCACTGTGGATAACTTTTTCTTTTATGTTTATTTTCTTTTCTTTAATTTGGTATCAACAAACGTTTTCAAATTCAGCATAATGAGGATTTATTTATGGAAAATTTAATCATGACAAACATGAATGTCGATGATTTGGCATCTAAGATTTGTGAGTTAGTTTCAAATAAAATATTTGAACAAAATGAAACTGATTTAAAGAAAAAGAACAAAGAAAAAATCTACTTAACAATTAAACAAGTAACAGCAAAATACGATATCTCATCTGTTACAATTTGGAAATTGCGTAAAGATGGCAAAATACCATTTATTCGTGCCGGGAAACGCAGAGTATTATTTGATGAAGAGGCACTTCATCTTGCACTTTGTAGTAATAAGACAGACACTTCTGAAAATTATTAGGAAATATCCGGAAATAGCTTCAGCAGTCATTTCTTTCTTACAGCATAACAAATTCTAAATAATAAAATATCAAAACAACTATTTATGGGGGACTCTATGTTCATACCTGTGATGTCAGTTCACATCCATTTCGTCAATTCGAGCATTATCGAATATATTAAGTTTGATAGAAACAGATCCAATAAAATTGAAATTCACTGTAAAACACGCAATGGCGAATGGCTAGAGATAAATACTGGGCGATTTATCACGGATATAAATGATGCCTACATCTGGTTTGAGGAAAATTTATGTACTCATGGCTAAATATTAATTGTTTTATCTCATCCATTTCAATACTTTTCTATCATGGAACTATCAATTAACGAAAACATCGTCAACAAAGGCGATCCAAGAACACAGGGCTGGAAGAATGCTGAGTTTACAATTGAACAGTTGATAAGCCATATTATTAAAGACGGACTTGCCTGGGGTCCCGGTATTTTAAAAGAATCAGCCGGAGGGAAAAAGCCAGCAATTTCAGATATACAAGGAGCAGTTTTACTTGGTATTGATATCGATAACTCAGTCAAAGAGAAGAATAAGGAAACAGGTAAATATGCAGAAAGATCAAAAACACTATCTGAAGGTTATTTCCCATACCAAAGTGCTCAATCTGACTCATGGCTAAAAGCTAATGCTGCTTTTATGTATAGAACACCATCTTATACAGATGAATGGAATCGTTTTAGAATTGTCTTTCTGTTACCAAATCAAATCAGTTCTCCGGAGGAGTATTCTTTAACCGCTGATAGTTTTATTAAGAAATTTGGTGGTGATCCTGCATGTAAGGATATTTCCCGTTTCTTTTATGGATGCAAAGATGCTGATTATGTTCACTTTTCTTCGGAGCCATTAAATCAGACAATTCTTGACTCAATAATTAATTCCGGCAAAGAAGAGAGCGATGTAATAAAAGAGTACAATACAGAAAATACAAATTTCTCAATCTCAGCTGATCAAGTAAGTGAAATTCTTGGTTATATACCTGGCGATTCTCTGTCTTATAGTGATTGGTTTAAATGCATGTCAGCTGTTGGCAATACCTTCTACGAAGAAACAGCCATACGGCTGATTGAAAACTGGTCACCTGACAAAGATAACGGCACAGCCTATAAGATAAAGCACAGAGCTTTAAAACCGCAAATCGCTACTTTAATCTATTATGCAAAGCAGTATGGCTTTAATGCTAAGAAATTCTATAAAAAGAATTATAAACAAGCTAGAGCAATAAAATCAAAGAAAAACTTACTTCTAAATAATGCTTTTTCAAATTTTCCTGAAGATTGCATTTTTTGGGAAGAGTTTATAGTAAATCAGAAAACAGGAGCAACCACATTAAAAATAATCAAGAGCAAGTTTATAAATTATATAAACTATCATGGTTTTTATAAATTTTGGCTTGATAATAACTCCTCTACATTTGTATATTCAAAAAATAATATTGTTGAAGAAGTTGTTCCGGATAAAATTTGGGAATATCTTCAAAAGTCATTCGATAATCTACCGGAAGACATATCTGATAATTATACCAACAAGGATCTCTGGGAGACAATCTTCCAAAAGATATATATCTATTCCAGCAAAGACTTTTTCTCAAAACTGAAAGTCCTGGAGAATAAATTTCTAAAAGATTCGGTTGACCACGGTTACTTCTTCTTTAAAAATGGTTATGTTGAAACATCAGCTGATGGACCACAATTTCACAATTATGGTAATATTGATATGTGCATCTGGAAAGAACAAATGATTGACCATGATTTTGTACTCCTTTCAAAAAAAGAAGGTTCAGATACAAATAGTTCACATTTTGGCCAATTCCTGGAAAAACTTTGCTCATCAGCTGATCCTGAATATCCTCATGATCGTTCTAAACGAAATTTAGATGTGAATAGATTTAAATCATTAATCACAGGGATTGGTTATCTGCTTCATTCATACAAAGATCCTACAGTACCTAAGGCTATCATTTTTTGCGAGGAAAAAATTGCTTATGATGATGAAGCTAACGGTAGAAGTGGAAAAGGTTTAACCTCAGAGGCAATAAGTTATTTACGTCGTCGTGCCATTTTGGACGGTAAACGGGTTGATCTGCATGATCGGTTTTACTTCCAGACAATATCAATTGATACTCAGTTCATTTTTTGGGATGATACACGTAAAGGTTTTGACTTTGAAGGTTTGTTCTCAATAATGACCGAAGGTCTGACAATTGAAAGGAAAGGGCAAAAGGCATTCAGATTACCATTTTCTGATAGCCCTAAAATATTAATAGCCACCAATTCAGTTCTGACTAACGATTCTGATTCACACAGGGCACGTAAACATGAGATAGAATTCTCTGATTATTTTACTGCTGACTATACACCCTTTGATGAATTTGAAACAAAGTTTTTCAATCAGGGCTGGAAATTGGGAGATGATAATTGGAACAAATTTTACAATCTGATGATCTATTTCAATTGCTATTATCTCAAAAATGGATTACTTAATTATGAACAAAAGAATCTTTCTGAGAGAAAATTGTTGGCAAAATTACCAGAAGACTTCCTTGATTTTATCGAAAAATACAAAGATATATTCACTAATGGCGGTATGATTTACCATGATCAACTGCATACTGAATTTACAACAATGCATAAAATTTACGGTCCGAATGGTAAATTAGCGAAGTCAATAAAAACCACAACTAAGTGGTTTAATGAGTATATAAAATTTAAAAAGCTGGTATTTATCGACGAACAAACTGGTGCAAATAATGAAAGAAGACGCAGATGGGTTTTTGCTGATAACCGCCCTGTATCTATCTTTTAATATTTGCATACTCAATCAGTGATTGTGTTTAAATATGTGATTGAGACCTGATTGTTCGTCGTACATCTGCAATAGATCAAGCGTTAGGCACTATTTACTCAATGAACAATCAATATTTACTATAATTGAAAATAATGAAGGATAAATACCATATTACATATTAAAGTATATTGCTATGACAGTAATATAGTTTTAGCGTTTTTCTTAATTATATAAACCAGAATAGGTTTTCGATTGTGCGGGAACCATAAAAACCTCGTAACATCGCATCTATTGCTAATATTACTCACTCAATCATGAATTTTCTGTGATTGTGCACAGATTGTTCTGATTGTGTCAAAAAATTGGAGATTTTATGATTTTATTTGATGATGGATTACCAGAAATTGATACAAGTGAAAATAAAATTTTGCTTGATGTGCCACATTCTGATGGAACTATAAACAGAACAGCAGATGATGATATTGTTGAATTAAAAACTTTAAATATTAAACTTGAATCTGAGATCATTACAAATGATCATCTTACTTCTAGTGAAAAGCAAAAAACTGCAGAAATAAAAAGTTCAGAAGTTAAGCAAACCTCAATGGATGGATTTGATTTAGAAATTCTTAAATTTATTAATGAAATATCAAATTCAAAATATCAATACTTCCGATTGAATGATACTATACTCAAAACCAATCGAAACATGGATATGGATTTAGGGATATTGCATGACAAAGCGGCGAATGAGATAAATAATGCCTATTTCGAGGCTAATATTAACCAAATAAAAGAGGAAATTAAACTTGTACAGAATCATTATCCGTTAAACGAACCTGAACCTGATGATTAAGTTCATTCTAACTTATTGACATGTATAAGCAAAATGTACCAGGCAAGACTAGCTATCTTAATTTTGTACAAAAAAAGCTATATTATGTGAGATATATCCCAATATTCGACAAAATATCACCTATTCCGCCTAATTCTCGCATTATCAACGAAATACCCGCATTTATCGGCATTTTCCGACATTCCACGGATCATCCAAATTCCTCCACACATCCCCGCTGACCTTAATCACCGTCAAAAAATGGCGTGCCGAGACGGCACAATATAATAATGCTCGCAGTGGCACGAAAATGCGGCAGGTCTTCGGTCGGGACGTGGCGGCCGAAGCGGGGCGAAACGCCCGCCGCCAGCCCGCCCTCGCCTGCTTTCTCATCGTCCGTTCCCGCTAGACTATCTGGGCAGTCCGGCATCTGTCCTTGCGCCGTCCGAAGCGGGGCGAAACGCCCGCCGGCGAAATACATAGAAGATGCTCGCAAATACAAAAGAACAAAAAGGCAAAATCATTGCTCAGTCGTAAGAAAAGGCATCTCCTTCGCAAAACAAGCATTATGGCACAACCCGTCTCTGTGCGTGTACGCCCTTTTCGCGGTTGTGTT
>CAYXFU010000029.1:0-42774 GCA_964464375.1 uncultured Hyphomicrobiales bacterium
TAGAAAAAAAAAGAACTCCAGTTGGAGTTCAATATTTGTAGATAAATGATCTTTTTTTGCGTTACTTTATCCCGTAAGGGATTAAATGCTAAAAATCGAAAAAACACGATGCAAATTGATGCAAAAGTGCCATTCCAAAAATTAACTATATGATAAATAATATGCTTAAAGAATTTTTACATAACCCTTTATTCATTAAAATAGTGCCAAAAGTGCCAAAAAAGATGCAATTTGCATTCTTTCCGCTCATTTCCAAGGAGGGGTGGATCGACGAAGTCGAGACGGGGTGGTAGCGATTCTTTCACCTCCAAGGGTTTCACCCGCGGTTATTCAAATATAGCATCTTCGATGAAAATATTCAAAAACACAATGCAATTGATGCAAAAGTGCCAACCCAAAAGTAAGATGATTGTAATAAAGGGAGGTTACGAATATATTATATGCCTTATCGTTCATTAAAATAGTGCCAAAAGTGCCAAAGAATGATGCAATTTGCATTAATTTCATCTCAGATTATAGGAAATCGTCAGAGTAGCTTACTAACACTCTTGCCATAATTCCTGGTTGTCTATCCTGACACCACCTAAGAATTGCTTATGGCAATAATGACATTTATGGAGTGGTTTACCAATTACAATACCTTTTTTCTTGGTAAATTTATGACCGTAATAAAAGCATATTTTTTATTCATAGCTTTTCAATTACTACAAATCTAATATTTAAAAGTGGTTACTCTATTTTTAGCCTAAAAAATGTCCATTAAGTCACAATTGCCAAATCAAAGATAGTTACATTTTAAAATAACGATATTATTATAACTAAATCATGTGCAATAATGAACAGGAACCAATCATTAAAAACTTGTCTGAGTTTGCAAAATTTTTTGTAAATTATATTTTTAATTGAGTAACAATAACATTAGTGAGGTTTTATGTTTAATTTCCGACTATTTCTATCAATAATTATAATTATTGCTTTCTATTCCATCAACAGTTTCAGCCAGGCTTTAAACTATCCTGAAAGCACTGCTTATGATTCTGAGAACAAAATGTTTTATGTGTCCTGTAAAGCTGGAAAACAGATACTAACAATGGATTTAGAGTCTAAATTATCATTTTTTGCAAGCGGATTAGTTTCTCCACGAGGACTTCTAATTTACAATGGAATGCTATTTGTTGCCGACGGACCCACTCTAAAACGTTATAATTTGACAACCAAAGAGCTGGATATTAATCTACCATTAGAAAATGCTACAATGCTCAATGATATTTGTGCTGATAGCAGCGGCCATCTTTATATCACAGACACTCAGACAATGGTTATATATAAATATACACCTGAAACTCAGGCTGTTGAGGTATTGAATATTCAGGATATTGTAAATTCTCCAAACGGGATTTTGTATGACAAAGAAACAAATCAATTAATTTATGTCGAATATACCGATCCAGGTGCAATTGTAACTCTAGATTTGGCTACTACACAAATCAAGAAGACAGTTGTTGATCCTAAAGTAAAATATATGGATGGTATTGTCAAGCTCCCAAATGGTAAGTTTTTAGTATCAGCTTGGCAAGTAATGTCATTTGACAAACAGCAGGGAAAGATATACGAGTGGGATCCAAAATCTACTAGTCAGGATTTGGTAGTATTTGCTGAAGGCTATTCAGCACCTGCTGACATTAGTGTGATATATGAAGATGGGTCGTATTATTTGATAATTCCTAATTATCTTGGTAACATTATAGATTTCTTTCCTTTAGACATTCAAGCTAATGTAAAAGAAACAGAATCTTTGTCATCCATTGAATTATTCCCTAATCCATCAGCCACAAATTTGAATATTAATCTAAAGTCTACCAATAAGTCAATTAATTCTATTTCTCTTTATAATCAACTTGGTATGTGTTTAAACGAAATCAAACTTGACGGTGCATTAAATTATCAAATTGATGTTCAAAATCTTGAATCCGGTACTTATTATATAATGATCAGAGGAAATGATTTTATGGAAAAAAGAAGATTTGTCGTTTTGAGATAGCCGATATAATTTCAATCAGGATATTTTAACCAAAAGAGCTTGCAGAGAGGGACTGATCCTTACAGCAGGCTCTTTTTTTTTCGTCATTCTGAGTGTAGTGAAGAATCCAGTTGTAGAACCCACTCTCCACAAGTGGAGATGGATTCAGGAAGCGGTATTGCAGCTTCTTCGATGCAAAAATTAAAAATTATAATAGTTGGATGTTTTTAAAGTAATTCCGTAATTCTTAATTAATTCTCTCTCTTATCTAGTATCTCCAGCACTTCCCCGCACTTTGCTTTAGCTCTACCAACCATATCCTCAGCTATTTTTAAAGTCCTAGATTTGTAATCCTCATCTTTTATCTGTGGCATATTTATCATGACATTCTTGTATGCACCCCAGATGCCGACTTCCAAAGCTCTCGCACCAACTTCTACATCGGATTTAGAAGCAATGTTCCCAAGCTTAGCAACTTCAATCATGGCATCCCATGCTTCATCGCCTAATTTCATTGTAGTAAGTGGTACATCTATTGCCTTCTTCAATCCTGCCTGCATAGCTTCTGTTCTGGCTTTTTTCTGCTCGTCCGTATCTTTGGGCAGTCTCATTGCTTCCATATAATCATTGAAGGCATTAGTGTCTGCATCAATCATAGGTATCAGAGCCTGCGAAGCATTATGCAGAGGAGGAATAATCTGACGCATTTCTTTGTCCAGATGCTCGAACTTTCTAACTCCATAAGTCAGTTTCGCAACCATAGCACCCAATCCCACTCCTATTCCGGCAATAACAGCAGCTGCAGAACCACCACCCGGAGCAGATGTTCTGGCATTAATGCTTTCAATGAATCCCCTTAGTGTGAGATTAGCCAGTGGTTCGTTTCTTCCCTCGTCGATCAGGTACTCAATAATTCTCTGATCGGGCACGAACTTCGAAATCGAGTTCAATCCCAATCTATCCACTACCAACTTGATTTTCTGATCTTCTTCCAATATGAAAAGATTTTCTTTTTCTATGTAATATTCAGCAGCCATCATCAGGGCTTCTAGAGGAATCAGTCCAATAAGTTCAGACCCTGCAGTAGCCAGATTCAAAGCTTTTGCCTGTTTTGTACATTCTTCGTAAACTTCATGAGGCGCTGTTACTAAATAATTTGTAAGATTGATGGAAACCTGAGCCATATTGTATTCATCAACAAACCAGCCTATTGCCTTGGTTTCTTTTAGTATTCCGGGTTCCTCAAGACTTCTGCCGCCTTCTCGAATGTCCAGAGCTATTCTGTGAGCCTGTTCCTTTGTTCCGAGAATATTCACATTGTAAGCAATTAGGAAGAATCTGGCTCCTGTGACTGTTGCTCCCCACTCTGGTACAAATTTAGCTGGACCAAAATCAGGCTTCCATTCTTTAGTGCCGATTCTTCCGGCTATAGCCTCGTATTCGCCCTCGCGGATACTGGGTAGCTTCTTACGATATTCGATTGTCTGAGCTTCCTCGTAAAGATAAAGTGGAATTCCTAGTTCCTCTGAAGCTCTTCTGCCGAATTCTTTGGCACACTCCACACACTCATCCATTGTGACATTAGCCACAGGAACAAATGGGCATACATCCATGGCACCCATACGCGGATGCTCGCCATGATGGTTTCTCATATCAATTAGAGTTCTGGCAACTCTGGCTGAGCTTAAAGCACCTTCAACAACAGCCTCCGGTGTACCAACAAAAGTATATACGGTTCTGTTTGTAGATTTCCCTGGGTCAACATCAAGTAAAGTACAACCGGGAGTTTTGCGTATTGCATCAGCAATTGCATCGATAATATTCTGGTCTCTGCCTTCTGAAAAATTTGGTACACATTCTACTAATTTTCGCATTTAATCCTCTTTTTAATTCAGTATAAAGTGAAAAGTGAAAAGTATTTATAAAAATTCTTAATATGCAATTACTTTCAACTCTCAATTTTCTTATATCTACCGTTACTATTTAAGTTTATATATTTCAATTTTTACTGCATTCTTGAGCCATCTGTATGTTGTCTGGTCAGTCGCAAAGAAGATTGTGTAAGATGGCAATATTTCGCGTGCTGTGTCAAATTCAGATACCATCAGGTTTATGTACAAGGTTGATCGAGAGTATTTACTAACTTCTTCATCCATCAGTTTGGTATCAATTCCGCCATCCTTTACACCTTTATCGAAAATTCTAACTGTATCTCCGATGTGCAGGTCAGATGTTTTGATACAAAGACGAGGAGCAATCCCAACATTTTTAGAAATAAAATCTCCAATGGTCGCAGTTACGTATTCATTCTCTTGATTCCGTATGATCAAAATCAATCCTGGATACTCAGCCTTTGGGATAGAAGCAATTGCCTTATTGATTAGAGGTTCTAAATTGATGCAAGCATATTTACCTATTTTTTTTCTTGACGCTCCGAAAACTTCGGTCTGTATAGGTGAAACTCCTTTGAGTTCATCCCTGATTGCGATGGTTTTAATCAGCTCTAGATTCTGTGCTTCAAGTGCATAAGCAAATAAAATAATCACAAAGATTGCAAGTGCTTTCAGCATTGATTTAATGTAGTTGTTCAAAGTATTATCCTCCAATGTCGTCATAGATTACAAAATTAAGTTTTTTATTTTAATAAGTTTAATAAAATTTGAACTAATAATTATATTTTATAATTTTGAAGTTCTTATTGTGCTGGAATTTAAAAAGGATATCTTGAGGCAACGATGCAAAGAATAATGCTCAAATCTAAAATACATCGCGCAGTGCTCACAAATGCCAACTTGTACTACGAGGGAAGTTTTACCATTGACAGCGAACTGCTCGAAGAAGCTGATATGCTTCCTTATGAGAAAGTTTCGGTTGTCAACATTAACAATGGTGCAAGATTCGAAACCTATGTCATCCCGGGTGAAAGAGGTAAAAGAGAATTCTGCCTAAATGGTGCCGCTGCACGTAAAGGTGCTGTAGGCGATGAAGTGATTATCATCAGTTATTCTATGATGAATGATGATGATCTGAAAGACTATAAACCGGTTGTTATCCTTGTTGATAAAAATAATAATATAATTTCTAAAACACACTCCACTGAAGCAAATAAACACTTTTCCAGGACAACTTAATGCCCGAGTCAAATGGTAGATCTATCGCTGTTGCTATTCTTGCCGCCGGACAAGGCAAACGAATGAATAATCCTGATCAATCTAAAGTTATGGCTCTGCTCGATGGTAAGCCATTGATTGCACATGTACTGGACGAAACAAATCTGCTCAACCCAGTTTCAATCGTCTTAATTGTTGGGCATCAACGGCAGAGTGTTATAGATTTTATTCGCTCGGAATATTCAAATAAGATTCTTTTTGCTGAACAGAATCAGCAGCTTGGAACCGGTCATGCAGTTGCTCAGACTAAAGGACATCTAATCGCATTTCAAGGAGATATATTGATTCTATCTGGAGATGTTCCTCTGTTAAGTGCTAAAACTTTGAATAAATTCATCGAAAACCACAATTTTGGGAATTGGGATTTATCTGTTCTTTCTACTATTGCTCCTGATCCGAATGGATACGGACGCATTGTACGTGATAATCTCGGGAACTTCCTGAAGATTGTTGAACAGAAAGATGCAGATGAATTTGAGCAGAAAATTCATGAAATCAATAGTGGTGTTTATCTTGTAAAAAGTGATCTGCTGTTCGATGCACTTGATGGACTATCGAATGACAATTCTCAGGGCGAATACTATTTGACTGACATCATTGAAATTGCATATAACAAATCATATAAAGTAAACTGCTTTGCCGGAGCTGAATTTGGGGAATTACAAGGTATTAATTCACCCCAAGATCTCGCAAAAGCGGAAGAATATTATCATAGAGTGAAAAATAAAGTAATCTAATTATAGATATGTTGAAATCTATTAATCATATTGGTATTGCGGTAAAAGATCTGGACGTAAGTTCGGCACTTTTCTCCAAGATTTTCAAAGTTGAAAATATGCATTTCGAAACTGTTGAAGATCAAAAAGTTAAGGTTGCATCATTCAAAGTCGGTGATGTTCAGATTGAACTGACTGCTCCCACTGACGAAACTTCGCCAATCGCAAAATTCATAGAGAAAAAAGGTGAGGGCATTCATCATATTGCATTTGAATCAGATAATGTTAATGAGGAATTAAATGAATTAAGTGGGCAGGGAATTCAGCTGATTAACACCCAGGCTAAGCCTGGAGCTCACGATATGCTTATCGCTTTCCTGCATCCAAAGTCAACAAACGGAGTTTTGATGGAACTCTGTCAGAATAAATAATATTAAAGAATAATAATTGAGGAAAATATGCCAAATTTGATATTAGTAAGGCACGGAGAATCACAGTGGAATCTTGAGAATAGATTCACTGGTTGGGTTGATGTTGATCTTTCGCCAAAAGGTGAACAAGAAGCAAAAGTTGCAGGACATCTTCTCAAAAAATATGATATAGATTATGTATTCACTAGTGCACTCAAAAGAGCTCAGCACACCACAAGAATCATTTTGGAGCAAAGTGACAGAACTAACCTCCCTCTCTCCAAGAATCAGGCTCTTAATGAACGTCATTACGGCGATCTGCAAGGGAAGAACAAAGCTGAAATAGGTGAGGAGTTTGGTCAGGAACAACTTAAAATCTGGCGTCGCAGTTATGATATTGCACCACCTAACGGCGAATCCCTGAAAGACACTCTCGAACGAGTGATACCTTACTACAAAGATCATATCGAACCGCTCTTGAAAGAAGGCAAAAATATTCTAGTTTCAGCTCATGGCAACTCACTTAGATCATTGGTCATGTATCTGGAGAATCTTACAAAGGAACAAGTACTGGAACTCAACATTCCAACAGCCATTCCTTATGTTTATGAACTCGATAAAGATCTAAAGATAATCAGCAAAAAGATACTTGATCCGAGTTCAATTGAAACCTATGAAGAAAAAAAGTAGAATTCAAAAAAAATCATACATCAATTCACTGTCACTTTCAAATTGCAAGTAGTAGATAGGGAGTGGCAGTCAATTGATTGCTTATCCCTTAGCAGAAAGAAACAGAAATCACACCTTTACGTCTAAAAATATAATGATTTACTTTTTGTTAAGTCAGAGGATTTTGAAGTTACTTAATTATATTCTACTTGTGAAAGTAAGTAATCAATTTAAATGATAAAAATTGGAAACAATATTACAGATTCCGGTTCAGAATCTGGAGTTAGCAAATCCGGAATAAGACATTGGCTCAAAAGAATTGGCTTTATCGGATTTCTATTCTTTTTAATCAAGGGCATTCTTTGGATAATCCTTCCATATTTAATTGCTAAGAACATTTTTGATTGATATTTAATTCATTATTAAACCACATGAACATGTTCAAACAACTCAAATCGTACTTTAGTTTATTCCTCTTTCTATCGTTATCTTTTGCAATTCATGCTCAAAAGAATGAAATAGATGCACTTTCAGAAAAGATAGAAGCATATAAAGAAAAGTTTAAGGTGAGTAGCATTTATGAATCAATCACTGACAATCACGGTGATAATTGTCCCTTGGTCTATGGCACTCGAAATATGAGAGTTGTTCTGCATGGGATAGTTTATCGCGGTGGTGCTAATAATGTTTACAACAAGAATCTGGTTAGAGACAATAAAAATCCCATGCCTGAGGAAGGATTGGAAAATCTGCTCAAAGTAGGTTTCTCAACCTCAGTTTATCTTTACCAGAAAAACTTTTCGGATGTGAACAAGATTATCGGACCTGATTCGAATGGCAGGACTTTGAAGTACATTCAAAACTCTTTATCCAATGACAAAGAAATTCGTGAATTACTTGAACTGGTTTATCGGAATATCCTTGATCCAGCTTCGGGACCTATCTATCTTCATTGCTGGAATGGATGGCATCAATCAGGTTATGCATCTGCTCTGATTCTAATGCAGTTCTGTGGGTTTACAAATGAAGAAGCATATCGTTACTGGGAAAAATGTGCAGCTGGCAACCTCACTAAATACAGGCATATCAAAAAAGCAATTTTTGAATTTAAACCTTATAAGGAATATAAACTTCCATCAGAAATAAAAAAGATGATTTGTCCGGGTTGAAATTTATTTCTCTGCGTTTTATTCGTCTTTAATACAACGGACGGAAAGACCCCAACTCCTTTGAATATAATCTTTGTATGTCCTAATGTCATGGAAATATAATGGACGGAACCATGAGTAATCACCCCAACTTTTTGATGAAGTCCAAAAATAACAGAAGTAACCAATATATTCACAATTTCCATATCCTAATCGGTAACCACCTGGAATAGCAGAAAATCCAGTCTCATTTGTTGCACCAATGTTTGGGCTTGACCAATTAAATAATCCAGTTTCCTTTAGTTTACCACTAGCCTCAACTTCTCCACCTAAGTATGTAGTTAACAATGTCCATTCAGAATCACTTGGAACATGCCAACCTTTAGGTGCTAAGCCACGTGGATCAATTACTGAATACCAATTAAAGAGTTTGCCAAAGATTAAACCGTTAACAGGATCATCGTTATAATAGCACCAAACTCCGGTCTTAAGATTGTTCCACCCTCCTGATTTTCCTAACTCAAGTATTGAATCTCCATTCTGATAATGATCAACATTCAGGTTTTTATACATCCAGTGCTGTTCTCCTATGGTGACAGCAGTGTATGTCGTGTAATAAAGTAAAATACTATCAATTTCACAGATAGCAACATACCAATAAAAGCCACCGTGCCAGAGATTAATGTATTCTTTATCATATTGATCAAATGAAAATGTAATAGAATCAATCAATTGCACAGGATAATATAAGTTTTTATCAATGTTTCTGAAAATATGCAGTTGAAGTGTTGCCGGAGCGGAGGTGAATTTCATATTATCTATTTCACTAAGATTATACCGTTTCGAGGTTCCATCATCAAGATAGAACTTGACCAGAGGCTCTGCTGAATAGAGTTGAGAAAAGTAAAAAATAATGAAGATGATTAAAAGTGCTTTTTTCATGATTTTCCTATTAGATTAATTCATAATGTCTCTGTCCTAATACAAATATCGTATTTATCTACAAAAAGTTACACAAAAATCGAAAATTAATTTAACTTTATTCCCAACTTTCAAAAAGTTTGCAACTATTCGAAAGTATGACACAATTGATGTATTTGCACATTCGGAAATTGGAACAATTTCTGAAAGTTGGTCAACCCAAGAAAATTAAGTTTTTCACTTTCGGAAATTGGCACAATTTCTGAAAGTTTTCATTGATCGTTACACAAAATCCAATAATTTATCCTAATTACTTCACTTATTCGTCTCCTTGTTTCACTCAATAGAAATAAATAATAATATTTTAAGGTATAGATGAGAAATAAGTTAATTATATCAATCCTTGCGTTTTGCCTTACTATTCCTGCATTTTCAGCGGAATCGGTAATCATGCAAACGGCAAAAGAAGAACTGAACCGCTCTCTCAGTGAGCTTAAGAAGGAGGATAAACCTCCGTACTATCTTTCGTATTCCATTGGCGATGTCAATCATACTGCTCTTGTGGCTTCGTTCGGTAAAATTGAAGTAGGTTCCATAGACAAAAAAAGAATACTTGATATTGATCTTCGCGTTGGAGATTACAATTTCGATAATACTCATATAATTCGCGGAGCATCGTTCAGTTTCGGCTCAGGACGTACATCAGTGGATCTTCCAATCGAAGATGATGTAGCTCCAATAAAGCTTGCCATCTGGTATGCTACCGACAGAACCTACAAGAAAGCTATAGAAACATACGAAAAGGCACAGACTAACAAGGCTGTTAAAGTAGCAGAAGAGGACAGTTCTGCTGACTTCAGCCATGAGGGTCCTGCAAAATATTTCGGTGATAAGGTTACCATGCAGATTGACACGGCTTACTGGTCTGATCGTCTTCGCAAGCTTTCAGCCGTATTTATTCAATATCCATGGATATATGATGGACAGGTTTCTTTCAATGCCGAACTTCTGCATAAGATTTTTGTTTCAAATGAGGGAACAGAACTAGAGTCGTGGGAACCCACTGTACGTGTTTTCATTTCAGGTAGAACCAAAGCAGATGATGGAATGAACTTGCCACTATATAAAAGTTACTTCGCTTATAAACCTGAAGATATGCCTTCTGAAGCAGAAATGATGAATGACTTGAATCAGATGGTAACTACTCTGCAGGCGCTAAGGACAGCACCTTTGATGTCCACATTCTCAGGTCCTGCGATTTTATCTGGAGAGGCCTCTGGTGTTTTCTTCCACGAAATTTTCGGGCATAGGGTTGAAGGTCATCGTCAGAAAGATCCAAACTCCAGCCAGACATTTAAGGGCTATACAGATAAAAAAATTCTTCCCGATTTCATTGATGTAGTCTTCGATCCAAGTGCAAAGATACTAAACAATAGACCTTTAGCAGGATATTACATTTACGATGATCAGGGTGTCAAAGGACAAAAAGTTGTGACTGTTCAAGATGGTATCTTCAAGGGTTTCCTGATGTCACGATCACCCATAGAAGGATTCTCGAATTCAAATGGTCATGGCAGAAAGCAACCGGGATATTCGGCAGTATCACGCCAGTCAAATCTAATGGTAATTGCCAAAAAAACCAAGCCAGTTGCAGAATTAAAGAATATGTTGCGTGATGAATGCAAAAAGCAGGATAAAGAATTCGGTCTGTATTTCAGTGTAGTTCAGGGTGGTTTTACTTTCACTGGCAGAACTGTTCCAAATTCATTCAACGTACTTCCATTGTTGGTTTACAAGATTTTCGTTGATGGAAGACCTGATGAAATTGTCCGGGGTGTGGATCTGATCGGTACACCTCTAACAACTTTTTCGAATGTAATTGCCGCAGGTGATGACATCGGCATTTTCAATGGTGTTTGTGGTGCAGAATCAGGTGGAGTGCCGGTATCAGCCAGCTCACCAAGTTTGCTGGTATCACTGATTGAGGCACAGAAAAAAGCTAAATCGCAAGCAAAGCTTCCAATTCTGGAATCACCTGATACTAAGACTGCAAGATAAGAATGACAGAGATTTTCTACAAAGAAGAACAGCGGTTCCGCAATACATTTATGATTGTGGTTTCTACTTTTTTGTGGGTGTTTATGAATTTGATGTTTGCCTATGGTTTCTATCTGCAGATAGTTCTTGGGAAGCCTTTCGGAGACAAGCCGATACCTGATTTCGGATTGATTGTAGTAGGACTTTTTGTTTTTATGATGACTACTGCTTTATTTGTACTGTTTATCAAAAGTAATCTTGAAATAATCGTTGCAAAGGATGGTCTATACTATCGTTATGTCCCATTTATAAATAAATTAAGAAAGATTGATGCTATACAGATTTTATTCTGTGAATCACGTGTTTACAAGCCACTCAGAGATTTTGGCGGTTGGGGTATCAGGTATAACATGAAAACCCGTACTTCCTGTTATAACGTTAGGGGAAATATGGGAGTATTTTTGGAACTAGCTAATGGAAAGAAGCTACTTCTCGGCTCACAAAAACCACATGATTTGTTGCAAGCTATCAATAAAATTCTAGGAAAACAATAACGGAAATATTATGTTAAAAAAATATTTAATTCTTGCTCTTTTTTGTTCTCTAACCTACATTGCCTCTGCAAACGATGAACTGATGCGTGCAATGAGAGACGAAATAAAACGCTCGATGAGCGAGCTTAATATAGGTAGTCTCGAAAAGCCTTATTACATTGAGTATAAAGTAACAATGGGTAATAATTATTCAATCAGAGCTGCAAATGGCAGTTTGATTGAATCCAATAACAGTAAAACAGCTCATGTAACTGTTGGACTTCGTGTAGGAAGCTACAAGTTCGACAATTCAAATTTCTTCGATTTCGGGCTCAGCTTCTTCGGAAGCGGCGATGAGGAAGAACGTTTCAAAGGCAGAAGTCTTCCGGTAGAAGCTGATTATCAGTCACTCAGAAGAGAGTTGTGGCTTGCTACTGACGCAGCTTACAAACAGGTTACTGAGACATATACTAAAAAGATGACAACTATCAAGAATCGTGTACGCAAGGATACGACTTATGATTTTCTTTGGGTGCCACCTCAGAAGCACTTCGATATGTCGGAATACCCTGCATTTGATGTCAAGAAATTTGAGAATCTTGCAAAACAGATTTCTGCTCAATTCAATAAATATTCTGATTTACAGATGACTTCAACAAGCGTAGAATATTTACCTGAAACAGTATTTTATGTGAATAGCGAGGGAATGGAGTATATAAAAACTGACTACCATACTGGGTTGGAAATTGTAGCTTCTTCACAAGCTACCGATGGAATGCCTTTAGCAAATTTCATAACTTTCTTTTCAAAGAATCCCCAGGATTTGCCATCGGTCGATTCAATTCTTTCAGCAACAAATAACCTTGCAATGAAAGTCTCTGCTTCTAATACAGCAGCATCACTCGATGAGCCATATTCTGGTCCTATAATGTTTGACAATTATGCTTCAGCTCAGCTCTTTGCAAATGTATTTGCGCCAAATTTGGTAACACAACGTGAGCAAATCACAGATCAGGGATTCCAGGATAATGATCGTTACACAGCGTTCCAGAATAAAATTGGTGGACGCGTTCTACCTGAATTTCTATCGGTTAAAGAGCAGCCTCTCATAACAAAATATGGAAATACAGAACTTATGGGAAATTTCGTTATTGATGACGATGGTTTGCAAGCAGAAAATGTAGATTTAGTTGAGAGTGGTTTTCTAAGAAATCTGCTCTCATCACGCGTTCCAACAAAGAGAGTTCGTCAGTCCAACGGACATCAACGTGGAGGAGCACCAATGTTCGGTAATGTAATTTTGAGTTCTGATAAAAGCAAAACCAAATCATATGATGAACTTAAAGAGCAAATGATGAAACTCTGCAAGGATCGCGAACTTCCTTTCGGAATCATTATAAAAAAGATTATGGATCCAAATATCTTGTTTACTACAATTTTCAGACTAACATCCGGAAATTATCCCATGGGACAGTTCCAGACTACTATTCCCGTTCTGGAAGCATATAAAATTTCTCCCGACGGAAAGGAAGAGTTGATCAGAGGGTGCGAGTTAAAAGGTTTTACACCACAGACATTCAAAGATATTCTTGCGGTTGGGGATACTCCTTATGCTCTGAATTTGCTGGCACCTGCCGTTACTTCGCCATATATTTCAGGTGGAAGCCAGTATGTGGAAGCATCGGTAGTAGTTCCGGCACTTTTATTTGAAGATAGTGAACTGAAGCCGGTAGAGCAGGATTTCCCTAAACCACCGATTCTGAAGAATCCATTAACAATGAAGAAATAAGAACAGGAAACAATCCAGACACTAATAAAAATGTTATTGATTCTCTCGTCAATTGTAAAACAAGCTCTCATTGTAGAGCTTGTTCTTTTTTGAGGTGGGATCAAATAATCAGTTTTATAGATTTATATTCATATTTCAATAAGTACTCCCCAAGTTGATTTCAATATGTTTAAATCAAAATAAGATTGAAATTGTTCTGCTTTTTTAGTCTTTGGGTTATCCCTTAATTTCATGGGTAACATCAAATGAGATAAGGGTTTTGAGGAAGGGACAATCTTAATTTGTTGTCCTTTTTTATATTTATTTGAAGTATTGCACATGCCAATTACCCTTATTGTGTCACCTTTTTCCATGATAACAATAGTAATCGATGCTGATGCAACTCTACCACAATCAACTGGAGCAGGTTCATGGTCAAGAATGGAAACAATAATTGTGTCCTTTAGCTCGAAGTATTCCCATGTATCGTAAATCTTTACTTTAGAATCTACCCATTGATTCAAAATGCTTTTATCAAAATCTTGAGCCCAAATTGGAAAGTTTATCAAAAGTAAAAATATAAGAATTAATTTACGTCCCATAAAGAATAAAATACAACTTGTTATTTATTAATTGACTTCATATCTAAGCCTGTTTCAGAAATTTTCTCAATTTAAGAATTTGATAAAATCAATATTTCAACTCTCAATTATATTAATTTTCTAAAAGGTTTATCTTATCTCTAAAATGTTCATTAAAGAATTCATCAATTTTAATTTGTCTGATTTTTAGATATTCAGTATAATTTGAATAACCACTTTTTAAAAACTTCTCTCTTGCTAAAGCTTTCATATCCCAGACTTCTTCTAAAGATTTATCAATTTTAGTCTTCATATACCAGGTATAATAATGGAAAATTTTTGAATTTAACAGATTGAATATAAAGAATAAATTTTATATTAGCTACTTCATTGATAAAGTTTTTAGTTGCTAGTTTACCAATATGCGGTTGCTAGCTGACTTTATATCTCATCAAAAAATAATTCTTTTGTTTTGATAGATTTCTTGATTATGTATTTCAAACCGTCCTCAATATTCAAGTCTTTTACTTCTTCATGAATAGATTCTTTCCATTCCCAGACATCAATTTGAGATTTAGAAATCTCATAATAATCATGTTTTTTCATTTACAAACTTCATGGGAGTTAAAAAATCAATAGTTACTTCCTTTTTCTATGGTGCATCATCAGCGAAAAGAAAATTTATCACGGAAGTATCTAAATATATTTTAAGCTTTTTATCAACCAATAATCCTAAATAATATTCATTCCTTTTTCAATTAGAGCTAATTTATTGTTTTTTATTTTATATTAATCTCTCTGAGCAGTGCCTGCTTTTCGATTTCCAGTTGTCTGATTTTTCTTCTAAAAAAGAATAACTGCTGTTGAAAAAATTATGCTAAGTCTAAGACACGCTTAATTTTTTTTACACCTTTCATAAGTTCAGAATATGATCTCTCCGTTTTAATTTTATCTGTTAGTTCATCAAGCATAAATTCAATATCTAACTTTGTCTTTTCTTCAAGATATGCTTTCTTGAAACTAGGATCTTGCATTTTTTCTTCTATGTAAGCTCGAGCATCGTTCATTTCGGATTCCTATAATAGTCTTAAATTTTAATAGCTTGTTCAATTTCAGAATTCGGAATTTTTTCAGTTTTCTTAATAAAACCGTGAGTAAAAATAATTTTTCTTTCTGACATAAAGAAAAATAAACTCCTGGAGGTTTTGTTTTTAAGATTTACTCTTAATTCAAATATTCCGTCTCTGATGTATTTTGATAATTTCTGGTTTGGGAATTGATTAACATTTAATAATTCAACCAATTTATCCATATAAGCAATAATTTTTGCTTGGTCTTTAAAAACAAGTGAATCTAAAAATTCATTCATTTTAATTTTACCATCAATATTGGCAAAACCATATTCATACATTTCTTTTATCATTTTTATAATTAGAGGTTATTCTTTACTTTTTATTTTATATTGATCTCTCTAATCAATGCCTGCTTTTCGATCTCCAATTGTCTGATTTTTCTTTCGATTGTGTCAAGTTCTTCGGGCATTGAATCGATCTCAAGCCTGAGTCTGCTTGCGGCTTCATCTACGAGATCAATTGCTTTATCGGGTAAAAATCTATCGGTGATGTATCTGTTCGATAGTTCTGCCGCTGCAATTAGCGATGCGTCAGTTATTCTGACACCATGATGTACTTCATAACGTTCCTTCAAACCTCTCAGAATTGAAATTGTATCATCAACGTTTGGTTCATCAATCAGTACTTTCTGAAATCTTCTCTCCAAGGCGGCATCTTTCTCCAAATACTTGTGGTATTCATCGATAGTAGTTGCACCTATGCATCTCAAATCTCCACGAGCAAGAGCCGGTTTTAAAATATTGGCTGCGTCCATACTTCCTGTAGTAGCACCGGCTCCTATGAGAGTATGAATTTCGTCGATGAAAAGAATTATCTGTCCGTTCGAATCAGTAACTTCCTTAATCACTGCCTTCAATCTTTCTTCGAACTGTCCACGGAATTGCGTCCCAGCAACAAGAGCTCCCATATCTAAAGTAACAACTTGCTTGGTTTTTAGTGATTCTGGAACATCCCCTGAAACTATACGTTGAGCTATACCTTCAACAATTGCTGTTTTACCCACACCAGGTTCACCAATCAAAATAGGGTTATTCTTAGTCCTTCGTGAAAGTACCTGCAATACACGTCTTATTTCTTCCTGTCTCCCAATTACTGGATCAATCTTGCCTTCCTTAGCCACATCATTAAGCATAATTCCATATTTACGCAAAGCATTGTATGTTTCTTCCTGATTCTGGTCGGTAACGGTTCTACCTCCTCTGATCTGAACCAATGCCTGTTTAAGACCGTCACTTGTAATGCCCTGTTCCTTTAGTATTTTTCCGGCATTTGAATTACTTTCCAGGATCGCAACTAAAAGGTGTTCAGTACTTACGTACTCATCTTTCATTCCTTTAGCAATCTTGATGGAATTGTCTAATAAAGATGATAGCTGTGGTTGCATGTACTGACCTGTACCACCAGCGACTTTTGGCATTTTTTCCAATTCATCGTTGATTTTAATTTTGAGATGATTTAAGTTTGCACCCTGTTTTTGTATGAGTTCAGCTGACACTCCAGCAGAATCCTGAATTAATGCAGCAAGCAGATGAATAATTTCCAAAGCCTGATTATCATAGTTCGATGCAATCTCCTGAGCAGTCGCGACTGCATTCTGCGCTTTAATTGTCAATTTCTGAAAATCCATTTCTCCTCCGATGAACAAAAATCATTTTTACAAACATTCAGACGTTTGATTGGTAGTTTTCAATTTATAAAAATACTTCGAATGAATTAATCTTCAGCTATATCGATGTATTCCAGAGCCTTTGCCATTCCGGCACCCTGTCGGATTATTTTGAAGTTATCTGTTGTCAAATCGATAACTGTTGATTCCCCCTGGAAATAATATGTGTCTGAATTAACAGCTACATCGACCATTGGTGCAAATTTATCAAATAAATCATCAGGATCTGAATAGGCATCTCCATCATGTGATCTTGCACTTATTGATATCAGAGGTTGTTCGAGTTCCTGGAGCAGAAGCTGTGATAGTATGTTATCAGGGACACGAATACCCGATGTTTTTCTCTTCATATCCACAGCAAATTTTGGCACTAATCTCGATGCAGGTAGAATCAGTGTGTAAGGTCCGGGAATCAACCTCTTAATTAATCTATAAGCGATATTCGATACTGAAGCAAATTCTGCTATATTAGCCAAAGAAGAGCACAAAAAAGTCATTTCCTTGTTGGGAGGAAGATTACGAATCTGTCTAATTCTTTCGATTGCATTTTTGTTCGAAAGCTCACAACCAAGTGTGAATCCTGTGTCATTCGGATAAAGAATTACAGCTCCAGATTTTAATGCATCAACAACCATTCTGATCTTCCTCAGTTCAGGTGTTTCGGAATGAATTGTTAGAATTTCTGTGTCCATTTCAACTTCTCGATCTATCTTTAAACATTTTGATTCCTATTCTGTCTTTTTTTGAAATAAATATAAAATGGGATTCCAATTGCAACAAACATTAGTCCGAAAAGAGATTTAATAATTCTGGGTTCACCCATAGCAAAATTATTAAGGACATAATTATTAATGTCATTGTATAAAGTTATGCCAAGAAAGAATGCAGAAAAAATGACAAATATTGCTGGCACATAAGGATAGCCCCATACTTTATATGGTCTAAAGGTATCAGGCATCTTCTTCCTTAGTATGAATACACCATAAGCTCCCATACCATAAAAAATCCAGCTGACAAAAATCAGCATATCGGTCAATGTGTCAAATGTTCCGCTTAATATTAGAAGACTGGACCATAATGCCTGAACTATAAGCGATACTCCCGGGGTTTTAAACTTTGGATGAACTGAAGCCAGCGATGGAAAAAACATCTTCTTATCTGCCATAGCGTAATAAACTCTAGCCGATACCATTATCGTTCCATTAGATGTGCCAAAAGTGGAAATCATTACAGAAGCAGCAACAAATGCTCCACCGAAGTTGCCAAGGAAAGTTCGTGCAGCATCCGCAGCCACCAGAGTAGATTTACTCATCACATCTATTGGTAGAATATATAAATATGCAAGATTGATCAGTATATATACAATGACAACGATTATTGTTCCCCAAAATAAGCCAAGTGGAATGTTCTTCTGGGCATTCTTCACTTCTCCGGCGATATAAGTGATATTGTTCCATCCGTCATAAGCCCAGAATGCACCTGACAGTGCTGCTGTGATCGCAAGGATAAGAGAGAATGAGTTGGCATGATGCACAACTGTTGATTGCAAAGTGAAATGATTAAATGAACCATTACCGATAGTAAATCCAAGAACGACTAGAAGAAGAATTGCAACTACTTTCATGGTTGAAAAGAAGCTTGCGACTCCACCTCCAAAAACAACTCCAAAATAATTCACTGCACTGAGAAAATTTATTACAATTATAGCTAATAATTTTACTCCTAAGTTTTGTATTGGATAAATATCACCAATAAATGGAATGTGTAGTATCCATGCATTCTCAACAGCTATGGGAAATCTGGGTAAGACGAAGAAATACTGTGTGTATTCAGCAAAAACGTAGGTAATCGAGGCAATAGATCCTGCCTGCACAATCGAGAACATAGCCCAGCCATAAAGGTAAGCAGTAAAATCTCCATACATTTTTTGAAAATATACATATTGACCTCCCGTTTCGGAGATCATTCCGGCAATCTCTGTGTTTGTTAGCGCACCAAAAAAAGTTATTATTCCAGCAACAACCCAAACTATTAACAACAATTCAGGAGATCCAAGCTGTGACGCCATTACCGCCGGTTTTTTGAAAATACCGGAACCTATCATTGCTCCTACAACAAGAGCTATTGTTGTGAAGAGTCCAAGTTTTTGTAATAGTTTTGCTTTAGTATCTATCATTTTTTCATTATTCTGAATTTATTTTACTTTTGCTGAATTAATCCACTCTTTCCATATCTCAGGACAATAGCCCGAAGTCGAAATCTTGCCGTTTCTGACTATCGGTGTTTTTATTATCAAAGGATGCTCTAGTAGTTTTTCAAAAGTATCGTAAATCATGTGTTCTAATCCTAGTTTGTCGTACTCTTTGGATTCTTTATCAATGAGCTTATCAATTGGTACAGATCGTGAGATATTCTCCAGCTCACCTTTTGCGAGTGGTTTTTCTCGTAAATCCACAGAATGAACTTTGATTCCTCGTTCTTTGAAAAAACGTAGAGCCTTATTTGTCTCCTGGCATTTGGGCGTACCAAATATTTGAATATTAAGATTCATAAATAATATCGCAAATTTGTAATTTAAGCAACTTTTAATTTATTGAAATATTGCATTAATTCAAAGTGTTATATGTATTGCTATTAGGTAAAATAAATATTTATTTCTATCGTTTATATTTTTTTCAACAACTAAATCTAGGGGATATATGAGCTATTATTTTGCAAAAACTATAGACAAGGGTTTCGATGAAGCCATCAATATAATTACTGAATCATTAGCCAAAGAAGGATTCGGAATCATTTCCGAAATTGATGTAACAGCAACATTCAAGAAAAAATTAGATGTAGATTTCAAGAAGTATCGCATCCTCGGAGCTTGTAGCCCCAGTCATGCATACAAAGCACTTATTGCTGAAGATAAAATAGGAACTATGCTCCCCTGCAATGTAATTGTTCAGGAAGTTAATGATGGTCAGACTGAAATAGCTGCAATCGATCCAATGGCATCCATGATGTCAGTGCAGAATGAAGCCTTGGGTGATGTAGCATTGGATGTTCGTAACAAATTAAAGAAGGTTATCGATAGTTTATAGAAATATTGGTCAATCAGTATTACACTATACTGATTGACCAACACATTTCTATTGCCTTACACCATCAATGCTGAACGCATCGGAAATTAAATATCTTGATGAATATGCATCCCAAGTGTACGTTTCGTTTGTTCCCTTTAGTTTATCGACATTAATTATCTCAACTCTGACTTTGATTTGAGTTCCGAACCTCGGGTCTTGTCCTGTAGCTTCAAATATCCAATGGTCGTAGTTGAAGTCAGAAGATTTTCCCCAAGTTCCGTTCATTGAACCGGCAGATGTCGTGATAGTTGCCTGATCGCCATTCACTGTAAATTTCCACGTTTGCTGATCCTGGTAACCAGCAGGGAAATCTGCTGTGGGTGTAACTATTGTTCTTGTAACAAGCCAAGTACCGGCTAAGTCTGTTTTTAGATTGGCTGATGTAGGATTGTCACTACTGCATGATAAAAATAGAAACGAGCTTATTACTAGTAATAATGCGGTTAAATAACGGTTTGACGATTTCATTTTTCCCTCTTAAAAGACTTTAAAAAAGTGAAAGTAGACACAAATCAAATTTAATAAGCATTAAGGAATTTAGCAAAAGTATTTTTTGATGTTTTATTAATGATAAATTATAATTAATAAAAAAAATGGGATAGTTGATTAAACCATCCCATAGTATAGGTAATTCGTAATTCAAATTTATTTTATCAAATTATTTATCTGTTCTGCAATATTAAGTGCTTCTGCGGCTTCTTCGGCACTTACTGCAACAGGTGAATGATTCAGTATTGCCTCAACGAATGCCTTCTGTTCCTCAAAGATTGCATTGCTTTCTACGACTATTGGTTTTTCATAAACAATTGATTTCCCATCCAAAGCAGAGTCAATTGTTCCTAGCATTGCTGCCGGGATCTCAGTACCGGTTGATGATTCGCCATCATCTTTAATTCTGAATACTTCAACATCCTGATTCCCAAAATCTATTGAAATGTAAGCATTCTTCTGGAAAATTCTCATTTTTCTCATCGGTTTCGCAGAAATTCTGGATGCTGTGAGATTGGCAACTGCTCCATTTTCGAATGTGATTCTGGCATTAGCAATATCTATGTTATCAGTAAGTATAGCCACACCATTAGCATCTATTTTGCTGACTTTAGAGTCTATTAGCCAAAGCATAATGTCAATATCATGAATCATAAGATCGTGAATTACCGAAACGTCTGTTGCTCTTGGTTTAAACTGGCTGAGCCTGTGTGCTTCAATAAATTTAGGTGCAAGATTATAGTGTTTCAACGCTGCCAGGGCAGGATTAAACCTCTCAACATGACCAACCTGAATAACAAGATTTCTCTTCTTTGCCGTATTAATCAGATCTACGGCTTCCGAATAATTCTCTGTAATTGGTTTTTCGATCAGGCAGTGTACATTGTTTTCGATGCACTTCTTGGCGATTTCATAATGTATGGATGTTGGTGCGGCGATTGTCAAAGCATCGCAGTTTGCAATCGCATCATCGAGTGTTGAAAATGATGTAAAGCCGTGTTCTTCAGCTAGCTTTGAAGCTCTTTTCGTATCAACATCATAAATTCCTATAAGCTCGACATTAGAGTGTGTCTTCCAGAGTCTTGTGTGTATAGTTCCCAGATGCCCTGTTCCTACAACGCCGATTTTAATTTTGTTTACCATTTGAAATTCTTCTATTTATTCAAAAAATAAGTTCTAAAGAGAATGAAACTTCACTTTAGAACTTTAAACTTTATACTTTCAACTTTCTACTTCCTATTGAATGACAATCATTTTCTTTGACTGAACTTCATTATTGAATCTGACTTCGTAGAAGTATGTTCCGCTCTGAACCCGATTGTTGAGTTTGTCTGTGCAATTCCACTGTATTGAATTTTTGCCAACCTGACAATTATTACATTCTAGATTTTTGATCTGATTTCCTGAATTATCGAAAATCATTACCTCAACATTTCCTGTTTGGGCAATTTCAAATTCTATGTTTGTCTGCTCACCGAAAGGATTAGGGTAGTTTCCAGTAGTTGCGAGATTGCTCGGCTGCAATTGCTCATCGACTGCAGTAATATTTTCAAAGCTAATTTTTTGTATCTGAGATAGTGCAATTTTCTCAGTTGCTCCGCTTTTCAGATTAATAATCAGTGTGTCGGATTGTGCTATGCTTCCAAGAGTTAGTGCTAAAAAAAGAGCAAAAGAAGTTAAAATCGTTTTCATAATGCTACCTAAAATATATTATAGAATAAGTTTTTCAAATGTTATGAAGAACAAAAATATTACTATTTAATAAATAAACGAAATATATTTTGAATTGGTGTAAATTTATTCAAATTATGCTTTTGGATGAGACTTCTTGTATGCATCTTTAAGACGTTCAATAGATACATGTGTGTAAATTTGTGTTGTCGAGAGGGATGAATGTCCCAGCATTTCGCTTACCGATTGGATGTCTGCGCCTTCGTCAAGCAGATGTGTTGCGAATGTGTGACGCAATACATGCGGACTTTTCTGCTTAGTATCGGTTACAAGTGACATATACTTATGCACCATTCTGTAAGCTTCAACCGCACTCATTCTGTTGCCTTTCCGGGAAAGGAACAATGCATTTGGATCGAGAATTTTTCCTATTTCATTTCTTTTGGATATATATCCCTTAATTGCTTCGATAGCTTTGGATCCAACGGGAACAATTCTCTCTTTGTTGCCTTTGCCCTTCACTTTGACGATACACTGCGAATTATTGATATCATTCACATTCAACTGTAGAGCTTCGGATATTCTCAAACCGGAACTGTAAAGAAGTTCTATCAGAGCCAGATTACGACAATCAATAGGCTTTGTTTTATCGAAAATATCCATCAGAGCAGTAACTTCCTTTTCGAGCATGAATGATGGAAGTTTTTTGTCTGTCTTGGGCGTTAGGATAAGGCTTGCAGGGTTCTTGTCTATCAGATTTTTCTTTGTACAATATTTGAAAAATGATTTTATTGCCGATATCTTAAGTTTGATAGTTTTCTTTGAGTATTTACTGTCGTGAAGCTGACCGAGAAAGATACGGATATCCTGAGCTTTGATATTCTCAATTTCAATTTTTTCATCGTATGAATCTTTCAGATTGTCAAAAAATTGAGATAATGCAATCTTGTATGTTTCTACAGTTTTTGGAGAGTAGTTTTTCTCTGTCTCGCAAAATCCGAGAAAATTATTTAACGCCTGAGAAAAATCCATGACACTTATTTAAATATTTTTTACAAATTTATCAAATTTACGTCAATTAATTGCTTGTAACGTCTAAAATAAAGAATATAGTATTGGTATTTTTATTAAATTTAACATAAAGCGATTTCAGTCATTACTAATTTATATATGATCGAAATATTAAATCAATAATGCCTTGATTTACCGGAGTAAAAAATGCGCAAAATTCTTTTTATATTGATTTTACTTTCAACAAATCTGCTGTCTCAGCAAATCTCCTATATTATTCCTGATATAGGAACACCAAACATGAATACTTATATCGAAATCATAGGTCCGCCTAACATCAACAGCAATTTCGGTTCAAATGGTATTTACTTCGATCGTCCGGGAGATCCTGTTAAAATTGTGCTTGATAGATATTCTGACAATGAAAATGTAACGTTCGGTCCGCTTATCGTTAGCTGGAATGGGCGTATGATATCCTCACAGGTCTTTATCAATCCAAAGTGTCAGCCAAATTCAGATAACTGGAATCTTCTATTTCCTGCTTACAGAATTCCTTTTAGAGTAAGTCTCAACGGTAACTTGTCCAATGTAGATACTTTCTATATAGTAAAACCTACTCATCTCGGTGATATGACATTAAATAATGAAAGAATTCTAGGTCAGAACAGCTTCGGTATCCGCTCCAAACGGGGTGCGATGATTATCGATTCGATAAAGTTCGCAAATGCGACATATACAATCTCAACTAATGATTGTGATCCAGCTACCTCTGGCAATCAGGGATTTTTGCCGTTTGTACTACTGAGTAAAGGAAAAGTTGAGGGAGGAAACTCAACAGTCATAAGTGCGAATGGTAACGGAAAAGATGCCGGACCCGGTGGTGGTGGCGGTGGTGGAAGATTCTGTGACCTTTCATTGACTGGTGAAGATGGTGGGGCTGGTTTTACGGGTGGTGGAGCCGGTGGAAGAAATGGATCAGGTTTGTTTGGTAATGTTTGGAAAAACCCGGGAAGTTCAACCGGTGCAAACGATGCAAGTTTGAATGGAGTACCGGTACCTGCTAAAGCTTGGTTTGAGTCTTCTGGTGGAGGAACAGGTCATCCTTTTGGTCTTTCAGGCTATGGTTGTGATAATGGAAATGGTTGTGATCCTGTTGCTGGGTATGGCGGGGGATCTGGCTACAGGCAAAATCAACGAGGTGGATCAGGAGGTTATAGAACAATTGGCGTTAGTACAGGTGTCCAAAATGGTGGTTATGTTCATGGCAATTCAGATGGTGTTCCGATAGCTGGAGGATCTGGTGGCGCCAGTGGTAATCCAAATTCCCCGAACGGATGTTCGGGCAATGGCGGTGGTGGTGGTGGTGCAGTTAGATTGTTTGCGAGAGATATTATTGGTGTTAATATTAATGCCCGTGGTGCTGATGGAGGTAACTCGTCCTATGGACCAGGTGGTGCTGGATCGGGTGGTTATGCCGGTTTGGAATCAAAGCTAACAACAACATCTTCTTTTGCTGCTGTAGATGGAAGCAATTCCAATCTGGGGGGCAAAGGTATTATAGTAATGTCTAATCTTTCTTTTAGTAACATGAGTTTCTTTCCATTCGGTATTGATACAACCAGATTAATCAGTACTGATACTTCAAACTATATTAAAAGAAAATTCACATTAAAAGGTGGTAAACCCGGGGATGTTGATGTAGTAAGAATATATATTAAATCTCAATCTTCTCAATGGGCTTTGGATACAGTTCTTGCCGGACTAATTGGCAGAACTGACTGGAGCAGGAATTATAATCTCATAGGATTAGATTCCATTTACTATCTTGTTGCACTAACCGACAGACAGTCTTATTCTGAGCAGACTTATACAAATACTTTGCAGTATGTGATGTCCCAGTCCTCTGCAAATATATTACATAAAGAACTTCTACCGATAATTGATGGGGATACAGTTAAAACATCCCGTGCTGTTGCATGTAAGGATCTGGTTGTGAGAGATACTTTTAAGCTGACTAATATCGGTGATGCTCCATTATACTTGTTTTTTAATTCTGCTTCATTCTTCTTTGGTAGCAGAGGATTTACCCTTGAATCTCCTACAACAAATCAGACTCTACAGCCATTTGATACAATCAAGGTAATTGTAAGATACAATTACATACCCGGTCAGAAAGGCAGAATCACAGACTTCCTTCTTGTATCTCACAATGACCAAAACGCAATTTATAAACCATGGCGAATGACAATGAATGTGGATCTGGATTCTATCAATTATTATTTTGAGGATGGGTTGGGTAAGAATACGGATACAATTGATTTGGGTGAGGTATGTGTTGGGGATTCAATTGCCAAAGCATTCAGTATTGTCAACAATTCTGATGCAGATTTGAGAACAAAGGTGGATTCATTTTTCTCTGCAAAATGTTTTAGATATAAACTTAATATGACCCAAGCAGTTCCTTTTGACAAATATAATGGTGGTTTTGTAGAATTCAAACCCGACACTCTTGGTGATTTTATTGGATTCTTGGCTGTGAGCAGTGTTGATTGCAAGTTTAATGTGGATACTCTATGGTTCAAAGGATCGGGAATATCCGGTGATTTTGCTATCGAAAAACCTGAGTATTCTTTAATCGATACAGTCGATCTCGGGATTCAATGTGTGGGTGCAATGATCCATGAATACGTTTCTCTTCACCCGCACGGGAATACATTGATTACATATAATACTTATTTTACACAGAATGCACCAGATTATAGTCTGAGTGTTACATCTCAAAATTTTTCCAGAAAAAATGATTGGGCACGTATTGATTTCATTATGATTCCTCAGAGAAAAGGGATGATAACTGCTGACATAACATTCAAATCCGATCAATGTGGTGGTGTTACCAAAAAATTAGTTGTCAAGGTATTTGGAGTTCGACCGAAGCTCACAACAACAGGATCCGGCATTTTCAAGAATATCAAAGTAGGATTTCGAGATACAATTGATGTTTCAATTCAGAATGAAGGAGATGCATCTGTTTATATTGAAAAAATGATGCCAATATCACCACCGTTCAGGGTGATTAGTACTACGCCGACATTGCCAGTCACACTTGATCCAGGAGATACTATATGGGTTAAGCTCGAATTCTTCCCCCAGTCAGACGGGAAGTTTGCCGATACTCTGAGGACTGATGTTAATTTGTTGACTAACACATGCAATGATTCGGCTAAATTCTATCTTCGCGGATCAGCAACTAATTCTTTCATTACAGCTTCTGTGGATTCGATATATTTTGGATTACTGGAGCATTGCGATAAGAAGCAGGATTCTGTTGTGATAACCAATCCCACAGCAGATACTGTTTATATTACAAATATACCCAGGTTACCTGAAATAACAGGTCCCGACAAAGACTATTTTTCAATTTCTCAGAGCGGCAAAACGGTAATACCACCTGATAGCACGTCGGTGTTTTATATTACATTTTCTCCTAAAGCCGGACCTGATGGAGTAAAAAATGCTGATCTTGTTATCTATACTTCCGATGCCAAGCACTTGAGGATCACAGTCAAACTCGTCGGTGAACAGGAAAACATCAAAATTACTGCTAATCCAAATTCTTTAGACTTCGGCTCAATTCCTATTGGTGTCCCGGCTAATCTCCCTATAACACTTACAAATAACGGCAGAATAAATCGAAAGTTGTACAATGTTATTTCTTTCAATCCTGATATTACTGTCAATCCTGTCAAGGGAGATCTTAATGCCGGTGGGGGTTCTCTCACGCTGACAGTAACATATTTACCAACTATTGCAGGTAATGGAAATACTAATCTTAGATTCATTTTCTTTCCAAATTGTGCTGATAGCTTCGAAATTCCGGTGAAAGCTATCGGTTTGGAAGGAACAGTTATTGCAACTGCAATGGTTAATTATAAACTCTTACCGCATTGTGTTGATAACGTTGACAATATTACAGTGTCTAATACAGGTATCGCTAAGATTTCAGTCGATAGTATGATTATATCAGGTGCTGATGCATCACTTTTTTCTTTCAATGATGGTATTGTTCTTCCTGTGACTTTAGATTCATTACAGTCTTTAACCCGCAAGCTTACTTTCAAACCAGGTATAGCAACTTTTGGTCCCAAGCTTGCTTCTGTCACATCCTATATCGATATCGGAGGTAAAACAGTAACCAGAATAACGCAGGTTCGGGCTGAGAAGCGACGTTTTCTCTCTGCCGATCCTCTGCTTCTGGACTTCCAGGGTGTTGTAACAACCAGCTTCAAGGAATTGGATTATATTCTTGAGAATCAGGGCAATGCTTCATTTACAATTGAAGGTATTATTCCTCCTTTTAATAGTTCAATCTATAGTTTGATTCCCAATCCGACTTCATCAATACTGAATATTGGCAACAAACTTCCTTTTAAAGTTAGATTTACTCCTTCAAATCAAATAAGTTATCCTGATAGCTTTGCTATAATTTCAAATGTAACAAGCTGTCTTGATACTGTGTATATTTATCTAAATGGTCAGGGTTTGCCTCCACTTACAACTACAATCTGGATTCCGGATACACTTATTGATCCTACATGGACGAATTTCCATCTGCCTGTTTATGGAAAAGTAAATACTGCCGGAGGAAATGTAACTGGAGCCGAGTTCACAGGTGCTGTGAGTTTCAATCCCAATCTGTTCGATCCAAAGTCAATTACAAAAGGTACAATTGTTAAGGATACATTTTCAGCAACTGTTCGCTATATTGAATTCAATGTTAAGGATATTAAGCTAAATACCGATACTTCGATTGTAACAGAACTGGTTGGATATGCATTACTAGGTAATAACGATACGACAATCGTTAAATGGGAAATATTTGATTGGAAGGATAAGAATACATTCGGACCTGCAATCACACTCAATGGAATGATCAGAACTAAGATATGCAGGGATACAACTCCTAGACTACTTAAGTCAGGTATTCCAAATCAACTTTTACTTTCCCCCAATCCTGCAGGGGATGAAGTTGATCTGAAGTTAAGTCTTTTGGAAGCCGGAAGACATGTTCTGGATATATTCAATCTGAATGGCGAAGCCGTTACAATTGATGATTTTGAAGTTGTGCGTGGTGGGAACAAGGTATTTGAATATAATCTTGATCTTGGTAAATTCTCTACAGGATTCTATTATATCCTTGTAAGGACGCCATCGAGGGTATTCGGTGAAACTCTGATGATTGTTAAATAGATTCTGAAAAAAATAGATGAATGGACAAACAAGGATGTTTGTCCTACGAATTGTAGGTCAAGCATCCTGCTTGACCAATCAATAATTTATTATTCGACTTTATGTAATAAAATTTAAATGAACTCAAAAATAATTGGAAATATTATGACTAGATGGTTTACTATTGCATTAGTTCTTATTCTTGTTTCTAAAACAGCATTTTCGGATGATTCTTATCTGCTTCGTAAGGTTGATCAGAAACCGCTTTTCTGGATGGGACCTTATGCTGGATTGAATTATAATTACCATTTTGCCGATTTTAGTAAGATTCCGCCTTTTCCCAGTTGTTGTCCGCCACAATATGGAGATGGCAAAGGCTGGGGCTGGACCGTCGGCGGTTTGGTTAACTTTGCAATAGCACCCAATCTCTCCTTTGGTACTAGAATCGGTTTTTCTGATATTAGCGCATCTTTCTCAAAAGATGAAAATATCGGCAATACTACCATCCTTGACAAATCAGGCAATACAACCAGGCTCAAAGATACTATGGTGATTGTTAATCATCTTGTCGAGGCTAAGTTAATGATGGTAAACATCGAGCCAACTTTGGATTTTAAATTCTTCGATAACTTTGTACTTAATATTGGATTCAAAATCGGATATATGTTCACCTCGAGATTCAATCAACGAGAACAGATTGTTTCTCCGGAAAATATTACCTTTTTAAACGAAACTACATCTCAGCATGTTGTAAGCAATGAGAAAATTCCTGAATCAAATACTCTCCAGACTTTCGGAGTAATTGGTGCAGGTTATGAGCTGAAAATTGGTAGAGATCTGTTCCTCGTTCCTGAGATTAGATATTATATTCCTTTCTCTAATATCACAACTAATATCGATGTTCCTTGGAAAGCATCTACTTTCCAGTTTGGAGCATCATTGAGAGTGCCTGTGTTTGCACCTCCGCCGCCTAAGCCTGTCTTCCGCGATTCAGTTATCAATCGTGACACTGTTGTTATCGCTAAGCTTGGTGCTATGGGAGCTGTGGAATTTCTCAATGCAGACAAAAATGTCGAAAAAATTGATAAAGGTGATTATTTCCTGATTAGTACAACAATTACTGAACATTACCAGAAAACAATACCTAAGGATGCTGCTTTCAATGTTGCTCTCACTGCTTATGGTGTCGATAAGAACAATTATCGTGTTAATAATCCTGTAATCCTTATAGAGGAAACTGAAGTAGAAGAGGGATTTCCTCTGCTTCCGCATGTGTTCTTCAAGGATGGATCTGCCGACCTTAAAGATGCCGGTATGAATCTTATAAACTCCGATCAGGCACGATCCTTTGATGAATCCAAGTTAAAATGGAATACGCTGGATATATATGCCGATCTCTTAAATATCATGGGTTCCCGTTTGAAAAAGAAGCCTTCTGCTTCCATCGTTATTACAGGCTGTAATAACGGCATGGGTGTCGAAAAGGGCAATCAGAAGCTATCGCAGGATCGTGCTAATGCCATTCGTGATTATCTTACATCTGTCTGGGGTGTTCAATTCTCACAGATAAAGACAAAGAAACAAAATCTGCCGACAAATCCCGGGAAGATCACAGAACCCGAAGGCATCGAGGAAAACCGTAGAGCAGAGCTTTCCTCCGACAATCTCGACGTCATCAAATGGGTGAAGCTAAAAGAAATTTTCAGAAAATCCAATCCACCCGTTATCAAGATCATTCCTTCGGCTGTAGCTGAAGTCGGTGTTAAATCATGGAACCTGGACATAGATCAGTCTGGTCAGAATCTCCGTAACTTCAAGGGACAAGCTGTTCCTGATTCATTACTCTGGTACGTCGAGCAAGAACCCATGCCTCGTCTGGATTCGGACGTAAAGCTGCAATTCACAGCTCTTGATGACTTCAATCAGAAACGTTCAGCAGATACATCATTTGTTATCAAGCAAAAGACTATCCGCGTAAAGAGGGAAGAGCTGAAGAACGACACACTGATAGAGCGTTTCTCGCTTATACTCTTTGATTTCGACAAAGCTGATCTCACAAAACTGCAGATGGAAGCTCTGAAGGAAATCAAATCAAGCATCAAACCTAATTCAAAAGTAACTATCTCCGGTTATGCCGACAGAACCGGAGAGGCAGAATACAACAAGGATCTGGCTCTGCGTCGAATACAGGAAACACAGCGCACACTTCAGGTGCCAGATAATAATCTGATACTCAATCCCGTTGGTAGTTCAGAACTGCTCTATCCGAACGACAAACCCCAGGGCAGAAGCTACTGCCGAACGGTCAAAATTGTAATTGAGACACCAATGAATAAATAGAATAAATAAAAAATCCCGTTTCGACGGGATTTTTTGCATTTTAGCTGTTTTTGTGAAAGTCTGTATCGTCGCACGCAAAGCACTATACCAAAGTATTTTTATTTTCCGTGAGACGTTTTGCGATTTGATGTGTCTTAGTATATACGGGTGTGACAATTTTTGAAAAAGATATTTAAAATGAATATAATAAAAGGCTGGTCAAAATGAAATCAATTTCTACTTTTTTTGTAACGATACTTCTTTGCTCCTTTTCGTTGTTGTCTCATACATGGGAGAAACTGCCGACTATTAGCTATAATCTCGATAATGTGGCAATGAACAATGATAATGAGATTTTCTTCACAGGATCATTGGCAGATAGTTACTTCAATAATAATCCATTCCGATTATTCAAGGTGAAAGTAAATTCTGATAATCCAGTTGAAATTTATTCTTCTTGTGATTCAATCAGATATCTCTACATTACGAAAAATAATACCATACTAGGTTTTAAAGGCGATGAAATAAATATCGATGAATTTAATTATCCTAATCACAACAAATACTTTTCTACACGATCGATAATTAGATCAGATAATGATGGCAAAAACTGGAATGAGATAGATATAAAAATATCAGGTGTTACGAAAATAATTGAAAAAGATTCAGGAAAGATTTTTCTTTATGCCTCTAATTTCTGGAATGAACAAAGCGACAGTAATATTTATTATTCGGAAAATGATGGAAAATCGTGGATAAAATTGAGTTGGAATTTCGGATTAGTAAAAGGTATGTCCGTTCTGAATGATGGGAATATATTGGTCACGAACGATTCTTCAATCTATATTTCTAAAGATAATGGGAAATCATGGAATATTCATTCAAAAATTATTCTTCCTATTGATTTATCAACGCTTTTTGAAAACAGCAAAAGTCAATTGATAGCAAAGAATCTCACTTCAGGCTATAGAGATTCATCCTATATGTATTCATCGATAGACAAAGGAATAACGTGGAAACAGATTTTCCTGTCAGATACAAGTAAACAAGGTTTTGCATTCAGAGGAATTATAATTGATTCAACGATTTATGCAATAGATAAGAATTTTCAATTCTTCAAATCAATTGATTTAGGAAAAAGTTGGACTTACCTTAATGATTTTACTCAGGAATTAAAAGATACTTCTATTATAACTTATTATTCTGCATTGAATATTAATAACAAAACTTACTTTTTCACCAAATCTAATAACATATTTAAATATGATGAAATTAAGAACAAATTGAGTTTGATATATAAGCCAAAATTAAACATTAATTATTTTACCTTTCGAGATGAAAATATTCAAATATTTTCAGGTGACATTTCGTATTTGGCTAACTTTGAAAATTTAGATGTATTAAATAATAAAATAACAAATTCAATACCTACTTTTCGAGATTTATTAATGTATAAATCCATTTTAAGTCCAACAAATAGACTAATTCTTATATGTAATTTTGATTATGGAATGGGAACTAAAGCTTACTATTCAAATAATAATTTGTTAACTTTTCATGAATACCAAGATTCTGTTATGAGTGGTACTCTTTTTTGGGGAAATAATAAAGAACTATATTCAGCATTTAACAATAAATTATACATCTCTTATGATGACGGTTTTAATTTTGCAATTTTTTTAGATTCACTACCTTTGGATTTAGATCCATTAATCGGTGGAGTTAGTCAAAGTGGAAATATTTATCTACTCAATTATTTTGAACTTGCATTCACTACAAACAAAGGCTTAACTTGGACAACAAATAGAATAGAATGGTACAGTAGACCAAACAAAATCTTATTTAAACTATCAGATCGAATATTTGTTTCCGGCGATTTGAATTCACATAGTTCATCCGATAATGGTGAAACCTGGGTAAGAATGTTTGGTTGTTCTGATTATGGTATGTGCGATCTTGATTTACATCCCAAAGGAGATTTATTTTTCATTAGTGCTTCAACAATTTATAAATCTTTAGATAATGGAATAACCAGGTCTGAAGTGAAAAGATTAGATGGAAATATATACGGACACATTCATATTGCAAATAGTGGATTAATATTTGCCCCTCCTTACTTTTCTTCTGATAATGGATTAACATGGATTAATAAACAAGTTGAAGGAATAGTTAATTCGAATAAGAATGGGATGATACTTCTTACAACACGTTATTCCGCTAGTGATAGACTGAACCCTGTTTTCTATAAATTTAATTCGCCAAATGGAATTGAGGCTGAATATCCAACAAATTTCGAAAATCTGATTTCCCCCAATCCCGCATCCAATTTTATAGAAATTTCTTATCCCCCTCTTGAGAGGGGGTCAGGGGGTGTGGCTATAAAAATATATAATGTCTACGGTCAAACCGTATTGTCTGTAGGGGTTCAAATCCTTGAACCCCTACGAATCAATGTATCGGGTTTAGCTCCCGGCATGTATTTTGTGCGAATTGGCGACAAAGTTAGCAAGTTCATAAAAATATAATATATATTTCCTTTAAAAACCGTTTCTTTGAAATTTTCGCTCAAGTTTCGCATATTGCAATGTGTTTAATTCCCTCTCCGATTGTCGGATAGGGTAAGGGTGAGGATAATTCTGTATTTATTGTTCATTGAAAAAGAGCTACGTAGTAGCGAAATCCTAATAGAAAATAAATCAACAAAAAAGATCAAAGCTCCGTAGGAGCGACATAAAAAATGAAAAACGCGATGCAATCGATGCAAAAGTGCAATTCAGAAATTATACACATTGAAATAAAAGAAAGTTATAAAGATATAGTATATCTCTATGCTCATTAAAATAGTGCAAAAGATGCAAATTTCTTTCGAAAAGATGCAATCTTTTTGAAAGTTGGATACTCAAACTTAAATTATCAAAATCATGTTGCAAACGATGCAAAAGTGCAATTTAAAAATTAAACACATTGAAATAAAAGGAAGTTATGAAAACATAATATAACTCTCCGTTCATTAAAATAATGCAATAGATGCAAAAAATGATGCAATTATTCCAACACTCATCAACTCGTTTGACTAAGAATAGATTTCTATGTCTTGACTCTAGGAATGTATTCTTAACTTTGCATACTTTCAATTTTCTTCTCTTTGGTTAGTAACTATTTCATTAATTTTGTGTTAATACCGATAATTAATGTAATATTTGAACATTTTTAAAAAATAACTTGAGTAAACTATGAAAAAAGTTTTCGCACTTAAATTGGTAATCCTATTCGCTTTATTGCTGATTTCTTTCTCATCACTTCAATCAGCATTCATCAAAGATTGGTCCCAGGACATCAAACAACCCGACGGAACAGTTCTGCACTGTTTCACATCTGGAGATGAATTCTATAGCTGGCTTCACGACAAAGATGGTTTTACTATCCTTCAAGACGAAAAAACAGGATGGTATGTTTATGCCGATAAAATTAATGGCAGACTGATTACTACCGAATTAAAAGTAGGGCGAACTAATCCTTCTGTAAACGGATTGACAAAGGGTCTTATCACCGATAGAAGCATAATCGAAAAGGACAGCGAACTATTCATCAAAGCACGTCAGATGCCCAAACCGCAATTGGTCAAAGGAACTGATAAAATGCTCGGCACGAACCAGGGTACAATCAACAACATTGTGATCTACATTCGGTTCTCCGATGATCAGGAATTCACTGATAATACTACAACGTACGAGAACATGTTCAATGCTCCTTCTTCAAATTCAATGAAAGAATATTTCAAGGAAGCATCATATAATAAACTAACAGTTCAAACAAACTTTTTTCCAATTCCTGGTGGAACAACTGTTGTGTCATTTCAGGATAACAGGTCTAGAGCATATTATCAGCCTTATTCCACCTCTAATACAATAGGATATTCAGGTGGTGATAACGGAGCCCAACGTCGCGACCGTGAACACATATTATTGCAAAATGCCTGCAACGCTGTGTCTTCAGCAATTCCTGCGGGTTTAAATATCGATTATGATAGTGATGGCTATGTTGACAATGTTTGCTTCATCGTTTATGGATCTCCTACTGCCTGGGCTACACTTCTCTGGCCCCACATGTGGTCTTTGTATTCTCAGACAGTTACAATTAATGGCAAAAGGGTGTGGGACTATAATTTCCAGATTCGTTCACATACTCTGCAATATGGAAATGGTGTACTTGCACATGAAATGTTCCATACTCTGGGATCACCGGATCTATACCACTATAGCTATGATGGAATCAACCCTGTTGGTCAGTGGGATCTTATGGAATCAAATGCAAATCCACCTCAGCACATGGGTGCTTACATGAAAATGAAGTATGGTCAGTGGATAAACTCAATACCTCTTATTACTGTTGCTGGAACCTATACTCTGAATCCTGTTACATCAGAAACAAACAATGCTTTCAGGATTAATTCACCACGGTCAACAACTGAGTTCTTCATAGTTGAATATAGACGCAAATCGGGACAATTTGAGAATTCCCTTCCAGGTTCCGGTTTACTTGTCTACAGGATTGACTCTACCTTAAACGGTAATGCTTCCGGACCACCCAATGAGGTCTATCTCTACCGCCCCAATGGTACGACTACTCAAAATGGTATAATAAACAGTGCAAATTATTCTGTCGAAACAATGCGTACAGCTATTAACAACAATACATTGCCTAAGGCATTTCTTGCTAATGGTAGCGATGGTGATTTAAATATTGATCAGATCGGCAGTGCCGGTGCTACTATTTCATTCCGAGTTAACTTTCCGACAACTGACAGACCTCAGCTGATTTCTCCAACCAGTGGAACAGTTGAAGCATCTCTCAAACCTACTTTCACTTGGAGTACTTATGCAGGAGCTAATTCCTATAATTTTGAATTGAGTGAAACATCCGATTTTATCACAAATGTAGTAAGTTTAACAAATTACGCTCAAACTAGCTATACCGCGACTACAGATTTAAAATTAAATACAGTATATTATTGGCGTATCAAAGCTAAGGTTGGACCAAATTTTACTCAATACTCAGATGTATATTCATTCACTACATTCCGGGGTATAAGAATTACTAAGGTTTCAGGGATATTCTGTGGCGGTTCAAATATAATAATTGATTTTAATGCCAGTGGCATGTTCCAGTCTGGAAATGTTCTGACGGCACAGCTTTCTGATACAATGGGATTGTTCAATAATCCAATTAATATTGGTGTTTCTAATTACAGTTCCTCTGGTGATGGTTCTATGGGTGCTTATCTTCCCGATACTATAGCAGTCGGTTATCATTACAGAATAAGACTTGTGTCAACTCTTCCTATTATAAGAAGTTCTCCTAATGATTCAAATCTGTTTATTATTTCTAAACTAAATCCAATTATTGCAAATATTGAGGATATTGTCTGTCTCGACTATGTCAGTACATACTATACTGCCGATCTTCCATATCTTTCCTATAAATGGACGGCAATGGGTGGCAATATTCTTGGTCCGGACAATCTTCCGACAGTTAATATTATCTGGGACAAGCTCGGCAGAGGTTGGATTGAGGTTGAGCAAACAGCCACAACCGGATGTATTGTTTCATTCCAACGTGAAATTGATGTCAGCGTTAATCCGGTCGCTAAATTCGATAAAGCAGATACTAATGTCTGCGAGGGTGCTTCATCTTTCTTCATTGCTAATAATAGTAATCATTATCGAACAAAATTCATAATTGAAGGCGGTAAAATCGAGACAATCTATAATTCAAATCATATCAAGGTAAACTGGAATGCTGGCGTTTCGGGCAGAGTGATTCTCATTCAGTATAATGCAGGTGGATGTCCGGATACCATTTTTGCTGGAATTCACATTTTTCCTAATCCAATTGCCAAAATAACAGGACACGATTCAATCTGTGGATTTACACAAACCACTTACAGTACTGTTCTAGCAGCTGATGAAACAGCTGAATGGAAGCTGACCAACGGGACTATTATTGGAAAATCTACGGATAATCCTATTACTATCAGATGGAATGATAAAGGTGCAGCAACACTTACTCTAATCCAGAAAAATAAAAAATCCGGATGTGAAACCACAATAAATAAGAACATTTACCTCTATCCTAATGTAAAAGTATTCATAGCCGGCGTACAATCAGCCTGCAATGTCAAGGAATACCGCTATTTCACAAACTCGTATGCGGGTGATTCACTCAAGATTTGGAGCGTAGCCAACGGTATAATCACCAAACAATTCAACGGTGATTCGGTCTTTGTGAGCTGGGACACTCCCGGTGAAGGCATTCTGTCCCTTGTAAGAACAAATAAGAACGGATGCAGTGATTCTGGCTTTGTAAAAGTAACAATCAGCGAAACACCACTAACACCTTCAATTTCAGCTTCAGAAGGTAAAATTGTATCAACAGCTGATAATGGCAATATCTGGTTCTATGAAGATAATCCAATTGTAGGTGAGTACAGTAAAATTCTCATTCCCGTCAAGAATGGTAGATACTCTGCATTGGTCGAAACTCAGGACAGATGCAAATCAGAAATGTCCAATTACATCGACTTCATATCAGATGTAATTGACGCAAAATCTAAACTAATTAGCGTCAATCCATTAATAGCATCGAAGAGTGTAAACATAGAAGTTCTGAACACCACTCTCACGGTTGACAATCTCCGCATTACAAACAATCTGGGTGAGAATGTATTCAATTCTGACAATCTCAACTCACAAAAATTATTCTCATTCGATGTTAGTTCCTTGCCCAACGGAATCTATTTCATAACAATGCAATTGCGAGGTGAATTCTTCTTCAGCAAGTTTATTGTTCTGCACTAATAGAGATATTTATTAATACTATTTAAAAGTATCAGGTTAAATACCTGATACTTTTTTTTATGCAAATATAACCACTCTTCAGAAATGATTCACTTGAAAATGGTAAATTAGTCATATAAAGTGGAAAATCAGGGTAAAAGGACAATGCAAACATTTAGATGATGAAAGAGTATCGTCAATAATAGGTTATAGAATTAGTAAGGTAGAAATAAAAAACCCTTGCAAATGTCATTTACAAGGGTTTAATCTTATTCAGAGCGGAGAGCGAGGGACTCGAACCCCCACAGGGTTGCCCCCGGCGGTTTTCAAGACCGCTGCAATACCATTATGCGAGCTCTCCAGATGGTATTTTTAAGGACTACAAAGTTCGTGAATTTTTTACATTTTTCAAAATCATTTTTTTCAGAAAAAAAATTCCCATTTATTTATCACTTTGCATAATTTTGTTTCTTTGAATTATTCCGGAAATCAAATGCAAATTAATTTATCAGGAAAAAATGCTCTTGTATGTGGAGCTTCGCAAGGAATTGGTAAATCTATTGCTTATAATTTTGCACTATCGGGAGCGAATGTTACCGTGCTTGCCCGCAATTTAGATTCAATCAAACAGGTAATGTTGAATCTTCCAAATAATGGTGACCAATGCCATAATTATATCGTAGCTGATTTAAATGAAACCGAATCAACTATCGAAAAGCTTGAAAGAATTGTTGTAAATGGTCTCAAATTTCACATACTTGTTAACAATACAGGTGGTCCAACCCCTGGTATCCTTTATAAGGAAGATTATAAATATTTAATATCTGCTTTCAACCATCATATAGTTTCTGCACAATCAATTTCATCACGAATAATACCCGGGATGATTAAAGACCAGTTTGGGAGAATAATCAATATTATTTCAATTGGTTTAAAACAACCAATAAAAAATTTAGGAGTTTCTAATACTATTCGAGGTGCTCTTGCCAGTTGGGCGAAAACTTTGGCGACTGAATTAGGTCCTTTTGGCATTACCGTAAATAATATCTTGCCGGGATACACTGCTACCGAAAGACTGTCACATTTGTTCGAACACCGGAGTAAAATTGAAGGAAAGTCTATTCAAGATATTGAAAAGAGCATTATAGACGATATCCCCGCATCCAGACTGGCTTTTCCAGAGGAAATTGCTTATGCGGCAACATTTCTGGCTTCGGATTTTGCCGGATATATCAATGGCATTAATCTGCCGGTAGATGGCGGATTTCTAAAAACTTTATAAATATTCGTCTTTTTGCAAAAAAATATTTTTTAATTACCTGAAAAATATTATATTTGCAACTTAGAATTATCCTGAAGCAGCATAAGGAAGGAAGTTCTAACCATAGCATTTAATCTGATAAGATTTTATAAACGCATGAGATAACTCCAAGCTTGGGGTGAAGTGTGTTTGTACTGTTGGTTGTCCAACGGTTTAAGTGAGCCGATATGTGGGGGGAATTGCACAAAGCATCTGATCAATCATCCAAAGTAACTAGAAAAGAGACATTTTTTCGAAGAAACAGGATGATTTTGGCATTCCTGTTAATTATAACAACAATACCCTTCATACTTTATTTGACTCACAAATGGGATTCGAACAGAATCATCAGTGGTATCGATATCAAAGGGAATAATTTTATTCCTGTAGCTGAGCTACTAAACATGGTACCCGACACTCTGTTCAAACGAGAAAAGAGCAGAATTAAACTTAAATTGATCGAATCAGCGATTTACAAACATCCTTTTGTCCGGAACGTAAGTTTATCGTATGGATTACATGATAAGATAGAGGCTGAACTCGGAACCAGAACGCCCATAGCCGGATTGATTGATAACAAAGGCAGACTGACTCTTGCAGATAGCGAAGCTGTAATTTTACCGTATAAGTTCTTTGATAGATTTCCTGATTTGTTTATTATCAGGAATGCTTTTATTGGTGATTCACTCGATCAATCCGTATTAATCACTTCAGTGGAGATTCTGCTAGTTCTTAGAAATCAGGATTATCGGATTCTTCCACAAGTATTGAACGAAATTATATACAGAAGAGAGTCAAATTCATTCGATTTAAGCATCCTATCTGATAATGTGTTGGTTAAGATAGGGGATAAGATTGATGTCTCTACGAAACTCAGGAATCTTGATGTTTTTCTTGAACAATATTTTTACGGAAAAATAAATCAAAAGCTTGTTTATATAGATGCCAGATGGGCAAAACAAATAATAGTAAAAGAGAAAAAAAATTAAAAATATATTTTTAGAATATTTATGGCTTTATCAACAAACGGACGCTCTAAGTACAACAACCAATCCGATATTATTGTCGGACTGGACATTGGTACTTCAAAAATATGTGCTTTAGTAGCAAGACCGGGCGAAGGTGAAAATAAACTAAACATTCTAGGTATTGGAATTGCCGAAAGTAGTGGTATTTCACGTGGTGCTGTTGAGAATCTCGAAAAGACTGTCAAGTCGATGAGAAACGTAATCGATCAAGCCGAACAACAAGCCGGTGTAAAAATCGAAGAAGTAATCATCGGGATAGCCGGTGACCATATACAGTCAGTACAAAATCGAGGCATTGTAGGAATATCAAGTCCGACCCGCGAGATCTCACAGGATGATGTTGTGCGTGTACTGGAAGAAAGCCGTAGATTGAATTTGGCTTCAGACCGCAAAATTCTTCATGTGATACCGCAGGAGTTTATAATTGACGGTCAGGGCGGAATATATGATCCAGTCGGAATGAGCGGATTGAGAATGGAAGCTCTGGTTAATATAATTACAGGAAATAATTTTTCTATAGAAAATATATTCAAATGTGTCGAGAAATCAGGTTTGACTGTACGTGACGTAGTTCTTGAGCCAATCGCAAGTAGTATAGCTGTTCTCGATGAGGAAGAAAAAGAAATTGGTGTAGCTATTGTTGATATTGGTGCCGGCACAACAGATATTGCTGTTTTTGAGAATGGTATTCTGCGATTCACATCAATTTTTGCAATAGCAGGGAAGAAAGTTACAGACGATATTCAGAAAGGACTGAGGATCGTTCAGAAAGAAGCAGAGCGAGTTAAGAAAGAAAACGGACATACTTACAGACAAGGAATCATGCGTGATGAAGTGTTCATGATTCGCGGTGTAGGTGGTAGGAATCCGATGGAAGTATCGAAGAGTGTGTTATGCAGTATAATTCAGCCACGCATGGAAGAAATTTTCGAGATGGCACTCTCGGAAATTAAAAAATCAGGATTTGCTAATAATCTCGGTGCTGGTGTTGTCATAACTGGTGGTACATCTTTACTTAGGGGAGCAGAGGATCTAGCTCTGGAAGTATTCGGTATGCCGGTTAAAATGGGATCACCAACAGGTATTTCTTATTCAGGTTTGGCACCAGAGGTAGAAAATCCTATTTATTCGACAGCAGTTGGATTAACACTATATGGTCTTAATAGTCCATATTCTAAAAAATCGGACGATATAAGTGCTACAAATTCCGAAAGAAGCAAGGAACGGGGAGGATCAATCCTTGGAAAACTTAAAGATATGATAAATAATCTATAGTTTAATATATTCAAAATATTTGGGGGGATTTTTGAATGCCAATTGAAATTGTTACAAATTCTAGCGAGGGAGCTAAGATCAGAGTCATTGGTGTCGGTGGTGGCGGTTGTAACGCAATCAATAACATGGTTGACCGCGGATTGAACGGTGTTGATTTGATATCAATTAACACAGATAAACAGGCTCTGGATCACACTAAATCGTTTATTTCCATTCAAATTGGGAAGGAAACGACGCAAGGCAAGGGCGCAGGTTCTGTTCCTGATGTCGGGAGAAAATCTGCTGAAGAAAGTGTAGAAGAAATAAGAGAAAATTTAAAAGGTAGTGATATGATTTTTGTTACCTGTGGAATGGGTGGCGGTACAGGTACCGGTGCTTCACCAGTGGTAGCAAAAATTGGGCAGGAACTTGGTGCTTTAGTTGTTGGTATTGTTACCACTCCATTTAGCTGGGAAGGACCTAAACGTATAAATTATGCAAATGCTGGAATTACAGAATTACGTCAGCATATTGATGCATTGATTGTTATTCCTAACCAGAAATTAATAGAACATTCGAATAAAAATCTTAAATTCTGCGAAGCTTATAAACAAGTTGATGAAATTCTTTATAATGCTACAAAGGGAATTGCTGACATCATTACAGACCATGGTTATGTGAACGTTGATTTTGCTGATGTCAAAACAGTTATGAAGGGCATGGGCGATGCTTTGATGGGCATTGGCGTTGCCAGTGGCGAAAACAGAGCAATCCAAGCTACCGAAAATGCATTAAATTCACCACTTCTCGATGGCATATCAATCAAAGGGGCTCAAGCTGCATTAGTAAATATTAATGTTGGCGAAGATCTGAGTCTGAATGAATTAAATGATGTTTTATCAAAGATTCAGGAGTATGCCGGTCCTGACGTAAACGTTATACATGGGGTCGTAATCAATCATGATCAAAATGATGAAATTATGGTCACTGTAGTTGCGACTGGGTTCGATAAGCTGACAAAAGAAATAGTTGAAACTCCAGTTGTAAAATCACAACCATTTGGTGGATTAATAGACACAAAAGATCGTAAAATGCAAACAGAAGCTTTTAAAGGAATGGGGATTAAAGTTCCGAATCATCATTCAAAAACAACAATTGGTACTGGCAGTGGATTCGGTTCCTTTGGAAGCAATATTGCAAGTGCACCAGCAACTAGTGATCAGTACAGTGCTTATGAAACGCCAGCTTATGAGAGAAGAAATCAATCAATAGCAGACATTCATGTTGATAGCTTCAATAAGATGCCAATTATTGATAAATTCTCAGCTGAAGTAAGCTCTAAGCCATTCATAGTTAATGAATCTGCAAAGAATGAACATAATGATAAAGTAATAGAAACTATGGATTCAAGTAAACCAGCGTTTCTCAGACGTATTATGGACTAATTCATCTATTTCTATGTTCTAAGTCAAAAGCCCCGTAAAAGGGGCTTTTGCAATTAAATTGAACCAAAGCAGTCAAACTAAATAAAAAAATAATTTGGGATAGAAATGGGACTTACTACCTCTGAAATCTTTCTTATCATTTTCGTGATAATTTATATCATTTTTACATTAGTAGCTTTGATAGATCTTATGAAAACAGAAATCAAACCTATTATCAAAATGATTTGGATTCTATCATTCTCCTGTTTTCAGCATTGGGACACCTAGAAAAATTTTGAAATAATTTCAAATAATT
>CAYXFU010000030.1:0-41765 GCA_964464375.1 uncultured Hyphomicrobiales bacterium
TATTTTCTATATTTATAAACATTGGGAATCGTGTGCCAACCTCACCCCGACCCTCTCCATTCTTGGAGAGGGAGTTACGGAGCCGAACATGGAGATTCATCACTTCGTTCGGAAAGACGAAAGTAAATTTTCAGTGCTTTTGAGACATTAAACTGAAAAAAAAACTAAAAAAAACACATCCGGCAATTTCACCGAATGTGTTTGAATGCATAAACAAGCAACTTATAAACTTAAGGTAGATTCATTCATGTTTTCTAATCCCTTAACTATTGATTGTATCGCCTGACCTGCAAGCATTCCATCAATTACTCTGTGATCGTATGTAATTGAGACATACATCATGTGACGAATTACGATAACATCTTCACCATTGAATTCACGAACCACAGGCATCTTTTTGATAGCACCAACACCAATAATTGCACATTGCGGCTGATTGATCACAGGAGTGCCGAACATAGTACCAAAAGTGCCGACATTGGTTAGTGTGATTGTACCACCCTGGATATCATCGGGTTGTAGTTTCTTAGTTCTAGCGCGAGTTGCAAGATCGTAAACGCCACGTGCCAGACCAGATAAGCTTAATGAATCGGCGTTTTTAATTACGGGAACAATTAAATTACCATCGGGTAAGGCTGCAGCAAAACTCAAATTAGTTCTCTTGTGGAGAATAATATTTTTACCATCGACGCTTACATTAATTCTTGGAAAGTTACGGACAGCGTCAACTATTGCTTTCGCAAAGAAAGGTGTGTAAGTAAGCTTAAACCCTTCCTTTTTTTCGAATTCAGCTTTGTGCTTTTCTCTGAATTTAACAATATCGGTAACATCGCATTCCATCACACTGGTAACATGAGCTGAGGTATGTTTTGAATAAACCATGTGTTCTGCGATCAAAACTCTTACTCTATCCATGGGAATGATTTCTGAATCAGGTCCTATATTAACATTAACTGTAGCAGGGGCAGAAACAGTTGGAACTGAAGGTTGCTGAATTGATTTGGTTTCTTGAGTTGGAACAGCAACTGGAGAAGATGTAACCGAAGAAACTTTCGTACTCCTTGAAGAAAGATAGGTCAATAAATCTTTCTTAGTCAATCTGCCATCAGCTCCGGTTCCTTCAACATTTTGAAGTTCCAATAATGATACTTGTTCAGATTCAGCTATGGATCGCACCAACGGAGAGTAGAATCTATTACCGTCAGTTCTTGGTATATCCCCTGTTGGTTCATTGATTTGAACCGCTTTTTCAATTTTTGGAATATTTTCTTGAACAGATGTTTCTACTTTTGGACTGGATGATGAAGAAATATGTACAGATCCTGTGGCTATTTTTGCAATCACTTTACCAACTTCAATTGTATCACCCTCCTGAAACAACAATTTAGACATTGTTCCACTAACCGGGGAAGGAACTTCAGTGTCAACTTTATCCGTAGAAATTTCCAAAATCATTTCATCGCGTTCAATCTTATCGCCTTCTTTTTTAAGCCATTTAAGGATTGTGCCTTCCTGAAGAGATTCACCCATCTTAGGCATAACAACATCTACCAGATTGTCGGTTGTCTCAACTACTTCTTTAACAGGAGGAGTATTAATAACTTCTTCCTTTAAAGTTTCAGGTTGAATTGCAACTGGTTTAATTTCTGGTTCTGAAATTGGTTTAGGAACAGAATTAACATCTGTTTCAATTTCAGCAATTTTAAGACCAACCAATATAGTTTCATTTTCCTGAGCAAAAATCTTATACAAAACTCCTTCGCTAGGAGAAGGAACTTCAGTGTCAACCTTATCCGTTGAAATTTCTACTATCATCTCATCTCGTTCGATTCGATCGCCTTCTTTTTTAAGCCATTTAAGGATAGTACCTTCTTGAAGTGATTCACCCATCTTGGGCATAACAACATCAATTCTCATATAAAGTCTCCAATTTTAGTATATATATTTTTAAAATTATTGTTCATTAAATAAACTTCATCAAAATTTTGGCATATCAAAGAATTCATCTTTGATTACTTCATTAATCCTCATTGTCTCAATTGTTATTTTAGTCATTTGCTGGTCTTTAACTTTTGATTCAATCGTAAGTGGAATTCTAATCCCGGAAACAGTAGCAAAATTACTCAAAAAAACTTCAAACACAATGTTTAAATCAGGGAATAGAATTTTGTGATAAGTATCCAAATAACTTTTGGTATCGACAAAATAAGTGGCAATGGTACCATCTTTCATAAGGAATAAAAGCTTATACATTGCTTTCCCATTTAATGTATCGATGCCGATATTACTAGCTTTGATGCTTAAATCCTTATAATTTAGAAGCAAATCATCGAAAAACACCATCAAATACTGAATTAATGGACGTTTTTGGGCAATTTCCTGAATGGATAATTGTTTTGGATGTGTAACTTCATCTTCATTCTGACTGGGATCGTATATCCATCCAGAATCTCCCTTGAAGCAGGTCACGGCTTGTCTTCCATTAATTTCTACTTGAAATCTGATTTTATCAGGAAGTTTTTTAATAAATGCCATCTTTATTTCCTGGCCGGCAGTTGAAATTTTCCCAATGAAATGTACTGATTTGATGTTTCTTAAAGAATCAACATTTCCTCTGGCTTTTAAGCTTTTATTAATTATCTCATCAATAGTTTGGGAGTATGATATTGTTGATATCAAGAATATCATGATAAAAAGATTGAATATTAATTTATATGCTTTCATTAATTTTTCCAGTATTACTTTTCATAAATCGAAAATTAAATATTAATTCTGAACTTCCTCTTTGTCTTTAATAACAACCCTTGCCCACTGATCGTACTTATATAGTTCTTCCATTCTGCAAGACCAGACCAACTCACCATTATAAACTGAAATATCAGGGCAACCATCGCACATATTCATTTCACCATTCTTTAATACATCAATTGGTTGTATGATCATAATTGATTGATAATGAACTTTGCTGAAGAATGCTAGTGGTTTAGTAAATAAGGATCTAAAGTAGCTTTTGCAGATTTTCCAAATTCCTTTATCCATAAATGATAGCCAGAAATATAATCTTCCGCGTCTATTCATCTTGCTATCGGCATAGGCAAGATATTTATCGGTGAATAAATGCTTGACAGTTTGAACCAATTCCATAAACCTTGGACCGACATACCCAAATATTTGATGTTTATTGCCCATTCTTCCAGTCAAAAGCCATTTGAAGGAATCAGGTTTGTAAGTTCCATTCAAGAAAGCACAAGGCATAAAATCAGGTTCGCTTTTTCTAATTTCTTCAATAACCTCGAGTGACGTTACATCAGTTCTTCTTTCATCCTTATCAACCGAGTAAGCTATTTCTTCAAATGTGAGTTTTTCGTTGCCAACGAAGTAATCATAGTCTTTGTTTCGGACAGCAATCCGATAGATAATAAATACTAGTACGTGAACTATATCAATGTGATCCTGAGCCCATTTAATCAACTGGGGTACATATTGGATATTCTCAGGATATACGGTAAGATTGAATGAGCAGGTCATCCCCCCTATTTCGGCAAGCATTTTAGCAAGCTTAAGCCTCAGCTCATTCAACTCCGTTTCATTCTTGCCTTTCCAACCTGCTCTACCCTGACCGCTATCAACATGAAATGTGAAACCAATTACTCCGGCATCTTTCAATTTCCTTAATAATTCCATGGTTAACAATTCACCATTTGTATTGATAACAGGTTTCCATCCCATTTCTTTGACGATTTTCACAATTTCAAGGATTTCTGGATGCATGAGAGGTTCTCCCCCTGCTATTGAGATAGAATCTGTCTTGCGAAGTGTTTTGAATACTTCGAGATCCTTTCTGACATCTTCCAGAGATTTATGTGAATCATTACGGTTTTCGCGATAGCAACCATCGCAATATAGATTACACTTACTTGTCGGCTCTAACCAGGAAATGGCATTATCAGCAAGATTCCATGGTAAACGATATAAATTTTGTGGAGTTATTTCCAAATTATTCATAATGCAGACCTTTGATTAATATACGGTATTACTCAAGATATTAATTTAATCACAAATATAATTCATAATCTAGTTTAAGACAAGTTCAGAGCTGTTTTATTATTTATTTTTGAGCATTTAGAATGGTTTTGAATTTCAAAATGTATCTGCCAGCTGGCTTTTATCGCTAATTTCAACGATTATAAATTTTATAGGTTGATCCAATTTGATAAGCTGTTCATTTGATTTGTTAGACATTTGAATATCCAAAATCTCCTGAATATTATTAACGTAATAATAAAAATTCTCCAGCGAAGGTATAATCACTCTTGTATTATCCTTATCATTCGTTTTAAGAAATATTTTATAATTTAGTCTAATACTATAAACCCCAATACATTTTTTTTACAAAAATATACCTGAGTATTCAAAGAACAAAAAAATGTGGAAAAGTATATTAACTACCAATTTCACGGATAAGTGCTTCTATACTATTACCATTCGATGAGGTAATATTTGATATATTCATTTCGAAGTAATTATAACTAGCTATTTGTACAAAAAAAAGCCGCAAAAGCGGCTCTTTTTAAATATTTCAGAAGTTATTACTTTTTTACTGCGTTCGGTTGATTTGTTACCGGTGGTGGTGCTAAATTAGATGCAGGAAGTTTTGCGCCTTCTGTAACAGGCTTAACTACCTGACCTGTTTGACTGCCGACACTTGGAACGAAGAATCTGTTTACCAATATTGCAAAAACAAAAATTATTCCAATCAGAACTTTCGTTGTTGATGATAGTATATTTTTGGTTTTCTGCATACCAAACATTGTACCGAACTGTCCGCTTAATCCGCCAAATGTAGCAGTTAAATCACCTTTACCGGGCTGAAGAAGAACGGCTATAATAACAAACAACGAAGCAAGTATTATTAAAATTCCTACTAATGAGAACATTGTTAACTCTCCATATTTTAATTTTTAAGAACTACAAAAATAAGAATAAAATTTAATTATAAAAAATCTATTTATTATTATTATTACAAGGATACGAACTGGAAATTCAATTAAAGAAAGAAATATATATAGATAAATACTGCCGGTACAACGAACATAATGCTGTCAAATCTGTCTAATGCTCCACCGTGACCGGGTAGAAGGGCTGAACTGTCCTTAACCTCAGCATCGCGTTTCAACTTTGACTCTGCTAAATCTCCGATTTGACCAACTGTGCCGATAATAGCACCGATGATTGCCGCATGAATCAAAGGGAAACCACCCAAGAGGAACGGGATATTAGCAAAGCCGATCATTGCAAGCACTCCACCGAAAAAGCCTCCTATAGCACCTTCCCATGTCTTTTTGGGGCTGACTGAAGGAAAAAGTTTGTGTTTACCAATCGATTTCCCCACAAAGTAAGCGGCTGAATCACAAATCCAAATTGAGAATATTGTACATAGCAATAACATTGCAGATCTATTATTATCAATGAAATGAGTTCCATCAGCTTGATATACGAAAAATTCTCGGATCAAAATTAAAAAACTGAAAGAAAAAGTAACGTACAAGATACCTGCAACTGTAACAGAAAAATTGATAAGAGAGTTTGGAGTCTTTGACCAGAGTGTAATACTTAGACTAATTAAAGCAAATATTGAGATGACTATAAAAATTATTGAAAAATTTTTATGGCCAGGATTGACGATGATAGCATACTCATAAAGGATTAGAATAATATTAAAACTTATGCCGAATTTAATATGCGGAGTTATATTTTTCTTTTCAGTCAGCTTATAAAATTCCCATAAGGTTATTGACGATATTATTGCTATGACTGAAGCGAAAAGTAGCCCTCCGGCAATTATCAAGTAAATTGATATTGGAATACCAATCAGTGCAACGAGAAGTCTTTTGGATAAGTCGTTCAATATTAATCCGATCTATTTGATTTTAATCTCTAACTCTGCGAATACATCAGATGTTTCATGAAATCTGATCTTCAAAGTATCTATATTTGGATGATTCAGGAATCTTGGTTTTAATGTTTCTATTAGATTAGCCGCAATATTCTCTGCTGTAGTTGTGAAAGGTACAACCACATGTTTGAATTTATTTGTAATGAGGAAATTCATCATCAGTTCGTCGCTTTCATCCACCAAGAAAGCATGATCCATCTCGTGAATTACCGGAGCGACAATCTTAGAAAGGTCATAATAGTCTATCAGAATGCCATTCGAATCAGTTTCACCTTCAATTTCGACTCTTACTTTATATGTGTGACCATGTATGTTCTTGCAGTCTCCGTTATGGAAAGGTAATCTGTGGCTCATTTCCCAATTAAATTCTTTAGCAATTCTAATCCGCATTAATTCCCATCCTCACTTTTAATATACTTTGCATTGATTGTTGAATGCATACCACCACGTGGTGTCCAATCTGATATAATCTCCATTTCAAGTGGTTCACAAGCTTGGACTAAATCATCGAGAATCATATTAGTAACAGCCTCGTAGAAAATTCCTTTGCTTCTAAATTCAAAAAAGTAGTATTTTAGTGATTTGAGTTCAACGCAGAGTTTATTAGGAATATATTTTACAGTAATTGTACCGAAGTCAGGCATACCCGTAATAGGGCACACAGAGGTGAATTCGGGGTTTATGTGAGTAATTGTATATCTTCTTCCGGGATGCGGATTCTCAAAAGTTATAATCTCAGTCATGTTAAATCTAATTTAGAAAAATTTATGGAAAATGACCTCAACTACATTTATGGACGAAATGCTGTAGCAGAAGCAATTGTAAGTGGTAAAACGATTGAAAAAATATTTATTGCTTTTGGCGTTCAAGGCGACAATATCGGTAGAATTTTTAGTCTGGCTAAAAGAAATAAAATCGCTGTTACAACAATCGATAAGCGGAAGTTTACTCTGATGGAAGAGAAAAACAATATTCCTTATTCCAAATCTCAGGGTATTATTGCTTTACTGAGGCAGTTCGAGCTGCTGACAATCGACGAGGTTATCGAAGAAAGTTATAAAAATTCAAAAATGCCGATAATAGTAGTTCTCGATGAGATTGAGGATCCTCAGAATCTGGGAGCTATTGCCAGATCTGCCGAGTGTTCGGGCTGTGGGGGCATGATATTGACTAACAAGAATTCGGCTCCGATAAGTCCTACTGCAGTTAAAGCTTCTGCAGGAGCACTCGAACTGATCCCAATAGCTAAGGTAGATAGTCTGGTGCAGGCACTGGAAAAGCTAAAAGAAAATGGCTTTTGGATAGTGGGCACCGATGCACAAGGTGACAGACTATACTCCGATGATATTTACGATTCTCCAATCGCTCTCGTGATTGGTAGCGAAGGCAGAGGTATGAGACCATCGACTTTGAAGCATTGCGATCATCTGATTAATATACCGATAGTTGGGCAGATTAATTCTCTGAATGCTTCGGCATCAGCTGCTGTGGTGTTGTTCGAGATATTGAGACAGAGGGCGAAATCAATTACTAATTGAGGATTTACAAATTATTGGAATTAGTGGATTCATTAGTTGCATTATGTTTTTGCACTATTTGCACTATTTGAATAAATACTGAGCAATGTAATTATTCCATAAACTACTTATATTCCGATCATCTTACTTTTGGGTTTGCACTTTTGCATCTTTTTGCATCGTGTTTTTTGTTTTTCAAGGACGCTCCGATGGAGCTATTAATTTGTTTGGGTTTTGGCTTCTACAATCAGTTCGCTACTACGTAGCTCTTTTATAATGAACAATGAACAAATATCAATGACCAACAAATACAGAATTGTCCTCACCCTGCCCTCTTCGACAATTGGAGAGGGAAGAAAGCCAACACCTACCCCGACCCTTCCTCGAGGAAGGGAGAAATACAAATGCAAATTGCGAAATGGGAGCGATTATTTCAAAGAAACAGTTTTTATCTTATATTTATTAAAAATCAATTTGTCTGAACTGTGATTCATAAGAAGAAAATATTATAACATGTAGATCCTACCTATCTTACTACTATATTCATATTTTATTCGACAACAAGCTCAATAATATTACTGATTTTGGATTGTCCTCCATCTTTTGTAAATACTTTTACAGCATAACTGTGGGTTCCTTTAGCAACTGATGAATCTACAAATTTAAGATCGTCAGATTTTTTATATTCTTTTAAATTGCCTTTTGAATCTTTCTTGTAAACTACAAAAAATGATTCACTATTGAATTCTTTGTATTCCCAGGTAAGAACTAAATTGGATTGATTGCGAGATAAGGCTAACTTTTCAATTGGTGGTCTTACTCCATTATCGTATGGCTTACCATAGACAGCATTTGCATAATTTGAATAATTTCCGCTATTGTCTTTAGCCTTTAAGGAATAATAATATGTTGTTCCCTTTTTAACATTTTTATCAGTATAACTGTTCTGTTTAATGCTTATACTGACTAATGAATCCCAGGGAGCATCCATTTTGGTTTTCCGGAATAAAGTATGCTCTATAACATCTATACTTTCGCTTAAAACAAAATAAAGCTCAACTTCATTTTCTTGAACTATAATACTTGTGAAAACAGGTGTTGTAGGAGGAATAGTATCAGGTCTTGTGATTTTGAGAACTTCAGAAAACTCTGACTGATTGAAGTTAAAATCAAGGGCTTTAACTTTATAGTAAATGAATGGTGTTAAAGAATTTAAAGTTACTGTATCAATAAATATCGTTTGAACTTCCTGATTTAATGAATCGCTATTAATAAATCCTTCATATATAACCGAAAACTCATGTTCATCTTCATTTGCTTTGAAAAGTCTGTATCCCATCAGATCTTTTTCTTTATTTTTATCTACAATTATTGTTACAATACCGAGTGAATCTATTTTCCCTGAAATGAAAACAGGTTTAACTGGCGGAGTTGAATCAATTAAGGTAACAGAGACCGGAAAAGAAGAACTAATGTTATTAGCTGTATCAATGGCTTGAACAATATAATAATTAGCTTGGCCAACAATGAAAGAATTATCAGTAAAAGATCTTGTGTCTTTACTCAGCATTGAATTATGAAGTACTTTAAAATCTCCTTCATTTTTGTCAGATCTGGCGACAAAGAATCCTTTCAAATCAGAAGCTGGCTCAGCGTTCATTTTCCAAGTAACAAGCACTTCTTTGGGATTAATATGCTGAGGTTGGGCTAAGAAAGGTTGCTCCGGCGGAGTTAAATCTTTAGGCATAGCCTTAACTTCCGCAAATTGAACCTTTTCACCGAATAAGGTATAGCCAAAAAATCTGTAGGTATAGACTTGATAATTAGTTAAGTTCTTATCATTATATCCACTTCGAGTTTCACCATTATAACTGCTTCCTTCAAGGTTATATATAGGAGACTTATTTAATTGAGCAAATGAAGTTTCGCCGGGATTAGCACGTTCAACAAAATAACCTGACAATTCAGGAATATCAATCCAAGCAAAAAATAATTCTCTATCCCCTTGCTTCACATAAACCGGGTTGTCATAGATCTTCTTCCGGGTTTCGGCCTTAATTTCAAAAATTACAGAAAGGACATTGTATATGTTAGATTTTGAAATAGGTCTGACTCTATAGAAATAAGTTTTCCCATCTACTGCTGTTGCATCGGTATAACCTAAACCAAGAGCAATTGCCACATTTGCATTTTTTAATGCGGTTAGTGCAAACACCATATATTCAAAATCTTCCTTACTCTTCTGATCTTTTAGTTCTGCAATTCCTTTATCTAAATCAAACGATCCGCCTTCTTTTTTCTCAATATTTATAAGAAAATCTCGTGCAATTTCTAAATTATTTTTTGCTTCAATATCTTTTTCATCACGAATAAGAGTTTCCCACTGACTATCTTTATAAGGTAAAACTATTGAAATTTTTTCATAGATGATTTTATCAGGATCAAAGTTTTTGCTAGTTGAATCAAACAGTGCTCTTTCAATGATGTATCCATTTTTAAAACCAATTTCTAAAACCGATTTATTATCAGGAAAAAATCTTAGTTCTACACCTTTACCTTCGGTATATCTACCGACAATATTGATAAAGCTAGTAGGAGTTGTTGTTTTATCTTCATCTTGTGCTAAGCAGACATTTGCAAATAAAAATACAACAAGAGCAAATATAAGTGGATTATTCCGGGTTTTCATGATTATATTAACTATCTTTTTCATAATTGGTTCTTTATAATTATTTATTGTTTTGCAAATTATTCTTAGGGGTATTATTCACTACAACAGTAGCCATTGGTCCGGTTCTAAAGCCCTTTGTAACTGTCTGAGCAACGACTATATTACTCTTATTTTTGGCGTCAACCCAATTATTATTGACGAATTCTTTTAAAGTTGCTGTAACAGTAAATACATAATTTTTATTTAATGTAAAATAATTTACTATCTCAGGTGGCTCTGGGGGTAAATTATCATAAGTAATTGGTGGTGGTGGAATAGGATAAGAAATTGTTTCAACTTGGACAAGATTAACCATGTTACTGTTGACAGGCTTATTATCTTTAGAAATATTGGAATTTGTACTTTTACTGGCTGCATCGTTAGCAGTCATTGGTGCTTTATTCTTCATTGCTGTGAAATTTGTTGGATTTGACGACAATGGAGCGAAAACTGTGTATAAGAACTCTCCGAGATTATTTTCATTTGTCTTTAGGGTTTGATTAGCAAATGATAAATCCTCATTTTGTATCTTCAGATTAGTTGTTACGACCATTTTGAATGTTCTGCTTTTTACTGAGCCATCAGATTGTTGTTCAGAAACATCAAATACATTATTAGGAATTAAACCATATTTGACTGCCAAAGGAGCAGAAGTTGGGAAATTATATTGCATAGTTGGGTGTACATATTTTATCAGGAGATTTTTCTGATCTTCGGCGGCATCACCCTGAGCAACATTAGCACCACTCCCGGCACTTGTTATACCACCACAATTTGTACCATACTCAAAACTTCTATCAAATGAAGTGTTCACCAAATGATGATCATTTAAATGTGTACATGCTTCCCAACCTGGATTGTACCATGGACCGGTAACATGACCTAAAGGATGTTGCTTGGTTGTGAAATGCCCAATCTTAACATAACCCTGAACTGCTCCTGCAACATATACAGGATTGGGGAATTTTCCTTGTAGCCAACCACCGGCTTTAATATCAGCTACATTCCAGGTCGAATTTCCTTTATTGACTGTTGCGGCTACATAGGCATAAAAGCCAACACTTCCTGAAGCCTGCCATCCATTTATTCCGATTCGCTGGGATGGATTTTCGCAATTTTGACCATTATATTCAGCATAAGCCAGATTTAATTCCGCACCTGCGCCTAATCCTAATTGAGCATAATATGCACCAATCAAATTAAAATTAATATTTTTATTAAATTTAAATCCGATACCTAATGCTAATCCCCTACCAGTAGCTGTATTGCTATTCCCGGTGACACCACTTGTTGTAACTGCAATACCCGGATATGATCCAAATACACCATAATAACCATTCTTGAATGTTTGAGTAAAACCTGAGGGTGCGCTTATATCATTTCCAAACATTAAATATTCGTATAGACTAACATTGTAAACATTAACTGTGTTTAAATTTCCCGGTTCTCCAAATTTAAAATACCATTTATTTGTTTTGCCATTTATATCTAGTACAAGATTAGCAGGATATGGTGTTGTTATAGGTGCAGCGTTGACATTAACACTTGCCGAAAGATTAAAATGCTTATCTGGGAAATTATAACTTACACCAACAGTTCCACTTACATTTGCCTTTGGCCTTTTATCAAAACCGGCACCAACCCAGAAGTCACCTGTGAAAGCAATGTAGGTTAGTCCCTGAGCTTTAGAAAACTGTGCAAGGAGACCAACGTCGGCATTAAACGTTTCTTCTTTGGGGGTTGTAGCGATTGTGGCGGCGACTCTCAAACCCATTGTTGATTTCAAAGGAGTAAATGTAAACTTCTTTCCGGATGGAGTCTTTGCTGAAGCAGCCTGTGTAGCTAACATATTATAATATGCCCCGCCACCAAAACCTCTAAAGGCAATACCAGGTAAAAATGGGACACCCGGAGGAGGCAGAAGCAAATCTGCTTCAACTCGCCAATACCTGTACAAAGAGCTGCCATTGAGGTAGTTTGTATTGCCAAACTCTACCAAGGCACTAGCTTTTACTCCAACCGCTGTGAATGCTACAGATAATTCTCCTAAGAATCCATTTCCATAAACAGGGTCATCGTTTCTAAAACAGATACTACCATCAATCTTTACAGCCGGAAGATTTGCATTGACTACAACGGAGTCTAACGAAGCACCAATATAAACAGGATAAAATTTTTGTCCGTTAGTTCCATCCTGAACAGCCAGTTCAACGCCAATTCTGGTCATCCCACCGATATCTTCGGAGAGGTTAAATATAACATCGAAATTGAGTTTACCTCTGAGCATTTCTCCTGATTGAGCTGTCAGCGTTTTAAAACCAATATTTTTGATGGTAACAGGAAAATTAGCCAAAAACTTCTGAGCACTTGCAAAACTCCATGATCCTGCATTAAATGTAAATCCATTATAAACAGAATTGTATTTAAATCCAAGGTTTTGGAATTTAAATCCGATATTAACATTTTTAATAGGACCTAACTTAAGATTACTCCATCCAAAATCACCATTCAAAACCATATCAAAAGTTTTCTTGTTCTTATCAACATAAGCAACAATATTTGATGTTTGGGATAAAGTCAGAGTACCCTTTAACAAATGAGCATAAATAGGTCCAGTAGGTACGATTGTCAATTGGAAGCTTTTGTCTGAATTAGGATTTTGTGCAACATTGAAAAGTGCAACATATTTTAGAGGATTTTGAATTGAATCTTTTTTGCTTACAGGCAAGCCGATCCTGCCTTTGATTGAAGCATTGGTTAGGGAACTGGCTACAATTTTTACAGTAACTGTATCAATACTTGCCACTAAATCGGCAACGTTCGCATTCGGGAACTGAATAACATTCGTTGCCTTTGCATCAAGAGTAACACCCATGTTATCGATGATCATATTTTGAACTGTAACAACAGGTTTGGCATTACTAAATGTCTTCCACGTATCTGGCAATTCCACCTGCAACATTTTCATATAGAATCCCCTGAACAAAATTGATGTTTCACCTGCATAATTCGGAGGGAAAGTGATACTTGGCGGATTGGATACATCTGACATATCGTAGGAAATACTATCAGCCATAATTGTCATGCCATTAGAACCAACAATTTCAGATTTTTTCAACATGCCAGTTAATATCAGGCTATTCCAATCGGTACCGACAGCAGAAATAGTAGCTGTTGTCTTATTATTATCATCTGGAGAAGGAATCAGCCAGTCTCTTGTAAAAGCAGCTTCTAACTCGACTCCATAACCAGAAAAACCGTTTTCATCCCATTCTACATAACATCCTGAATGATTTTGATCTGGCTTTTTTAATGAGAAAACTATTTTATTATTTGGATTTCCAAATGAAATATCTTCTAATAATTCAATTCTCTCTGGAGGAGTTTGTATGTTCGAAGGATGAAATTTAATATTAATAGCTTCAAAGCCAACTAACTGAGGTGTCCCCCAGCTTGGAGGAGTTGTTTTAGCCGCGACCATATTAAACTCAGATTTATTGCTTCTGAAAGCCATTTCGGTTATTGCTAATTGATTACCATCAGGAAAGTTAACTCCCAAAGGTAATTTAACTGGTGTAGTATATTCAGTAAGTCCGTTGAATGGAATAGACTGATTGAATTTATTGTTAACCCAAGTTATCACACTTGAGGCAAGATTGTTAGTAAAAGGAAGATTTGCTACGACTTCCAGAGCCCAATCCTGGGGATAAACAGGAGCAGAACTATCTACTTTGGCAACAATTTCTCCTTGAATTAATTTTTTTGTAGTATCAACTGCTATTGAATCAAATTCAACATCAACACGAGCTTTTAACCAATTTATATAAACAGTGCCTTTGCCTGAATAAATTCCATTACTTCCGGCTATTGAATTAGCAATTACAGTAAATTCTCCATTCAATCCTGCACGAAGTGTATCAATAGCATTTAAATTCCCTTTTACTATTGGTGGTCCAATTACAGTGTCATTATTATTCTGGTTGGATTTCTTGTTAGTAAACATTTGATTATCGTTATCTTGAGAAGTCTTCATCTGATTAGAAGAAGAATCAATACTTGCGGTCTTATCTTTTCCTGATTTTGAAACTTGATCAGTATTGACACTATTCTTTTTTGAAGGTGAATCGATAATTACAACTTCATCTTTACTAAGATTAATTTTAATATCGTTTTTTTGTAATGTAAATTTTCTGGCTTCGCTAACACCTTTATTCCTAAACTGAATTTTCTTCGAAGGATCTATAGCAATAACACGCCAGGCATAGGTTTTGCCAGGGATTAATGGTGGGTCGTTAGGAAGTGATATATAGTTTGTTGTATTTAATGTTTTTTCATAAAAGAAGAATGAAGTAGAATTCATAACCGCATCAGCACTAGCATCAGGGAGGAGCATTTCAGCCATTTGAAGTTTGAATTGTGTTCCTAAAGGAGATTGAGGTGAACTAATCCAAGTAAAGAGTATATTTGTGGTATTCAAACTATCTTCGTTTTCAGGTTGCACTAAAATTGGAGGCTCCGGATATGCAATATCTATATTGGCGCATCCGAATGGATTTAGTGGCGACAAAGGTGTGCCATCGTCATAATTATAGGCTCGAAAACAGAAATTATAATTTCCTTCAGGTAGCATTCCGTTCTGTAGGAATGTTGTTTTGTTTAAACCGGTTACATCAAAGTTCTTAGTATCTGTAAAATTCTGGATATTAGTACTATTTAGAATAATAGTCTGATTTGGATTTAGCATCAATGGTTGTGGTGGCATAAACACAGATTTGGAACTGATTTTTACTCCATTATCTCCTTCTACAGAGAATCCAACTTTAACTTTTAAAGACTTGTTTGCTGTATTTGTGACAATCAATGAGAGTTTGTTTATTCCAACAAAATAATCTGAAAAATATGGTGAATAAGGCATAGATATTTGAGTTGTTATATCTATGGAATTCTGTTGCGAATATACACTGAGCGAGGCAAACAGAATTGATATAATTATTGATATTTTTATTGTTGAATTTTTCATTTTTTCTCACAATACAGAATTATTTTTAAAAATTATGGACATAGCCTAAATTCGACCTGTATTCGGTAAAATTAGGAGATTCAACTGTAGAATTACCACTATTTATTACATTAAAATTCATGTTAATTGAATTATGCTTGTTGATTTGATAACTAGCTTGTAGGTTTAGTGATGCAGTTCCACCATTACTTTCCGAATTCATCTTTTGAACCTGATATGAAAAAGAACTGCTTATATTGAAATTATCAATAGTTTTGCCTATCTGAGCAGTTGGACCTATAAAAACAATTATACTCCCACTTGTTACTGATTGAACATAATTTAGTCCAATACCAAAAAACATACCAGCAGACAGGAGATTGACCTGATATGCCAGATTTGCTGTATAATTATCGCTCTGAGAAGCGGCAGATGTACGAGCATTCAAATCAATAAGAGTTTGATAGGCTCCAACAATAATAATATTATTCAAAAGGGAATCAGTTTGAAATGTAAGTCTTGAAGAACCAGTAATACTATTATTTACTCTTGCTACTTTTAGACTATCAATCAGTGGGTTTAATCCTTTGTATTGAGTAATTCCATAAGTAGAATATTTTAAATCAATTCCGAAATCAGATTTATTAAATGAAATGCCGGCTGAGGCAACAATACGTTGTGATTGCTGTTGTTTTGTATTTAATAGATTATCCCTCTGAAAACCAACGCTTCCTGATAATTTAAGTGCTCTGTTGAGAAGATTAACATTTGGAGCGATGATGATGTTTTCGACGTCACTTTCAATAAAATAAGCACCCATTGATTTAAAATCCGGATCAACTCGCTTGTAAGATAGTTTAATTCCATAATTGGAACTACGCCATGAAAGAGACGTCTGCAATGCTTTTGTGAATTGTGAAGACATTGAATAAGGAAAAATTTTATTTATTGTGTGGATGAATCCCGAACTGGCACTATCGGGCATATTCCCTGCTCGTATATCATTTGTGTAAATACTAGTTGAAACATCTACATCAAAAAATAAATGATCAAGTAAATTAAGCTTACCAGACAACCCCAAAACCATATTTTCTTCCGGTTTAATAAAACTTTGTGTCGAATCCAGAGAAGAGATGTTATCCTTAGCTCTTAAAACTATCAGGTCAATGAAATTTGTTGAGGTGCCGTAACCTAATTTTGCAGAAAATCCTGTTCTGTCAAACGAAGGAGGCGATGAATATAGATTATTACTATCACCACCACTGCATGCTTTTTGAAATCTACCATACATTGCAGAAAATCTAAAATCACCGGGATTTAAATCGAAACCTGCCCCTAAAAAAGTATGTCCGGCTAACGTAAAAGGTGAGTACGACAAACTTCGCCATCCAGCGTGAAAAGTCATCCATTTGTAAGTTGGACTTACACCAAATTGATTAGATGGTTGGGTAAACTCTCGCTGTTGATCACTAACAACCATAGAAAATGGAAAGTTAATCCCAAGTAAATTCACATTTACCCCACCAGTAAGTGAATATCTAAAATCCTTATCTCGTGGACTAATACCGTTAACATTATATGAACCAAGATTAAATCCAAGGGAACCATCTAAGTTAATTAATCCATTGCTAACAGGTTGCTCCGATTCTTTTGCCTTTAATAACTCAAAGGAAAAGAAAACGATAAGTATGATTAATAATTGAATCGATTTATTGAGCATTTATATATTTCAGCAAAAAGTTAAATAGGTTATATAAAAATTATCACAAAGATGAAATTAATTTGATTTACTATGTGCTCAAAACTTATTTTTTAGTATCGACTAAATTTGTAGAATTATATTTTAAAATTACCTGTAATTAAAATTGAATTCTAGAAAAAATGCAATTGAGTGAAAAAATGTAATAAATTTTTATATTATTTTTGGATTTCTACAACTAACCTATAGAGTCTGATCCTATTGTATCTTTGTGCAAAGATACAGGGCAAATTCGCTACAAATGCATAAACAATCATGATAATGCCTGCCCACCAGTAATTCCAAATAAAAAATACCGGCGAAAACAGAATCACAATCCAGTGAACGGCTTCAGCCCGACATACTTCAATAATAAACAGATTCAGGTATTCGGCATTTAGTGAGGAGATTCTTTTTTTTCGGAATCCCTTTTTAAATAAAGCAGATCCATCAGGTAGAATCTCTTTCCACTTTTTTATAAAAAATACCTTTTCATAGATTAGTCCATCGTTTTCCCACACTCTTTTCCTAAAGAGTGCTGATTGAATATTGATATACCTTGCAGGTAGAATAGTTCCAATATATGCAATTGACAAGTGGATTGTAAACCACAGCACAAAATCAATAACAACGATCCATATTTCTGGTAATTCGATTAACATATATTGATCATGTTAAACATTCCTCGATTTCCATTCAATTTTTTTGTTGAATAGTTTGTATAGCAAAGACCTAGTAAACACGAGACAAAAGAAAATCAGATGCAGAGGAAACATAAATGAGCCTAGTACCCGAAATGATCCAATCCTATTTAGCATCCAAAATATTTGAACTGTGTATTGACCATATAATACGGGCCAAATAAAATTTGGTGTTTCGGCAAATAACGCGAAAAAAAAGAAAATGGTAATCAAGAATCCAGATGAAATCCAAACGATGATATTCAGCAGAGTCATCAAAGAAATCTGTCCTGCACCACTTGCAAATGCTTTTGTCCAGCCGTTGATTAGGTCTTTAAGTCCATTTGGGTACATTCGGAATGATAGACTACCGAAACCGCCAAAGCATTTTAGTCGGAGACCTACTGAAGTGAATTTATCAGCCATGAACATATTTTCCAGAATCTTGTCTTTGACAGATTCATGACCATTAATGCGATAGTAATTTTCATAACTAACAATTAGTGAAGGACCAAACAATCCTTTAGGTTCAGTTTTTCTGTAGGGAGTAAATGCATTCATAGATCCAGTCATGATAATATTAAATATTGCCGATAACTCTTCATAAAGATTTTCTACTTTGTGATAAGGAGCAACCGACATTGCGATATTCTCTTGAGAACTTGATTCAAGATATGTATCGACAATCTTCTGAAGACCGACTTTCTCCAATTCAGTGTCTGCATCAAGAAAGATTAACAGATCCGATGTTGCACTTTCAGCACCCTGCCAACATGCCCAAGGCTTTCCGAGCCAACCGTCAGGTAATGTTTTAGAATCAAATACTGTTGCACCCCTTTCAATGCTATTCTCTTTAGTTTTATCGGTAGAACCGTCATTAACAACAATAACTTCAGTAGGTTGATACTCCTGTCTATTAATTGAGTCAAGGAGTTTACCGATATTTGATTCTTCATTACGGGCAGGAATGATTATTGACACTGTCGGATATTCTGCAATATTTGGATAGAGTCTGCAAAGTGGAATCCTGTATAAAAAGTAATATCCGCTAAGCCAGAAAAGGCTTGTAATAATAATTATAAAAATTGATAAGAGATCCAATTTTATTCCTTTTCATCTTTAAGAATTGATTTACAAACATTCTGTCCACACAATAGAACCATTGGCATTCCACCGCCGGGATTAACAGAGCCTCCTGTAAAATAGAGATTGCTGTATTTAGAACTCTTTTTAGGAAGTTTAAAACCAAAGTTTTTCTTTTTATCGGAAACTACCCCGTAAATTGATCCACCATTTGAATTGTACATTTCTTCAATATCAATCGGCGTGAGAATATGCTCATAGACAATGTGTTTGCGGATGTCGGTTAAACCGATTCTTTCAAGTTTGTCGAGTATTACTTCTTTATATTTATAGTAATCCTCCTGAGAATATGGGTTATTGTCATTTATATATGGAATATGAGGAAGTACTTTTAATCCTGAACAACCATCAGGTGCTACTGTAGGATCTGACTTAGAAGCATCTACAAGGTAGATTGTAGGATCAGGTGGCAAAGTCTTTTTATTAAAAACAATGTCAAAATGTTTCTGCTGATTACCTGAGAATAGGAAATTATGATGAGCTAGCTGAGGATACTGAATATCAAGTCCAAGATCCAGAACTAATCCTGAACATGCAGGCTCAAATTTCTTCAGTTTTTTCAAGAAATTATCTTTCTCATTCATAAGTTTTTTGTAGGTTGGTATTCCTTCCATATTAGAGACTATAATGTCAGCCTTATGCATCTCATTGTTAACCTCAATTGCTTTAACTTTGCCATTCTCTGGAATAATACGACTAACCTCACTGTTGAAGTTAATTTTGATTCCAAGTTCATCCATGTATTTCTTAAAGCCAATTGCAATATTATACATTCCACCGGGAACATACCACAAATCATACTTAAATTGAATAGTTGGCATAAGGTTCATGAATCCCGGAGCATTATAAGCTGAGGAACCAACATATTTGATGAAATAATCCATAATGTCAATCAGATATGGATTCTTCAGATATTTCGTAACACTTTTGTGCATAGTCCTGAATAAATCAATTTTAAAAACAGCTGACAAATCATAGAATTTCATGAAATCTCTTGTATTATCCAGTCCGGCATCAAAATATCCTTTTGCTAATATATCATACTGTTCTTCAGAATATTCAAGAAAATTACGAAATTGAATGAAAGTATGCTTACCTAATTTTGAAAGTTGTTTTCGCATGATAGCCATGTCCGGATCAAGATCAACTACAGTTCCATCCTCGAAGAAATTTCTCCAATGAGGTCTTACCGTTTGCATTTTAATATAATCATCCATGTTTTTGCCGGAAGCTTCAAAAAGGCTTCTGAAATACTGGGGCAGGGTTAAAATTGATGGTCCAAGATCGAAAGTAAAACCATTTTCCTTGATTAAATTCAACTTTCCACCGATTTTTTCATTTTTCTCAAAGACCTCAACATCGTATCCATTAATTTTCAACATGATAGCGGCAGATATACCGCCTAAACCTGCACCAATAACAATTACTTTTTTATTTTTTCCTGGTAATTCCTTACTCATCATTATTACTCCGGTATAATTTTATCAATTCAATTTCCGATTAATACAAAATCTTAATGGCTTTTTTAATTAAATTTAGTGCTGTTCTATATGGTGGATAAATGAACTTCAGATCCAGCTTAAAACTTTTCCTCATAATAGCTCTTTTTTGGCTGAATGTCTCAAAGCTCGTTCTGCCATGATAATTCCCCATTCCACTTTTTCCAATTCCACCAAATGGCAAATCATGCGACATAATTGAATGTATCGTTCCATTTATACATACTGATCCCGAAATGGTATTACTTATTATAGAATCCTGTTTTACTTTATCGGATGAAAAGAAGTAAATACAAAGAGGAGATGGTCTTTCTCTTAGAAGCGATATTACTTCATCTAAATCATTATAGAACAAAACAGGTAAAACTGGACCAAATACTTCTTCCTGCATAATTTTTGAGTTGTAGTCAACATCTGTGATTACAGTTGGAGAAATGAACAATCTTTCCCTATTTCTATAACCTCCGGTAATAATCTTACTTTCATTCATTAATGCTTCAATTCGATTAAAATGCTTTTCATTAATTATACATGAGAATTCGTAATTATCGGATGGATTTTCTCCATAAAACTCTGATATTGTGGATGTCAGTTTACTAAGAAATTTTTCTTTCAAATCTGAATGCAAGAGAAGATAATCGGGAGCTATGCATGTCTGCCCAGCATTGAAGAACTTACCCCAGACAATTCTTTTGACTGCGACATCAATATCCACATCTTTATCAACAATACAAGGATTTTTTCCTCCTAATTCCAGAGTTACTGGAATCAAATGCTCGGCGGCAGATTTCATTATTTTTCTACCAACTTCAGTGCTTCCTGTGAAAAAGATATAATCTATATTTTGGCTAATTAACGACTGGGTTACTTCTGCATCACCTTCAACTACACTCATAAATTCTTCAGAGAAATTATCATTTATTAAAGAAAAAATAAGGTGAGAAGTATTTGCAGCTATTTCTGATGGTTTGGCAATAACGCAATTACCGGCAGCTATAGCACCAATCAATGGAGTAAATAGAAGTCCAAAAGGATAATTCCAAGGACTAATAATAAGAACAGTACCAAAAGGTACGTTTTGTACATAACTTTTTCCAGGCTGGTTGATCAATGCTGTTCTAACTCTTCTAGGCTTGCTCCACCCTTTGAGTTTACTTATTGATATTTTGATTTCCTTAAGAACATAACCGATCTCGCTGGTATAGGCTTCTGTCGCACTTTTATTTAAATCCTTCTTCAAAGCATCAAGAATTTTATTCTCATTTAATTCGATAATTTCATATAGCTTAGCAAGAGTATCAATTCGGAATTTAATATCTTTGGTTTTTCCTTCAGCAAAAAATTGTTTTTGCTTTTGCAACAATATTGTTATTTCATTTTGATGCATTTATATTTAACTATTTAGGCTCAATCCTTCTTTTTTTAGTATCAGTTCAGAAGATATTCTTCCCGATTCAAATATAGTTGGCAATCCACTACCCGGATGTGTTCCTCCACCAACAAGATAGCAATTGCTGAACTCCTCAAATTCATTATGAGGTCTGAAATAAAGTAGTTGTCCCATGTTGTGGCCTAAATTGAAGGTTGCTCCCAGATAGATATCCATCTTATTTAACCAATCGTCAGGTGTAATGATTCTGATTTCTTCGAGATGGTCTCTAATATCTTTCATATCAGCTTTTGATTCCAGTAAATTCAAAATCTTTTCTTTAAAGGTTTCTTTATTTTCTTCCCAATTAATCCCGCCACTAGTATTACCTATTGGTACCAATACATAAACAGAAGATTTGCCATGAGGTGCAAGAGAATCATCTATCACACTGGGATTGTGAACATAAAAAGATGGATCTTCAGGAATAATAGCATTACTAACAATTTCAGCTACATTATGTTTATAATCATTGGCAAAGAAGATATTGTGATGATTTAAATTCTCATAAACTTTATCAAGCCCGAGATATAACATGAATGTTGAACAAGAGTATTTCATGCCGGCGAGTTTCTTATCGTTATATTTTTTTCTATTATCCGATGCTACAAGATTCTTCATAGCCTGAGCAAAATCAGCATTAATAATTACATAATCTGCTCTTTCTTCAGTACCATCCTCTAGAATAACACCTTTACAAACATTATTTTCTATGATGATTTTTTTGACTCGCATAGATAGATGAATATTCCCACCACATTCTTCAACTACTTTTGCCATAGATTTAGAAAGCTCATTCAATCCCCCATGAATGTGAAAAACTCCACCGCCATGCTCAATAAATGAGAGAATACTAAATAAGCCGGGAGCTTCCCATGGTGACATTCCGATATATTTTGCCTGGAAGGTGAAACAGATTTTCAGAACATCGTCGCTGAAGTATTTGCCTAGAACTTCAAAAAGACTCAAGTGACCATCAAGATATGGCAAAGCTTTAAGTAGTTTTGTTGATATATAATCTGTAATTTTTCCGTATGGAACTTCAAGACATGGAATCAGCCTATCGTACTTCTTCTTTTCTCTTTCGATATACTTATTGTAACCATCTGAACTCCCTGGAAAGACTTTTTCAATTTCAGCAATCATCTTATCTTTATCAGTTGAAGGGATGAATGTTCTGTCGTTGAACACTAAACGGTACATTGGTTCAAGTTCATAAATTTTCACATAATCATTCAGATTTCTTTGGCATAATTTGAATAATCTTTCCAAAACATCTTTCATTAAAAAAAAGGTCGGACCTATATCAAATTTGAAATCGTTTGCCTGAATAAATCCGTTTCTACCACCAACAATATTCTTTTTTTCATAGATATGAACATCGAATCCCTTTTGAGAAAGAATCATTCCTGATGATAATCCACCGGGACCCGCACCAACAATTATAACCTTCTTACCTTTCATGTTTTCCCTTAAATTAATTATTAATTAACCATATTGATAATTATTGTGATTTGTTCTTTGTTCAATTTTAACTTAGCTTTTTCAAAATTTGGAGGACCCATAAATCCCTTGGCGTCATTCGAGGCACCCAATCCTTCATTCGGTATTCCTAAAAAGTTAGAGTTAACTTTCCCATTATTGTCCTCATCATGATGGACGCTGATTGCGTAATCACCAAAAGGTAGATTTTCAAAAGTAAAGAGAACTTTATTGTCAATAATTGGAACTATAAATTTACCATAAGCTTTGTCCTTCTCTTTTGGGAAAGAAGTCTTTTCTTTGGAAGAAAAAATTAATAACCTTGCTTTGCCATTATTGTTCTCAAAACCATTCACCTGAACAATTATTTTACCAGTAGGAGCTTGAGCTTTCGACTCCCCAGGAATAATCAAAATAATCACTATAATCGAGACAATTAACAACACTCGACTGAAAAGATGCTTGATTATGATTTGATTTAACATACCAATTGTCCCCTTTTTCGAACTTATAAAAATTATATTGAATAATAATTTCGATCGACTCTAAAATAAATATTAAATTACTTGCTATTTTACCAATAAATATTCAATATACTAAAAAATAAATTAGTAAAAAACTTTTCTTAATTACTAAAATACTATGAATTTTCAACAAAATGAATTTGCAGGTTTCAATTGAATTATTGATATTTGGATCATTGTCAGATTAACAAAGAAAAGCCCGATTGATAGTCGGGCTTTAAATAAGCTTGAGCTTTTAAACAATAAACTTATATATCTAAAAATCGATTCTTGTACTATATGACAAACTAATGCCAAATGAATTTTTATAACCTAACTGACCGTTCTCACCATAATAATACTGGTAAGCAGGCATGTCAAGAAAAGTGTTTAGAACAAAATCACCCATTGAATATCTGATTATGGGAGAAAAAATCAGACTTGCCATTCCTGACTCCCTTAATTCTTCGTTTTTACCAGGTGAATAATCAAAATCTCTGAGACGTGTTTCGTTTCTTGCTTCCAATCCAACCATTAAATTCTCAAAAACACTACTAACGAACATAAGTGAAGTTCTAAAAGAATTTCCATATTTATATAAAAAATTATTTTTGTAGTTGATATCAGTTCTGTGTGATAGAATTAATCCACTATTTATTGATGGGAAGATTTTTTTTCCGACTACTGTAAATATTGTTGCATAGGCTCCGGTGGAAGCAAGAATGTTCTGAGGTATGTAAACAGAACCGGTTGATAGTGGGATTTTCACCCCAACGCCACCTGAAAAGTCCCATCCATTTTCCGGATCCTTAAAGAAAGTGTATCTAGAATAAAATGACAAATCGGAAAATCCATTCGAAGACTGTTTCCCGCTGAGATCAATCATAGTTTTGTTAATAAAGAAACCTAATTCGGTTTCTATCATTAATTTGCCGATAGGCTTATAGCCTACTCTTAAACTTAAAAAGTTAGACTTATAATCCTTAATAACCCCCTCACCTTTTGGAATATCCTTTACCATATAATTATTTGCATAAGCATAACTATTATTGATGCTAACAAATAGATTATCTCCGGTAAAATTATTTACATTGGATAATTCACTGAGTGAAACTGTACCAAATGTGCTGGAATTTCCCGGACACCCGCATTGTGCAGATAAGAATTGAGAATGGCATATAAATCCGACCAAAGCTAAAAAGGCTATATTAACAAAATTTTTCATAGTTTAATTTTTATACATTTTTTTACAAAATCAATTTAAACATTTAAGAAAAGCTTCTTCTAAAGTTATATCCGGATTTATATTTTTATAAACATGCAATGAATCGAAAACGGATTTCAGTGCAACATTATCTTTTATGATGAACAAAGCAGGTAAATATTTTACCTGCAAAATATTTGTATAAGGATTCTTCATTTCAGGATATTTCATGGTATATACCTTGAAGGTCGGCTCATTAATCCCTGCATTCTGAAGTATTTTAACGGCTGAAGGGAATTGCTCCTGAGTTCCTACACAAGCACATGAAGGATTGACAAACACAACAAAGTTCTTGTCAGTATTCATTAATTTAGCTTTAACCTGATCCATGAAATTCTTATTTACATTATAATTATCATAACCTGACTGATACCAAGTATAACCTTTTGTTGTCTTAATTTGGTCAATTGTCATAAGCGTGGCTTGCTGTCCCTCAGGTGCGGCTACTTCTTCAGTACAGCTTTGTAATAATGAAAATGAGACAATTGCTAAAGCTGAAAAAATTAGCGATTTTAAATTAAACATAATACTACTCCTTAAAATTATAGTGGATATTTATTTCCTATTTCTCAATAACTTTTAAATCAACTCTTCTATTTTTGGCTCTTCCGGTTGAGGACATATTATCCGATATTGGTAATAAAGCACCATGTCCGGCTGACAAAAGTCGATCCTTTTTGATACCTTTGCGTGATAAATAATTTACAACTTCACTTGTTCTAGTATTTGAAACAGCCATGTTTTCTTCAGGCGAACCAAAATTGTCGGAATGACCATCTATTTGAAGTTTAGCAATTGAATTCTTCTGAAGATATGCAGCTACTTTATCAAGCTCTTTTTGCATAGGAAGAGTAAGATAAGTCATTTTTGATGTTTTGTAATTAAAGGAATTCTGCATCTTAACAGTCCCATCGTCCTTTGAAATAACATCAGTTGCTTCAGATTTAACAACCTCATTCTTACTAATATCATTTTCAGCAATGGAATTAGAATCCTTTGAAATTAACTTTGCTAAGTAATTTTCAGCTTTATCAAGTGAGGTTTGATCAGGTTTAGAGGTCGAAGCTGAAATAACTTTCTTAGAATCATTTTGTTTATCAGGAGCCAAACCAGGTACGTTGTTCAACAAAATAAAGTTGAGATTACTAATCAGGTCACCTGTAGATGTCTTTTTAATAGTAAATGGAATTGATTTTGGATCGGAGTGCACATTCAAAACAACCATTTGAATAGAATCAATAGTAATTACATAATCTCCGGGCGGAACACCCATGAAATAAAAATTACCATCAGCAAAAACAGGTACTTCCTGCTTCCAAGAGCTATCCATTTTCATTACATGTAACTTTATTCCTGCCTGACCCCGTTTCTCTTTACCATTGTCTCTCATAACTCCACCTTCGATAATCCCTGCTGAATAGCATGGTACATCAATCGGTTTGTAGGAATTTGGATCTGCAATGAAAGAGAATTCTGTAGAAGTAGGAGTCCACAAAGGATTTTTAAATGATTCCATATTTACAACAAGATTGTACTGTCCATAAGGAACAAGATTATGTACTCTACTCAAAGTATTTTCAGAACTTCTTGAAATAGATGTGTTCCTGACATTAAAAGTAACATCGGGAATTAAAGTCTCTCCGTCTGTATATTCTCCATCTTCATTTTCATCAAGAAAAAACCTGACAGATAATGCTCCCATGCCTGTACTGCTCAACATACTACCCGTTTTGAGAAACAGTTCATTTTGATATGAATCAAATGCCAGAGTTGATTGAATATTTTGACTGATTGATCCCCTTTCGCCATCAAAAAAGGCTGTTGAGGATGATCTTAATGTTGGCAGATTAAGGTTAACTCCAACAAAAACATTTGGTCTGTCAAACACAAAATTATAATTTAATCCTAATCTTACATTTGCCGAAGAACCAACCGATTTATCTGCAAAGAATTCTAGATTCTGAAATCTGTGATTTGATAAATCATATATACTGGATAATCCAACTCTGCTTCTATTAAGGAACTCCCAAATACCTGCTAAGGAATATACTGAATGTGATAGATCAAGTTTCACTGTTTGAAAGTTTGAATTGAAGTGTCCATCATTTTCAAAATAAGTTGCTCTTAACAGAGCATTAAAATAGAATGACATAAAACTTGTATTTAAATTTGCAATTAAGTTATATTCATTAATAGTAGTCCTTTGATTTCTCGATAATTGAAATGAAGTCCCAAATGGGAGAAATGATAATCGAGGTAAACCAAATGACAACATCGCCTGATTTTTTAAAGACTTTGCTAGCACACCATCAAACTGAGTAAAGCTAAAGTTTAATCCACCAAAACTTTCAGTATTCATAGATAGAGTTGCTCTATAAGAACTATTTGGTGAAATATCAAAGGTTGTTGTTATACCTTGATAGATTCTTAAAGCTAAGTTGTTAACAAATGATATTGAGTCTGAACCTATCATTTTAGTTACCAAAACTGAATTCGACAGAAATCCTGTTATTCCTGCCGATAATCTTGCTGTTGTTAAATACTCGTCACTATTGAATTTTTTTCCACCTGTGATTGCATACCTAACTTCACCTGGTCTTAGAAAACCCGAAGGAATATTAAGAAAATCCTTTTTACTTATTACTTCACCCTTTGGACCATAGTATCTCAATTCGATATTTGTTATGCCAAAATTTATTGGTAAATCAAATCTGTAATATCCTGTCATATCGCTTTGTTTTTGTCCATAAAGCTGATTATTAATCCAAAGTTCGACCTGCCACTCGGGATTGATTTTATCTTCAATTACAATAGTAGAGAAGTACTGATTCCTCATTGCAGGATCATTTGATATTTGCACACCTGTCAATGAAGTAGCAGGCAATGAACTTCCTAATGAGCCCCCTGTCGAAACTTGCCCTGCTGAAAATTGCGATAAATAAGGATTTTCACTAATGAAGTATCTCCACTTGTAATTATATGAATTTAAGTATAATTTTGATCTTTCATCGTATGAACCACGTACAGATGATATTAGGTCACCACCAAGTATTTCAATACCAGAATTCAAATTGTAACTATAGTGCCTATTACGAGGATTTAATGACTGTGTTGCATTAATGTTATAATCTAACATTCCTCCGTTCAATAAACTTCTGTTTCTGTCGAAAAGCAATGGTCCGAAATTAAAGGCATTGTTTGTAGAGAATGCCATATTTTTATAATTTTTGTTTCTTTTTGCTTGCTCCAGTAATGGTAAATCAACTTTTGATTCAACACGAACTTCAAGATCTGCAAAAACGGGTTTAATACTTATCCCAAAAATTTGGGATAATATTTCAGGTCTGATAAAAATTTCTAGATCAGTCAAAAAATATTTATCCGATGATATCGGTGTAACTATACCATTAAAAATTGCCTTACCTTCAGCTATACTGATATGATATACAGAATCTTCCTTTATAAAGAATCCTGAGATACTTTTTCCACCATTCTCAAGTCTGTTATCAATACCTAATGCTGTCAAGAAAGTGGTTGTTGGAATATAGAGATCATTTTTATAGATAACAACATTAATATTTGTTCTGACAACATTCGAGTATTTTAATAAGAATATACCTTCTTCAGCTTCCTTTGGAAAATAAGAAATGAGTATCTGTGCCTTATTCTCAATAACGAAAGAAAGCATAACAAGAAATAGTATTATTAAACATTTTGAAATTTTCTTAGTCATCAAGTATATTCTTTTTTTGGTTTTTCTGAAAACAGTTAGGTTTTACTCAGCTACTACAGAATTAAAATATAATATTTTATGGCAATTTAAATTCAAATCGCCTGGTCAAAGGAGCAACTTTAATTGTCTTTTCCTCAGGTATATCTGACCTGAGCGTGTTGACTGTTATCTCAGCTGTATAAGTCCCGGGTTTGAATTTTGTTTTCTTACTACTTATGAAAAAACTTTTCTGGGTATTAGTATAGATTCCGAAATGTTCACTAACAGTATCAACAGCCATACCCTGAGTATCAAAAATAGATATTTGTGCCTTTCCCCAATAAGGAGAATTTCCTTCTTTTTCAATGCCAAAAGTTAGTTGAAGGTTACTTGTATCCATTGAAGTATATAAATTTTTCAAATCAATTGCTGTTGTCAGATTACCTTTTTGATAAATAACCATTGATATTATTCCTGTTCTAAGAGTAACACCCATTGTAACATTCTTTTTATCACTTGTATCAACTTGTTTGCTAATTGGCTGTGAAATAAATTTGATAGTGGAAGTATAAGTTCCATCTGCAATTCCGGGAGGATGCATGACTAGGAATCTAACCATTTGATCCTTCTTCGGCTGAATTACTAACCTCTTTGGAAATACTTTTAAATATTTCAGCATTGAATGTTTAGCTTCCATAAGGCTATCAGTTATATTTCTGATTACGAATACTGAATCGTGGTTTTTATAGCTGAATGATGATAATATGTCAACTTCCATAGCTACATCAGCTGAATTCACGACTCTGATATATCCGGATCGGCTTACTGGATCAATAAACGCTAAATTTGGATAAACGGAAATTTGCGATTCGGAAATATTGGAAAACAACGGAATTAATATCAATATGAGGAATATTTTTTTCATACTTTTTACTCTGCTTTTTATTAAAAATTCTAATAATTATTTAATTGATGTAAAGAATGATCACTATTTGCAATTTGTTTGTATCATATTAAATGCATCAACAAAACCAAGATCTCTTGCTATCTTCCATTCCATACATGCACCATCCATATTTCCAGTATTGTAATATGAATGTCCGGCTTTATAATGGGCATTTGTATGCTTAGCATCGATTTTTATTACTTTTAGAAAGTCTTCAAGTGCAACATTATATTCCTTCAAGTCAAATCTAGTTTCACCTCTTTCCATTAATGCACCGGTATGAGTCGAATCAATCCTTAATGTCTCATTGAAGTCCCCAATAGCACTTGCATACTGACGATGAGTTCTCTTAACTAAACCTCTATTGTAATATGCATCAGAAAAGTCATTTTTAAGATTGATAGCCTTAGTGAAACTTTCGAGAGATTGTGTTAAATAATCTAAACTGTTAAAAATAATCCCTCTTACAAAAAATGCCTCCGGAAAATTTGGCTTTTTATAAATTACAATATTGACATCATCCAAAGCTCCTCGATAATCCTGAATTTCCTGTCTAATCAAAGCTCTTGTGAAATAGGCATCAACATAGTCATTTTTAATTTTAATTGTCTCGTCGAGATCTGCTATTGCATCAGGATAGTTTTTCATTTGTCTTTTGGTTACCGCCCTGTTATAAAAAGCATCAGCAAAATCCGGTTTAATTGTTATTGCTTTATCAAAATCAGCTATTGAACCATTGTTGTCTTTCAATTTCTGCCTGACAATTCCTCTATTGAACAGTGCATCAAGATAATTTTCTTTATGATTGATAGCTGAATCCAAATCAGCTAATGCCCCTTTAAAATCTTTCAGATAGTTCTTTGAGATTCCACGAATAAAGTAAGCCACGGGTAGTCCAGGCTTAAAATTAATTGCTTTATTGCAATCTTCAATTGCTTCTCGGTATTTATATACATAATATTTAACTAAAGCTCTCTGAAGGTAAGCATCTGTATAATCCGGTTTAATTTTTATTAAAGAAGTATAATCTTCAATGGCTTCATCATAAGCTCCTAAATAATATTTAGACAATCCTCTCATTGCCAGAGCATCTATATATTCCGGATTGATTTTTAAAGCTTCATCAAATTCATCAATTGCTTCATAATAATTTCCGGATTCGCCCTTTGACATTCCCTTTTTAAAGTGTTCCTGTGCAGGGTTGACTATTTCTGTTTTTGGCTGACCATGTATCTTATTATCTGGAATCTCTGATTTGATGTTTGATTTAATCGAGGCGATCAGCATTATTAGAAGTAAAATTTTAATTTTCAATTTCATTTCCCACTCTTTAAAATTAACTTATTGATTTATTTCGGTTGGCATAAATGTATAAAATATCTAATCTCATCAATCTCTGCGATCATCGTCATCATCATCATCATCATCATCATCATCATCATCATCATCATCATCATCATCATCACAGCCACTATAACAAGATACAGTTACATTAAATTCACTATCCAAATTACATTTTGTTTGTGTGCTAGGAGCCTGTAAACCTGTTACACAGACTCTGAATCTTACTACATCGAGACACTGAAAACTAGATGACTCTACAGTAAAGATATTATTAGGGTGACCATATGCACTAGTTGGGTTTTTGCAATTATTAAACTCCTTCCATTCACCGGAGAAGTCATCCTGATATGTCCATACCCAATCAAGATTTAAATTTGAAGCATTAGAAGAATTACTGAAAAATACCTGAAAATCCTGCTGTAATTGATTTGTTGTAACAATCCATTCCATGCAATAGCTTTCAGTTTCGAATGTTTTCTGACATCCCGGACAAACCGAAATTTTAATTGTTGTTGGTTGGGATATTTCTAAATATCTTCTACTTCTGTCTCCTCCAGAAATTTGCATCTGTGACTGACAAACAGTACTTTCTGCCAGAAAAATTATTGAAGTGATAAGAAATATAATAAAAGTTTTCATAATTACTTTTTTGTCCTGATTTTAAAAATTCCTGAGATACTAAAAAAAATTTAAAAAAAACTTTTTTTTATCTACCTGCGACTCTCCAAAGTCATCCCTGCTCTGGAGTGTCGAGGTAAATTCCTGCCTATGGTTTTGGGCAAGTTGGGCAAGGTTCTTCTTGTATTTCTATAAGACCGCACACATAGTCAACAGTTGCGTCAATACACCAGCAATAATTACCTGATGCATAGCAATTTGCCGCCTGTGATGTCAAATAATATCTAAATTTTCCAAAGCCTTGACCATTGTTATTGAAGAATGTTCTTGGATTGTCAAATTGAATGTCTTCCCATGTATCAGGAGCTGCTGCAAGCTGCATCCAGCATCCTCTGATTGAAGCATTATTATCTCCAACACAATGAACAACACGTCCACCAAAAAAGTTGTAACGGCAATCTAGTGAGCCTGTTACATCCCACTGAATATATGGTCCTTCTCCACATTCCCAGCTTCTGCCACATCCCGGGCAAAGGTTTTCCAATACTGGGTTTGTTGCTACAATCGTAATTGCAGGTTGAACATTGAAATTGAAAGTTGCCGATGAATTGGCAGTACAATTACTTGATCCAACATCTACCGCATTTGCATTATCATAACAAAAGAGAAGTAAAAAAACTGACATTACGATGAATGTCGTTGATTTAATTTTATTTCTCATTTTTTTCCTCTCTAAAAAACGTTTTTTATATTCTACTCAGTTTAATATTAAGTGATGTATTCCCAATTTTCAACATGACTTATGATCAAATTGTCAAGGAATACACCACTTTTTTAATTATTTCAAATAACTATTTTGATTTAACTCTTAAATAATCATACTTTGCAATAATTTATATTAATTATAATGAGCAAATATAATTAACTGTAAGAGTTACTGCAAAACCATAGTCATCAGCTGGTGTAAAGCAATCAACTGCAATATTCTGTACGCAATACTGGAACTGTGTTGGGCCTGGTTGACCAAAATGATCTGTATTGTCAATCCAATAAACGTTGCCTAATCCATCATGATCTCCCTGTGTCATGGTTTCGAAATAGCCTTCGCCATCCTGATATCCCCAGCCGCCTGTTACTGTAATGCCTGTAGGTAGTTCACCAGCTGTTGATGATGTAAATGCTTCAAATTGGCAATCTGCTCCACCTGTTACTGTCCAACCTGCGCAAGCATTATCAAAATCTTTGTTGCAACCTGGGCAAATTCCGCCCAAATTAAATTCTACATCACCAAGTGGAACTAAAGCAATTGCTGCTTCTACTGAAAAAGAGAATGTACCTGTTGCTGTAGCTGTACAATTGCTGCTACCACTTTGTCCTTGTGCCTGTGCTGCGAATGCTGTGAAAAGCATTACGACTGCGATTGCTAATAAATTTTTCATAGAAAAACTCCTGATATATATTTGTTAAAAATATTTTGTTAAAAAAGAGTGCATTTGAATATTGAAACTTTGGAAAACCACACACTTATTTTTAGATAATCCTCAATTTCATATTCTATATTCTTACAAACAATACCAACTAAATTTGTACTATATAATATAATGTTTCAAATATCGTCGATAAAATTTGTCTAGCGACACTGCTTAAGCCCCGAACGGATCCTAACATCCCAAAAGGGCTTTTGTAGCTTTTGCCACATCCAAAGTGGCTTAGTCTCTGCGAATCTGCCGTTAACAATTCTATTTAATATTCTAATGCGTGCACTCATTTGATTATGTAATAAATTTGCTTTTTGCTATCCGCTGTCTTATATGTCAATTTTACTATAAGTTCTTTTCTTTCGATTATCATGAAGATTTAATTATTGAACTTAATTTCTTCAAATAATCATTTGAATTTTGTTTTTGATTTCTAAAACTTTTCTCAAAGAACGTCATCAATTTCTTGATACAAACTTACGACAATCAGATAGTGTTAAACAATACCATCAAAACGGTATTTTTGCAAAATACCATCAACTACGTAGTTAGTACGTATAGCATTGTATGAGTTTGAAAGACAACAACAACTTAAATTTTTAACTGATTTTTTCATTTTTGTTAGTATTGGTCTAGTTATTGAATATTGAAAAATGACTCTAGTACTTTTGCTTTAACTTTACTTTCGAGCTGAGTTTCGAACGAAGTAGAGCCTGAGTATGCAATCTTAACAGCTTCGTAAATTTGATGATGATCTGCATCTCTGGATATATAACCTGAAGCACCAAGTTTAATCAGCTTGGACAAGGAATTTGAATTAGAATCAAAATCGCTATATATTATGATTTTTAACTGAGGATAGGTTTCTCTGAAGAACCTCATTGATTCTTCTGCATCAAACCCGGGTATCTCAATGTCAAGTAATAAAACGTCAGCATTCCAGTTAGTAAGATATTCTTTGATTTCATCATTGCTGACGGCATTACCAAGATAATGTACATCATCATTTCTAGTTAGTAGTATTTTTAAATATTTTGCACTCAACACATAGTTTTCTGCAGTTAGAACCTTGATGGCGACTATATTATCACTATTAGTTGACAGGTTGAACATTTATTTAAACTACTATTATACTTTTTAAAAAATACTTGATTACTTTTAATGCAACTTAAACTAAATGATTGAAGTTTGAAATACCATCAAATACGTGAAATTGAAAATACCATGATGGAGGTATTCACTAAGTAGTTCATGGTATAAAATTGACAAAAGTGTCGGTAAGAAAAAATTCTATGGAATAGTTCTTTGAATAAATTCTACTCTAAGAATAGCAACTGAAGCCATTTTGCAGTCAATTATTGGTTTTATTTTATCAAATATTGAGCATTTTCATGTTATCCAATTTCTCTATACTGCGCACCAGAAGCTTCTAGACGATGTTTAGAGAATGGTTACTTTAATGTTTGATGATGAATAAAACTCTGTTAATGAACATTTAGAAAAGGAAGGTCAACTAAGTCTTCTAACTATGAATTTTAAGTAATAGCATCGCTATTTTTAGTTTATAATTCCATATAGTTTTTTTATTTCCACTCAGTGTTGAGAGTCCTCTGACGCGGTAATTATGTTATTTTAGAACTAAAATAATATGCTTGATTTCTTTTTGGAAAGTAGGTATTTTTACTGATATTTAAAGAATTATTTTTTATTAATTTTGCTATTGATAGAGATTATTAATTTGAAATTCAGTACTAAGAATAATATTCTATATTTATTTTTGATTGTTCTATTTTAATTTCAGGTCAATAGTTTCTATGTTAGATTCAAAAAATTAAGGTCGAAACGTATTGATGGTTCAATCATTGATAACTTTAGGACATGTAAAATATAATATTAGACACAACGTACTATATATTAATTTTCAAACATCATTTTGAATACTATATAAAACAGACTGGGTATAAGTTGAATTTTTATGCATCATTAGAACTTATTTTGAACAACAGGATTATCAAATGGAAAAAATAATTAATATTTTAATAGCTGACGATCATCTGCTCTTTGCGAAATTGCTGAAACATGAGCTTAATTCTGAGCCAGGATTTAATGTAGTCGATATTATTGATAATGGTCCTGAAATTAAAGAAGCAGTTGAAACTGAAAATATTGATGTTCTTTTACTAGATATTCACTTAAATCAATCTAATGGAATTACTATTCTTGAGGAAATACGTGGAATTTATCCGAAATTGAAAATTATTATGCAAACGTTTGAAACAGGTGGTTCCATTATCAAGAAAGTAATTGAATTAGGTGCTAATGGTTTTATTACAAAATTCTCAGACAGCGATGACATTAAAAAGTCCATCCATGCTGTTCTAAGAGGTGAAACTTACCTATGCAAGCTTAGCTATGACAATCTGATGTCCACCATGAATCAAGGTCTCATAAACAGTAGCAGAAATTTTACTCACAATGCAGCTACAAAGAAAATGGGTTCTCAATTACTTAGTTACGATAAAATATCGGATATGGGATTTGATGAAAACATGGATCAATCATCGGAAATTCTTTCAGATAGAGAAAAGGAAATTCTCCAGTTGATTATTAAGGATAAATCTTCAAAAGCTATAGCCGATGATCTTTCTATTAGCTATCGTACTGTTGAAACTCATCGGAGAAATATTTTCAAAAAACTTGGCGTTAGGAACTCGTTAACACTAATGAAAAAAATTATTGAATTAGATTTTAAATTTGAATCGTAATTTTTTTTGATGATTTAGAAATTTAGGTAATACTAAATTTTTATTTTGTTTCGTTTACTTTTATTAATTTCATGGAGAAGATTGCTTGCTCAAAATAATGAAAAAGAAGAATGTATTAGCACTTGTGGGAATTCTAGCATTCATAACATTTACCATCACTTTTATTTCCCTGTTTATTGTTTACGAGACTACAAATGCAACAGTATCTCATGTTCTAAGGGATTTGGCTGATGGTCAAAAGTCGATGATAAATTCTCTTCTCGATAATAATGTTAGTGAAATTGAGATAGTCAATATTTTAAAAAAAGCAAATAAGAAATTAATTATTGGCTATACAGGTGAATTTGTTGTTGCAAAGAAAATTGACGGAAGAATCTATTTTATTTTTTCCCAAAACCCATCAGGTCTAGCAAACAAAAATTCTACCCCAACGGATACAAACTTAACAGTTCCTATGAGGGAAGCTGTTCAAGGACGAACAGGGTTTATCAAGGCAATAGATTATGACGGTGATGAAGTGTTTGCTGGTTACACATTTATAGAAAGATTGAATTGGGGTATTGTAGCTAAGGTTGATGTTTCTGAAGTAAGACAACCTTTTATTACAGCGGCATACCTTTCTATGTTTCTTGCTATATTTCTGGTGACTTTAGGTGCATATTTCTTTATCAAAGTTACAAATCCTATATTAGAACGAACATACCAAAGTGAAAAGAGATTGAAAGTTTCTGAAGAAAAACTCAGACAGCAATATCTTATGCTCCAATCAATCATAAACAGTACAGATCAACCCATTTTCACACTAGACAGCAAATTCTGTTTTATTAATTACAATACTTCTTATTCTGAAATGATTGTGGATATATATGGGACAGACATTGACTTAGGTAAGAATTTCTTCGATTATCAAACCGTGATTGAAGATAATGAGTCTTCAAGGGTGCATTTGGAAGCTGCTCTTCATGGAGATCAATCTGTTCATGAAGTATTATTTGGTCGAGAGAATCACTCAAAGATATTCCTTGAAATAGCTTACAATCCAATACGTGATCTGAATGATACGATTATAGGAGTCGCAGTTTTCGCTAAAGACATAACTAGCCGCAAACGTGCTGAGTTAGCACTCAAAGCCAGTGAAGAAAAATTTAGATATCTGATAAAAAATTTCCCCCTTCCTGTTGTTTTGAAGGATAAGAATGGTGTTTATACATTTGCAAATTCACAGTTTTTAGATAATGTTGACTCAAAATACTTGCCTATAGAAGGTAAAACTGATTTTGATTTTTTCCCATTAGATTTGGCTGAAAAAATCATTTCAGATGATTCGATTGTTCTAGAAAGTGGCAAAACCAAAACATTTGAGATGGAATTTACAAATAATAATCAATATCGCTATGTAATAGTAACTAAAATGCCGATCAAAGGTGAAGATGGATTAATGAGCGGTATCTTGTGTGTACATCTTAACCTTACTGAACTTAAGAGAATTGAGAAAGAATTAAGAGAATCAAATGCTTCAAAGGATAAGTTCTTCTCCATTATAGCTCACGATCTAAGGAATCCATTAGCTACATACAGAGCAAGCTTGGTTTCACTTACTGATTGTTATTCTGATTTCAATGAAAGCGAGAGGATTGAATTCCTTGATCTTCTACGAAAATCATCTGAACATTTATATGAGTTGCTGGAAAATCTTTTAACTTGGGGCAGAATCCAGACTGGCAAACAACATTTCAGATTTGAGAATGTGAATCTAAACTCACTAGTTGAGCTTTGCATCAAAACTCATCAGGATACAGCTCAACAGAAGGGCATCAAAATTGTTTCGAGGATCTCTGAGTCTGTAAATGGATATGCTGATGATAACATAGTTACGGTTATAATGAATCATTTGGTTAATAATGCTATTAAGTATTCGAAGAAAGATGGTGTTGTTCTTCTATCTGCTCATGTAAATTCAGAGCAAGTTGAGATATCAGTACAGGACAAAGGTATCGGTATAAATCCAAAAATTGTTAATGAATTGTTTAAGCTAGATCAAACTCAGAGTGTACCAGGTACAGCCGGGGAAAAAGGTACAGGTCTAGGATTGATACTCTGCAAGGAGTTTGTTGAGAAGCTTGGTGGCAGAATCTGGTTCGAGAGTGTTTATGGGTCAGGTAGTACTTTCTACTTCTCAATACCGAAAGTAATATCCTGAAATTCATTGATGCAAAAAGTGGGAAAGAATGCTAATTTATCATTTCTTCTTATTCTTTTCAGGTCTGGAATCTGATTCCTCTCTGATTTCCTTAGTTTGACTTCTGTACTTATTGTACTTAACGGCAATTCCTATAGAAAGAGAATGGATAATCCATTTATTAGCACTGGAGAAATTTGTAAAACTATAGTGATAAAACACTTCCGGAGAGAAAGTGAATTGAGTCTGACTGGTTGTATAGTCCATATTGAAATCCCATCCAAAACCTATTTCTAGTCCATATATATATTTATAGATTGGATTGATGGTCCCGCTGTAATTCATTCTGGTTCTTTGATCATTATCATATCGTATGTCTGATGGTTCAAGAATTTTCTCAGATTGATTGTAAGTTGCTGTAGATATTTTGGTTAGGTCAAAACCAAACATTAAATTTATCTCATTTAGTTTCAGATTAAGGATTGGTTCAATTTTAAAAGCATCTATCCTTGAATCAATAGTATGCTCGAAAATACCTGTTACAGCCTGACCAGCAGAATTATCAACTATCAATTTTTCCTCAGCTTTAAGAACCCCATTAAGAATTGAATATTCGGCTCTAATTGCAAATTTTAATCTATAAATCAATGGTAATTCAATAAATCCACCAAATGAAAATCCGGCACCAAACCCAGATTTGTATTCCGGACAACAGCTTGGTACATTTGGAAGAGATTTAAAATCGACAAAATGCTGGTTTAGGTTAAATCCAGTGAACAATCCAGCTCTCCACTTTAATAGATCTACATCCTGACTTATATCTAAATCAGCATAGGAGATTGATGAAGAAGCAAAATTCAAAAAAAACAGGAAAAGAAATATTTTAAAATGTTGGAGTCTTCTCATAATTTAATGAATTATTTATTAATTAGTATTTTTTTAGTAAACATTTCACTAGGTGTCTTTAGGATAAGGAAATAGGATCCATTACGAATATCTTCCAACTTTGCTTTTAGTGAATATGAACCTGGAATAGCATTTTTGCTTAACAACGACAGAGCTGTTTTACCCATCTCATCAATTAGATAAATATCAGTTTGACCAGATTCATTTAATGTATAATTGATCGAAGTATTATCTCTGGCAGGATTAGGATAAATATTCAAAAGAGCTGTTGGATTTCCACGTTTAAGCAATCTTGGTGATTCACCTTCACGGCAAATGCCCAATACATCGATTTGTCCGTCTCTTGTCATCAATGCAACTTTATTGGGTTCAATCCATTTGAAATATTCAATTTGAAGCAATGTCGAATCAGCATTTCCAAGTTTTACAATGAAATCTAAATTAGCTAGAATACCTAATGTATCTTTCATAGTTCCAGAAATGATAATCGAACATTCATCAATATCCGCCTTACATGTAGGAATCAGGTTAATGGGGGAAAGAACGGTTCCATTATAGTTTATCTTGGCTTCAAAATTTATTACACCACTATTGGTAAGGTTATTCGAATATTCAATCAACAAAGGTACTGAAATTTGAGTTCCTATTTGAGCTTCCATTTTCGGTAAAACAATCATTAGACCTGATGCATTTATATCAAGTATTTTCTTAGATGAATACCAAAAGCCAACACCATGATCTCCTGTCCGATATGATAATCTGCCAGTTGCTGTTTGACCTACTGTGCAACTAATTTTATTATTTCCATCACTCATTGTTGTGCCACCATTACCGATTACTTTTTTAGATATATTCTGAGAATATAAATTAAGATTGGTTAGAACAAACAAGATAATTATGTAACTACACTTTTTCATTTTTATTTAAATTTTAATTTTGTATTGGGAACCAACTAGTTCCGTTACTAATAAAAGCACTAGCTCTGTTTTGTGCTATTGAAATTGTACCTCCGGAAATATTAACACTGATAGAGGCAGAGGAACTATTGATTACGTGAACGACTTTACCTGCAATCCCTGCTCCGGACAATGTGACATTTCCTGTCGGGGCGGAGCCAGTAAAGTAATAGACTGAATATCCATCTGTTGTTGAAGGATTTAGACCAGCGTTATTCAATGTCTGCATACTGGCATAAACCGGGAATCCGGAAGCTGTCGATGAAGTTCCAATCTGCAAAGCCGGTACTGATGTACTGGCAGAAACAGTGTGTAAACTAGCTTGTGGATTGGGAATACCGATCCCAACTTTAACATTCGAAGTATTACAGTCAACAATAAACTGAGGTGTTGTTGAATTAAAACCAACAGCTAAAGAATTTGGGGTTGGATTTAATAGATATGATGATGAACTTAAACCCATACCCAAAGTTATATTTGTATTACCTGTATAAGCTTCGGTAGCTAACCACTTACCGATAGTAATAGCCATTCCACTACCAGTCGCAATATTTTGAGTTCCAAGTGCAATTGAGCTTGGTCCACTTGATATATTCTGATCACCGAAAGCAATTGAATTTACTCCACCAGATACATTTGCATAACCCGAAGCAATGGATCGAAGCCCAGATGCTACGTTATTCTCACCACCTAAGATAACAGAGTAATCACCAGATGCAACTTGAGAATTTGTAGCTCTGCTGAACTGTAGATCAATTGATTTTGCACCCCTTGCATTTCCACCACTAACAGCTCCGTTCGGAGTATTTACCATAATTCCAGAACTTCCCTTAGGTTTAAGTACTAAGGCAATATTTGTATTTACTCCATCATTAACAGATAATGCTACACTATTCTGAGTTGAAGCATTCATATCTTCAAGAATCAAGGCACTATTTTGGATTAATTTGCCAGTTGTACCGTCAAATCGTGCAAGAGCATTATCAGTGCTACTCGAAGGACCGACAACATCTCCTAAAGTTGGCAGAGTTTGCCAGCTTGGATTGGTACCATCTGTCTTAAGATATTTTCCATTATTGCCAGTCTGAGATGGCATCAAAGCATTTAAGGCTAAACTAGCAGTAGATTGTCCGGTTCCTCCCCTTGAAATCGGAACTGAACCAGATGTTCCATTATTTATAGCTGAAATAATATTATTACCGGAGGTACTACTATTGGAAATATTTGGATTCGGATATGTTCCGCTAAGATCACCTCCAGCTGTACCACCAGGAAGTGTACCACTAATTGTAACATTAGCAGCTGATATTAATCTTCCCTGCTGATCAACTGTAAATGATCCTACCTGTGTAGAAGTTCCATAAGAGCCGTTTGTAACTGATGTATTTGCTAGTTTTGATGCGGTTACTGCACCATCAATTATTTTTGATGTAGTTACTGCATTTGATGCAATCGATGGATTAGGATATGTTCCGCTAAGATCGCCACCGGCTGAACCACCCGGAAGTGTTCCACTTATTGTTACATTAGCCGCTAATGTTAATCTTCCCTGCTGATCAACTGTAAATGATCCAACCTCTGTTGAAGTTCCATAAGAGCCGGTTGTAACTGATGTATTTGCAAGTTTTGATGCGGTTACCGCACCATCAATTATTTTTGGTGTTGTTACTGCATTTGTGGCAATCGAAGGATCAGGATATGTTCCGGTTAAATCGCCACCTGCATTTCCGTTTGGAGCAAATGAAGTAGGAGCACCGTTTATTTTACTCCAGTTAACATCAGTTATATTTGAATCATTTATTGCACCAATTGCGACGGTTGGATTAGGATATGTCCCGGTTAGATCGCCACCAGCTGTACCTCCAGGTAAAGTTCCGCTAATTGTGACATTAGCCGCAGATGTTAATCTTCCCTGCTGATCAACTGTAAATGATCCAACCT
>CAYXFU010000031.1:0-41095 GCA_964464375.1 uncultured Hyphomicrobiales bacterium
TACTCTTTGGGATGCTTTAACCTATCAGAAGATTAAAACTCTGGATGATACAAAAACGGAAATAGTAGATATTGCTTTTTCATCTGATGGAAATTCATTATTTGAAACACAAGGAAATCCATATCCTTCAAAAATTTGGTCATTACCAAACGGAGATTTAATAAAAAATATTTCACCGAAACAATTCAGAGGTATTAATAAACTAATTTACTTCAAATCTTCAAATAATACTTTCACATCTTATAAAACATTTGATCTAAAACCAAAATTTGGAATATATGATATTGAGAAAGATAATCTTGAATTTTCATATAATATCATCATGTCGGTACCAAAATCTATGGAAATATCAAATGACCAGACAAAAATAGTTTGTGGTATGGGTGACTTAATATATCTTTTTAATAACAAAATCTTAGGAGTAGTTGAACAAAATCCTATACAAAAAACCGATTCAGATATTATTATTCCCAATCCGTTGACTAATCAGGCTTTAATAAAATTTAATCTACCATCATCAGGAATAACAACACTGAACATGCTAAATGAATCAGGTATTAAAATTAAATCATTATTTAATTCTTACTTGGATGCTGGGAATAATGAAGTATCAGTAAATATAACCAATATCCCAAGTGGAAATTACTTTGTCTCAATCCAATGCACAAACTATAGTAAAACTTTAAAATTATCAATAATTAAATAGGGAATATAGAGGATTCCTCTTTTCGTTCAGAATGACAGACTTGAAGATTCCTGCATTCGCAGGAACGACACAATTTTCTACACCCTCATCGCCTTACCACTGAATGACTTGTTTGATGCAATGACGTTGATCAGATACTCTCCTGCTGATAATTCGGGTAAACGTAGTCGCTGAGAGAATATTCCATCCGAAGCTTCTGCTCTAGTCTGATAGACTTCACGTCCCGAAATATCGCTGATTGCAATCTGCAAATCACCAATAGAATTAACATTGTTAATTTCAATAGTTAAATCATTCGAAAAAGGATTGGGATATATTTTCATTTCTCCTTTATCCTTCGATGGCTCACCAACTGATGTTTTCAGGCTTGTTCCTGATATCGGAAGTTTGCGAACTCTTATTCCGGTTGCATTAAAAATTGCATTGCATAATGCGGGAGTTATGGATGGAAAGCCGAGTTCGCCCATACCCGATGGATTTGTTGAGGTAATATTGAGCATAAAATCAAACTCCGGTGCCTCATCGAACAAGAGCCATTCAAAATCCATGAAATTTGATTGAACTATCTGACCTTTATCGATTGTTATTTGAGCCTTCATTGCTGTGGCAAGTGCATCGTTTGCAGCTCCCATTATCTGAGCTTCAGTGTTTTTGGGATTAATCGCCAATCCAGGATCAGCGACTGCGAAGATTTTCGTTACCTTCAGTTTACCAAAATCATCAACGAACACCTCAACTACAGTTGCAATTACACCCCCATAACCTGAGAAAACTGCAACGCCTCTGCCATGCCCTTTAGGTAAAGGTTTAATCCATTCAGATCTTGCTTTAACTGATGTCAAGACATTCTTAATTCTTGTGCTGTTTGCTAATGTGATTCGGAAATCTATAGGATCTTTTGATGCTGCTATTGCCAGTTCATCGAGGAAACTCTCATTCGCGAAAGTGAGCTGTGTCGAATCAACTGAACGCCATGGTCCGGTTGGAACAGGCGTTGATACCTGATCGTCAACATTCTGGGGACTTGGAAGAGTATAAGGAGGAGCATAAACTGATCCTCCGCTGGCATAAATTCCTTTATGATACCAACCTGTTATATCCCCAGTAGCATCGATTCCTCCACGGAGAGCATGAAGGCTTGCCGGACGGTAGTAATCAATTCTCAGGTCATCTGTTCTTGAAAATGTAAGTTTAATCGGAATATTCATCTGCTTTGAAATCTTAGCTGCCGCAGTAGCGTAATCAGTAGCATTACGTCTGCCGAAAGCACCACCGACCAGTGTTACATTGACTTTAACAGAACTTACAGGAAGACTGAGTAAACTCGCAACATCGTTCTGAACACCCTGTGGACTTTGAGTTGGCACCCATAGTTCGCAAGTTGATCCTTTGAAGTGAGCAGTGGTATTCATTGGCTCCATCGGTGCATGAGCAAGGAATGGAACTTCATATATGGCATCTACTGTCTTAACCGTTGATCCCGGCATACTTGGCAGAGTTCCGATTTTATCATTAAAGGATTTCGAAATTTTTGCCGAATCCAAAGCAGTATTACTGCCCATATTCCAATTTACTTTTAGTGCTTCAACTCCTTTGAAAGCGGCATAAGTGTTATCTGCAACAACTGCTACCCCTTCACTTATCTTCATTGTCCTGATAACACCGGGAACTTTCATGGTTTCAGTGTCATCGTAAGTATTGACTGATGCACCTAATGCAGGTCTTCTTGCAATAGCAGCATACTTCATATCAGGAACTATTGTGTCTAATCCATACACAGCCTTACCCATTGTCATATCCAGAGCATCGTAATGCAGTTTTGATTGACCAATAATCGTGAATGTATCGGGATTTTTCAGCTTAATTGTCGATTTTGGAGGCACCGATAGAGTAGATGCCTTATCTGTAAGCTCACCGTAAGTAAATGTCCTAGAGCCGGATTTTTCCGATATTTGACTCATCAATGCATTGCAGGACGATTCCGGAATACCCCATAATTGAGCAGCGGCACTGATTAGCATAGCTTTTGCTGTTGCTCCGGCATAACGGAGATTAGAATAAGAATACAATACACTTTGACTACCGGCAGTTGACTGCGAACCATATTTAGAATCTCCCGGAGCCTGTATAACTTTTACCTTACTCCAGTCAGCATCGAGTTCTTCTGCTACAATCATCGCCATTGAAGTACGTGTTCCCTGACCCATTTCTGAGCGGGCGACTGTGATTTTTATAGTATTATCGGGTAAAATTTCAATCCAGATTCCCGGCTGGAAAACGCCCTCTATAACATTACCCTTCTTATCCTTCTTACCATAAACCAACGATCCAAAGCTGGAGAATACGACTCCTGCAGTTGTGAATGTCATGCCTATTAAAAAGCTTCTACGGGTTACTTTTATCTTTTCCATTTTATTATCCTATCGCCGCAATATGAATAGCTTCGCGAATCCGCTGGTATGTTCCGCAGCGGCATATATTACCCCTCATTGCCTCATCAATTTCTGTATCGTTTGGCTTTGGTGTCTTAGCAAGTAAAGCTGCTGCAGACATTATTTGCCCGGGTTGGCAATAACCGCATTGTGAAACATGTGCTGCCAGCCATGCAATCTGAAGCGGATGAGTACCATCCGGAGATAATCCTTCAATCGTTGTTATTTTCTTGCCTGCAACGTCTGCTACAGTAATAACACAGGACTTATGAGCATCGCCATCGATGAGAACAGTACAACTCCCGCAGACGCCAATACCGCATCCGTACTTTGTACCCGTCAATCCAAGCAGATCCCTCAGAGCCCAAAGTAGAGGCATTTCAGCTTCGGCAGTGAATTCATAATCTTTGTTGTTGATGTTTAACTTCATATTTGTGCATTTCGGTAAGTTAATTTTAAATAGCAACTTACTAAATTGATAAGGAATAAAAAAGAGATATTTTTGTGGATGGGATATTAATAAGTTGTTATATCATGACTAAAAACTGTCTGGGGTCTGTTATTAAGTGTTAAAAGTAGCTAAAAGTTTCAACGTAACTTTTTTATGCTTAAATTGTTATTAAAATTCAAGAAAAAAAATTGATTTAAATATAAAAGATAATAATTGTATTTTTAATACATTGGACTTGGATCATGAAAAACTTGTTAGTACTTATTTTTGTATTTGCTTTTATTGTTGAAACATCAAACACTGCTTTGTTGCCACCACAGCTTCTATTACCCGATCAGTATCAAAATCGGATCAGCACATCACAAGTTGAATTTTTCTGGACTTCAGTTGATAGTGCAACAAAGTATATTCTTATTCTAAGTGATGATCCTAACTTTAAAACAAGTCCAATTCTTTTTAGCACAACTTCAGATACCTTTTTACTTGCAAATGTTCAGCTTGATTCTGGTCGAACATATTTCTGGCGAGTGGCATCTACGAATGGCATGGACACCTCGCAGACAAGCCAGCGGTTCATCTTTACTACAACTTTCCCCAAAATACATGTTCCATTAATTATCTCTCCCAAAAATGACACGATTCATCATCCCAACGCAAAATTAGAATGGGAGCTTGATAAGTTTGCGACTAAAGCAATGCTTCATTACTCTGAAGATTCATTATTCAATATTGTAATACAAATTGATTTGCAGAACAAAGGTTACTATGATCATTATAATACTATTATGAACGGCAATAAGTATTATTGGAGAGTGATAGTTGGTAATCCTGATACAACAACTGTCTGGTCAGAGACCGGTTGGTTTAAATATGATCTATGGAAAGGTCCCGAAATTGAATATCCGCTATACGGTGATACAAATGTAAGCCTTCAACCTAAGGTTTTATGGCACTCAATCGATTCAGCATCAGTTTATAATGTATTGCTTTATGACGATGATTCTCTTAAGAATGTGATTTTCAAGACAACCTTGAAGGATACAGCGATTAAACTTTCATTAATTCTTGAATATGAAAAACATTATACTTTGAAGCTATATGCGCAAGTTCAAAATGGTAATACTATTAATTCTATCATTAAATTCAGAACTATAGCACCTCCGGAACCATTTACAAAAAGTATAATGTTAATATATCCTGATTCAGTTAAACCTGTTACAAATCCTAAACCTGCTTTCAGATGGAATTCAGAACCTAATGCTGATTCATACGAGCTATGGGTTTCAGATACAAGTAAGATTGAGGATGCTACCCGCGTTAAGCTAAATGTCGATGAGTACAAAGATACAGTTTATACCTTATCAACTACTTCCCTGCGCCCGAATAAAGATTACTATTGGCGTGTACGTGGGATAAACCTTTCGGGAAAAGGTCAATGGTCAGATGTCTGGATGTTTCGTACATCGAACTTCAGCGATGTTGAAGAAGTAAGCAAACAATTTGATTTTACGATTTCTCCCAATCCTGCTTCCGATTTCATAGAGATATCCGTAGGGGCGAACGGCCGTTCGCCCTTACAAAGCGTCGTGAAAATCTATAATGTATTCGGTCAAAATGTAATGACTGTAGGGGCAATTCATGAATTGCCCCAACGGGTAGACATTTCCGGCTTGTCTCCGGGGATGTATTTTGTGAGGATTGGAGATAGAGTTGGGAAGTTTGTGAAATACTGAAAATAATATAATTAATGAATATTCGTGTTTTATTCGAATGACTAAACAGGAGCATATTGATTACTGGATAATCACTTCAAATGATGATTTCGAAGTTTTTACATTATTATTTAATAGTCAAAGATATTTACATGCTTTCTTTATAGCCCATTTATCGGTTGAAAAGTTGGTAAAAGCGCATTGGGTAAAAGATAATGAAGGTAATGTTCCACCCAAATCTCATAATCTGCTGTATTTAGTTAAACAAACAGCAATGACATTAAGTGTTGAGCAGATAAAGATATTGAATTTTTTGAACGATTTTCAGATACAAGGAAGATATCCTGATTATAAGTTAAAAATACAGAAAATACTAACTAAAGAATATTCTGAAACAATTTTCCCAAAAATAATTGAGATTAGATTATGCTTGATAGAAATGGTGGAATAAAATACGCCCAGGAATTTGTGCACAGAGTTGTATCAAAAGGCATTGATATTAAGTATGCCAAGCTATTCGGATCTTATTCCAAAAACACACAAACTCCTGATTCAGATATTGACATTGCCCTAGTTGCTGATGCTTTTATTGGGGTTGGATTCATTGATAGTTCTTTGATTGTAGATGAACTTTATGAATTTGATATTGTTCAGGTTAAGACATATAATAGTAAAGACTATGAAGAAGGTGATCCGCTTATTGATGAAATTAATAGAACCGGAATTGTTTTGGATGTCAATTAGTTGAAAATATAAAATCCTTAAAACTATTCTTTAGATTTGTCCTCAGGATTATTTAATTTTGAGGACTATTTTTTTGAGGTAAATTGAAATCTGACAAAATCATAGCATCTCTCCAAAGCTTCTTCGGGGTTACAAAAAGCGAGATTATCTTTGCTATGTTAGTGCTTGGCGGTCTGATGTTTGGTGTCGGACTCAAATTGTTTAACTACCAACCATCGGGAATCGACAACGAAAGACGAAACCTTGAAATTTACCGCATTCTGGATTCACTGGCTGAAGTAAACAGAACAACATTCATCGGCACAGATATGGAGGGCAATATTGACTCTACATTAGCAAAAGGGGATACAATAGTTAAATCAAGCGGTATGTATTCCGATAAACCCAATAAGTCGTTACCAATAGAGAAGATAAATATCGCCTCTGCATCTCGTGTACAATTGATGAATCTGCCCGGTGTTGGCGAGAAAACCGCCGATATGATAATTGAGTATAGAAATTCAAGTCGATTCAGAAAAATTGAAGATATAATGAATGTTAAAGGAATCGGACCGAAAAAGTTTGAAAATTTTAAAGAATATATTGAGATTAAATAAATATTTCAGATATTGCATATCTATATTTTAATGTTTTTGAGATTATGTGAGGATAATATGAAAAAGACGATTTTTAACGAATTGCACAAGAAATTTAATGCTAAAATGGTAGAATTTGCAGGTTTCGAACTACCAATTCAGTACCCAAAAGGGATTATTTATGAGCACAAAATAATCCGCGAAAAAGTCGGAGTTTTCGACGTTACTCACATGGGCGAATTCGACGTTAAGGGCAAAGACGCTCTCGCTTTCGTTCAGAAGATTACTATCAATGATGCATCGAAACTTATTGACGGCAAAGTTCAGTACTCTGCCATGTGCCGTCCCACAGGATTCATCGTTGACGATCTTCTTGTCTATCGTATCAGCGAAGATCATTTTATGCTTGTCGTCAATGGTGCAAACGTAGAGAAAGACTGGGGCTGGTGCGTTGAGAACAATGTTGGATTCGACATCACACTCGAAGACCACAGCGACCAGATTCATCTTCTTGCAGTGCAGGGACCAAACTCGATGAAGACAATTCAGAAGCTTACAGATACTGATTTGTCAAAGATCGAATACTATGCATTCGAAATGGGTAAATTTGCCGGTGTCGATATGATTCTCTCCCGCACAGGATACACAGGCGAACTAGGCTTTGAGCTTTACTTCCGCGGTGGAGTTAAAGAAGGTGAAGCAGTATGGAACGGTTTGTTCACAGCAGGTGAAGAATTCGGTATCGAGCCCGTAGGACTAGGTTGCCGTGATTCTCTACGTTTAGAAAAATGCTATATGCTCTACGGTAACGACATCGACGAAACAACCAATCCTCTCGAAGCTGGATTAGGCTGGATAACCAAGCTCGCAAAAGGAACATTCAACGGTAGCGATGCAATTTCCAAAGTAAAAGAGCAGGGATTAACAAGAAAATTAGTTGGGCTGAACCCCACAACAGATAAATTCATTCCGCGCCACGGATACAAGATATTCATCGATGGTAAGGAAGCCGGAATAGTTACAAGCGGCAACATGTGCCCGACACTAAACAAACCCGTAGGTCTGGGTTATGTCCCAATGTCACACGCAGCCGTAGGATCAGTCGTAGATATCGAAGCCCGTGGTAAATTCTTCACAGCAGAAGTGGTCAAAACACCATTTATGTAGTCATCTTCATTCAGATGTCCAATACCTTTAAGGTGTTGGACATCTGGTATTATCGGTGTATTGTATATTTGTAAGGGCGGGTTTTGATCTGCCCCCCAAAAGTTAGACAGTAAAAAAATATCTAAGAGGACTGAATTTGAATAACCGCGGGTGAAACTTTACAATGAACAAAGACCAATGAAATAATGATCAATAAATACAGAATTGTCCTCACCCTATCCCTCCCCAACAATTGCAGAGCTGAATCAATCTTTGTAAATCAATGAATAGCCACAATATTTTAAACCCGGATTATTCATTGGAAAAAAATAAAAATTGTTGTAAATCTGCTCCTAGTGTGTCATTCCTGCGACCACGAAGTAGCAGCGAAGCTAATGCAGGAATCTTTTTACGCTAAGAAAATAATAGATTCCCGTATGCACGGGAATGACAAAACTGAACAGTGTTTTCAAAGCATAGATAACGTTCTAATGCACAATTTGGGTTAAAAAGAAAGATTCACCCTCATGCTTAAGCATGGGGTTGATTCAGGTTTTTTTGCTGTATGGTATCAGGATTACCTGCTAGATTAATCAATATATATTCTGGGGACTCGGGCTGATATTGCTGATGTAACTTCATAAGGGATTGTACTGAGTTTGTCCGAAAGCTCATAAGCAGAAATGAACTCATCGCCCTGCCCGCCGATTAGAACTACTTCATCACCGCATTTGATCTCATCATCGCCGATGTCGATCATTGCTACATCCATGCAAATTGTACCGACAAAATTATAACGCTTTCCATTTATAAGGCATTGAGCTTTGTGTGTTAGCCCTCTCGAGTATCCGTCTCCATAGCCGACTGGAATGGTGGCAATACTTCGCTCTCCATCGGAGATATATTCCAATCCATAACCGACGGTATCACCTTTGTAGATTCTGCGGACCGAGATTACTTTTGTTTTTAATGTCAAAATGGGTCTGAGATCAATTATCTCTCTAAGATTGGCTGAAGGTGGATAGCCGTAAAGTGTCATACCTGGTCTTACGAGATTGAATCTTGATTCAGGAAGATTAATGATAGCTCCGGAGTTTGCCGAATGTTTATATTTAAAATCATATCCATTGTCGTGAAGTGCATCAAGTGTTTGATTGAACAAGCCCAATTGTTCATTAGCATAAGTCATGTTGTTGGTTGAAGTGGCAAAGTGAGTACAAATACCTTCGATTTCAAGATTTTTTAATGATTCTGCTCTTTTCATGAAGTCCAGTGCCATAGAAGGACGCAGACCTTCGCGGTTCATGCCTGTATCGATGAATAGATGACCTTTAGCCTGCTTGCCGGTTGATGTTGCCTCTTCTGACAGAGCTTCTGCAAACTCAAAAGAGTAAATAACGGGAGTGAGATCATAGTCAACACAAAGCTTTGCATTGCCATTAGTTTCAGGGACGAGAACAATTATTTTCTGAGTAAAGCCGTTCTCCCTGAGTACGATTCCTTCATCAGCATAGGCAACGCCAAAAAAATTAATTCCGAGTTTGGTGAGCTCACTTGCAATGCCAATCATACCGTGGCCATAAGCATTAGCTTTGATAACAGCTACGATATCGGCTTCACCTGCGATAGATCTTATTCGGGCGACGTTATGAGCCAAAGATTGTGATGATATAACGGCGATTGTATGCCGCATTTTCCCCCCGGAAAATAATTATTTTCATTAACTGCAATTACAAAATTATAAAACTACAACAAGATTTCTTAATTTAGTTGATATTTTTAATTACCGGACACGAAATAATGAGTATCAAGCACATAGTTGGCTCAATGGTAATGGCTTCAATTCTAGCTTTTGGGGCAATGATTCAATCTTGCTCTTCTTCTCGCTGTACAGAAAAGCCAGAAGGTGGCAATTTGGGTATGAGAATTAATTCCACAATGAATGACTTTATACCGAGGATATTCGATAAAACTCTATATTTCTCGACTAACAGAAATGGTGAAAGAGAAGATATTTATACTTCTGCAATCCGCCATGCAGACGAGAATGATATTAATCTGGCAACGGCAGTAAAAGATGATAAACTTCCTTTCAAAGGATTTTATAACTTTGGTTCTCCTACATTCTTCAAAGATACTGCAAACAATAGGTTGGAACTGTATTTTGCCGCTTCCGATCCGGTTAAAAAAACTAACATTGACTTATTTTACTCTGTTAATCAGAACGGTGAATGGAGCAAACCCGAGAGCATGGGTGAGAGTGTAAATACATTGTCTTATGAATCGCATCCATATATTTCATCCGATGGAACGTATCTTGTTTTTACCTCGGACAGAGAGGGCGGGAAGGGGGAAACGGATTTATACGTAACTTTTCGCTCAAATAATGGTGACTGGACGAAAGCAATTAATCTTGGAAAAGGAATAAATACAAAATATTCCGAGATGACTCCGTTCATTGCTGAAACAGGTGACCTGTACTATACTTCCAAATCTTATGCCGAAGGTGCTAATTATGACATTATGAAAGCGGAGCATCTGGACAAAGGTCAGTGGAAATCACCGAAAGTTATGCCTGCACCATATAATTCAGAATATAATGAAATTAGTCCTGTAATCTATAATGGCAGAATGTACTTTGCATCAGATAAACCAGGCGGTTGCGGTGGTTACGATCTATTTTCAGTGCCAATATGTGCACCTGTCCTACTCGAAGGAAAAGTTATAACAGGAGATCTTCAGATCAAACCGGAAGGAACAGTTGAGATAATTAATCAGGATAGCTCTGTTATCACAAAGACGATGGTAGCATCGGACGGTACTTTCAAACTTGAAAATATTGTTCCATATAACACATACACAATCAATTATCAGAATGAATGCCTTAAGGAATTCAAAGCAAACCAGCAGTTCACTGCAACCTGCTCGGACACGAGCGTCATTAAGTTTGTAACAAATTTCAATTTACCCGAAAATTTGCAGGTTTTCACAACCGAGAAATACAGAGTACCGTTTTTTGTTTCGGGATATTACTATCCAAATACCACTACCAATCTTGCTACACTGAGAAACAGATTCCAGTATGGTTTACTAGGGAACAATGATACAACAAGATATATAGAGAATCCCGGAAACGAGTATGATGAGTATGCCGACAGTGTAGATAAGGCTCTGAATGAAGCGACCGAGTTCATACTCAAACGACTGAGCTTCCTCAGTACGAGCTGCACTGACGGAAAGGAAAGACTTTCTGTTAAGATTACCGGTTTTGCTGATCCCAGGCCGCTCTCTGAGCTGGCAAAGTATGACGGAATGGACATCGACGATGATGCCACAAAAGTGCATGTTACAAGGGGACAACAAATGACAAATGAGTTACTATCATCTTTAAGAGCATATTATACTGCCAGATTTATTCAGGTATATCTTAGCAAATACAAGAGCTACAACGAGAACACAAGCCGAATCAAGTGGATTATCTCGGGTGAGGGCGTCGATGAAACTAACGCTCTGCCGAATGAATTCCGCCGTAAAGTGAAAATTGATATAGGTGTTATAGTTGATGAAAGCTAGTTTGTGTATGATCGAATTAGGATTCGATAATAAAAATTAGATTAATGAATCAGGAAATAAATGTTAGCATATAAACAGGCAGTTGAGAAGGTATTTGAGCAGATATCCTTTTTGCCGAAGCTCACAGAACAAGTAAATATAGCCGATTCCATTGGCAGGGTATTAGCTGATGATATTATATCGGATGTAAACTTACCTCCATTTAATAGTTCAGCCATGGATGGATACACTGTAAGATTTCATCCTGAAATTCGGAAGTGGAATGTCATTGGTGAACTCTCAGCAGGAAATTTCAAGGATTTTGAAATTGATTTTGATAATACTGTCAGCATTATGACAGGTGCTAAGTTGCCGGACGGAGCAGACACAATTATACCTGTTGAGGACTGCGTTATAACTGAGTCTTCAATTGCATTACAGAAAGATTACTTACTGAAATCAGGAAGACATATCCGATTACAAGGTGAAGATCTTCTAAAAGATACTATTGCAATTTCTGCAGGAACCTTATTAAAATCCAGCAACATAAGTTTGGCTGCAGCTTGTGGTAAATCAAAAATTTCTGTGTTCTCTAAATTAAATATTGGTGTTTTTGCCACTGGGGACGAACTTGTGTCAGTCAACTCCATACCTGCTAATGACCAGATTCGCTCATCTAATCTCGCTACTATTATAGCTTCAATAAAAGAAATAAATATGGAAAGTACCGATTTCGGTATCATTCATGATAAAATGGACTTAATCGAAGAAAAGCTAATTCAAGCGTTGAGTTCCGATATTGACATTCTAATAACAACCGGCGGTGTTTCTGTTGGAAAGTATGATTTCATGCAGGAAGCATTAAAATCAATCGGTGCAGAAATTCAGTTCTGGAAGGTTAATATAAAGCCGGGAAAACCGTTCCTATTCAGTACTTACAAGATTAGAAACAAAATTGTACCCATATTCAGTCTTCCAGGGAATCCTCTGTCATGTTTTGTTAATTTTCAATTGTTTGTTAAAGAGACTCTTTTGATGCATTATGGTATCAAAAATACAAACCATTTCTCAGCTAAACTGAAATCAAATGTACGAAAGGGCGATAACAGACTGCATTTTATTATGGCAAAATCATACTCTAATCATGAACTTGGGTGCTTCGAGGTTGAAAATGCAGGTTCGCAGTCATCAGGATCTATGTCAACCTTGAGTCAGTCAGATTGTATGTTTCTGTTCCCTGAGAATTTAACAGTGTTAACTATAGGAGATTGGGTAGAGTGTATAAGGATATAACCGGAATCATTCTCTCCGGAGGGAAAAGCATACGGATGGGAGAAAATAAGTCCTTTATGAAGATTGGTGAAATGACTGCCATAGAGAGTGTTGCTGACTTGATGAAGTCCATCTTCTGTGAAGTTATCATTATAACAAATGAACCGGATTTATATGAATTCCTTAATCTAAAAACATATTCCGATTTTTATAGGAATATTGGACCGATAGCAGGCATTCATTCGGGTTTGATGAATAGTACCACTGAAAAGAATTTTGTTATTTCATGCGATATTCCGTTTATGAATGCTAAAATGATAAAGAGTATTATTGAGTACAAATCTGATGCACTCTGTAGTGTACCAAGAGCAGATGGCTTCCTGCAACAGCTTTGTGCTGTTTACAGCAAATCATTGATTCCAGTCATTGAACACATCATTAATGAAGATAATATCGATGAAAGCAGAGATTCGTCACAATTAAAAAGGAAATGCAAGATTCACAACTTAATCAATTCAGTTCCTTCAACAATCATTGAGAACATCGAATCACTCGATGGATATCATAAAAATATTTTTCTCAATATGAACAAACCCGAAGATTACACACTAATTAAGACCATCCTAAATGATCCTTTATAAATAAAGGAGGGTTCTAATAATTCAACTTTTTTTGTCATACCTGCGAATGTTGCTGTGTGAAAAGTCTGATTTACAGGTCATTCCGAGGGAGCGAAGCGACCGTGAGTTCCGAAGGACTGCGAAGCGCATCCAGACGGTTTTGCAAGTGAATACAAATACATGGATTCCTCACTTCGTTCGGAATGACTTTTTAAATAGACTTTTCGCACAGTCTCATGCATGGTAATGACAAAAAAATTCTATGTTTCACAAGAATGGATAAAGTCTGATGCAGAATTTAGGATTATCTTATCAATGTTGAACAATATTCCTTTTATTATTTTGAAATTGTAAAAAAATATTATAATTTAATCAATTATTAATTTACTTATTTTGAGGTCAAATGAAAAACTACATCAAATTATTCTCTTTTGCTGCATTTACTCTATGTTTGGTTGCTTTATTGACTACCGGTTGCGGCTCCAAAAAGGAATCAGTACCCGAGTCAAAACCTGAAGCGGCTCAGGAAGTAGTTAAGCAAGCTGCAAATAAAATGTACAAATTCAAATCTGCGATTATTTATTATGATGCAGATCTTATGGGAATGGTACAGACCCAGACTTTCTTTGTAGATAATTATGGTGAGAAGGAAGCCAGATACAGCTTGATGAAAATCACTATGATGGGTGAAACTATAGAAACCGAGGATGTGGAAATCAATGCTGATGGTTTCGTTACTAAATTTGACATGAAAAAGAAGACAGGAACAAAGAGAAAATCATACGGAAGTATCAGTGGGGGACAATCCGGAGTGCCCGATGCGAGTTCCCTCTCAAAGAAGATGATTGATGAATATAAGTTCAAGGAATTAGGCGAAAAAGAAATTTTGGGCAAGAAGTGCAAAGGCTACACAATGGTCTTCAACGAAATGAAGGTTGAAGCTTGGAGCTGGGAAAATGTTCCGATTCTTATGAATATGCTCGACAAGAATGGGAAACAATTTATCACAATCAAAGCTACTAAAATCGAAACTGATGTGGCTGTACCAGCCGATAAATTCACAGTTCCTGCGGGTGTTGTAATAAAAGACAACTAATTGCTTTTTCTGAATATTTTTAACCACTCCATATAATCTGACTTGTATATGGAGTGGTTTTTATTTAATTTTAGGATTATCAAGGAGTAAAAATATGACAGAATCAATATTGGTTTCGGCAATTCTTCCCGCAACGGCAGAGCAGCTCTATACTGCATGGCTCGATTCGGCAGAACACAGTGCATTCACCGGTGGCAACACGGCAGTAATCGATCCGGCTGAAGACGGCTTATTCACAGCTTGGGACGGCTATATCTCAGGCAAAACTTTGATTCTTGAACCATTCAAAAGAATTCTGCAATTATGGAGAACGACAGATTTTCCTGAGGGTGCTGATAACTCTTGTATAGAAGTAAGCTTTGAAGAGGCAAAAGGCGGCACGAAGATTTCAATAAAACACGATCTGATCCCCAAAGGTCAGGGAGATTCCTACCGTCAGGGTTGGATAGACTTCTACTTCGAGCCAATGAAAGAGTATTTTGGGAAGAAGTAAGAAAAAATAAATATTAATACATTTGAAAGTAGAACATGAGGAAATTTGTTGTTTGTCAAAATTGCTTTTTAATTTTTATATCACTATTATTTGTTCAGTCTTGCGGCTCGGATTCATACACATTCAGAGCGACAAAATTAACTTTGAAAAAGGAAGATAAGGACAGGTTGCTTGATAGCGTCAGAATTGTCAAGGTTATTGACCGAAGACCAACAAAGGATTCGATTATCGGCTTTGCGCGAACCGGATCATTTGATAAAAGAGTACCATTGATCATCGACAGACCGCTGACCGGTTACCTCAAAGAGTCCTTCAATTCAATGATCAGCAAGAATCCTGATGCCACGGGATCTGTCGGGGTAACTATTTACGTCGATAAATTCGAATCCGGGATTAATGAATCAGTATTTTCTAATAACATTTATCACAGATATTCTTATTTATTTGACTTTCCTATCGATTCAAACAGAACGAGAAGCGTCCGGATAATTGATTCGTTAAGTTTGAAATCCACCAGTTTTGACAATGACCGTATTTCATGGGTGATTAAGGATGGAATTAAAAAATCATCAAGGGAGTTTATTGATTATTATAAAGAAAATAAATATTCATTATCGTATCCTTACATATCGTCAACTGCAACACCCGGAGAATCAAACACTTCTAATGGAGCATTAATTGATAGCATAAATCATCCTAAAAAGCAGGAAGGTAAGAGTAAAGCCGGAATGAATTTCAGCTATTACAGGGGTAGCAATATTGATGTGGGTTTCAGAGCAGAGTATTTACAGATGTCGCTGAAGGATAGTTCTCGTTTAGAAATGGGTATTGGCTCAGGGCTCACTGTGTTTAGTGTCAAACCAAATGAAAAGTATTCATCCGGCACCTATTGGGAATCTAATTCTGGGCTATTGTTTAGATATAATATGTCCGACAGCATAAATACTGCTTTTATCGGAGGTGGATTTAAACTATCCGCTGGTACTGAAACAATAAAAGGTTATGCCGGCACAGGTGATATGCATATCTTCTTTGGTCCAACTTTTGAGGAATTTGTAGGCATTTATCTTTTCAAGCCAATAGCAATCTCAATTGGTTCTTATCAGTTGATTCACTGGGGCTCAGAAATATTACCTAATGATGTGGGATTCTTTGTATCATTAAGTATAACAGGGATTTATTAGAACTAATTCATTTCTCAAATTGGCTCAAGGGATTTCTGCAATTTATTGCCCCAAATACAATTTTTAGTGCTTAGAATGTTAGTTCTTACTATAAAATAGAGATAATTTGTAAGCTGTGTAATCTCGAAAATTAATTAAGGGTAAACATGCTTCACAAACACATCTGCCGGATTATTATCTTCATATTAATTGCAACATCTTTTAACACATTAGAAGCAGGAATCGTAAAAGGTAAATTAACGGATAAGGTTACCGGCTCAAGCTTATCAGCGATAACCGTCAGAACAGAAGATTCGAAATACTTTACCATTTCGGGCAACAATGGGGAATTTTCATTTAAGAATATCAAGCCCGGTAAGTATACATTTGTTTTCTCCGGGATGTACATTGAGACAACCAGGCATGACAATGCAGAAGTTAAAGATGGAGAAATACTTACAATCAATTTAAGCATACCTGCCAAAGAATTGAAATTCAACGATGTTGTAGTTTATGGTGCATCGAAACGCCTGGAAAAGATTACTGAATCACCATCATCAGTTGTTGTAAAGTATCCTGATGAGATAGACAAATCATCGAGAAGGGGACAGCTCGGAGCTGCACTGTTTGGAGAAGCAGGGATAGATATTCTTCAGAGCGGAAGTTCTGATTTTATAGTAAATACACGTGGGTTCAACAATGGACTTAACCGCAGACTGCTTGTACTTCAGGATGGACGCGATGCCGCAATGCCTTTGCTTGGAGCGCAGGAATGGAACTCATTCTCGATGCCTATGAATGATTATTCGAGAATTGAACTGGTGAAAGGTCCTTCAGCGGCTTTGTATGGAGCTAATGCATTCAATGGTGTTCTGAACCTTACGAGTTATTCTCCGAAGGAAGTGATCGGAACAAAAGTATCGCTTTTAGGTGGTGATTATGAGACTTTCAGAGGTGATATCCGGCATGCAGAAGCTTATGGAAATTTTAGTTATAAACTTAATCTGGGTTATGCTCACAATCTAAACTATGCTACGAGAAGAGATTCGCTGAAGTTCCTTGAATATGCAGGTTTGCCGACAGAAAAGCATATATTGACTGAAGATGAACGGAAGAATTTCTCATATTATGGTACTCTAAGAATGGATTATGATTTTGATGCCGAGAGCAGAATTGTCACAGAAGCAGGCTATTCCCGATCTGGCAATGAGAATTACGTGTTTGGATTGGGCAGAACTCTAGTTAAAGACGTAGAAAGACCATTCGTAAGATTAGCCTATAATTCCTCAAATATTAATGTCCATCTGCATTATATGCAGAGATCATGCCCCGATACTATGTGGTTGATGGTACCTAACGCTCCGCTGTTAGATAATTCCAAAGATATGATGGCAGATTTTCAGCATAATTTCAGCATATCGTCGGACATAAATTTTGTTTGGGGGATATCGGAACAGATTCAGTTAATCCGGACATTTGGCACAAGTATTCCGAATGATGTGAATGCTTATTATTCAAGCGGCTACGCACAGATCGATTGGAAGCTTGCCAGCTGGTTAAAATTTGTAGCTTCCGGTCGAATAGACTATGCAAGCATACACAGTACACAGTTTTCTCCGAGAGCCTCTTTTGTTATCTCTGCAAATGACGAGCACCAGTTCAGGTTGTCATTCGGAAGAGCATTCCAAAGACCAAATTATTCTGAGCTATACCGCGTAACAACTGATGCTCCGGCATTTTCACCCGTCACCAAAAAGCCTATTGATTTCAATGCATTAAATAAGGCTGTGAACGACACTCTGTCGAAATTATCTGGCACTACCCAGAATGTAAATCTTGACCTGAGTGCAGTCAGAGCTAACGCAATCGGAAACGATAAACTAACTGTAGAGAAGGTTTTAGGTTTCGAATTCGGATATAAGGGAGTATTGTCGAAGGATTTATATGTCACTTTTGATGCCTATTATGACAGGATGAATGATTTCATCACAAACTTCCTGCCCGGTGTTAATCCAAATATTCAGGCATGGACTCCCAATCTCCAGGGAGACATGGCTCAATATAATGATCTGGTTAAATCCATAGTTTACGGTGCTATGAATTCAAGAGACAGACAAAGATTATCTGTTTATAATGGAAAGCCCACATTCGTGGTTTCAAATACAAATATCGGTCAGGTGGATCAGTATGGTTTCGAATTTGAAGTGCATTATAATTTTAATAAAAATATTACACTAACAGGAAATTATTCATATTATGATTTCAAACTGATTGAGGGCAGTCAAACTCAGCCTTTGCTTCCAAATACGTCGCCAAACAGATTAAATCTTGGTATAACTTATAATGAACCCAAAAGCTGGGATGCAGGTCTATCGTTCAATTACACAGAAGGATTCGAATGGTTGGCTGGTACATATTTTGGGAATGTGCCGTCTTATGCCATAGTGAATCTGAATGCAGGTGTTTACCTTGCAAATAACCTTCAGTTAAGTATGAATGTTTTTAATTTGCTTGACAGACATTTTTATCAGATATTTGGAGGAACGTATTTGCCAAGATACACAACAGTCAGAATTTCTTATGAGATTTAACAGCGTTAATCGTGAATAGTAAAACTCTACGCAACATCGTAATTTTATTTGGGAGTACCCTGTCAGTGATGGCTGGTGCATCGATTGCGCCTGCCTTGTCGGAGATGAAGCATCATTTTCAGAATGTACCCAACTCTGATTTTCTGGTAAAAATACTAATCTCAGTTCCATCGCTGTTCATAGCGATTTTCTCTCCTTTTGCCGGAGCAATGCTGGATAAAATGGGGAAAAAGAAGATTCTCGCATTCTCGATTCTTCTTTTTGGATTTGCGGGAACCAGCGGATTTTTCCTCGATAATTTATATTTGATACTTGCCGGGCGTGTTCTGCTTGGAGTAGCAGTTGCAGGGACAATGACAGGATTTATCGCTCTGATTGGTGATCTGTATCAAGGAAAAGATCTGGATAAGTTTATGGGATTCCAGGCATCGGTCATGAGCTTTGGGGGAGTGTTGTATCTCTTTATGAGTGGGGTGCTAGCCGATATAAGCTGGAACTATCCATTCCTTATTTATCTTTTGGCATTTGTGGGACTTATCTTCTTTCAAATGTTTGTGCATGAAAATCATAGCCCAGAAATGCCCGATAAAACATCTGAGAATTTAACCTCTACAAATTTCAGAATAGAGAAGCATTTGACTATTGTTTTAGTTTTAGGATTCATCATGATGGTGCTATATCTGATGATTCCGATTCAGCTCCCATTCTTTATGAATTCACTTAAACCGGTTAGCAATTCGTTAATCGGGATTTACATGGGAATGTGGATATTCGCTTCTGCGTCAGCTTCTTTGTATTTCAAAAGACTAAGATCCAAACTGAATTATAATCAAATCTTTGCTCTGGGATTTTTCCTTTGGGCTATTGGATATTTTTTGATGTATGTTTCAAGTAGTATTGCAATGATAGTTCCCGGATTAATTTTAGCCGGAATTGGGAATGGATTTGTCTTTCCAAATCTGAAGGTACTATTATTGAATATCACTTTTCCTGCATTCAGAGGACGTGCCGCCGGTATGCTTACGATGAGTCTTTATCTGGGGCAGTTCTTCTCACCAATAATTATGGAACCAATTATCAAGTTCCACTCAATAGGGCTAATCTTTGGTATATTTGGGTTAATTCTGCTATTGCTTTCTTTTATTTTTTATGGGAAGAGGAATTAAGTATTAGATCAGAATACTAATCCCACGTAATTCATTCTACAATAAGTTGAATACTATTAACTAGTTAGTTTTACTTATTTATAAAAAATAGCTTTGATAAATTCAATATAATTGATAATTTAAATACTTAGTTATTTTTTTCTAGATTTTTAATATTATGTCAGCAGATTTATCGCAGTATAGCAAATCGATTAATCAATCAATAGAAGAATGTATTCAATTGTATAATGAGCGTCCAGTAATTTATGGATATACAATTGATGGTGAAACATCAAAGGATCTGGATGATGGCATTTCACTTACAAAATCGGGAGACAAATATTCTTTAAAAGTATCAATTGCTGATGTATCAGAAATTGTGCAGCCTGAGTCTAAGTTATTTTATTCTTGCTTGGAAACAGCAGAAACAAAATATTTGGCACATGGGAATATCCCAATGTTACCTAGATATTTATCCGAGGACAAGCTTAGCCTTCTACATAATTGTGCAAGACCGGTAATTACTTTTGGAATGGACATTTTACCAAATGGAGATGTGGAAAATTTCACTATCAGTGAGAATATCTTTGTGAATAAAAGAAGACTCAGTTACAGTGAGTTCGATCGTATCGAAAGTAAAATAAAGGATGACCCGGATCATGAAACATTTAAAGAAATGGGAAATCTTGCAAACTCTTTATTAGAAATAAGAAGAAGTAATGGTGCATTAGCAATTTATGATATTATAAAAGGTATATATACAAATGAAGAAGGTGAAATCAAGCCATTGAAAGATGAGTTTTCTCATCTGAGCAATATCGTAATTCAAGAGTTTATGATTCTAACCAACACAACATTTGCATGGTTCTTTGCTGAAAATCATATTCCAATGCTGTTTAGAAATCATACTGCCAATATGAATGCTCCGTCAAGAAATGTAATCATGGAACAAATCAATGTCGCAATACTTAATCCGAATTATTTAGAAGCACTTAGGGGTAGAACACGCCTTTGGTTCAATCGAGCTGATTATAGTCCATATCTAAAAGGTCATTTCGGATTGAACCTGCCCGTATATTCTCATATAACCTCTCCAATAAGAAGGGTTGTCGATTTGATAAATCACATGTCTATTAAATCCTATCTACATAAAACAGAACCACCTTTTGATTTTAATAAACTTGAGTTTATGTCAGATTGTATCAATAAAGTAATTGCTCAGAATAAGTACGATAAATCTAAATTCTTTAAGGAGAAAACCCAATACTTTTCCGTCAAAAAATTACAAACATCCTCTGAGTCTGATCTGGTCAAAATGGAACAGAACGAATTCGAAGCAATATTAAGAGCGTCCGCTATCAGTGATGAAGTACCGGAAAACCTTTCTGCAGCTATAAAATCAAGATTTAAATTCCATAATATAGATATTTACATTCTATATATTATTTTATTCAAGACTTTACGGGATAGTTCAAATTGGCTGGAGATAAAGAAGAATTCGTTGAATTATATTAATTCCAGAAAAGAAATCGGACCTCAATTACTAAATATTCTAAAACAGAAAAATCTTCTAAGTGATTTTAAAATTGATTCAATAAAATCAAAGGACACGTTTCTATCAAAGACATCAGCAATTTTCAACGATCAAGAATATAAAACCACTTGCTATTCAACCGGCTCCAAAAAGAAGGAGGCAATTTATAATTCTGTGTATAAATTACTTCATCTATTATTAGGCATTGATGAATCTGAAATTACAATTAACAGTAATGTTTTCCCAAATGAATTATTACATGAAAATGCTCCATCGGCAATTGGATTAGTTGGATCTGACGAGACATCATCATTATCCAACGAAGAAAATGATGATAATATTTCAGATTTGTTAAATGCTAAAGATTCTATCAATCATACCAAAAATGACGAGGTATTATCAGCATTTAATGAAAATGATTTAAAAAAACTCTTTCAGGGTGAAAACTCAGATTATATTATATCCGGCAAGGAAATTGAAGCAAATTATGTTGGTCAATTACTCGAACTATGTGCTCAAAAAAAAGGCTGGAATCTTCCTGAATATGAATTTAGAATTAAAGGAAAAGCAAATGAACCTGTAATCTTTTGTAAATGCAAGCTAGTTGCACCAACCGAAATATTTGAAGAGACTGCTGTTTCAACAAATAAGAAATCAGCTAAACATGAAGCCGCCAGAAAGATTATAGATAAAATTTATAAACTTCCGGTTGTAGAATCAAATGTAGAGTATGATTTAAATGATATTGACGGTAAAAGCAATATTAGCAAATTAATGGAATTATGTACAAAAATGAAGATTGACTTACCATCATTTGACTATAATCAGAGAGGTACTTTACATCAACCATCTTTTGAATGTACTTTATCTATAAGATGGAATAAGGAATTTTATAAGTTTAATGGTTCAGGAGCCACAAAAAAGGAAGCAAAACAAATGGCTGCAGGGAATTGCATTGAAAAACTAAAATTAGATTCACTTGATTAATTTTAATCCTTATGAATATCATTGATTGCATCTATTGTATTGGAAATTTTAGATATTATCTCAGCATAGTTGCTTCGATTACGTTGTCTATCTGGCGATAAACAGCTTCCCAGGAAAGATTGTTGACAATCACTTCTCTGCCGGCGTTGCCGAGTTGCCCTGCGAACTCTTTGTCTTCAATTAGTCTGATCACATTAGCCGCTAATTCTTGATTGGATTTGCCAAGTAGAATGCTTTCTCCGTCAACTGCAGGGATACCCTGCTTTCCTGTTGGAGTGGTTACGACAGGACATGCACACGACATTGCTTCCAAAAGCTTGTTTTGAATTCCTGATCCTCCGGAATGAGGATGCAGAAACATCGATGCTGACTGAAGATATGGAGTCATATCAGGGACATTACTGTGGATCTTGATTCTGTCCGATGCCATAGCCAGTATTGCCTTCGATGGATTAGCTCCAACAAGTGTAAGTTCAGCCACAGGTATTTTCTGCCAGATAATCGGCATAATTTCTTTTGCAATTCGTTCGACCATCAGCACATTAGCCCATATATCCAACTTACCGGCAAAGAGGATTCCTTTACGTTTCGAATTGTCTGTGTTGGGGGAGAATTTATCTATATCCGTTCCATTTGTCAGAAGCATATAGTTTGGTACTGTTGTGTATTGCTTCATTGCCTCGATATCTTCGTTGGTAACGAAGGTAACGGTATCAAACATTTCCATTGTTTTGGGTTCGTAATTCAGAAGTTTACGGTACTCCCACCAACGGATAAGTTTCTGTTTAGGATTGGTAGTTTCTTCATAAGAACGTTTCTGGTAAAGTGTTCGGCAGTCCTCAGCCATTAGAACTTTTTTAATAGACTTATTCTTTATGAATTCAGCTGTCCGCATGAAAAAACAGAAAGCAATATCGAAATTTCGTTCCTTCAAAAGTCTGTCCACACGAAGTCCAAATAAAGAGTGATTATAGAAAGCAATCTCTAGTGGCTGTCCAGCTAACAGTGTTAATGGGATTGTCCTCATCGAGGCTTTTACCGGATCAAGTGGAATTGGGAAGAGTTCCAGACCAAGGGATGTAATTTCATCAATATTGCTCTTATTGGGATAACCACCATGATTGAGTGTTACGAGTGTTACATCGTGCTTCTCAGCCAGATGTTTCAGCGTCATATAGGGTTTAAGCCTGTCTCCGCCAATCAGCGGAAAAGGAAATCTGGGAGTTAGGAACAATATCTTTAATCTTTTTTCCAAATATTTACATTCCTATAAATTCTTTCATTGAGTCTGCCAGATATTCGTAATCGGACATGTCGTTGTAAGCCTGTGCAGAGAATCGGAACCACATCATGTGGTTAAATTCAATAAATGGCATTTCGATTCTATATTTACCGTAAAATTCTCTTCTCAATTGATAAGCTGAATCCGGAGCTGTCTCATATTTCCCGGTGAAAGGAAGAGTGGCAAGTGTTGAGACCATGTCGTCGGTACAAGGCAATTCCAATCCGAGTTTATCGGCAACAACTCTGCGTGCATCAACTGCAAGCTGATGATTGCGTTTCATCAGATTTGCCGAATCGAGAGATTTGTGGAACTCAATCGCAGGCCTTAGTGCAATGTATGGGGAAGGATTTCTTGTCCCTGTCCAGTCAAATTCCTTATAATATCCCTGATTCAGATTGAATGAGATTACAGGTGGTTTTGTATAGGCTCTGTGTTCCTCTGATGTCCAGAGAAACGCGCATCCCTTGGGAGCAAAAAGCCACTTGTGGCAATTCCCTGCATACCAATCCGCACCAAGTGATTCGATATTCAATGGTATCATCCCCGGGGCATGAGCACCATCGACGAGAACAAGCGAACCTTTGGATTTAATTAAATCTATGAGTTCCTTGACAGGGGCAACAACACCGCTCGTATAGAAAATATGATCAATGATTACAAGCTTAGTTTTATCCGAAATAGATTCCCTGTAAATATTGATATATTCCTGCGGATCGTGGCAGGGGAAGGGAAGTTCAATCTCCTTAACAGTACAGCTAAAAGTATCACGCAGATAATAGCAAATTGCCTTAACGGCAGGATAGGTCTGAGTTGTGATTAGAATTTCGTAATTGCTGTTCATCTTGTGAGAAAGCGAGCGGAGAACAGCATTCACACCGCTTGTGGCATTATCGACAAAGCCGATTCCGTCAGAATCAGCACCGATGAAGTTAGCCAGTCTTCCGGCAGACTTACGCAGTTCCAGAAAATAATGATCCAGAAAGAACTCAATCGGTTGGCTCTCCATGCGCTCCTGGACTTCCTGTGCTGATTTGAGCACAGAAATCGGTGTTGCACCGAAAGAACCATGATTGAGAAAGACTACATCGTCGCGCAAAAGCCAGAGATTTTTTAATTCTTTACCGTAGTTCATAATAAGACCAAATGATGAAACCATGAACTACAAATATAAGTAAAGAACATATAAGTTAACAAACAAAACGGAGAGAAAGGTAAATTTGGTGAATAAGAAGTGAATTAGATGTCCAACACCTCAAAGGTGTAGCACATCTTTAACTCATTGACAGACTTATACATAAAGATTCCGGATTTTAAATTACTTTCGATATTGTTTCTAGCAGATTCTTATCAACCATTCGGGATTGATGGAGTGCTGGATAGGTCCAAAGATGTTTAGCTTTTTGTTTATCACCGGTCATTAACAATGCAGATATCAAAACCAGAATCCGCAATCCTTCAAGATCGGTATTGCCGAATGTATAGTTATGCAATTCTAAAGATAAATTAATATTATTCATACCTAGAGCGATTTGACCTACCCTCAGTCTTGCAGTGTCCCGCTGATCACTTGAGAGATAGAATGAATTGGATAATTCCTGATAGATGGGCAGGGCTTCGGAGGGATTAGTGCCGGAAAAAAGTGTTTCGGCAAAGTGGTACTTAAGCCATGGATCTTCACCCTGTTCAGCCAATTCTGTTTTAAGTAGTTCGCGGTTACGTTCGATTCGTTCGGGTTCGATAGTATGGTAACCATAATGTTGAATAATTATGTCCGTATCTGCAATTTCTAAATTCATATCCAGAATTGAATCGCTTATCTGCTCGTGGATTTTACCGTTAAATCTTATACCGGGATTGTTCCTAAAAATTCGCGTGAAGGCATGTTCGCGGATTCCACCTTTACTAAGTTCATTCAGAATCTTTACGCGGATTCCACCGATTTTTTCATTTTCGAAAAGATGTTCAGATGAATGAAATGAAGATCTGATTAGCTCCTCATCGGCATCGAGGGAAATTATCCAGTCAGTGCGCATCAGACTCAAAGCATAATTCCTTGCTTCTGAGAAATCATTTGTCCATTTTCGGAAATGTAACTCTGCTCCAAGTCTGGAACAAATGGATGGCGTTGCGTCAATGGATCCGGTGTCCACCACTACAATTTGAGAACATAAAGCGAGCAGAGATTTCAATGCTCTTTCGATATTCTTCTCTTCGTTCTTAACAATTAATGCAGCACCAATGTTAAATTTATTCTTCATAAGTGTAAGTCATATTTCATTTCACACGTCATTCAAAAATAAGTAAATTTCTACCGAAATAAGACTCTTAAATTTCTTTAGTAAATTGCCAAGCTCTCATTTAGTGTTTTGCTTTGAATTTTTAAATCTTTAATTTTGACTTTAATATATATACAAAAATTGAAATGATATTAAAAAATGTAAAGCTAAATTGGAAAGCCGGATTAACCGTTGCGTTAATTTCTATTCCGCTTTCTATTTCTCTGGCTATGGCTTCGCAGTCAAGTCCTGTTGCTGGTATCATCACTGCGATTATAGCGGGGTTAATAGGTGCAATATTTGGTGGTGGTAATTACAATGTTATCGGACCAACAGGTGCTCTGTCAGGAGTTATCGCAGGATTCGCTCTGATTAACGGTGCTGAGCTCGTTCCGGCTCTTACTTTGATAGCAGGGTTAGTTATTCTCATTGGATATTTTCTCCACGTGGAAAAGTATCTGGTTTTGATTCCATCAAGCGTTATTCATGGTTTTACTTTCGGTATTGCTGTGATCCTTATCCTGAATCAGGCTGATTTTATTTTTGGATTGAACCATCTACCTCAGAAATCGAACGTTATTGAAAACATGATGGTTGTTATTCCAAATTACAAAATCATCGATTGGACTACTGTTCTGGCATTCGCTCTTTTTCTTTCGTCTTTATTTATTCTGAGAAGATTCAAATGTCCAATACCCGGAGCCATTATTCTAGCACCTATCGCTATTGCAATCGGTTTTCTGGCAAAAACCGGATATATCCAAAATCTAAATTTCTATACTCTTGGAGACAGATTCGGAGATATTTCGCTCGTGTTTACACATATCTCAAAATTTACAATCAATAAACAGCTAATCTATACAGCAATCACAGTCAGCTTTATAGCAATCATCGAGACAATGCTTTCTGCAAAGATTGGCGACAAGATGACCGATACTAAGCACAATCCTCGCAAAGAATTGCTTTCATTGGGACTTGCGAATATCGGTTCCGGATTATTAGGCGGAATTCCTGCTACGGCTGCTTTGGCTCGTACATCGCTCAATATCAAATCTGGTGCAACTCACAGAAGTTCAGGCATAATGAGTGTTGTTTTTATTACTTTGATTTCATTCTTTCTCTTGTCGTACTTCAAATTCATTCCGATGGTGGCTATATCTGCGATACTTGTTGATGTTGCTTTGCAGATGATCGAAACAAAGCACTTCCGCAAATTCTGGAAATATGAGAAAAACAGTCTTTATATAGCATTCTTTGTCGCTGCCGGAACTGTTATCGAAGATCCGATTGTTGGAGTTTTCGTTGGTGTTGCTGTAACTCTTGTTTTGTTCATCGAAAAAATGTCACGCGGTCACTTTGAAGTTTCTATTAACAATGAAACCGGCATCGTTACTTCATTTTCGGGTGACAAACTTAAACCGTTGAAAGAAGATGGCTCGATATTGCTTTACTCAATACGAGGCAATCTTCTCTATATCAACTGTAAGGCACATCTTGCCCGCTTCGAATCCAATACATTCGATAACTACAAGACAGTTATCTTTCGCTTGCGTGAGGTGTATATGATCGATCTGGACGGCATCGAAGCTCTTGACGAAATGATTCACATCCTCAAATCCAAGAATATCGCCGTCTATATCACAAGTGTTTCCGATTCTCTAAGAAATAAGCTCAGACGCTCATCACATGAGTTTATCTATATGGAGAATCATGGCTTAGTTTTCGATAAAACCCGCTATGCACTAAGTTCGATTGGGTTGAACAGTACTGTGGAGTTGTGATTAATGATGCGGGATGAGTGGGTAGTTATTCCTTATATTTTTATTTATGCTCTGAAAGAGCTGAATTTGAATAACCGTGGGTGATAACCCACGGTATTACATTGCCTCACATTTCCCCTATCAGCCCCGAAGGGGTTGAACTTCTCTGTTTAGATTCAACCCTTTCAGGGCTGATTATATTCTTACCTTAACTGACCATGGGCTTACACCCACGGTTATTCGGATTATACCACTTCGTGGCATCAGGAGTTTACGGGTTTCAATGTCTATTTTTCTAAAAATATTTCACACTTCTGGTTTTATCTTTTGTACTTTAAAATATTAATATTCGCTTTCTCGTTAATGAAACAAAGTCAAAAATAACAGGCAAAAGAAATGGAAAGACAGTTTACAGCGGTTATAGTTAAATCAGGTGATTGGTATGCCGGAACCGTAAAGGAGTTATCAGGCGTGCATTCCCAAGGGAAAACAATCACCGAATTAAAAGAAAATCTAAAAGAAGCAATTCAATTGATAATTGAATCAAATATAAAGCATTTTACAAACTTCAATGATGAATATATTGAAGAGCAAATTGCTGTTACAATATGAAAAGAAAAGTACTAATCAGCTATTTGATTTTTCATGGATGTCTGTTGGAAAGAGAAGGCAAAAGACATACAGTTTACTATAATCCAAATTCAAATAAATCTTCAACCGTTCCCAGACACAATGAAATTAATACATTTACTGCAAGAGGTATTTGCAAAGATCTGGAGATTCCAATTATTGTAGCAAAATAATCTTAAAAAAGCCCATTAACTCCATAGTCAAAGGGCTTTCTTAATATTATAAATTCTCTTTTATCTCAAGAATGAAAAAATTAACAGAGTAATCGATAACCCAACAAGAACTATCACAGTTGTCCAGCCAATTATATTATTAATAGGCTTGTTTACATGTTCTCCCATCACTTCTTTGTTGTTAATCAGAAGCATCATGCTGATAAGCACAACAGGAAGGAATAATCCATTTGCTATCTGAGACCAAAGTGTAATCATTATAAGAGGGGCATCTGGAATTAGAATGATTCCCATTCCTACAATTAACATACCTGTATAGATAACATAGAACTCAGGGGCTTCCTTCCATCTCTTGTCAACGCCAGCTTCGAAACCAAAGGCTTCGCAAATATAGAATGATGCAGCTAAGGGAAGAATTGTAGCCGAAAAAATTGAGGCGATAAAAAGTCCGAATGCGAAAACAGATGAAGCTAAATTTCCTGCCAGAGGTTTGAGTGACATTGCCGCATCCTTTGCTTCGTTGATCACTACTCCATTTTGAAAAAGAGTAGCACCGCAGGCAACAATGATGAAGAATGCAACAACAACAGTTATTACACTTCCAAGAACAACATCAACCAATGTATATTTATAATCCTCAATTTTCAGTTTTTTTTCGATTACTGCAGACTGCATATAGAATTGCATCCATGGAGCGATCGTTGTTCCTATAATACCAATAACAATTGCGATGTAAGCAAAATTGAATTCAATATCGGGTTTGATTATAGCTGAGCCGATTTCTCCCCAGTGAGGTTTTCCGAGCACAGCCGAAACGACATAGACCAATAGAAACAACGAGAAGATCAGAAATATTTTTTCAACTCCTTTATAAGTCCCCTTGACTGCCAATAGCCAGACGAAAACCCCTGAAATAGGAACTGATATATACTTGGAAATTCCAAAGACCTCCATACTACCGGCGATACCGGCAAATTCAGTAGTTGTGTTTCCCAAATCAGCAATTAATAATCCTGCAAAAACAAAAAATGTAATCTTAACACCGGCATTCTCCCTTATCAGATCTGCAAGTCCTTTGCCTGTAACAATTCCCATTCTTGCATTCATTTCCTGAATGATGACAAGTACTACGAATGCGGGAATCAATGTCCAGAGGAGCTTGTATCCATAAAGTGCGCCCGCAATGGAATAGGTTGTAATACCACCGGCATCATTATCAACTGATCCGGTAATTATTCCCGGACCTAGAAGAGCGAAGAATATAACAAGATTCTTCCAATGCCCTGATTTTTTTAGTCTTTGAAACATTAAGCATCCCTCAATATTCTGTGCTTCCTTGATTTTAACAATGTGAACATAACATCATCGATTATGACCATACCCATCATTTTATTATTTACACCGACCACCGGTATTGCAAGCATATTATACTTAGAGATAATCTCTGCAATCGAATCGATTTTATCATTATCATAAACTTTAATAACTTTCCTGTCCATTATTTCTCTTAGCTTTGTGTTGGGCGGTGAAATAACTAAATCACGAATGGCAACAGAAGCAACTAATCTTTCACGGTTATCGAGGACATAGAGATAGTAAATAGCTTCGGGTTCGGGTTTGAGTTCCCTCAATTCCTTGAGAGTTTCGTCAACTGTCATTTCTTCATTAAAGGATAAATGCTCTGTGGACATAAGACTTCCAACAGTATTGTCGGCATATTCCATAAGTTCACGAACTTCATCAGATGCATCAACCTGCATTTCACCGAGCAACTGCTGTACTTTTTCATCATCAAGATCATCAAGAATGTCAGCGGCTTCGTCGGCAGGCATTTTCTCGAGAACGTCAGCGGCTTTTTCTAATGAGAGATTCTCGATGAGTTCAACCTGTGCATCTGTTTCCATCTCTTCCAATACGTCAGCTGCCTGCTCTTCGTCGAGACCTGAGAATACCTCGATTTGTGCTTCTCTGTCGAGATCTTCGATGATATCGGCTAAGTCAGAGGGATGAAGAGTGGAAAGTTTTGATTGCTCCTTCGAGAGCTTGATTCCCTGATGCTTACCACCAATAGTAGCTACATCATCCCATAATATAAAGTCACTGGGAAGAGTAATTCCGAATGGTTTTAGTATGAATTTTATTGGCTTGGCTACTGATAGTCGTCTGAAAAGTCCTTCCATACCGACGTCAACGGCAACAACGAAAGTACCGCTTGCAAGAATCGCCAGCCGAAGGTCATTAACTCTTTCGAGTTTACGATCGTCCATATCCACAATCTGCCTGTCCATTATGTGCTTAGCGAGAAAAAGAATATTCTCATCTCGGACAGTTACTTCCTCGATGTGACTACATCTTATATTATATTTTCTTTTGAACTTTTCAATTCTGAAATGGTCAAAATTCATTAATATTGACTGCCCCCCAAATTTAATCTGAGCTGCAACTACTTTAGGTTTTTCGAAATTAAGATCAACAATCAAATCGGACAATGTACCAACCGCCTTTTGATTATCAAGACGGACTTTATTGCCGATAATTCTGCTAAGATAGAATGTGATAAATGAAGCCATATTAACATCCCTCCGTATATTCAACAGAAGGGACAATTGCGGAGAGCGAGACCTACTGCTGAATTATTTTAGTAAACAAGCTTAAACCCCCAGGGTCCTCGTCCATTTGTGGTGCACCAAAAAGTTATACAAATTTAATTATTGCAGATTCACCATCTACATTAATACAAAAATACTAAAAAATCACAGAGTATGTACTCTTAACACAAAATTTATATTTCTCTTGGAACTGAAGTTCTGTAGCAAGAAATGTCAAGTACATTATGAATAATCGTGTGCCAATAGGCAAACAGAAAAATATTTTTTTAAATTAAGCAAAATAAAACCTGAGGAGTAACGTTATCAAATAAAGAAAATGTGGAAAACTTTATTTTTTATTTGTTTTTTATCTTTTTTTGACGTATATTTGTAATTGTGAAATCGAAATGTACAAAGACTTGGACTCGCACATTTGGAACCCGTTTTTTTACTTTTTACAAGATTTATTGAAATAGCAAACTTTATAGCAGGGTAGTCCTGCTCATTTACTTATTTTTTTTGGAGTTTTTTTGAATATCTACATTGGAAATCTGCCGTTCACAGCGTCAGAAAACGACTTGAAGGAAATCTTCACCGAGTACGGCGAAGTTAGTTCCTCAAAAATTATTATGGATCGCGAAACAGGCAGATCCAGAGGTTTCGGTTTTGTTGAAATGGGTGATAACTCAGCACGCAAAGCCATTGAAGAGCTTAACGGCGCAGAATTCGACGGCAAGCAGCTAACAGTCAACGAATCAAAGCCAAAGCCACGCGGTTTTGGTGCAAACAATAGAAGCGGCGGCGGCGGCAACGGTGGTGGAAACGACCGTTACAATACCAGAAGATCATACTAAAAGATAGTAATTTCGTAAAAAGCCGCTTTCGAGCGGCTTTTTTGTTAATATGCAAGATATGTCATTACTGCGCATGCAGGAATCTGCTTTATTCTCAGTATTTTCTCATACTTCAGAATGGAAAAAAATTGCCTTTTTAGACATCCACGTTATCTTTCTCACCTTACCACAATAAATTTTTGAATGGAATACTCTTCATTGCTTATTAGTTTAATAAAGTATGTACCATAAATCAAATTAGAAACATCAACCTGAGCATTGCCTATTAATTCTTTTTTAATAATATTTCCGTCTAAATCACTTATTTCGTAACTAACTGGTAATAATAGATTTTTATTGAAATCTATATTTAAAATTGTATTTGCAGGATTAGGATATACATTTATTCCATCGGATAATTTATGTGTTTCCTCAGCAGATGTAGCTAATTGTCTATTAGAATAAAATATTTCGATATCACCACTTCGTAAATCTGCCCAATTGGCATGCATAATATCGTTCGACATAGCAACGCCAATAAAAGAATTGCCTTTAGTGATTTTTAAATAAGGAGATGATGTTGTGCTCATTAATTTATTAGGTGCAAAATTATTTCCTCCATCTGTTGACAAGGTTGAAAAAATACTAAAATTAACAGTATCACCCTTGCCGCTAAGTCTCCTGTCCCTCCAAGCAATAGCCAAATTTCCGTTCAAAGAAAAATTCATCCACACCTCATCTTGTTCAATTCCATTTTTCAAAGAATCATCGTTTACTCTTAATGGCAGAGTCCAAGTTTTACCGTAATCTGTAGATTTTTTTAGAAAAACATCTGCATCGCCATAACGCTCATCAATCCAAGCCAATGCTACATTCCCACTTCGATAATTATCTGCAATAACGCAATATGATTTCGTGAAGTCGCCTGAATTTGAAATTTTAGAATAAAATGTGTTTGTAATTATACCTCTTTGAAATGTATTTCCTAAATCATTTGTACTTGCATAATAAATTCTAATTAACTTGCTGGCATTAGTATCATAGGAATGATAGGCAATGTATGCTGTACCATCGGCGTCAATGGATATAACAGCAGAAGATTTTGTCATTAGTCCAACAGAATATTCAATATTGTCGATTTGCTTTATATCTGACCATGATTTGCCATTATCATTGGATGTTTTAAGATAAATATGATGCTGTCCTGGAAACCAATATGCTGACATAGCAGTTAAATAAACAGTTCCATCATTTTTACCTCCGCTATTGTCTATAGCAATCCAAGGTCTATCAATAGGCAAATCTGGCTTATCCTTCAGATCGAAAACTTTAACGGGTTCAGACCAATTTTTGCCACCATCAATAGATGAAACTACGAAAATAGCACCGGCAGTATCAAAAGATTGTCTAAAATTTATATATGATAAAAAAGCTATTCCATTTCTATTAAATGCAATTGAAACGTCAGCAGAACCATTAATTGCTGTATCATGAGGCATAAATTGAATATTACTCCAAGTATTCCCCTCATCAAATGAGGATTTTACTGCAATCCATATTTTACCGTCTAATCGAGCTCTCATCCATCCAGAGATAATGTTCTTAGGATTAGTTGGATTAACTGCAATATAAGGTTCACCATCGAAACCAGCCAAGTTTGAAAGATTTATGTTTTCAGCTTTTAATGATGAAGCAAAAAGAATTAATAAAAATGTTAAATATACAATTCTCACCTTACTACCATAAATTTATTGAATTTATTTGCAATTTTTAGATAATAGATTCCATTTTCAAGTTTCGAAACATCAATACTTCCATTGCAAATCATACCGCTTTGCAATGTTTGTCCAATGATATTTAGAATATCATACTTTACCTGGTTTTCGTTGGATGATTTTACAAATATATTCGTGATAGCAGGATTTGGGTAAAACTGATAGTTTATATCTTTTTCAATAGTTTCGACACCGGACAGCAAAACTTTTATTTTATTCGATGTATCGGAAATGCATTCAGACAAGGTAACAATATCGAAGTAAGTACCGTCTGAAGTTACGGTATAGGTTTGGTTAGTTGCCCCATCTATCAATCCGCTTTGATTATACCACTGATTGCCGTTTGTTGCATCAGATGTCAGGATCGTACCATTAAGCGAAATAGCAGGTGTTGATGGCTTTTTGTTAATGATTACTGAGAGGGTAGACGATGCACCATTTCCGCAGGCATTATTTCCATTTACAGTAATGTTTCCGGAAATGGCTGATGTACTATAATCAACAGTTATTATATTTGTAGTACTTGAGCCTGTCGCACCGTTCGGCAGTGTCCAGCTGTATTGAGATGCATTTTCTATAGACGGCACTATGTATTTAACCGAGGTTTCTCCCTGACAAATTATAGTTGCTCCAGTAATGCTCCCTGCTGATGACGGCAACGGATTTACTGAAATGTGCAATGCTGAAGAAGTACCTTCTCCGCAGGAATTTCTCCCATTGATGGTTATGTCGCCAGAAACTGCAGAATCTCCAAAATCTACAGCTATACTGTTAGTTAGACTCATACCCTTCGCTCCATTCGGCAGTGTCCAAATGTATGATGTTGCATTAGCAATTGTTGGAACCGTATAAGTAACAGCTTTCTGTCCCTGGCAAACCGATGATATTCCTGATATGGCAGTGGAATTAGAAGGTAGTTGATTTACAGTAACTGCCAAAGTTGATGCTGTACCGGATCCACAAGTGTTTCTACCCATAACAGAGATGTTCCCTGAAATCGATAATGAATCATATTTTACAGTAATGCTATTAGTTGCACTGGTCCCAATTGCACCACCAGGCAGTGTCCAAATATAAAATATAGCGTTTGGAATTGTTGGAACAGTATAATTAATGGAATTATCTCCACGGCAAACTGTTGTTGGTCCCGATATTGCTCCTGCACTTAATGGAAGAGGAATAACAGTAATTTTAAGTGTTGAAACTGCACCATCACCATAGGAATTGCTACCCCTAACTGTTATATTTCCTGAAAGTGAAGTTGAGTTATAGTCAACTGTTATGCTGTTGGTGTTACTTGTTCCGGTGGCACCACTCGGTAATGTCCAAATATATGATGTTGCATTAGCGATAGTAGGAACAGTATAAGTAATTGAATTGAGTCCTTGACAAATGATATTAGTCCCTGAAATTGTCCCAGCAACTGCTGGCAAATTATCTAAAAGAACTTTATATAACATAGCAGTGATTCCGTCAACAGCAGATGGGAATGAATTGGAGAGACCACAAACAGAAGCTTTCATTTCCGGATCATAAAACATCCTGCTCTTATAACCTGTGTGTGAACCTCCATGCCCCCATAAGGTTCTGCCGAACATTAACATAGTTGTTAATCCAAAGCCATAATTTCCCGGAGGTAAAAATGTAGTCAACTGTGCTAGGGAATTTGCATTGATAATCTGACCGCTAAAAAGTGCATTATACCACTGTACCATCTCACCTGCAGTTGAATACATAGCTCCGGCAGATCCTCCTGCACTATTTAAAGCAACCCTTGAAGTACTGTTTACATCTGCTCCGTTCTGCCAGGGATGGGCTTTTATCCCAAGAACAGCTTCTCTAACATCAAAGAATGTACTATCTAATCTTAGTGGTGTTAGAATACTATCACGAATAATTCTTGATATATGAATGCCTGTGGCGCTTTCAGCCACCATTCCAGCCAATATGTAATTAGTGTTTGAGTAACTAAAACTTGCACCGGGGTCGAAAATCTTTGTACCGACCAAAGCCATTAGTTCAGCAATAGTAAACAAATGAGTAGGATTTGAATCAATATAAGCCATAGTGGAAGGCGAAAAAATATCTGCTACTCCACTCGTATGATTGAGAAGTTGCCTTATAGTTATCGTTGAATCAATATTCTCATAGTTTGGAAGCCATTTATCAAGTTGGTCGTTTAGATTTAAGATGTTGTTTTCTACAAGCTTCACAATAGCAACGGCTGTAAATAATTTTGTATTGCTGGCAATTCCAAACTCCATATCGGAGGTAATCGGCTGACCAGAATACGATAAACCACTTGTCCCCGTCCAAACGCCTTGCCCGGGATAGAAAACACTTGCAGACATGCCTTTAGTGTTTGAGAAACTTGCGACATATAAGTCCAAAGTATCCTGTAGTTTTGCGGCTAAATTCGGATTGAAAGCCTGTACATTTTCAAATGAAATTGCAAATATAAACACAAGGCTTAAAATAATTTGCTTGTATCTGTTCATTTGTTGCCCTTTCTCAATAGTTATATAGTTCATCTCTTCCTGAAACTTGATTCACAATGATAAGCGAAAAAAATAGTCATATACTAATTGCCACGAGCTTTAGCTCGTGGTTATTCAGAATCGATTTTCAAATTCAATTTTACTAATATGAGTTATTTCGTTTATTTTCATTTCCTCAATTCTCATCCTTCTCTTCAGTTCCCTTTATTTCCTCCTGGAATTTCTTCCAGTCAAAATTATATTCCACCGGTTTGAAATCCTTGGGTACAGAATACTCAAACGAAGCTTTTACTCTGGCGTTATTAAACGGATGTGTCGATAACATCTCGATATTCTGCCGGTCTGTTCCATATTTCTCTTCCAATCTGGTAAAGAACAGACCCATAATATGAGGATTTATCTTAGTTTTGAAGAGCAGATCCAGTGCAAATTTGTCGGCTTCGGCTTCCTGCTTGCGGTCGAATGCGGTCGATGTAGCCATTCTGGCGACAGAACCAACGACTGATTTATCGGTTGAGAGAATAAGAGATAAACCCAGTTCCTTTGCCAGTTTATTGACGATATGCTTTTTCTCGACATGACCTATCTCGTGAGCCAGTACTGCACTCAACTCTTCTGCGTTTTCGCAGAAGTCAATCAAACCGGAAAAGATAATTACGTATCCACCCGGCAAAGCCGCTGCATTGACTATTGGACTGTCAATAAGGATAAACTTATACTCATAATCAGTATTTCCCATAGCTTTGAGCAATCTATGCTTCATAACGGCAAGACATGAATCGGTATAAGGTTTGTTAACCTGTTTTGTGTCATTGCTCAGTATCAGCTCATCAACAATCATCTTGCCGAGCTTTTCTTCAGTAGCTATTGGAACCTTGATCGGACTTTCTTCCGGAAAAATCGGGAATCTGGAGAAAATAATCCAGATTCCAATACAGGCAACCAGTAGAATCAGTAAATCACGATAAATCTTACTTTTCATAATTTTTTCTCTATAATTTCGGGGGTATATTCATACTGTTGTTCTCGTCAACTTTTCCGGGTCTTATTTTGAATGTCTGATGGTATGCATATCTGCCGAAAAATGTCATATAGAAGAATCTGCCTTTGCGGGCTCTGACAGCCGCAATGATGTTATATATTATATAAGCAATATTCACAAGAATAATCATCGCAATGAAACCTTTGTAAAGATTAGTCGCATCGGCGTAATTGAAAAGAAAAATTCTAAGTGTCCAGAAAACAGCTGCGGCATTCAATAAGCTCGTTACAATCGATGACAGCAGTGCCTGTAGAGTATGAAACCTGACAAACAGGCTATGAGTGCGGTGAATGAAAAAGTAAATGATAGATGCTAAAAGATTAATTACCGGCAATGGCAAACCCGCCGCCAGTGCAGCAAACATCATTAAATACGCTCCCATAGCGTCTTCCTTTTCTTTCAAAGGGATATCTTCCGGCTGTGGGAGCGGATAGTATTCAGAATTCATAAGTTCAGATTGTGATTCCTGCATAATTTCTTTACTCGTTTCCGTTAAATGGAGGATAAGTATCCGTCATGTTAAGCATATATAAATTTAAGCGATAACTCCATCTGAGGTATTTGACCATAAATTCGTGGTTTGATATCGGGTAAGTTCCTGTGAATAAGATAACCCACCATGAAATAAAATTTAATATTGAAGCCCATATACCAATGAAGAATAGCAGGAATAAATGGGGTATATAAACATAGAAAATTCCGAAAAATGTTCGCAAAAGAAGTTTACCTCTACTCAGAGATTCCGGATATTCAACAATAAGGCTTGTACTATCATCAGTACCGGAGGGCCAGAAAGCAGGATAACCATCGCAAAGGTTATACATTCTGGCGGATAGCCTTAAGTTCCATTGCATAAGTTTCACCTGGAATGCAAACATATTTTCAGGATATCTGCCTGTAAATAAAATTACCCACCAAGCTATAAATCCCAGAATTCTAGCCCAGATCTCTGCAAAGAACAAGAGAAATAGATGCGGAAAAACCATATAAACAGAGCCGAAGAATGTACGAAGAAGCAATTCGCCTCTCGAGTTTGATTCCTGATGCGTAACTGATAATTGCATAAAACTCCCCTATTAAAAAAAAGAAAAAATGAATTACCGGAATTATCTTTAATATACTTAAGCAAATGATGCAATACTAATGTAATTCTAATTTAATAAATTTATATTCATTAAACAAAAAAATAATAGGTAGCAAGATCGCTAGTTATTTTCAAAATTGTCGATAAATAAATTTGCAAGTTTTAAATATAATACCATATTTTTAAAATAATAAGAAAAAGAAACACAGTATTAATATTTTGCATATTTTCAGTATAATTTTCGTAAAGCATGTTCTGGACACTATCTAAATAAGGATAAGGATTATTATGAACAAGTTATTTATTATTTTATTTGCAATTATATTATCCGGTAAATGTTATTGCCAGACTGCTGAAGATTACGTCAAAATGGGTGCTGCTTGTTATAACAATGGTAAATATACAGAAGCAATTGACAATTTGGATAGTGCACTGGTATGTAATTCTGAATGTTGTGAAGCTTATATATATCTTGGTTTAGCAAATGCTAATTCCGGAAACTATGAAGATGCCATTATTAATCTCGATCTTGCTATTTATTTGAATCCCCAAAGTGCCATGGCTTTTTTCTATAGAGGTCTTCTAAAATATTCATCAGGCAGGCAAAAAGACTATAATCAAGATATTAAGAATGCCTTTGATTTGGTCTGGACTAATTACTTGTCTTTTATCTAACTCAAATATTAACAAAACATTTTATATTTTTTACTAATTCTAAATTATGGAGCTACTTAATAGTCACTCCATAATTACTTTTTTTGCCCCCATTTCATTTTTTAAGCTTTCAACCGAAAATTATTATTGATAATCCGCCAAAAATTGAATATTTTAATAAACTGAATTTTCCTGCAATTAATAACAATTATCAGGATCGACATTATGAATTTAAAGTACTTGCTATTTTTCCTGATTGCTCTGGCTATCGCCGGATGCGCAACATCCAAGCTGGTGAATGATCCGGGATTGAAATCCTATATCGAAATCAATGAAGGCGACGAAGTTGCTCTCCAGTGGAATTTCCACTATGCAGAAAAAGTGCTGGTGAATGGTTTCGAGCGGATATTCGCCAACAATGACTATATTCTGGATCGTCCTGCCAAATCCAGAGAATACATTCTCAATGTGATGAACAGCTCCGATACTTTGGTTCAGACCATTTATGTTAAAGTAAAATCCAAATCGGATAAAGATGAAAATGTAGCTGATACAATCGCGATAACGAAAATAGTTGTTCCAACTGAGACTGCCAAAACCGATACTATAGAAACTAAACCGGAAATTCGTACAGGACCAAATTTTCTAAAGGACGAAAATCGCACTGCTTCTATATCTGAGTCAGAGTATCTGAATGGTCAAATCACTGCAGATATTCACACAGGTCCAGCTTTGCTCAAGGTTATGCGTACACGTCTCAACGAAGGCTCTCAGTTCGCCACATTGGAAGTTCTTCTCATGGATCGTTTTGGAAATTCTATAAGTGGACTCGATAAGGATCGGGAAGGTCTGCTTTGGACTGCAACAAATACTTGTGGATCGCTCTCGGCTAATTACTCTAAACTTGGGTTTACAGAAAACAATCATACTTCCCCGACCGATTTTCTCGATATAGGAATACTAATCGATAATTCAGCCGCTTCGACCAATAACGAAGTAAAAAAGTCAATCAAGGAATTTCTTCCTGAGTTGAAGTCAACAGACAATGTTATGATTTCATATTTCAATCAGAATTATGAGCCCATGCTAAGTCTATCACCGGTAGTGCAGACTATTCTGGGATATGAAGAAAGTTTCAATCTTCCAAAGAAAAGCGGGCTTAATGCTTTGAACAAAGCCTCTTTTATAGCTTTGGATCAGCTTTCCCAGGGTAGAAGCGACAATAAAGCACTAATAATCATTACTTACTTATCTGATAATGCATCATTGACTTATGATGGCAACGATGTTGTGAAGCTCGCGAGGATGCACAACATACCGATTTATATTATTGGAATCGGTGAAATTGTTTCCGGATTTGAACTCAGATATATAACATCCTTAAGCGGGGGCAGATACTATTTCCTGTTGGACGACGAATCATCCAGTCTCAAAAATGTACTCTCGGAGATAGCATTTGCACAACGTAATCATTACGATGTATATCTTCCGGTCCAGAATTTCACAAAAGAATGTTCAGTTCGTAAAGCCGATCTTAGCATCTCATTGAACGACAGTATTCACAGTGAATCTGTTACATTCCAGAATGAATACGATGTTCTCTACTTCACACATCAGGTGATGGCAACATTCGATGAGAAATCATTCAATATCAAACCTGACTATGAAGGAGTAATCATTTCGTTTGCAAATATTCTTAATGATAATCCCGACCGGCCAGTTCAGCTTGTAGGTTACAGCTGGGGTGAGGGTGGAAATGAACTGAGTACGAACATGGCAGTACAGAGAGCCGAAACCGTCAAGGATCTACTTATAGCCAGAGGAGTATCGCCTAACCAAATCAAGATAAAGAATGGCGGATCTGATAAACCAATCTATCCAAACGATAATGAGAACTGGCAAAAATCAATAAATCGTCGAGTAGAGGTCAGATGGCTCGATCCAAACCTTGAGCCTTACGAAATACTGACAGAGACAGCAGATTCCGAAGAGGATGCCTTATTATCCGTTGAAAAATGGGAAGGTCGTGGCTACAAATCATATTATGAGAGATCTGTCAATTCTGAAACAGTCAAGTATAGAGTCAAGCTTTGGGGCTATACTACAATCGAAGATGCACAGAAAGCTTCAGAATATATCAAAGTAAAATATGTACAAATGAGCCAGGTGGAGTAAATGTCAGAATCACGGATTAAACGTCAGAATCACGGATTAAACGGATTTTAAAAAAAAAAAAAAAAAAAAAAGAAAGAAGGATTTTAATATGGAATATTTTAAT
>CAYXFU010000032.1:0-40305 GCA_964464375.1 uncultured Hyphomicrobiales bacterium
TTCCGTTCATTAAAATAGTGCCAATAGTGCCAAAAAAGATGTAATTAATGCCAAAAAATGATGCAAATAGTCTAAATATCTTCCTGTCGGGGTACAAAGAATAGATGTCTCCGGCTTAGCTCCGGGCATGTATTTTGTTCGGATTGGAGATAGAGTGAGCAATTTTGTAAAAATATAATTGAAACAGATAACTCCTTACACAGGAATGATATAAAAAAGAGGCTGTCTCAGAAAAATTTGGGACAGCTTTTTTTTAATTATTTCTTTCTGATTAACTCTTACAGTACAGATTCTGCAATGGATAATTGCATTGCCGATAGTAGAAGAGGTGGATCGAGTTCTGAAAAATCATGACTAAGAATTTCACGGTTGATATTTGTAAACATAGAACAAGTACTTTGTCTGCCGATTATCAGGCTGGAAAGCTTTACTTCATCATGTTGGATAAAGATAACTTCATCGGGTTCGAATAGCATAAACATAGTGCAATTATGCAACTCGAAGTAACCATGCTGAGTCTGAACAGTGATTAGATTTCCACTTTCGTTGTTCTCCAATTGAATATTGGTGTAAATAGAAAAAATAAGCTGTTGTCCTGTTTCTTTGTTGTGAAGTCGCCAGGTCCAGCCTCTGTCGAATTCCTGAGGCTTCAGCCCTAAGGTTTCCGAAATATTACCAACATCATCTTTTGTAAAGAGATAAACCATAATTCACTGTTTAATTTCTATATTTAAGCAATATAACAAAAATTTTCGAAGTTTTATTTATCTTTTTCTTAACATATTTTTTTACGATAAAAAACCTCGATTGTTTCAGAACTTTTTTACAAATAAATTTTTATAGAAATACTTATCCATTATATGCGACCTAAGATAATGCAGGAAGGCAAATATAATAGCCCCCGGTAGCAGTACAATCAACAGATAAACCCATTCCGCAAAAGAGTAAGTCCCCAATTCATAAAATGCCTTGAGAAGGCTGAATGGAAGAAAATTTAAGTGCAGTGATGCGAATATCATAAACACAGCACCAATTATTATCGTATATTTCATATAAAGCCATTTATTCTCAAAGTCATCAAAGTAAATAGTAGTTAGGAAGTTAAGAACCGACATCAGAACTAATGAAAGAAGCATCAGATTGGATGCCGTATTGCCATCGACACCGAACACAAACATTGAGGCATAATAAACTCCGAATGATGTTGCCAGAATCAATAACGATGATAGTCCTACATAAATAAACACATCTCTGAAAAAACTCGGATAAGCATGAGAATTCTTATTCAATATTGCAATAATATAGCAGGGAATACCTACTCCAAGAATGCTGATCAGTGAACTCTTGCGTGGAGTAAGCGGATAGACAAAATCAAAGAACCAGGATAGCAAACTAATAAAGAAAATAGTAAAGTTTTTGGTTAAATATAAACGGGCTACAAACTTAATAGTATTGATTATCTTATTACCCTCGGTGAATAAACTTGGCAGAATCGAGAACTTATTGTCCAGAAGTACAATGTCGGAAACCTTCTTGGTTATTGAGGAGCCTTCCTCCATGGTTATGCCAAGGTCTGCCTCTTTAATAGCCGGGAGGTCATTAACCCCATCACCGATAACTGCTGTTTGTATGTGCTGTTTGCGTAATGATCGAACTATGTTGAGCTTATGCTCGGGTTTTAATCTGACGAAAATCTCTTTTGAAATGACCGCTGAATCAAATTCGGAATGTGACAGTAAATCTAGCTCAGAACCTGTAATAATCTGTTTATCGCTGATTCTCCAACCAATTTCATCAAGTGTGGATCGTACAGATTCGGCAGAATCACCGGAAACAATTTTTATTTTAATTTGATTCTTTTCGAACAGTGCTAATGCTTCGTGGGCATCTTCTCTGGCTTCATCTTTCATAGATATGATGCAAAGGGGAACAATACCCTTTTTATTAATCTCCTCAGGAGTTAATACTCCGGAACTGACATCGTCAATTCTGCCGAATATGAGATTACGGAATCCCTTAAGGTTATTTTTTTCGAAAAGTATTTTGGATTTTATTTCATCATTGACTCCTAATTTTTCCAGGAGAACATCATAAGCACCCAGGAAAAATGTAGAAGTAATGTCGTTATATTTCATTCTGATTATGCTCATCTTCAGATCAGAACGGAATGGAATCTCATCTACAAAAGAATACGTTTCGAACGGCTCAAATTCTTCCAGAGCTTTGATGGTAGCATTCTTTTCTGTACTGAGCCTGTTGTATGAACCAAGGATTTTGGTAATTACCTTATTGTCTTCATCAATGGCAGTAATCTTGGCAACTTTGATGTTGTTTTTTGTAATGGTGCCTGTCTTGTCCATGCAGACAACCTTAATTGTCGAAAAAGCATCAATTGCATTAATTTTCTGGACTATAGCTCCAAGCTTAGATATTCGGTATATTCCCAAAGTAAAAGTAACGGTAGCAAAAAATACCAGCCCCTCAGGTATGAGTGAGAAAGCTATTGTTGATATTTTGCGTATTTCTGTTACTGTTATTGAGCCGCCAAGATAAGAATGGATGAACTCTATCAATGCCATTATTATAGTAACAGCGAACGAAATGAAGAATATCCAGTTTATTTTTTTCATTAAAGGTGAAGTTAGAAGCTTGTATTTTTTTGCCAGATGAGTTACCTGAGTTGCATAATTATCTTTACCTACTTTTTGGGCTAAAAGAAAGCCACTGCCGTAAACACAGAAACTACCCGATAAAACGCCGTCACCGGAATTTTTGTCTTGTGGCAGAGATTCACCAGTCAGTAAAGATTCATCAATCTGTAGGTGATGCCCTGATAGGATTTCGCCATCAACCGGAACCTGATCACCCTTTTGTATAAATATCACTTCGTCGAGTACAATCTCATCAGTATGTATTTCAACTTTTGCACCGTTGCGTATAACAGTTATTTTATCTTTTTTGAGCAGATCTACCTTAGCAAGTGCTCTTGCCGCTTTTATTTTCTGGATTATTCCTGCTAATGTATTAAGCAAAGTAACAGACACTACACCAACTGAATCATAAAGGAGTTTGTAATCCTTAGTCCTTACATAATAAAAAAGAAGAAAACTAAGAATCAACATGTTGATAAGGTTAAACGCTGTGAATGAGTTCTCGATAACGATTCTGGGAACAGAATACTTACCGGCATCTTCCTGTTTATTAACTTGACCGGATTTCTTTCTTTGAGAAACTTCTTCTAAACTTAAACCATTATATTCTATTTCTTTTACCATTAAATATCATAAAAATTGCTGAATGATAGATATATATTAATAAAAATATGATATAATTTTGAAATCATCAAATTTTTTCTAATTTTTGGAATAACTAATTTGAGTTTAATGTGAACGAAACACTTTTTTTATTAATTATATCTGTTATTTCCTATCTTATCGGATCTGTTCCGTCAGCATATATTATTGTTAAACTTGCAACAGGAAATGATTTACGTAAAATGGGCACTGGAAACATCGGTGCAATGAACAGCTATGACGAAACCAAAAAAAAATGGATTGGAATTACAGTTTTTCTAATGGATTGTGCAAAAGGAATAATTGCCGTAATAATTAGTAGATTTCTTTTTAATGAATTTGCTGGATTAGCTTTTGGTGCCATTTTTGCCGTTGTAGGGCATAATTTTAGCATATTCCTCAAATTTAAGGGCGGGAGAGGTCTTGCTACCGGAACCGGTGCGATGATGTTAATAAATCCCATTTTTGTTCTTGTATGGGTAGTGCTTTACGAATTGTCCATCCATTTAGTCAATAATAATATTCATATATCATGTGTTATAGCAACAATTATTTCACCTTTGCTTATCTTTTTTATTCCTGAATCTTTGTTTAATATTACATCAACAGGTGGGCAAATTCCAATAACACAGCTGTTTTACTGCACATCAGCGATTTGTGTCATTATATTGCTTAAACATATTGAACCAATATATGACTTGATGAAATCGAAAAATGTGAAGTAGAGTGATAAAATATAGCAATGATGTTTGATAAACCATTTGTAAGTCAGGCATCTTGACCGACATGATTGAAATATATTAACAAATTTAATTGAAAAGGAAATTGCATGGCGAAAATACTAGTCTTAGGTGCCGGAATGGTTGGAAGAGCAATGGCTGCTGATTTATGCGGCAATCATACTGTAACTTCCGCAGATATCAATCCAGATAATTTGAAATTACTTGCAAAGTACAATGTATCAACAATTGAGGCAAATTTAGGCGATAAAACAAAGCTAAAAGCACTTATATCAGATTATGACCTCATAGTTGGTGCTGTTCCCGGATTTATGGGCTACGAAACAGTCAAAACGTGCATTGAGTCCGGCAAGAATATTATTGACATCTCTTTTTTTCCGGAGGATTCTCTCACACTGGATGCATTAGCAAAGGAAAATAACGTGACGGCTATCGTCGATTGCGGTGTTGCTCCCGGAATGAGCAATCTTATAATCGGATACCATCACAAAAGGATGATAGTTGAGGATTTCCGTTGTTATGTTGGCGGTTTGCCATTTAAGCGCGATTTCCCATTTCAGTACAAAGCACCATTCTCACCGATTGATGTTCTGGAGGAATACACACGTCCTGCAAGATATGTCGAGAATTTCAATCTTATTACCAAGCCGGCTCTTAGCGATACTGAATATATTAGTTTCGATGAGGTTGGTACGCTCGAAGCTTTCAATTCCGATGGTTTAAGAACAATTATCGATACTGTAAAAGCAAGAAATATGATCGAGAAAACCCTCCGATATCCTAATCATATCGAATACATACAGGTTCTAAAAGGAGCAGGATTCTTCTCGACCGACGAAATAGAAATTAATGGAATCAAAACAAATCCTATGGCATTCACATCGAAAATTCTGTTCGATAAATGGAAGCTTAGAGATGAAGACGATGAATTTACAATTATGAGAATCATTGTTGCCGGTAATGAAGATGGTAAACATGTACAATATACTTATGATTTGTTTGACCGAAGAGATAAAGCAAGCGGAATATCTTCAATGTCAAGAACAACAGGTTATGCCTGCACTGCCGCAGTCGAAATGTTTCTCTCCGGACTATTTACAAAAAAAGGAGTCTTTCCCCCTGAATTGATAGGCGATGACGAAAACTGTTTTAATTATATTATTGATTATCAAAAGCAAAGAGGAATCAACTACAGAGTTACCAAGGTATAAATAATAGTTTTATTATGCATAAGAGGCTGTCCCGCTTAAATGAGACAGCCTCTTTTTGCTTTATAAATTAGTCTTAGATTATAGCGTTGCTTCGCCTGGCTCCCAGTTGCATGGTGTTTTTACGCCTGTCTGAAGTGCAGATACGACTCTGAGTATTTCTTTTGAGTTACGTCCAACATCTTCGGGATGAATGACTGAATATACCAATTCGCCTTCGGGATTGATGATATAAAGTCCACGTAGAGTGAATCCTTTTGATTCCATCAAGATTTCAAATGCTTTTGATGTTTCATGATTCGGGTCTGCCAGCATTGGATATGGCAAATTTCTTAAGCTTGGATGCGTTGATCTCCAAGCCAGATGTGAATGATGGCTGTCTGTTGAACATGCGATAACTTCGCAGTTCAATTTCTGGAATTCTGCATAGTTCTTACCAAATTCTTCTATTTCTGTGGGACATACAAATGTAAAATCCAGTGGATAGAAAAATAAGACTAACCATTTACCCAAATAATCGTCCGATGAAAGTTCAAAATACGCATTGTCGGTATTCAAAAGTGTAGCATCGCCACCTACAACGGCTTTTCCTTTGAAAAATGGGGCTTTGTTTCCAACTAATAAAGACATAAAAACTCCTTATAATAAATGAAATATTTTAAAAGTGAATATAAAAATAGAAATATTTTTTCTTGAACAACGTTTTGTGCTTTTGAACGAAACACAAAAAAGTTTAGTGTTAAATTTTTAATTTTTGGGGTGCGAACCCTTTTTCTATTACCTCCTGTATTTTAGGAAAAAAATGAGTGAAAAAAACCTGGTAATTGTGGAATCACCTGCAAAAGCAAAAACCATCGAAAAATATCTTGGCAAGGACTTTAAAGTTGTATCTAGTATGGGACATGTTCGCGACCTTCCAAAGGATGATAAAGCTATTGATATTAAAAATCATTTTAAACCAAATTATGAAGTAACTCCTGATAAAAAAGATACCGTAAGAAGATTGAAGGAATTTGCCAAGGGTGCTGAAATAGTGTGGTTAGCGACTGACGCCGACCGTGAAGGTGAAGCAATTTCTTGGCATTTATTGAAGGCTTTGGATCTGGATGAATCGCGAACCAAAAGAATTGTTTTTCGTGAAATTACCAAAAAAGCGATCACTGAATCAATAGAACATCCACGCTCTATAGATTACGATCTTGTTAATGCTCAGCAAGCAAGAAGAATCCTGGATAGAATCGTTGGATTTGAACTTTCTCCAGTCCTTTGGAAAAAAATTAAGACAGGCTTATCTGCCGGCAGAGTTCAGTCAGCGGCTGTGAGACTTGTAGTCGAGCGTGAAAGGGATCTCGATCAGTTTTCCTCCAAAACATCGTTTAAGGTTACAGCTGAATTCGATCTTGGAAATGGGAAAATATTAAAAGCTGATTTACCGAAAAATTTTGAATCTGAAGAAGAGGCTTATAAATTTTTAACCAGTTGCATCGGTGCAGAATTCAAACTGACCGACATTGAGAAAAAGATTGAACGCAAGAATCCTTCTGCTCCATTCACTACATCTACACTACAGCAGGAAGCGAGCCGTAAACTTGGGTTTTCTGTTGGACAGACGATGCTTGTTGCTCAAAAGCTCTATGAAGCTGGTCATATATCTTACATGAGAACTGATTCAACCGCATTGTCTGAGGAAGCACTTCAAAAGGCATCCGAACAGATAAAATCAGCTTATGGTGATGAATATCTTAAAACCAGAAAATATGAAACAAAATCTGAAAATGCTCAGGAAGCTCATGAAGCTATAAGACCGACTGACTTTGCGAAAATGGAAGTTAGTGCTATGGGCAGAAACGAACAAAGGCTTTACTCACTTATATGGAAAAGAGCAATTGCATCCCAGATGCAAACTGCCGAAATTGAGAAAACAATAGCTTCAATATCGATTTCGACAAGTCCTTTAAAATTCCTTGCAATAGCCGATGTAATCAAATTTGACGGATTTTTGAAAGTCTATATTGAATCTACTGATGAAGAGGAAGAGCAGGACGAAGAGAATCCGACTATGCCGGCATTGATTATCGGTCAGATTTTTAAACTTATGACAATCAATGCAACTCAGAAATTCTCTAATCCTCCGGCAAGATTCACTGAAGCAAGCCTTGTTAAAAAATTGGAAGAATTGGGAATCGGCAGACCTTCTACCTATGCTCCAACTATCTCGACTATCCAGAGAAGAGATTATGTGATAAAGGAATCCCGTCCCGGCTCAGAGAGAATATACAAACAGCTCAACCTGACTGACGGTAAGATTACAACAACTTCTTTGAAGCAAACTGTCGGAACAGAAAAGAATAAATTATTTCCGACAAATACGGCAATGATTGTAATCGACTTTTTGGTGCAAAATTTCTCCGATGTTGTTGACTATTCATTTACAGCCAATGTCGAAAAGGAATTTGATGAAATAGCAAAGGGTAGGAAAGTATGGGAGGAAGTACTTGAAACATTCTATGGTAAATTTCATGAGAATGTGGAACGTACTATTGATTTACCAAGAGCAACCAAAGAAACTGCCAGATCATTGGGCGATGATCCCGTAACGGGCATGCCGATATTTGTGAAATTAGGCCGATTTGGAGCTTATGCACAGATTGGTGACGGTGCTAATGAAGTTAAACCAAAATTCGCAAGCTTGAAGAAAGGGCAATTCATTGAGAGCATTACCCTTGCTGAAGCACTTGAGCTGTTCAAACTACCAAGAGATTTAGGCGAATATGAAGGTTATAAGATGACGGTTTCGATAGGCAGATTTGGTCCTTATGTTGCTTATCATTCAAAATTTTACAGTCTGACTAAAGAGGATGATCCTTATACAATTATCCCTGAGAGAGCCATAGAAATTATTCTAAATAAAAACAAAGCTGATGCAGAGAAAACTATTAAGGCTTTCGATGAAGATCCGGAAATGAAGCTACTCAACGGAAGATGGGGACCATACATTAATTACCACAAAGATAATTATAAAATTCCCAAAGGAAAAGTTGTTACAAGCTTAACTTTTGAAGAATGTATGGAGATTGTGAAAATTCAAATTGAAAACGATCCTTCAAAAGGCAAGAAGAAGGCTGCGGCTGACAAAGCAAAAGAGGCTACGACTAAAGCCCCTGCAAAGAAAAAGGCAACAACAACTAAATCCAAAAGTACAACAAAGAAAGCTCCGGCTAAGAAGAAAACAAAGTAGTGCTAGGATAAATAATGAATTAATGAGCTGTCTCGAATGGGACAGCTTTTTTCTGAATATCGAACATCGAATACTGAACACCGAATGATGAAGTGAAATACAATCGAATTGTCATAACCGCGAAGGCGGGGATCTTTTTGTCTTTCTGTGCCGTAGGCACAGCAGCTTGGTAGAAAGACGTATCCCCAAAATCCTCTACCGTCCCGTACGGGACGGAACTAAACAGAAGAAGAACGATTTTCTACCGTCCTGTCCTCCCTACGGGAGAGAAAAATTGATAAGATTCCTGTATGCACAGGAATGACACAAAAGAAAAGAGGCTGTCTCATAGCGGGACAGCCTCTTCTATTTTTTAATCGAAAGAAGATTGAGAGTGAGTAACTCCCCAGGATCCGGCGTTTCGCCTTCGGTTCCTGATTATTACATAAATTATATAAGCAATTCCACCAACAATAATCAAAGTAAAGAACAATTTTGCGAATGAGAATGTTGGCGGATAAACGCCGACTGTACCATCGGGATTGGTAACATAATAAGGTCTGGAATAATAGAACGCCGGATGGAATGGCATTGACCACATCATGCTAGTGTTACCCATCATATATCCCATCATTAAGCCACTCGAAAAGCCACCATAATCATTCATTCTATAATTACCCGGAACACCAGCCATTGTATTACCTGCGACAGTTCTCCTTGGTGCTCCATACTTAGTTGTATAATCTCGTGAAGCGTTCATTTTAGTTGCACTAAAACTGGATGATCTTCCTCCGCTAAGTGATGTAGCTCTACTCCCGCCAAAACTGGATCTGGGTGCTGAGGATGTTCTCGATGGAGAAGATCTGCCGAAACTACGTGATCCGCCAAAGCTACCGCCACGACCACCTCTAGCATTAAGAACATCATTTCCAATAAGTAACCACAATAAAGCTATAATTATAGCAACAAAAAATGGCTTATTAATAAAAGACTTTTTCATTAAAAAATTCCCTCTGTTGATAGTGTATCATCATCATTTCTAAAAGTAAATTCAGCCTTAAACTCAGCTTCTTCAGGTAAATCTTTATGCCTGCCAAAGAAATTCATCAAACCTGAACCTCTCGGTGTGTGTGAAGATTTGATATGAAGATATAAGTTAACAATGCCCTGAAGCTCATCGCTATTCAAAAAAACAACAGTATTTTCAATATCACCATTGCTGTCTATTTCAAACAATCTTAAATTCATAGCCTCATCCTCTGTGAAGGATGGCTCAACGATTTTGATGTTAGTCAGGCTATCACTAAAGATATTCTTATTATATAATATCTTATCACTTCCTTCATATTGGATTACAGAATCGAATGTACCATCTTCGTCAAGATTAAGCAATAGCTCTTTCAGCCCGCTAATCTGTTCACCATTGTAATAGACTGCAGTTCTTTCTAATCTACCATTGCTTTCTATACCGATTGTTGCCATAAAAGCCTACTTCAAATAAGTTGAATAAGATATCTTTTTAAATCATATTAACACTTAAAACAATGATTTATTTTGTTTTAACAAATACCGGTAAAATAACAGTGAATACTGTCCCCTGATCTAACTTACTGGTAACACTAATCGAACCATTGTTGGATTCAGCAAGCTCTTTACACAAAACTAATCCAATACCGGTGCCGACCTCACCATTCGTGCCTGTTTTAAGGTGCTTTGCATCGATTCTAAAGATACATTTAAGCTCATCGGAAGAAATACCCATTCCGTTGTCTTCGACTGTTATAATGGCGTTATTATGGTCAATATGAGCATTGATTTCAATCTTTCCCAGAATATTGGTGAATTTGATTGCATTCGAGAGTAAATTTCGGAAAATTGTATTTACCATTGAAGCATCTGTAAAAATAATTATATCCTTTGGGACATTGTTTGATATTGCAATATTCTTTTGTTTAGCATTATCAGTGAAAAGCTGTACACAGAAATCCAGTAGCTGATAGAGATTATGTGGTTCCGGATTTACAGGGAGCTTACCCAGTTGAATTCTTGACCATGTTAATAAATTCTCAAGCAACCTGTTCAATTTCTCAGCTGAAGAATTAATGTCATTAATCATTGAATGGAGCTCTTCCTTTGATTGAGTTCCAAATTCCTTCAAAATAAACTCGCTCATTTTATATAATCCCTGAAAAGGATTTCGCAGATCATGTGCTATGATTGAGAAGAATTTATCTTTGGAGTTATTCAATTCGGCTAACTGTTCTCTGGCTTCATTTAGTTCAATATTTGCCTGAGTCAGCTTGCTGATATTATCCCTATTGTCCTCCAAAGCTTTCTTTAAGTCAATATGACTTTTAACTCTGACAAGAAGTTCTGTGGTATTAAATGGTTTAGTGATATAGTCAACCCCGCCTGATTTGAAAGCTTCAATTATATAATTAGAATCATTCAAAGCAGTAAGAAACACAACAGGAATATTTTTTAAAGTTTCATCCGATTTGATTGTTTTGCAGATTTCAATCCCATTGATTTCAGGCATCAGAATATCAAGTAAAATAAGATCCGGTTTGATTTCACGGATTAATTCCATTGCTTCATGACCATTAGTAGCTATCTTGCATAAATATCCCCTTTTTTGGAGGGTTTTCTCTACCTGCATTACATTATCCGGCAGGTCATCGACAATGATAACTGTTCCTTGATGCTCTTTCAAAATGTGCTCCTCTTCTTTTAGCTCAAATTCTATTATTTAGGTAATTGGGTATGATCAATTTCTGATCCTAAGATACTATGCGGTATAAGGAATGTCACCAAAGTAACAATCATCGCGACAATAGCCCACCATTTCTGGTCCTTTTTGAGAGAAATTCTCCATGCGGCAATGACCCAGCTAAGAAACATTACTGCTGTTTTATTGTCAGTCATGTCTCCAAATTTAAGAAAGCCTTTGAATGGCCAACCGGTCCAATAAGCATCGAATGCATATTTTTGCATAATCGGACCGAGAATAAGTCCACCGAAAAATATTAAAGCCACAGTACAAATTGTGAGAATAAACGTTTTATCTCCTTTAGTCATAGCTTCAATTCCAGTTCTAACGGCAAACCACATTCCAAAGAAAATGAAAAATATATGAGGCAAAAGTATATAATTGGGAACCTGACCTTTGAATCTGATGATTACTGATTCATCGGTGATTTTCTTAGCAACAGAATTGTTAGAAGCAAGGAATAAATTATAAACGATTTTACCTGCCGGAGCCTGATGAGGGATGTATGCTTTCAATACATCTCCCTCTCTTACCATTGGTTGGTTAGTGAGGCTGTCAGTACTTTTATAGCGGACATAGGTCATGTATCCAGAAACCGATTTATCGGGAATGGCAAGCTTTACAACTTCATTACCTAAAGAGTCAGAAGATCTTGGAAGTTCGAATTTGTATGAAACTCCATTTATTTCGGTTTGAATTCTTTTGGGATAGGTTGGACCTGTTCGCTTTTGATAAGTATATGCTGACAGCATAACAATCAGAGCCAGAGCCCATAATAGAATGTTTTTTAATAGTTTATTCACATTACACCTTATTTATTTGAATTGAACATTTTTTCTGCTTCGGGAATAAGACTGATACACTTAATTACAGATTTATTATTGTAAACATCGACGGCATAGAAACCATCATTTCCCCAAATAATATATGCTATAATAGACTTAGTATAGATTCGGATATATTCTTTATCCGTTTGAAACATTTTTTCATTCCAGATATTTTTGGATCTTGATATAGTTTCGATTTGTTTTAGAAAATTATCATCAAGCAAAAAATCTTTCTCAAATATAAAAAAATCATTCTTAAATTTTTTGATTAAATTTTCTCTTTCGGAAAATAAGTACTGGAGAACTGATTCCAGAATTATGTTTTTTGAAATCAATACTTGCGTCAAGAGAGTTGTAGTGTCGTCCTTTGCATAAATATCAGGGAAAATGCCACCACCCCCCAACAAGCTTCTGCCTTTGGATGAAGAGAAAACCGGTAGCTTTAATTTTCCTCCCAATTGAATCATCGATTTCTGGATTTCATTGAATCCAATGTCGCCAAGTTGTAGTTTGTTCAATTCATCCAGTTCAACTTTTTCGGTTTGAATTTTTTGTATATTTCTTCCGGAAGGAGTAAAATAATCACCGATTGTAAGACGAAAGGCTGTGCCATCCTTAAACTCCCATACTTTTTGTGCCATTCCCTTGCCATAAGACTGAGTACCGGCTATCACTCCCCTATCAAGATCCTGAATAGCACCTGCAAAAATTTCACCTGCTGACATTGTTTGATTGTCGATTAATACCACCAATGGCAAATCTTCAGCAATCTGACCATCTTCAGATATATATTTCTGATAATAATCGTTATTCTTTCCCTGAATATATGTTATCGTTTTGCCACTAGTGATAAACTCGTCAACAACTTCAGCGGCTTGCTCAACATTCCCTCCCTGATGCTGACGCATATCCACAATAATACTTTTTGCCCCTTTGGATTTCAATTCAATAATACAATCCCGAAATTCTTTGTCGGCATTGGTTGCAAATCTGTTAGATTTAATAAACCCAATTGTAGTTCCCGGGAAAAGAAAAGAAATAACTATTGAATTAATTTGCAGATCTTTTGGAGTAAGATTAAATTCCATCAAACCCGGCACATGATTGCGTTTGATGAATAACACGACTGGCAGAGTATCACTCTTCAGTGCCCTTGAATTGAAATCTGAAATTGACATTTTCACAGCATTTAATCCATCGATAAATAAAATCCTATCACCGGAAAGTAAACCACCAAGTGAAGCCGGTGAGTTCTTTTCAGTAGTAATGATGATGAGAGTGTCATTTATGGGCGCAACCGTTATACCTAATGAACTTACTGTATTGCTGTAATTGCTTCTATAGTTTGTTAGTACCTTTTCATTGAAATAATCAGAATATGGATCCAAATCCCTGAGCATTGCAGAAAATGCTTTTTCGCTGATTTTTTTTATATCTACACTGTCTTTATAGGATGCCTGTGCGGTCTCTAATATTGTCCTGAACTTCTGAGTGTTCCAAATAATCAGACTGTCAGATGCTACTGATGATTTTTGGGCAAAAACATTTGAAATAAGGAATAGAATCAGTAAGAAATAAAACGATATCTTCATTTGAATTTTAGGCAATTAGTTTTAATGAATTTAATATTAAGAAGATGTCAACTAGTTGATATAAAGCAATTTGTATTTTGAATACAATTAAAAATTTATGGAACTAAAGTCCTTGTTCTTTCAACCAACGAATTGCTACTTGATTCTTCATTTGGGCTGCCTTCTTCATGGTAGCAATAGCTTCATTTTTTTGTTTGTTATCATTATATGCAAGCCCTAAATTAAGCAAGTATGTATCATTGTTAGGATCATGCTTTGAAGCATTAGCATACATCTCTACAGCTTTAGGGAATTGCCTGGTCATTGCATAAGCAGTACCAAGATTATTATAAGCTCGGGAATTTGTTGGATCAATTTCAACTGCTTTTTGAATCATTTCTAATGCTTTCGCCATATTTCCCTGTTTACCGAATTCTTCTCCTAATTTATTATAAGCTTCCGATGACTGAGGATTAGAACTGAGTGAATCCTGAAGATTTTGTATAACTTTCTTTTTTTGACCTTTACTTTTATAAAGACTTGCAAGATTGTCTGATGCCATTTTAAAATTTTTATCTATTTCAAGGGCTTTCTTGAAAGTACTCACTGCTAACTCAAACTTGTCCAGGTCAGAATAAACTACAGCTAATACATTTAGTGCCTCAACATCGTTAGGCACCAGCTTAATACATTTTTCCAAATATGATAGTGCAATTATATTCTGACCTAATTTATTATAAATTATACCAATCAATTTAAGAGAGGGTGGATAGTTACCGTTAATCTTCAGTGCTTTGTCAAGGTATTCAATTGATTTTGAATGTTCATTTTTAATCTGATAAATTGTGGCTAAATTCTGATATGCTTCCAAGTAGTCAGGATCAATACCAATACATTTTAAAAAACTTTCTTTAGCTTTATCATTCAATTTATTTTCTTTATAATAATTTCCCAGATTATAGTAGGCAAGTGCATTGGTTGGCGATGTGCTTATAGCGTAACCATAAAAGCTGAATACATCACGATAGTTCCTGGAATGAGCAAATGAATATACGGAAAACATTCCAATAAGCACTGCCAGGCCAATCAGGATTTTTTTATTTTCTATAATTTTAATTTTTTCAAACTTGAGGAATTCGAAAATCAGAAACAGTAGCCCGATTGCAGGTAAGTATGCACGATGCTCAAAGTAATCATAGCTTACATCGGCGTAGTTGTGCCGATAGAACATGCCGGGTATTGAAAACATCAGGAACCAAATGATAGAGAAAAGCACCATTCCATTGAATTTATACTTTTTTTGAAGCATATACAGCCCTGTCAGCAAGAAAAGAACTATTCCTATTGAAGTTACAAGTAAACTAAATTTGGGCATGGTTGACAAATTGACCGGAATGAAGAATTTAGCATACATTTCTGGAAGTGCCTGGATATTTTTAATGAATGATCCAATACCGAATGAATCGTCCCCAGGTTGAGGGATTACAACATTAGACCTCAAATACATAAATAAAATAATAATCGATCCATAAGCAATAGCTAGAATGAAAATTTTAGATTTAATCTTTTTTTCCTTGCGGACCAAAAATAAGTAACTGGCGAAGATCAGCGGAAATAGCACAGAGGTTTCCTTAGAAAATACTGCAAGTGCGAATGCCAGTATATGAAGATACAAGTAGTACAGTTTCTTTGTCTCAAGCATTCTAATAAATGAAATAAACATCAAAATGCCTAATAATGCTATGATTAAATCACCTCTTGATGGTATCCAGGCTACGGCATGGGTAAACATAGGATGAACAGCGTAAATTAAAGCACCAGCCAAAGCCAGTACACTATTGTATTTTAGCAATTTAAGCAGATGCATAAGACTTACACAGGTCAGTATATGTAGCAGAATATTCGTAATATGATAAGCGTAAGCTTTATTCCAGCTAATCGAAGAATCAATCATAAAAGAAATGTTCTGTAAAGGACGATAAAATGCAAGCCCTTTTGTTGTATAGAAAGCATCACGTGTAAATGCTTCTTTTACATTGAACATAGGCTTCTGGGAGTTGATTTGTTCAACGATAATTGTTTTATCGTCAAGATATGAAAAATCAAATCTTACAGCTTGTCCATAAACCAAACATATCAAAACAATAAGTATGATTTGAGGAATGGGTTTTTTAGATATGATACTTAATATTTTGTCAGAATTTATCATAAAATCAACCAATAATTTAACATTTACCAACTAATATTTCTTTGCGTAAGCAAATTTTGAATTTCAATCGAACCTGATTTAGCGGCAAGTTTGAAGTACTCAATTTGTTTTATTTCATCATTAATCCTACCATAGGCATAACCAATATTTTTGAGAGCTAACACATTCCTTGAATCTATTTCGATAGCTCTTTTAAAATTAGATATAGCACGTTCATAATCACCTAACTGATAATACGTTACCCCCAAATTATTAAAGGCATACGGGTTGATTGGATTGAGACGAATTGACCTGAGGAGAGCAGTTTCGGCTTTATCAAATTCCTTTAATGTATTTAATGAATTTCCTAAAAGATTATAATTTTCGGCATTGTTAGGATCTATCAAGGTTGCTTTAGACAAAAACTTTACTGCCAGATGAAAATCACCAATTTTATAAAATAACCTACCCATGTTTTTATAAACTAAAGGATAATCAGGATTAATGCTAAGCAATCTGTAATATATTTTTATAGCAGCAACAGGATCATTATTTTCTTCAAAGATTAGTCCCATATTATTCAAAACCGCAACATTTACAGAGTCTTTTTTAAGAACTAACCTATAGTATTTTTCAGCGTTATTAAAATCCTTATTATAGTAATAGGAAAGCCCAAGAATATTTAATGCAATAATATTTTTATTATTATGTTCTATTGCTTGGGTCATAAAAGCAAATTCATCCTTAAAATTACTTTTGTAACTAAATGAAATTATAGAATATATCACAACTACTATTAGCAATATGGCATAAATAATAATCGGTTTTGTAGTAACTATTAGTTTGTTCAGATATATTGATAATATTAAGAATATTCCGATTAGGGGTAAATATGCTCTATACTCAAAATAATCGAAAGAATCCTTAAAACCCATTCCACTGTATATCAATGCAGGAAATATTAAGATCAGATACCAAAATAGACCCCAAATTAGCAATTTTCTGGTTTCTTGCGAACTAATAATAATGAAAATAATTCCAAGTGCAAGTACGGCACCGATAATTATTGAGTCTATTGAAAACAGAGGCATAACCGATAAATTAAATGGAAATACCATTTTTGAGAGATATTCCAAAAGAACCGGCAAATTTCCCCAAAAAACTATGAATATGTTCTGTTCTGTATCTGGCAAAGCCATTGATGCATTGGCTCTGAGAGACAGATAGAATATTATAATCGTAACCCATGTGACAGAATATCCAATATAGTCATTTATCTTATTAGTATTTGCTATAAAAATCAGATAAAATAAATAGAGAAGAACAAGGAAGATACCACTTTCTTTTGAAAACACAGCAAAGAGAAAGGATATCAAGTGTAACACAAGATAATACCATTTTGGGGATTCAATATACTTTAATAACAGAACTACAGATAAAACTCCAAACAATCCGATTAGTAAGTCTCCCCTAGCCGGTATCCACGCAACTGCGTGAGTGAATAAAGGTAGAACGGCAAATAAGCATCCTAAACATAGAGATAGAATTTTATTTTCAGAAAATTTTTGAATTAATTTAAAAACACAGAATGTTGTAAGCAAATGTAGCAGTAGATTAGTAAAGTGATAAATCCAAGGTGATTTACCGCCAATTTGTGCGTCTATCATATATGATATTGTTTGCAAAGGCCTATAAAAGCCTGCCATCTTATCCTTCATATAGTCAAGGCTAAGAAAAGCATCTTTCATAAAGGCTTCTTTGATATTGGACAAGCTTGAGATTATATCCCAATTATCAAGAATTATTTTCTTATCGTCAAGACCTGAAAAGCCGTACGTGACTGCACCACCAAAGACTACAGCAATCAGAACCGTAAAGATAATGTATGGATAATACCCCGACGTGAGTACAGAGAAATCAAATCTTGATGTTTTCTTTACTTCGATATCGATTGTTGGTTCTGGAATATTATCGTCTTCGGAAATCATATTCTAAGATAATTATGAAACAGAACTCGAAAATATCAATATTTTCGGACTTAAACAATAAAAAAACGGGGAGCTGAAGGCTCCCCGTTTGATTTATCGAATGAATCAACAATTATTTGATAACTGCGAATCCATAAACTACCATTTCGTTTCCGGCTGATACTGTGAGTACATAATTACCGGAAGCCATCATTTTGTTGAATGGAACTCTGATATCATGATCTCCAGATGACATAACCTGACCAGCTGCGAAATCCATTACTTTCTGGCCACCTTCGTTGAAGATAGAGATAGTAACCGGAATTTCTTCTGCTAATGTCAGTTTGAATGTTACGTTGTCAATTGCCGGGTTTGGATACAAACCTTCGACAATCAAGCTTCCGTCTGTTGATGTCTCATACAAGCCGGGAATTGCTTCCTTGGATGCTGACATTCTGTTTGACGGATTAGTTGATCCTGTACCTGTATTGAATGTAGGATCAGTTGTTCCATAATATTCAAATATTTTGAAGTGGTATCTCTGATAAGAGGCTAAGTTTGTTGCTATTGATGAAGTACCTGTACCACGGTAAATAACCTGTGAACTACCATAAGTTGTGGTTCCAGGACCTGCTGTGATTTGAGCTGCAGTTGCATTAGTTGGACTATAGCTTGTGTTTGCTGTATAGACAGTACCATCAGTTGGATCAATTGGTGGATAACCTGTTGATGGATGTTTACGAACTACACATATTCTACCGTCGCCATTACCATTTGTCCACTGTAGTGGAATCTGACCTGGTATAACACTTCCCCAGATAATACCGCTTGCCTGAGTTGAAGGATATACACGTAGTTTTGCATTATTTGATACTGCAGTTGTTACAGGTGAACAAGGTGTATAACCTGTGAGATGGTATAAGTACCCATTCATTGCGGCAGTAAGTGAGCTTACTGTCAACGAAGTAGAGGTTGCACCGGATACGTCGCTCCAGCTTCCACCACTGTTAGTACTTACCTGCCACTGATATGTTGATACGTCCCCAATAGTTGCTGAGAATGTTACTGTTCCGCCATCAGCTGCTTTCTGATCAGTAGGCTGAAGAGTAACAACTGGTGCTTCATATAAAGCGAGAACTACAAACGATTGAGAAGCTGTACATCCACCTGGGTTCGCAGTAACAGTTACTGTATAAGTAATACCACCGGCGAGGCCTGTTCTATTTTGTGTTGTTATTCCACCATCTGACCAAGCATAAGTGTAAGTTGTACCACCACCTGGTGTAGTTGTAATTGTACCGTTAGTTAAATTACATGTTTCATTCGTAAATGTACCTGTGATTGATGCAGGTGCTGATGAATTAACTGTGCATGATGCTGTTGCGGTACATCCACCGGGAGCAGCGTCAGTAACTGTTACTGAATATGTTCCAGGAGCTAATGTACCTGTTCCAGGGTTCTGAACAGCCGATGTAAATCCACCGGGACCAGTCCAAGAATAAGTGTAGCCGGGAGTACCACCTGAATTTGCCAGTGAAACTGAACCATTGCTTAATGCGCAAGTTGTTGCTGTAGCAGTTGCAGTCAATGAAATTGGTGCTGCTGGCTGAGTAATCACAAATGTATGTGTACAATTCAGGCATAGACCTAAACCATCTTTTACTGTAACTGTGTATGAGCCGGCTGTTAAACCTGATCTGCTAGCTGCAGTAGATGGTCCATCACTCCAGACGTAATTATATCCTGCGCCTGATCCACCACCTGGGGCTGTTACATCGGCGGTTCCATTTGAACCACCATAACATGATACGTTTCCTGGTGTATAAACTGCTGTAATTGCTGAAGCTGGTTCTGTAATTGTAAATGTATGAGTCTGATTAAGGCATGTACCTGTAACATCTTTTACAGTGACTGCATAAGCTCCAGCTGCTAAACCTGTTCTGGAAGCACCCAATACTCCGCCTGGTGCCCAGAGATAAGTATAAGGACCACCGTTACCGCCACCCTGTGCGGTTACTGATGCAACTCCAGTTGAGCCACCGAAGCAAGCTACGTCTGTTTGTGAGTAAGTTGCTGTGATTGCCGATGCAGGCTCTGTAATTGTAAATGTATATGATGATGTATTGCACAAACCGATAACATCATAAACTGTAACTGTATAGACACCGGCTGTTAAGCCAGATACAGTTTGAGTTACCGGACCGTTACTCCATACATAAGAATAAGCACCACCAAAACCGCCGGCTTCGCCAGAAACACCGGCTGTTCCATCGGCACCACCAAAGCATGTTACGTTAGTTGATGTATGTGAAAATGTAATAGCCGAAGGTGGCTGTGTTATATTAAATGTTTGAGTTGTTGTTAAACATAAAGCTAATGCATCCTTAATTGTAACAGTATAAGGACTGCCAGCAACTGTTAGACCGGATCTGGTATTTGTTCCCAATCCGATATCACTCCATGTATAGGTATAAGGACCTGTACCGCCGCCAACTGCACTTATTGTTGCTGTTCCATTATTACCACCAAAACAGGAAACGTTAGTGGATGCGGAAGTGAACGTGATAGCTGAAGCTGGTTCTGTAATTGTAAATGTATAAGATACTGTACAACCTGCACCATCGCCAACAGTTACAGTCCAGTTACCGGCTGCTAAATTAGATCTTGTTGCAGCTGTTGAGGCATCAGACCATAAATAAGTATAACCAGCTGTGCCACCTGTTACACTGGTTACTGTTGCAACACCTGTTGCTCCACCGAAACAGACAACGTTAGTTTGTGTATGAGATGGGACAATGAGTGCATTCGATGTAAGTGTGTAAGATGCTGTAAATGTACAAAGACTTGCATCAGTTACAGTGAGAGTATATGTACCAACCGGTAATGTACCCAAATTTTGTGTTGTTGCTCCACCTGGTGCCCACAAGTATGTGTAAGGAGCTGTTCCGCCTGTTGGAAAAGTATTAATTGAACCTGTTGAAGCACCATTACATAAAATATGAGTAACAGTTTGATTAGCTGCCATTGCATTTGTTTGTGTGATTGCAAATGCAGAAGTTGCTGTACAACCATTTGCATCTGTAATTGTTAAATTATATGCACCTGCCTGACGAAGAGTCAAATCCTGTGTTGCAGCAGTATATGCACTTGGTCCTGTCCAGGAATAAGTATAAGCACCTGTACCACCAGTTGGGGTAATGTCAATAGCACCTGTAAATGCTCCATTGCACAGCACATGTGTATAAGCAGGAGCATTAATTGCTAAAACTGCTGGCTGTGTAATAACAAAATTATATGTTGCAGTACAACCAAGTCCAGATGTAATCGTTACATCATATGTATTAGGTGCTAAACCTGTAAGTGAAGCAGTAGTTGCTCCACCTGGAGCCCATAAATACGTATAAGTTCCACCACCGCCGCCTGCTGGTGCTGAAAGTGTAATTGTACCATTTGCGGCACCATTACAAGTAACATTGGTTGAGGCTGTTGTGGCTGATACAACTGCTGGCTCAGTTACTATATATTGAGAGACATTAGTAGCACCACATGTAACGTCTGTTATTGTTAAATCATACGTTCCAGCTGCAAGACTGGATATATTCGGAGTTGTTTCTCCGCCTGGAGCCCACAAATATGTATAACCACCTAAACCACCGGTTGCTGCGGTTGTTACTGATCCATTTGTTCCACCAAAGCAGGTAACATTAGTTTTTGTAGCATTAGCTGCAATGGCAGAAGGCATATAAACTATGAAAGCAGATCTATCAGGGCTTTCTTTTCTGCCCGCTGCACCAGTTGATTTATATGTTGAAACGTAATAAGTTGTTGTTGCAACTAAAGCTGGAGTAGTCCAAGTTGCATCACCTAAGTCAGTTCCACCGTTACCAGGAGCATTTGGATTCTGTGCAACTCCACCGGTTGCAGTTAAATAGAAATTAAATGTACATCCTCCGCAATTTAACTGATCAGCAGTTGGAGAGATTGTTGGTGTACTACCTGAGCAAACTGTAACATCACCACCTGTATTAGGAGCTGATGGATATGTATTGATAGCTGTACCATCAATTACCCAAGCACTATAAACATTACCCACTCTTGTTCTTATTTTCCATGTATAAATATCATTTTCTTGGATATTCATATCAATAGTTTCTGTTGTAGCAGCACCGGATGTCTCTTCATAGGGGTCATAACCCTCTATAAGATCGGTTGGATCGAAAGGTGAAGTCCCTGAAACCTGAATATCATAACCACTAGCACCAGTAACACTATTCCAATTTACTGTGAAATACTTGTCACCTATATTGGTAGTTGCATTAAGGGTTGGAGCTGCTGGTGTCAGATAAACCTCACGGGGATTATTTGAAGAACCTGAAGCTACATTATATTCTGTTCCGGTACTTGTACCGTTGAATTCGTAAACTTTGAACTGCCAATGATTATCGCCCGTAAGAGCAGTTACGTTTACAGTTCTGCCCGTGCCTCTGTAAACAACTCTTTCGGTAGTACCTAAAAGTGAACCAGAACCATAAGCGGCATTCGCAGTATAATCAGTTCCATTTGACGGATTAGTCCATGCGGAAGCTGAATAAGGTCTTGCAACGATTATTCGTCTAGCGCCATTTCCACGGGTACAGTTGACTGTAACCGTAGTTGTACCAACACTAGCAAATGTAATGTTGTAGGCTTGCGTGGTCGGTGCAGTAGCATAAAGCTCTGCGGCGAATGCCACGAGCAATGCTAATAGTACCGAGAAACGTAGTAGTCTTTTCATTTAAAAAACTCCTTAGTTGTTAAAAACTGTTAGTTGATAATTTGTTATTCATTAATTAAAAATGTTCATTAAATAGCTAAATCATCAGAAATTTATTAATTTCCTGATGCATTATTTTCATTTTTGTAATAGATATTTGTTAAAATCCGCTCCTGATCACATTTTCCGTAAATTATTATTTACTTTGATATTATCGTCAATTATTCAAAAATCTTTATCTATTTATCAGTATTTCTACTTATTTTTTCTTATTCAAATCCAACATGCTAAATTAACGATTTTGATTCTAAAATGCAATTCAAAACTTAAACTTTACAGTAAATTTACTTATTCTTAACACTTACTTTTATTACATTTGAATACTGTGATTCTTTTCCGTTTGGACCAATTGCCTGAAGTCTGTAGAAATAGTTTTCTGCTTTCGGAAGATCTTCGATAAGAATGGATTCTATCTTACCCACATCCACAGATTTGTACTCTTCAACAAACTTTGTAAAAGTTGCGTCAAATGCTACTTCAATATTATATCTGGTTGCTCCATCAGCACCTTTCCATTTTGCAAGGAAGCTCGATTCAGTAATATCTGCTGCTTCAAGTGCAACAGGCGGTTCAGTAAGTGTTGTAGTTCCTCCCTGAGGCTTTGGCAAATTAGTATTATAATTTACTGAATAACCCGAACCGTTTGCTTCGCAAATTACAACAAAATACTTAGTTGCCGGTTTCAAGCCTTTTACCGTTACAGTCTTAGCTACAGAACTATCGTTGAGCACAACATGAGTGGATTTAGTTGTCAAAGAACCTTTACCAAACACGTTTGATGCAGCATATATCGTGCCATCTTTGGGTGGATCACATTCATTAGCTTCCGATACTAAGATAATCCGTGATTTTCCATCGCCCCATTTGAAATGGATAGTAAACTCGTCGGATTTAATACCACTGAATGCTGTAACCTTAGCCTGTGTCTTTGGTTCAGGGGCTAATAATCCTATATCAATAATATCGACCAAAGTTGTTGATTTGTCATTTTTATTGATCTTATAAATTTCTGTCTTGTAGTCAATGCCTGATTTTAGTCCTTTAATCGTTATTTCCTGAGAGACTGTTCCGCTATAAACTACGAAATTACCTTCCCCGGCAAGAGAAAGTTTTTCTTTGGTGCCAATAGTTGAATTTGGTTTATACTTAACTCTAGCATCAGGCATAAATTGCTTAGAAGAGATTTCTCTAACTACAATTATACTGAGAACGCCTTTAGGGTTTTCTAACTTTAAAGTAATAGAATTCTCAGTAACAGACTTGACAGTTGTTAATTGAGAAAACACAGTTGACGACAAAATCACTGTGGTAAGAATCAGAAATAGAAAATGCTTTGTTTTATGCTGCATCTGTAGATACCTTTTAGTTAATATTACAGAATACAAATTTATCTAATTTTAAGATGAAAAACAAGTGAAATATGAATATAGGTAGTTACTTGTTGATAAGTGATTGAACATTGTCATAACATCGAATAAATCTGTGTGAAGAATATTGAATTGGTCATTTTGAGGGAGCGGAGCGACCGTGAGTTCCGAAGGACTGCGAAGCGCATCCAGGCTGTTTTTTTTAGGAATATACAAATACATGGATTCCTCACTTCGTTCGGAATGACTTCCAAATTGACTTTTCCTCTGGTTCCGAAGCTCCAGCTTTGGAACCTTTCTCTATTCTGTTCCCAAGAAGGATCTTGGGAACAAGTACGCTTTTTGAAAAGCTCGTGGCTATTCATTGATTACAAAGAATGAACCAAACCTGTTTTGAAAAATTTCGGACTTTTAAATCTTGTCATTCCTGCGAATGAGACTGTATGAATATTCTAAGACAAAAAAAAGCCGGTCGTAATGACCGGCTTTATATTCATTTTAGTTATTCTAATTTAGATTAGAATGATCTCCATCCGCCATTCAAATATAAGAAGGCTTGAACTGTACCTGCTGCAACTGTATAACCTGCTGCTGTATGAGCTGCACCTGCTGCATTGTATAAATAAAGGATTTGTCCTTCAACGCCTGCTGGCATATTAGTAATATCAACTGTTATTGTTAATACGTTATATGAACTCCATCCAAAACCACCGATTGTTAAGTTAGCAACACCGGTTGCGTCACCAGTATTAAGAACCATTTTACCGGAAGCAATGTACAATGCTGTAGAAGCATCATCTCCACCTGGGTTACGAATTTCTAATGATGAACCAGTTCCTGTGTTTTCCTGTGAAATATAAACACCAGGAGAAGCAGTAATTCTTGAACTAGTAGATGAGAATTCTGCAATCTGACCGCCTGTTGAAGCTGATGAAACGTAGATACCACGTCCAGTTGTTGTAGGATCACTCATTGTAACCTGAATACCATTAACGTTGTTTGGACCGCTCTGAGCAATCTTTAAAGCAACGACTTGTTTTGTGTTGTTAATTACGATACCGTCTGCAACATTCAATGCATAGTCAACATCTGTTCCTGTGAAAGCACTTGGGAAAGTAAAGCCAACTTGTTTGTTGAATGTATGTGATCCTGTCCATGCGTAGTTCTGAGTAAGATCAAGATCTGCAGGAAGAATTGTTCCGTTAAGAATCTTATCTGTTGTTACTGCATCAGCGCCTAATAGTGCGTTTGTTATAGCTAATAGAGCAACGTCAGCTGTAGCAATTGTTGCATCAAGAATTGATGCTGATGTTACTGATCCAACTGCAAGATCTGCATTGAGGATTGTTGCATCAAGAATTGATGCTGATGTTACTGAACCAACTGCAAGATCTGCATTAATGATTGTTCCATCAAGAATTTTTCCTGTTGTAACAGCGTCTGCGGCTAATAAACCATTTGTTATTGCTAATAAATCGATATCAGCTGTTGCAATTGTTCCATCAAGAATTGTTGCTGATGTTACTGAACCAACTGCAAGATCTGCATTAATGATTGTACCATCAAGAATCTTTACTGAAGTAACAGCGTCATTCAAAATTGTTCTTGTTGAAACTGAAAGGTTATCCAATTTTGGTTCAGTAACTGCAAGATCAACGATCTTTGAAGTAATAACAGCGTCAGTAGCAATTTTTACGTCTGTTACTGATCCGTCAACGATTTTCAAAGTTGTAACGGCACCGTCAGCCAATTTAGCATTTGTTACTGCTGAGTTAGCAACGTCTGCTGTAGCAATTGTTCCGTCAAGAATTTCTGTTGTTGTAACAGCATCATTTGCTAATAAAGCATTTGTAATAGCATCATTTGCAATATCTGCTGTGGCAATAGTTCCATCAAATATTTCATTTGATGTGATTCCACCGGTTGGAACAAAAAGTTGATTTGAACCATTGATGTCAACTGTTGAAGCATCAGTGTTTACATCAATGATTGCGGGAGCCGAACCATTAAATATAAATGGTGCAATACCTGAACCTTCTGTAAGATCATTAGGAACCTGAATAACTTCAATATTGTTGCCAACTATCTGAGTTGTCCAACTATCTGTATTTACATCAAGAGCACCTGTTCCACCGTTCTTTGAAAGACCGGAACCTGCAACATCAGAGTTAATCTTAGCGGCGGTAACTGCTAAGGCATTAATCTTTTCTGTTGTTACATTAAGATTGAGAATTTTATTTGTTGTGACTGCATCATCAGCAAGATCTGCTGTAATGATTGTACCGTCAAAAATCTTGTCTGTTGTAACAGCATTTGCACCAATCTTAGCGTTAGTAACGTTAAGATCAGCAATTTTTGTTGTTGTTACGTTAAGGTCAAGAATTTTAGCTGTTGTAACATTTGCATCTGCAATTTTAATTGTTGTAACTGCTGCATCAGCAATTTTGCCTGTTGTAACATTAAGATCAGCGATCTTTGCTGTTGTTACATTTTGGTCAGCAATTTTTGTTGTTGTTACGTTAAGGTCAAGAATTTTAACAGTTGTAACTGCTGCATCATTGATTTTTCCAGTTGTAACATTTAAGTCAGCAATTTTACCTGTTGTTACTGCAAGATCTGCAATATCAATTGTCTGAACATCAAGATCAAGAATCTTAGCTGATGTTACTGCTCCGTCAGCTATTTTATCTTCAGTTACGGCTGCGTCAGCAAGATCTGCTGTGATGATTGTACCATCAAAAATCTTGTCTGTTGTAACAGCGTCAGCGGCTATATCAATATTCTGAACATCGCCATCATTAATTTTGGCTGTTGTTACTGCATCATCCTGTATTTTGCTTGTTGATACGGCATCATCAGCAATTTTTCCGTTAGTTACGTTAAGGTCAGCAATTTTAGCTGTTGTTACGGCTAGATTTGCAATGTCAATTGTCTGAACATCAAGATCAAGAATCTTAGCTGATGTTACTGCTCCGTCAGCTATTTTATCTTCAGTTACGGCTGCATCATTGATTTTAGCTGTTGTTACTGCCAAATCAGCAATTTTGCCTGTTGTTACATTAAGATCTGCAATTTTTGCTGTTGTAACATTCAAATCTGCAATCTTTGTTGTAGTAACATTTAGATCAAGAATCTTTGCAGTTGTTACGGCTGAATTATCAATCTTTCCTGTAGTTACGTTAAGGTCAAGAATTTTAGCTGTTGTTACTGCATTGTCAGCAATGTCTATTGTCTGAATTGTACCGTTTGCAATTTCAGTTGTTGTAATACCATTAGGTATAATAAATATTGGGCTTGATGGAGTTCCATCATTAGCGAACTGAGCTGGATTAGTGAAAACTTTTTTCAATTTAATTTCCATACCAACGATTGGTGTTCCGTCGCCCTGAATAGTAATATTGTCTGTAATGACCTGAGCATTAGACCAAGCCCATTTCATTGTTGTATTTGTATTGTCCCATGTTAATGCCATACCATTAGTACCTGCATTAGCAACGTTTGATGTTTTCAAGTTCTTTGGAACTGCTTTGTTAGCCGTCCATGCACCTGTAACAGCTGGTCCATTCCAATAAAGGATTGATCCATCGCCATCAGGTAAATAAGCTGCATCATCACGAATTTTCAAAGGTGTTACTGTAGCACCTGCACTGTAACCATTGCCCACAAGTGGTCCAACTGTTTTGAGCTGAGCTGGTGTCCAACCTAAGCCATTGAACATATAAAAATCACCAACAAGTGAACCAGCGGCTGTTAGTGGTTGATTGCGCCATGCACCGACTGTCAATGCTTTGAAAGAACCGGTAACGTCACCACCTGCGAAAGCGGCTCTCCAGTCGTTTGTGATCTGACTGTATGTATAAACCTGACCATCAAGTGTTGGCTGGTTGAACAAGTTGATATTCCATAATTTATTAACTGTGTTATCATTATAAGCACCGTTAACATCACCGAACATTGTAGTAGCAACCCATTGTTTGGTGTAATCATCATACATGTAAACCTGACCCTGTGTAGGAGCAGTAGCATTAATAGGTATATTACGGAATCCACCGACCTGAGGATCTGGGTATGTGCCATAAAGGTCACCACCGGCTAAATCGCCAATATTAATATAGTAGTCTTCAACTTCCTGATTTAAATCCTGAAGAAGAATTGTACCATCCATAATTTTGTCAGTTGTAACTGCATCAGGACCGATTTTACTGTTTGTGACAGCGAAATCATTAATCTTTGCTGTAGTAACTGCCATGTCATTAATCTTGATTGTAGTAACTGCACCATTGAAGATACGGTCTGTTTTAACTGCTCCCGGAGCAATCAAAGGATCAGGATATGTACCTGTAAGGTCACCGCTTGCAGGACCGCAAGGAGAGACACAAATATTAGGTGATAATTTGTCTTGTGTAATGCTGCCAGGAGGAATATTACGGACAACTGCTGTGGGATTCAATGTCGGGTTTGGATATGAACCGGCAAGATCACCAGTAGCTGGTCCCCAAGGATTAGCGGAAACGCCTGGAGCTAATTTTGTTTGTGTAACGGCACCATCAACTATGTTGAGTGCAATAGTTGCTGTATCGGATGTAACAGCCTGAATTGAACTCAATGCTGTTGGAACCGATGAAAGAGGTGTTCTAGCGAAAGGCTGACCACTACCAACTTTAACTTCCAACCAAAGTTGTTTGTTGAAAGGAACATTGATAGGTGTTCTGCTACCTAGATAAACATTAACGAATCCACCAACTGCAGAGACATCTTGTGTTTCTGTCCAAAGTGGTGATCCACCATTTTCCTGTGCATAGATCTGGAAAGTTGCTACATAGGAACCATCCTTCAACGGACTGTTTGTGTTATCGCGCATACTTGCTTGGTAGTTGAATACCTTGGGAATCTGTGCGAAAGCATTAGCGGTGCAGAAGACCGTTAACGCGATTAAACTTAGAAGCAAAAACTTCTTCATTATGAATTACTCCTCGACGGTTGTAAAAAATTTAACATTATTTTTTGAATTGTATTTATATAAAATTTTCTTGACATTATTTAATTACAACCATTTGGTTGCGTAATGTGTAGGGCTGAAAACCGCCGAAACCAGCATTTTGAGCTGGAGTCACAGATAATTCATAAATATAGGTTCCTGATGACATACCTTCGTCATTAGTATCCTGAATATTCCATGGAATATCTTTCTGACCGGCTTCCTGAGTTCCGTTAACCAGAACTTTAATTAAATTGCCAGACACGCTATAGATTTTTAATGAGACATTTGATGTCCCGGGCAAATTATAGCGGAAAGTAGTTGCCGATGTAACGGGATTGGGGAAGTTCACCAATTCGTTAATGGCAGAAGGTTCTGTCGGTGTATCTACGTCAGTAACTACAGCTGATGGTATCCAAAATCCTTGCCAAACGTCCATTGATTTGCCATTGTAAGTTCCAGTAACTTTTTCAACGGCTAATTGTCCGATTATACCGGACAAATGGATATTTTCAGAATTTCGAGCATCAATCATACCTCCTGAACCAATCACCCATCTGTCCAACTTTACAGTCTGCGCAGATAGTTCTCCTGCTCCCAGGTATAGCATCACACCAACAAGCAAAGAGTAGATTAAGCATTTCTTCATAATTGTAACTCCTAAAAACAAATGTAAACAGTTAATTTATAATAATCCAATTGTAATTTCACAGTTCAACATAAATAACTGTGCAAAAATAATGCCACTTTGGCATTTCCCCCATTTTATTTTATATTTGCTTCAAAAATATTTCAAACCAATAGCGAAAATACAACTTTTATCCCTAATTATCAAAAAAGTTTTTACACAAAACAAAAAAGTTTTCCTCTCATTAAAGAATTAATTCTTTACTTAGAGTACATTTATATTATAATAATATGATCCTTCTGGAAAAAATTCAAAAATTTCTCCTTTAAATACTATTCAAAATAAAACCCCAAACAGGCTTATTGCTATGCGTTAAAAAAAAGAAAGTACAATACCCCCATTTGATTCTAATATAAAAATAAGAGAGATTATACTTAATTCCAAAAATTTTTTTTAAATTGTTATTAAACATAGCTAACTAAATCAAAAATTAAATTTTTTTGCGAATATGGAAATTCCATCACTCGTCGGTCATTGTTCTGAAGTTATTCGTATAATTTTAAAATCTCATCAGCCACCAGACCTGATTTTATCACAATACCTCAGATCAAAGAAGTATATCGGCAGTTTTGACCGAAGGTTTATATCCGAGCTTGTATTTTTTTATCTTAGAATCAAAAGTTTACCTGATTATATTTTAAATGTTATTGTAAATTCAGGCACTTATAACGATCTGTCAGATGAAATAATTATTAAAGATTCGTTACTTATCCTCTTAGTTCTTATTCAGCAGAATCTGCTGATGTGTAAAGCTAATTCTGTAATCAGTCAACCAAATGAAGATCAATTTCTAAAATTATTCATAACTTCTAATTTAATTGAAAAAGAATTAACTATAAATAATTTTGTTGATTTTAAGAATAGTGTTTGCAGTCTATTCCAGGAGTTGAATCTAGAAATTGAATCAAAATTATTAGTAAAAGATCAAGAAATAATTGATAAAATTGGCATTAGATATGGACAGCAAAGTTGGATTGTTGATAAAATTATTAAAAAATATAATTTTAATTATAATGATATGGGTGTTTTCTTTAATTCATTTCTGGAACCCTCGCCTTTAACAATAAGAGTGGAAAAGAAAGCTGATTTATCGATAATTCGAGAGCATCTTTTAAATATAGAAATAGAAACCACTTTTTGCAATTTTTCGCCTGTGGCATTGTATTTGAACAAGAGATTAGATTTGAATACAGTCCCACTTTATAAATCCGGTCGCTTCGAAGTGCAGGACGAAGGCAGTCAATTGATATCCTTTGCTCTCGATCCTCAGCCAAACGAATCGATTCTGGATGCCTGTGCAGGTGCCGGTGGTAAATCTATGCACATAGCTTCACTGCAACATGATAGTGGAAGAATTGTATCGTGTGATGTTGAGCTGAGTAAGCTCAGAGAGCTGAATAAACGATCAGCCAGATGTGGATATAAGTCGATTGAAACAGTGCTTGATCATAATCTTGAGAAACTGGATGAAACATTCTCTAAAGTTCTGATAGATGCTCCCTGCACAGGTATGGGAACAATCAGACGCAATCCCATCCCCAAATGGAGATTAACAGAAGAGTATTTGAGTAAGCATATAGCCAAACAGGATAAAATACTTGAATACTACTCCCAGTTTGTAGAGCCGGGAGGAGAGCTAATCTACTCAACCTGCTCAATTTTGCCGGATGAAAATGAATTTGTTATTGAGAGATTTTTATCTAATCATAAAGAATTCGAACCTCTTGCATTGAAGCCTTCGTTTAAGAGCAATGGAATCGAAATCCCAGACTTAGGAGAATCAGATTACCAGTTACAGCTTTTGCCTTCGAAGCACGGCTGTGACGGCTTTTTCATGGCAAAACTTCAGAGGAAAGACTAATGGAATTTGATGGCATAAAAAACCTGGTTTTTGATTTTGGTGGAGTGCTTTATGAGATTAATACTCATCTCTCATTAAATGGATTCTTAGATGGTTCATCTAACAAAAGCATGGACAGGACTGCTTTTATTAACGATGAGACCTTCATTCTCTTTGAAAAGGGATTAATTTCCGCTGAAGTATTTAGAGACAGAATAAGAGTGTTAGTCAATGCCAATCTAACGGACAATGAAATAGACAGAATCTGGAATTTAACCTTAATAAAACCTTATATTCAATCAAATGAACTTATGACCGGTTTGAAAGATAAATATAATCTTGCATTGCTGAGCAATACTAACGAGATACACCATAACTACTTTAAAAATCAGGTTAAAGACTTATTCAATATATTTGATTTCCTAGTATTTTCTTACAAGACAGGACATAGAAAACCCGAATCTGAGATTTACCAATATTTAATTGAAAGTACTGGATTCTTACCTGAAGAAACAGTTTTTCTGGATGATTTGCCAGAAAATATTGAGATGGCAAAATCGTTACGATTTAAAACCTATCTGGTAAAAGATCAAAACTCATTGTGGGAAATATTCCACACTGTTTAATTAATCTGACTAAATAATCTGACACTTTTTGTTTTTCAACATAAGTGTAACAAATAAGTTATTAGTATTTTTGCATTTTTAATTCTTCGAAATTCAATGAAATCAATCTGGGAAATACCATTTATCGTAGTTGATGTTGAAACAAGCGGTGCACATCCACAGAACGACAGAATCACCGAAATAGCCTGCGTAACAACGATTGGTGGCGAAATCACAGATACATTCAGCTCATTGATCAATCCACATCAGCCAATTCCATATTTCATTTCAACAATGACAGGAATTACTAATGAAATGGTGTTTAATGCACCTGAATTAGATGAGATCATGCCAAAAGTAGAGGCAATTTTCAATCAGACTAATGCAGTGTTTGTGGCCCACAATGCCAGATTCGACTGGTCATTCGTTCTTGAGTCATTCAATCTAGCTGGACTAAGACAACCTAAACTTCCCAGAATTTGCACATTAAAACTATCAAGAAGACTTTTGCAGAAAAGCCTGAAAAAGAATGTAGGTTCACTATCAAACTTCTTTGACATACAGATAATCGACAGGCACAGAGCCGGAGGAGATGCAACAGCGACAGCACACATTCTGAATGAGCTAATGGCTTTGGCTGAGCTGGAACATGATATTGAAGATATCGATCAGTTACTTCATTTTCAGAATAAGCCAATAAAAAATTTCAGAACTCCTTCAGTTTCATATAATAGAGTTGAGACGAAGCTTGATGAATTGCCGGATGAACCCGGTGTTTATCATTTTTTGGGAGAAGACGGATCAATCCTGTATATCGGAAAAGCAAAATCATTGAAAGACCGAGTTAAGTCATACTTTAATCAGGAAATGATGACTTCAAAAAAAATCACTGAAATGATTAGGCTGATTCATGATATACGTTGGTTAACAACTGATACTGAATTACTGGCATTGCTTCTTGAATCAAAATCAATCAAGACACACAGACCTCACTATAATACAGCAGATAAGGTCTATGGTCAATATCCATTCATACGAATAACCACCTTTGAGGAATTTCCAATTGCTGATTTGACTTTTAATGTCAGAAATGATGGCTCGGAATACTACGGTCCATTTAATTCAATTTCATTTGCCCATGAATTGATTCTGACTATAGAAAAGCAATTCAAACTCAGAAAATGCAAGGATGATTTTAGTGTTTCGGCAGACAATAAGCCATGTTTCTATCATCAGATAAAAAGATGTGATGCACCATGTGCAATTCTGACTACAAAAAGTCAGTATGACGAAGAAGTAGAAAAAGTCAGATTATTCTTAAGTGGATGTTCGGACGGAGTGATCACGCAACTTGAAAAGAAGATGCTCGAATTCTCCGAAAAACTGGAATATGAGAAAGCATATAATTTAAACGTTCAAATCAAAGAATTAAAAAAATTATTCGGTCGGAAATATATCAGTAATAATTCTATAGCCTCGAACAATATGATATTCTTTATTCCTAATTCACCAAAAGAAAGACTTTTTGAATTATACGTTATTAATTCGGGTAAATTAGTTCACAATCAGATAATTGGTAGAAAAGCCCCAATTGATGATTTATTTTCAATTATTCAGAATGAATTTTTCCTGCCAAATAAATCTCAATCGGAATTGACTGAAGAAGATATTGATGAGATATGGATTATTAATTCTTACATTTACAAAAGAAGGAATACAGGAAAATTCATTTATCTCAATGGACAAAGTGAATCAGATTTCTACAACGAGATTCAAAGCGAGATAAGAAATTACATATTCGAAGATGAAATCAACGATAGTACTGAATTTATTGATGCATAGTGAGATTTTATTTATCCAAACAATAATAAGATGCGTCCAAATTTCTTCTTATGTAACTTACCTTAAACTTAGAAAAAAATAAAATTTTAGTCTTTAGATTTCGTTTAAGTAATCTCTGAATTTAACAATAGAAAATAAGATTTGAAACTAATACAAAAAAAAATTATTGTGATAATTTTAATGCTGGTTTTAACCGGCATTTTTAATTACTTAAAAGCATTGGAAATTTTAGATAATTCTGCTAGTATAAGTGGATTTATTAAAGATTCAAAAACGGGTGAAACACTAATAGGTGCAACCATATCACTCGAGGGTACGAAATTAGGTGCATTCACAAATAAAAGCGGTTATTTCTCAGTAACTAACATCCCGCCCGGTGAATACAAAATTAATGTGTCTTTCATTGGATACGAGAAGCTATCAAAAAAATATAAATTTAAAGAATCTCAAGCTTTGAGAGAGAATTTTCAGTTAAAACCAACTAATGTATCTACACACGAGGTACAGGTTGAAGCCGAAAGAGAAATCGAAAAAAGAGAGATTTCAATCAGCAAGATTAATGTACCGATTCAACAGATTAAGAAAATCAGAATAGGTGGAGAGTCTGACGTATTTCGTTCACTTCAGTATTTACCAGGAATATTAACATCTTCACAGATTTCATCAGGACTGTTTGTGCGTGGCGGTTCACCTGATCAGAATCTTGTTTTGCTAGACGGTGCAATTGTTTATAATCCGTCACATTTGTTTGGATTTATATCTACTTTCAATTCTGATGCGATCAAAGATGTCGAGTTGATCAAAGGTGGCTTCCCGGCTGAGTATGGTGGCAGGTTGTCTGCAGTACTGAATTTAACTCAAAAAGATGGTAACAGGAATGAGATCGAGGGTGTGGGCTCTATTGGAGCTATATCGTCAAGACTTTCCGTTCAGGGACCATTGTTTGATGGGTCATGGTTTGTCGGAGCAAGAAGAACATATCTGGAATTGATCAAAGCCCTTGTACCAACGGATCCTACTTCCCCACTACCCGACTTTGCATTTTATGATGTAAACTTAAAATTAACTCAGAACTTTGGCGATAACGACAGAGTGGCTGTTTCAGGGTTTTTGAGTAATGACGGACTTCAGCTTGGTGCTTCCGGTGTTACACTTAACCTAAGTGTAGGCAACAGAAGTTTTGCCGGTAATTGGACTCATATTTTCAATGACAAATTTTTTACTAATGTTGTAATTAGCTCTAGTTTTTACAAGAATTCATTCATTGGTGATCAGGCTGGTTTCAGTTTCCAGATTGATAATTCAATAAATGATCTGACAGCAAAAGCATCAGGTGATTGGTTCATCAGTGATGCAATAACATTGAAATCAGGTGTTGAAGTTACAAGATATAATTTCCTGTATTATCAGAATCTAACAGGTGAGTCAGATACTACAATCAAAGTTGGGACTAATAATCCAGGAGCTCTTAATCTCGACTTTGATGACTGGAACTATGCGGCATATAGTCAGTTAAACATGAATATCAATGAGGTATTTTCCATACAAACAGGCCTAAGGCTCAATTACTGGGAAATTAGTAATCATGTCTTACTCGACCCGAGATTTGCTCTCAGGTATAGAGTGACAGAAAATTTCGCAATTAAAGCTGCATGGGGAATATTTTCTCAGAATTTAAGACTTGCATCACAGCCAGACTTTGCATTCTTTGATACATGGCTACCAACGGATTCAACCTTATCTCCCAGCAGAAGTATGCATTATATTCTTAGTATCGAAACCGAACCATTGCCTGATGTTGATTTAAATTTCGATGTATATTACAAAAAGATGAACAGCGTTAGTGAACTAAACACAAATGTTATAGCTCCAGATGCTTTGTCAGATATTTTCTTAACCGGAGAAACTGAATCATGGGGTTTCGAAGTTTTTGCCCAAAGGAAATTTGGAAGCTTTGTTGGTTGGATTGGTTATGCTTTGGGTTATATTCAGTCGGTTTTCCCTGATATTAATGGTGGTCTGCCTTTCCGTCCAAAATATGACCGCAGGCATGACTTCAAAGTTGTTGCCCAGTATCAGATAAACGAAAAATGGGATATAGCCGCAACTTTCACTTTCCAATCAGGACAATCATACACAGGAGCAACTTCGAGATTTCTTTCGAGATTGCCTGGACAGGATTTTGGACGGGGAAAAACGGTACCTTCTCAAAGATATGGTCTCAGATTGCCGGCTTCTCATCAGTTAAATTTAACTGGAAGCTATGCTTTTAAGATGTTCGGGCTAGAATCTAAGGCTATTCTCGATATTTACAATGTTTACAATCACCGCGACATCTGGTTCAGATATTATGACACAAGATCAGAAGAAACGAAAGTCATTGATGTTTACTTATTACCAATAATTCCAACACTCTCACTTGAGGTTAAATTCTAATAATGAAATCATTAAAACATATATTCCCTTTGTTATTGGTTATTCTGACAGTCATATTAAATTCATGTCAGGATGCGCCACCCAATGTTTATATCGAGCAGAACTATGTAGAAAGTTATCTTATTGTGGACGAACCTATTCGTTTCGTTAAAGTGATGAAAACATCGCCTACAACCGATTCTTTTAAATACGATAATGCATTTATTAGGGATGCCAGAGTCCTCATTAAAGTCGATGGGCAAACAATACAGCTAATATGTGATGCTGCCGGATCGAATGGATACTACAATCCCGACACAACTGTATTAGTTCAGCCTAGCAAGAAATATGATCTCGAAATTACTTTGAAGGATGGAACAGTAATGACCGGATCAACAAAAACGCCGGCTCGTTTCAAATGGATTAATTCTCCTCCTGATTCTGTGTATTACCCAAAAGACACATTAAATTTAACTGACGGTAGTAAAGAAAAAATATCATGGGAAAAGAATCCAGATGTAAAATTTTATTACATTATCAGGATAAAATCACTTGATACATTGGAATACGGAAAGTATTTACCGACTCCGACAGAGGAGAAGAACCGCCGAATATTTACTTCCTTTGGCGGCGGAAGGAACTCCCCTGATTATCTTGAATCTACTCGTTGGGCTATGGTTCCTGCTCCGGAAACACCAATAGTTTGGACAACTTTCAAATGGTTCGGGTTGAATGAAGTTACTGTTATGGTGGCAGATGTTAATTTTATGAAATGGTCATTGCAGTATTTCAGATCCAATCAATACAATACATTATTAGGGAATATTAATAATGGAATTGGTTCTTTTGGGTCGGCTTCTCAAATTTCTAAAACAACATTTTTATATAAAAATCAACCTTAACTGAACTCTTTTCTCAAAAGTAAGTATTGGACTAGTTTGTCACTTTAAACGAAATGAAGAATCCAGTAATATACATACTAGATTCTTCAGTCGTTAAGCTCCTTCAAAATGACAAATTCAATAGTTCTCAAACAGTCTCATTTGTGAGAATGACTTTGAAAAAAATGATTTACCATATAGAAAAACGAATTACAATTTGTCTGCTATAGCTTTTGCTAAGTCAAGTGTTGATGAAGAACCGCCCATGTCATAGGTGCGGACTTTGCCATCATATATCACCTGAGCAGTAGCTTTTTCAAGTCTTTCAGCCATCTCAAATTCACAAAGATAATCAAGCATCATCTTTCCTGCAAGAATAGTGGCTATTGGATTAACTTTGTACAAACCGGAATATTTCGGAGCTGAACCATGTGATGGCTCGAAAACACCCAATTTCTCACCGATGTTTGCTGAGCAGGCAAATCCTAGCCCACCAACCAATTGAGCTGTTAAATCTGAAATGACGTCTCCATAAAGGTTTGGTGCAACCAGAACATCATAATTAAATGGATTCTTAATCAGCCACATTGTCATTGCATCGATATTCGCTTCATCGTAGATGATTTCAGGATAATCCTTTGCAACTTCCTTGGAAATTTCAAGGAATAATCCGTCTGTAGCACGTACCACATTAGCTTTGTGAACGATAGTAACTTTCTTGCGTCCGTTGTTTTTAGCAAACTCAAATGCTTCGCGAATAATTCTTTCCGAACCAAAACGAGTATTGATCTTACATGACACAGCAAATTCATTACCTTTGAGTTCAGCAAACTTTGAAAATGGGCTACTAAGCTTGGTGAGAGTTGCTATTAGTTCATCAGGTACCGGATTAAATTCAACACCGCAGTATAGATCTTCAGTATTCTCACGGAAAACGACGATATCAATATTCTCTTTGAAATTTAATGGATTGCCGGGGTAAGCTTTGCAAGGTCTGAGACAGTTATAAAGATCAAATAGTTGTCTCATCCTTACGATTGGAGAGCGATAAATCAGATTTTTGCCTTGTAATTCCGGAACCAGTTCTTCTTCTGCCTGCTTCATTGGTTTAGAAGTTATTGCTCCAAACATAGCGGCATCGACATTGCTGAGAATATCGATTGTTCTTTGGGGAAAAGCATCACCCTCTTTACACCAGAATTCCCATCCAATATCAGCATGGATATACTCTGCATTAAGATTTAATTTGTCAAAAACAATTTTAGCGGCTTCCAGAACCTCAACGCCAACGCCATCACCCGGAAGCCAGGCAATTTTGTAATGGTCTTTTTTTCTTAAGATCGACATAACTTTCCTTTTCAATAATAAAATAACTCTTTTAACAAGATGCGATAAAGCAATGTGCAAAATAAGAGTTTAAATATTAAAAGAAAAAGTAAAAAATTATTCTTTTATTTGATAGACCTGTTAGGAAATGTTATCCAACAGAGAGATGTAGAAAAGAATAGTTATCTTGTAACAATTCCATTAGACATTGAATTGAATTCAGGTATGTATTTCCTGAGAATAATAGTTGATGGAAATGATTTATATTACAATAAAATCAATGTAATAAAGTAAATATTATTAGATAACAATTTTATATCAGCCCTACGGTTAACCGTAGGGTTGATAGGATTTTTTTGGAGAAAAAATGAAACTACTATCTATAGGTTTGATTCTGTTATTATCTTTTTGTGATTCAATCTACACTCAAACCAAAAACTGGAAGATAGTTGATACACGTCCAGATTATAGTACAAAAGAAACATTCAGTTTTTACAAACAACTGAGATGTGCCGATTCCCTAAATTGTATTGTTTTAGGAGAAAAAAATGGATATGGTGGAACCTACATCAGAAGTACAACTGATGGTGGCAATACTTGGAAATATATATATATGGATACTTCCTATCACAATTCAAACGAAGATAAATACGGTGCTATTTATTTACATGAAATTCAATATCCCAATCCTAACTTAATTATAGCAATAGGCGATTCCGGATTGATTGTTCGTTCTACGAACAAAGGGGATACATGGGAAAAATATTATATTGGTAAGAATAAGCAATTATTTAAGTTGAGAATGTTGGATGAAAAATATGGTATAATGGGTTGTGCAACAATTCCATACGATTCAACAAGTTTTCTATTTGAAACAACAGATGGTGGAATTACTTGGAAAAAAATGGAAATGCCGCCTGGTTTGTATAGGTTTGGTATCAAGGAAATTGATTTAATAAATAGGTTTTTATTTGTTTGCACTAATTTAATAAGGAATAAAGATTCTAAACTTGAGAACTCTGTATTGTGGGTTCATGACAGTTGGAAGTCATTTGATTCAATAGAATGTCCTCCAAATTTAAATATGGATTTTATTGATGAAGATTACGGATGGGTGAGTAGTACTAGTAGAATATTAGATTCTGCTGGTTGGACTGTTAATTCTCAAATAATATTTAATACTGAGGATGGTGGTAGAACCTGGTCAAAACAAAGAGATACAGTATTTGATGCTCACGGTATCTATGATTTAAAGTTTTTTGATAAAAATTTCGGTATGATTACAGGATTTGAAGGTCTTATGCTAGTTACTACCAATGGTGGAAAAAAATGGAAAGAAGAATATGTAAAAGATGATATTCACAAGGGATTGTTTTTTATGATGCAAAGCGTTCAAGTTCCTTCTATAACAACCGCTTATGTTATTGGCGAAGGCGACTATGTATTTAAATACACACGTGACTGGACGGATGTTGTTGAAGAGAAAATCGATACTGATTTTGAAGTTTCTCCTAATCCTGCAAAGGATTTCATAGATATATCCGTAGGGGCGAACGGCCGTTCGCCCTTACAAAGCGATGTGAAGATATATAATGTGCTGGGAGAAATACAGACCACCCCGTCACTTCGTGACACCCCTCCTTGGAAAGGAGGGGAAATAGTCAAGATCGATGTCTCCGGCTTTGCTCCCGGCATGTATTTTGTGCAGATTGGTGATAAAGTCAGCAAGTTTGTGAAACTGTAGTTTTTCCCCTCCTTTCCAAGGAGGG
>CAYXFU010000033.1:0-4677 GCA_964464375.1 uncultured Hyphomicrobiales bacterium
TTGTTCTTACGATGGTCACACCCATTAATCCCCTCTCAAGAGGGGAGAAACAGCCAAAGCGAGTTCAAGTGCTGGGGAATTAGCGGATTGATATTTAGCTATACGGTGTTCTAAGAAAAGAGTTGATTAATAATTGTGTTATTACCACTTTCGTGGGAATGACATTAACATTAACATTGTCTATTGTAACATTACAATCACAAAAATTTTGGAGTTACATTATGCTTAAAAATATATTATTTACTGACGTTAGTCTGAACCCCAAAATTAAGCTTGGCATGGGGGCTTATCTATTATTACCCGAAGATATCCTCAACGTTAATCCCGATAGTTTACATAGATTTGAAATTGAAAAGCAGATCGTATTGAAAAAATTCGAAGACACTTCATCGACAAAATTAGAGATTGAAACTGTGTTATGGGCTTTGGAAGAATTCAAACTAATTCCCGGTAAAGCTAATAAACCCTTGTTATTATATTCAGATTCACAGTGTGTGTGTGGCTTGTTAGGCAGAAGACAGCGTTTGGAAGAAACGAATTTCATTGGAAAGAGTTCGGGTAAATTGCTAAATCATTCGGAACAATACAAGGAGTTCTATAAACTTCAAAGAGAATTGGGATTTGAAGTGATTAAGGTAGCTGGACATGCACCTCATGAGACTCATGACACAGTTCACAGGATATTCTCTTTTGTGGATGAATATGTACGAAATAAATTTAAGGAGAAATTTTTCAGGTAGTTGGGAAAAGTCAATATAATTATCAAAATGATTATATTTTTTATTTCAGTTAACCAACACTTATATTAAAGTATTCTGATTTCCTGACGAAAAGGATAAATATTAGCAAATAATGCAGTTATTTTGCTTTTATGCAATTTTATTGAGGGTAATATGTGTGCTAATCACTCTATTATGGACATGGGGTTTACTTCAGAACAATTTCCTGAAGGGACTCACATGTGTTTAATCTATAGTAACGAAGAAGACAGAAGAAATGTAATTTCAAAATTCATCGGAGCGGGTATCTCTAATGAAGACAAAGTAGCCTACTTCGCTGATGAAATGTCGCCTGAAGATTTTATTCTATGGTTGAAAGATGCTGGTATTGATGTGCCATCGGGAAATGAGCATAATAACTTGACAGTAGCTACAACATTAGAAACTTACTGTCCCGGCAGTAAATTTGACCCTGATCAGATGCTTGATACCTTAAAGAATTTTTATCTTACAGCTAAAAAAGAGAATTTCTCTTCCTGCAGAGTTAGCGGAGAGATGGCTTGGGCTTTGAGGGGCATGCCCGGTTCAGAAAGACTGATGGAATATGAGTCAAAGGTGAATTCTATTCTTGAGCAATATCCAGTAACAGCCATTTGCCAGTATGATGCAAATCGATTTGACGGTGCTACCATACTCGAATGTCTGAAAGTGCATCCCTACATGATAGTAAAAGGGCAGATAGTTCGCAATCCATATTATTTAAAACCTGAAGAGTACTTAAACTAGGGAAATCATATTTTTGAAAGAATTATTTTGGATAATGACTTAAAATCAGACTTAAAAAATGAAGTAAGAATTCTTAACCAGTTACTTGCTGCGCAGAGTATTATCCATATTTTTCCTAATACAAAAAAACTCGGTGAATTTCTTGTTCAAGTGCTAAAAACCATGCCGGGAGTGAGGTCATGCTGTGCCTGTCTTCGCAACGAAGCAGAATTTATTGGAGATAATTCCGACTTTGCTTCAGAATTGATGGCAACTCTAAAGGATATTCCACATGACAAGAACCATATTACTAAAATATTACCTACAAAAGAAAATTTTGTCGCTTTTATTCTTCAAACAACTGCACGACAATTCGGATTTGTTGTTCTATCAATCGATAGCATAGAATTTGAAAATTACAAACCGGCAACAAACAATTTTATCAATACTATAGCACTTAACCTTGAAAATCACTGGCGTAACGAAGAATTAGCTCTATATAAAGACAATTTAGAAGAACTTGTTAAAGAAAGAACAGCTGAATTAGAATTAAAAGTTACAGATCTTAGATTAGCAGAAAAAACAATAAGAGAAAGCGAAGGTAAGTTCAAGGGAATTTACGAAGCATCTCCTATTGGGATAGAGTTATATAATCACTCAGGGAATCTGTTGGATGTTAACCAGAAATGTATAGATATTTTGGGTATTGTCGATCAATCTCAATTGAAACAATTTAATCTTTTCAATGATCCAAATCTTGACGAAAGCCTTTTAGATCTTCTTAGAAACGGTGAAACTGTAAGGCAGGAAATTAGCTTTGATTTTGATAAAGTTCGTGAACTGAAATTATATGATACGACAAAAAGTGGTATAATATATCTTGATTTTCAAATTACTCCGGTAAAAATCAATGGTATAGGACCAATTATTGGATATTTAACACACATCCGAGATATAACTGAGCAAAAGTTTCGTGATGATGAGCGGGATATGACATCCCGTTTAATATTACTTATTAATTCACCGGGTGACTTCAGAGAACGTATTTCAGAATTGATAGCTTCACTTAAAGGGTGGTCTGGCTGCGAAGCTGTAGGAATAAGGCTACACTTGGGTGAAGACTATCCATATTATGCAACAAATGGATTCCCGGCTCGGTTCGTTCAAGCTGAGAACCATCTATGTGTATATGATTCCACAGGGAATATTCTGCATGACGAAGTTGGTAATCCAGTCCTCGAATGCATGTGTGGTAATGTACTTTGCGGAAGGTTCGATGCGGAAAAATCTTTTTTTACAAAAAATGGTAGTTTCTGGTCGAATAATACCTCTGCCCTTCTTGCCAGTACCACTGAAGCCGACCGTCAGGCTCGAACACGAAACCGGTGCAATGGTGAAGGATACGAATCAGTAGCTTTAGTTCCTCTTAAAGCAGGTAATCAGGTTTTTGGTTTGATTCAATATAATGATAAACGTAAAGACCGATTTACTTTATTAATGATCGAGCATTTCGAAAGGACTGCAGACAGCCTCAGTTATGCTCTTTCGCAACGTCAGGCAGAAGAAGAACTAAAGAAAAGCCGTCAGTTATTAGCTGAAACCGAAAGAATAGGAAAAGTTGGTGGTTGGGAATTTAATATTGATACAGGAAAACAGATCTGGACAGATGAAGTTTATAGAATTCATGAAGTTGAGTCGGGATTTGTTCCAGACTTGATAAATGGAATTAATTTCTATGCTCCTTCCTCTTTACCAATTGTAGAAAATGCAGTTAAACAAGCAATCGAGCATGATGAATCATTTGATCTGGAATTAGATATAATCACAGCAAAAGGAAATATTAGAAGTGTTCACGCTATTGGTGAAGCTGATTTGCAAAACCGTCGGATTTTTGGGTTTTTCCAGGACATAACAAAAAGAAAACAGACAGAACTTGCATTAAAAGATAGCGAACAAAGATATAAACTCTTATTTCAAAACCTTAACTCACTTTTTTCAGTTTATGAAATTGTTCTTGACAAAAACGGCAAACCATTCGATTTGCGTTTTCTGCAAGTAAATTCTGCTTATGAGGAATTTACCGGATTAAAATCATCTGATTTGATTGGTAAAACATTACTAGAAGTCTTTCCGGCGACAGAAGAATACTGGATAGAAAAGATTGCAGATGTTGCTATGTCCGGAATTCCTTCTAATTATGAAAATTACAGCAAAATATTAGACAAATACTTAGAACTCAGCATCTATTCACCTGAACATAATCAAATCGCACTTTTAGGACATGACATAACATACCGGAAAAAGGCAGAAGTTGATATTAAGAATAAAAATATAGAACTGGCAGAGCTTAATGCTTCAAAAGACAAATTTTTCTCTATAATAGCGCATGATTTGCGTTCTCCTTTTAACGGCTTCCTTGGTTTAACCAGACTGATGGCAGAAGAAACATCAGATTTTACTTTGATTGAGCTACAGGAAATCAGCCAAAAAATGCAGTCGTCAGCAAACAATTTGTACAAACTGCTCGAAAATCTGCTGGAATGGTCAAGGATTCAGCGGGGACTAACAGAATTCAAACCTCAGGTTTGTCAACTGAATGATATAATAAAACAAAATATTGAGATAGAGCGCGATTTTGCAAAACAGAAGAGTATAGAGATTATTTTAAATATTGTCAATACTTATGAAGCTAAGATTGATATATCTATGATAGATACTGTTCTTAGGAATTTAATCACAAATGCTATAAAGTTTACTCCGCGTGGTGGGAAAATTGAGATTGGTGTTTCATCAGATGAACTCCACCTCGAAGGTGGAGCCCATCTTGCTACCTGCATTTATATCAAAGACAACGGCATCGGCATGAATGCTGATACATTAGAAAAACTATTCAAAATTGACGAAAATGTTACACGTCCCGGCACAGAAAAAGAACCCAGCACAGGATTGGGGCTTCTCCTCTGTAAGGAATTTGTTGAGAAGCATGGAGGCAGGATTTGGGCAGAAAGCGAAGAAGGAAAAGGAAGTACGTTTTATTTAACATTGCCGAAGGATGTTCAGCCCATTAAGAGCTAATACAATACAAACCGAAGGACACGGCACGCCGTGTCCCTACAATGCAGGATGCATTCGCAACTTATTCCAAAGCAGGAGCTTTGGAATTAGAGAATATTTGGTCAATCAAGGATGATTG
>CAYXFU010000033.1:4777-40029 GCA_964464375.1 uncultured Hyphomicrobiales bacterium
GCGGAGAAAATTAATTGTTATTCAAGAAAGGACACGGCACGCCGTGTCCCTACAATGCAGAATACTTACGCAACTAGTTCCCAAGATCCCTCTTGGGAATAATAATTTAGATTCCAAAGCAGGAGCTTTGGAATTAGAGAATATTTGGTCAATCAAGGATGATTGACCTACCAAATACATCGTAGGACAAGCATTCCTGCTTGTCCGCCTATTTGATTGCGGAGAAAATTAATTGTTATTCAAGAAAGGACACGGCACGCCGTGTCCCTACAACAATTACAATTGATATCGGAATACCTATTTTGATATAATATTACAGAAAAATTGCAAAAAATGATTTTTCTGTAGTGTTGTTTTGAAAAATTTCCTTAATTTGAATTTTGCATATTGTTGAGGATACTTATAGAATAATAATACGCTTTATTAATTTAATATCAATTTGAGAAACATCATGATTCATTCAATGTTTTTAAATCGGGTAAATTGCGTATTGCTCTTTGCACTTATTTTATTTTTCACTTCATTATCAGATTTATTCTCACAAAAACCTCTTACAATTCCTGCTATCAGGGAATGGAATGACCGATCCGGTAAATTTGTTTTAACATCAAACAGCAGAATAATAATTGACAAGAATTATTATCAGGAACTGATCGAAACTGCAAAGACATTCGCTGAAGACTTATTGGCTCTTAAGAACTTCAAACCTGAAATAATTAAAGGTGATAAAGCCGGTAGTTCGGATTTCTTTTTGACTTTGGGAATGAAGGACAGCATACTGGGTAAAGAGGGTTATGAAATGGCTGTTGGTGATAGTATTTCTATTATAGCTAACACCTCAACAGGTGTTTTTTATGGAACAAGAAGCTTATTGCAAATTCTAAAGCACTCCGATAAAATTTCAGGCGGCTTTGCCCGAGATTATCCGGACTATCCCGAACGGGCATTTATGGTTGATAATGGCCGTAAGTACTTCAGTGTGGAATGGATGGAAAACCAAATCAAAGAGCTTTCTTATATCAAAATGAACTATTTCCATTGGCATATTTCTGACAATCAAGGTTTTCGAATTGAATCAGTTTCTCATCCGGAAATCGTCTCCAATCAACATTATTCGCGCCAAGAAGTATTATATCTGCTTGAAATAGCCAGAAAATATCATGTTCTTATTGTTCCTGAAATTGATATGCCCGGTCATATGGGTGCTATACTAAAAAATAATGATAAATATGCTTTAAGGGATTTTAATAGCAATATCTACGACTCATACCTTGATTTCACTGAGGATTCAGCCAGGCAATTTGCAAGAGAAATAATTCTTGAATATATTGATTTATTCCCTGGACAATTCTGGCATGGAGGAGTTGATGAATATGTTTATAATAATTTTGAAAGATTCCCACAATTTCAGGATTATGCTAAAAAGCTTTATGGAAATGAAGCTATTGGAAGTGATGCAGTAATAGGCTTTATCAATTGGATGAACAGTTTGGTAAGAGAAAAGGGAAAAACATTAAGAATCTGGAATGACCCTATAAGTAAATTGAAAAATAATGGCGGTAAAGGTACTGCTGATAAAAACATTATCATAGAGTATTGGTGTGGAGATGACGAGCCGAATGATTTCATCAATAGTGATTATAATATTTCAAATTGCAGTATCGACTTTCTATACTATAATTTAGGTGGGAGTTGGCTCGGTTACAATGAATTTCTTTATGAGCGGTGGAAACCAAGTATTTTTCAAGGTGGCAAAAGAGTACCCGAAAAACATCCTCAAAATAATGGATCTAAATATCATGTCTGGTGTGACAATCCTGACAATGAAACCGAGGGTCACGTTGCCGTTGCTATCAGATTTGTTATGAAGGTACTTTCTCAGGGATTGTGGGGTTCTCCCATGCTTGTCCCAAAAGTTGATCAATTCGAAAAGCTGGCTGACTCAATTGGATTGGCTCCTGGTGTGGTTTATCCAGAAAATCCAATGCCGGGTAATTTGGCTTTCAAAAAATATGTGCGTTCTGAATCTGTTAGACAAAATTCAGTTAACATTCCTCAGAGAATCAATGATGGTAACCGAAATACTCAATGGGTTAGCGACTATCGCGACACTTCATGGATCTATGTCGATTTAGCAGATACTTTCAAAATTAACCAAATTAAGCTTATCTGGTTCCATACTCCGGCAAAGCAATTTAAGGTTCAGGTGTCAAACGATTCTCTGAACTGGCAGACAATAAGGAGTTTTACAGATTCAATTCAATGGATAATGGATCTGAAAGAATTAGATGCTGTTGGCAGATATATTCGTATATTTCTTACACAGCATGTGGATTCTTCATTCTACACATTATGGGAGATTGAAGCATACGGAACTAAATATATAAAAACTGATACCAGCAACGACACAATCATCGACAATATCAGGATATACCCTACTCCCTTTAGTTCCTTTGTTACAATAGAGTATTTCCTTAACACAGATACTGATGTCAAAGTTAAAGTATTTGACATTCAAGGCAATGAAGTCGGCTGTTTGTTTGATGGATCTATGCAAAAAGGCAAGAATTACTTAAACTGGAATGGTGAGGGATGCTCTCAGGGAGAGTATATTTTCAAAATTGAGGCAGGTAAAAATACTTACTCAATAAAAACTATTTTGATTAAGTAAAGTGGAAGAACTTAGATGTATCCTTTTTGGAGATTTATATAGAAAACACATTTGATTAGTATTAGTTGAGGAAGATGAGATTAACCTAAAAGGAAATACTTATAATGCCTCCTTTGATTCAGTCGAATCCCTTCTGACCGATGGTTCGAAGGGTGCTATACTCCGTGCTGCTCAGATTGTGGATTCAAATCCGGAATTGTTCGATCCGATGGTTGACCTTTTTTGCCAAGAGAAGCCCCGAGTTTCAGCTTGGGCAATCAGGGTTATCATTATATTGGCTGAAGACAATCCTGGATTGCTTTCACCATATCGCGATATGCTTCTCAGCAAGCTTGCTCAAATGACAAATCAGAGTCTTATGTTTAATCTTCTGCATCTGTTCATACTTATCGATCTTCCAGATGACGACGAATATCTTGGCAGACTCACAGACATCTGTATCAATCTGATGGATGGAATATACGAACGCAGAGCCATAAAAGTTTACAGTCTGGATATACTTTATAGACTTTCGAAGATTTACCCGGAATTCTCCGGAGAGCTGGAGCAAATCATCCGCAAACAGATGATTGACCCTTATCCGGCTCTTTATTCCCGTTGTTGGCACCTTTTGAAAAAGATGGGGATTAGGATTGAGGAAGAGGAGTAAGGGAATGGATAGTGTGAAGAACGACAAATAATTTACTTTTGATTTAGTATGTTTTGTATTTTTGTATATGATTAAATTCTTAAGGCGATTTAATGGCAATCGATTTTGATTGGGATATAGTAAAAGCTGAGAAAAATCATAAAAAACATGGTATAAGCTTTGAAGAGGCTAAAGAAGTTTTTTATGATTTTTCAGCCTACATTTTCCTTGATGAAAAACATTCAAGAATAGAACAAAGAGAACTCATCATCGGTTATTCCAGTTCAGGTAGATTGCTCATTGTCTGTTTTACAGTTCGTGATCACAAAATAAGAATTATTAATGCTCGTTTAACTAATAAAGTTGAAAAGAAAATACATGAAGAAAATAGACAAAATAGAGTCTAATCTTAATGATGGCGATGAAATGGCAGATCATTATGATTTTGACTACAAACAAGCCAAACCAAATAGATTTGCCTCAATCTTAGCTGAGCAGAATGGCTTTATAAAACTACAGCCTGATATCCACAAGGTATTCCAGACTTCTGACCAAGTGAATGATGCACTTAGAGCATTTATAAATGCAATACCTAAAAAGAACAAAAGAAGAACACTGAAGGTGTAAAATGGGAATGTTCAATAAGAGAGTAAAGGTTTCTAACCCAAGTGACAGTTCTAAATACTTTGAAGCTGATTGTTGCTATTATTTGTGGATTTATAGCATCAGTCTAGCGTTCTATCTCAACTTCTCTTTCAATTGCATGTTGAACAATTTTGTTGATCGGTACTCCAAGAATATATGATTTTTCTGAAATTTTTCGGTGTAACTCAGGACTAATTCTTATATTGAACGAACCGTTGAAAGATTTGAATGGGTTTCTTCCGGTTTGTTTACAGATATCAAGATAATCGTCAACTGCTTCTTGGTAAGCTGACTTCAGCTCTGCAACGGATCTTCCTTCGAAGCTGATTAGTGAATCGATTCCCTCAATTTTACCATAAAACACATTGTCGTCAGCATTGAAATGGACTGATCCGATAAAATCTTTATATTTTAATTTATCTTTCATTATATTAGTCCTATTCTTTTTAATAATTCGATTATATCTAAAATCACTGAAAACGTTAAATTATATAATTCATTTCTTTTTTCCTTATTCCAAACTTATTTCTTAATTTAATGTTTTTAAAAATCATAAGCTTAGAACTATGAAAAAGCTAATATATCTAATCGTTGCATTGTTTGTTTTTCTTAACTTAAATTCACTCTTAATCGCACAGGATAAAACTCCAGTCATCAAAAGAGCCGATGATTTCTACCGTCGGCATATCGAATCTGCCCATCCGATGCCGGTTTATGATGAAAAAATGGAGTTTCTGGTTCCGCTTGCAAATAATCCCACTTTATTCTCAAGTTTCTGGAACATCAATCTCACTCCCGACGAGAAGGGAACTGAGCAGATGCAGAATGAGTCCTCTATTGCTATCAATCCAGTAAATCCAAAAAATCTAATTGGCTCGGCAGTTGATTACCGAGATACATCAGCCTCGTGGGTTTATGTATCTTCCGATGCCGGTAAGTCATGGGTTAATATCAAGCTTGGCAGACCTTTCTCTGGTTGGACATCGTCAAATGATCCTTCTGTTGCCTTCGGTGCTGACGGTACTGGCTATCTCGTCTATGGAGGATTTGGTGCTAGAAGTGACGGCAATACACAAGGTCAGGTTACTGAAAACGGGATCTTCATTTCGAAGACAACGGACGAGGGCAAAACATGGAAAACACATATCCCAATCATACTTCACAGAGGTCAGCAAACAATTGATTCAACATTCGAAGATAAATATTACATCTGGTCTGACAATTCGCCAAATTCTCCAAACAAAGGTCATCTTTATGTGCCTTGGAAGCGTGTATCTCCAAAAGATTCAGCAACTCAGATAGTTATTTCCAAATCTACGGATAAAGGCGAAACCTGGTCCCCTCCTGTTCCTGTCAGCCCCAGACTTGCTCGTACTTCGGAGGATACAACATACGGACAAAGTTTTCCGTTAGCCGTTACCGGAGCAAATGGTGAGGTATATGTTGTTTGGAATAATGGAATTGCCCATGGTGTCGGCTTTGCAAAATCTACCGACGTCGGGCAGACTTTCTCAACTCCTTCGATTATCCATAATTATAATATCTTCGGAGTTACTCGGGAGATTTCTCCGGGAGCATGGCGACACACAGTTAAGGTCAAAGTGCGTGCTGAGACATACCCATCAATGGTTTGCGATATAACAAACGGTCCTCGCAAAGGATATCTATATCTTACCTGGTGCGGTGATGCTTATCCCAATGTCTATTTCTCTCGTTCTACTGATAACGGCAACAGCTGGAGCAGTCCCATTCTAGCACATTCTGACACCACTAATGACCAATTCTTCCAATGGCTGGCAATCGATAACACAAACGGGGACTTAGCTTTGATGTACCTCGACAGCCGCGACGATCCGAATAATATACTAACAAACACTTATGTCAGCTATTCCAGTGATGGCGGTACTACATGGACTGACCGAAGAGCAGCAGATATGCTTGGCGATCTAAGATTAAATCCGTTTGAGAATAACTGCTTTGCAGGAGATTACAGCGGATGTGCCTTCCATGACGGTATTGTTTATCCTTCGTGGATTGATATGCGTTCAGCAGTTAAGAACATTTTTGATAGTGACATTTACACAGCTATAGTCAATACTAATCAACCAGCTGCACCAAAGAATTTCAATGCTTCCACTATTCCCGATAAGCCCGATAAGATTGCTCTCAGCTGGGATCTTGTCAATGAGAAATCGTTTGGTCAGCCCCTTAACCAGGCAAGTATGAAATATCTTCTAAAAAGAGATGGAAGTATCATCGCTGATCTACCGGGAGCTACCCAGATTTTCGAGGACAGCGGACTAGAAAAGTTCCAAAAATATGTTTATACTATAAGTTCCTATGTTTCTCAGGATACATCGGCTCCTCAAATTGATTCGGCTTGGGCAGGGGGATCTAAATTACCGCGATCTCCGGTTCTTGCCGGAATCGGCAGAAATGGTTCGAAAGTCAGCTTATATTATAAACTTCCGGCTTTAAGATTGGATGGAGTTACTCCGTTAGTAAACATGAACACTGTTAATGTATTTGCAGATTCTGTCAAAGTTGTGACTCTACTTCTAACTATAAGTGATACCGGCAGAATAGTTAAAATTGACTATACTGTACCTGAGGATGGTTACTACAAACTATTCGCAACTGTGCTGGACGGTTATAACAATGAGAGTCCCAAAAGCATTGATACAACTCTATATATTGGTTCTGCTCATACCTCATATTTTGAAAATTTCGACGGAAGCAAGCCAAGGCTACTTCTTAGCAAAAGCTGGGGATTGACTAACAAATTTCCATACTCCACTCCGAATTGCCTGACTGATTCACCTGACGGTAACTATGCTAATTCCAGTAATAATTTCATAGTAATGTATCCTTATGAAGGAACAGCACAGCCTCTAGAACTAAAATTTATTCATGCCTGTATAGTCGAAGTTAAAGATAGTGCAATCGTAGAATATTCAATTGATTTCAGAAAGACCTGGACCCAACTTCAATACTGGGATAAGGAACAGTTTGCAGCATGGAAGGACAGCACTCTCAATAGCCAAGATTGGAAACCGGAATCTCTGACTATTCCACAATTCCAAAATGACACAGTATTTATTAGATTCCGACTGAGAACAAACGTCACAAAATCCGAAGATGGCTGGTACATAGATGATGTATCGTTCCAACCCACAACAGATGTGGAAGAAGAGACAGTAAATGATCAGATTTCTATCTATCCCAATCCTGCCACCAATTTCATAGAAATTTCTTATCCCCCTCTTGAGAGGGGGGCAGGGGGTGTGGATATAAAGATCTATAATGTATTCGGACAGATCATGTCCACCGTTAACCCCACCCCAACCCTCCCCGCGAGCAGGGAGGGAGTAAGAATAGTTGTTTCCGGCTTGGTTCCGGGAATGTATTTTGTGAGGATTGGGGATAGAGTTGGGAAATTTGTGAAGATATAAAACTAAATATCTGTATGTTGGCTTTGGATATCACTCTCAGGGATGGATAAGTTGGTGGTGAGGTTGAATCTTGATTCCCGTATTGATTAATTCTTAATCATTTTTTCAATTAGAAACCCTTTCTTTGATATAATCAATCCATTTTCGCAAATTGCAAACCGGTTTGATGCATATTTATAATTATTTGTATTTATTGATTTATGAAGACATGGAAGGCAGAATCATTGCTGCTCGTTGTTACGGTCATTTGGGGAGCAACGTTCACGTTTACAAAGCTGGGACTCGAGGATAGTTCTGTCTATTTCTATATCTTCATCAGATTCATGATTGCTCTTACACTCTCGATGCTGATTTGGGGGAAGTACCTGTTCCGGATTGATAAACAGACACTTAAGAACGGATTGGTGCTTGGGGCTTTGTTTGCAGGTGGATTTATAACTCAGACTGTCGGGTTGAAATATACGACAGTTACAAAGTCGGCATTCATAACCGGAATGGCGGTTGTACTCACGCCTTTCGCCTTCAAAATTCTGATTAGAAAGAAAATAAAGATCTGGCAGACACTTGGTGTAATAATAACTGCATGCGGACTATGGCTATTCACGAATCCGAAGCTGGACAATATCAATCCCGGCGATGTGTTGACACTAGTTTCTACTTTCTTCTGGGCTTTCTACATTACTTATATTGATATTTTCACGAGGAATATCACAAAGTTCGAGAATACGATTCAACTTGTGTTTATGCAATTCATCGTGGCGGCACCGGTTGCACTGCTGGGACATCTTCTGCTTGATACAGGTAATTTCAGATTCAACATTACTCCTAATCTGATTGTTTCTCTGCTGTATAATGGAATCATTGCTTCTATATTCCTGACGCTGATCCACACGAGCGTTCAGAAATATTCTACACCAGTCAAGGCAGCTTTGATTTTCTCACTGGAACCTGTGTTTGCAACGATTGTTGCAATTTTCGCACTTAATGAATTTTTGGGTGGCAGGGAAATGTCAGGAGCGGCTATTCTGCTATTCGGAGTGATTGTCTCTGAAGTTGGCGAGAATGTCTATAATTCGGTAAAGAAAATGATAAAATAATATTTGAGGCAGAATGTGAAATCAGTTTTATGCGTATTATTATGTTTAATTTTCATCAGCTGTAGCGATAAACTTGCTAAAGAGAGAATAAATCTTGCAACTACATTTATTGAACATCCAGATAAATATGATTCAATTTTAGATAGTTCATCTTTTAATTGTGATCAAACAAAATCTAAACATATTTTTAGCAGAAATTTTTTAGATAATATAAAAATGAAAAAATATAAATTATGGGATGATGAGATTAGATATGTGGAAACTGGTGAAATAATAAATAATAATTATTTTTTAAAAAAAATTGATACATGCCACGGAATAGTTTTTTTAAACGAAAATACAAATCGAGATTTTATTTCTATAATATTTATCTTAAAGAATAATATCTGGTGTATAGAGGCAACAGCAAATATTAATTATCTTGACTTTCATATAGATTATTGATTTTAATTTTTTTAGTAAGAATTCTTATTAATGTAAAAACTATAAGACATAATTTGTCTGGCAACTGGTTATATTTGCATTAATTGAAAACAGAAATTAATGGTAAATATATGTCTCACTTGCTTTATAATACTTCTTTTGATGTAAAGTCAATGCCGGAAACGATTGACGATGCCATCCGTTTGGGGATAAAGACCGACATCATCGGCAAATATATTTTTATAGTCCCTACAGGAAAAATCGTAAGGCATATCAAAAATAAAATTATTTTTGAATATCATGATGCCACAGGTAAACCTCTAACGACGTTGAATGTTTTCACTCTTCAAACTTTTGTAAAATTCATTTTCGATAAATTCGAAGATTCGTATAAGTATCATCTCGTGTCGGATGCATACAGGCTTGCTTTATTCGAGGAAGCGGCAGAAAATGCTCAGCTGAAATTCTTTTCACCCTATCCGAAGAAATTGTCGTCAAATCTGCTGAAAAGGCTCACTGAAGTTGTTATGGGACTGAAGGAGGATGGAATACTTCCTCAACATTTCGAAAAAAATATTCAGAAAGCAATGATTGATGAGGCATTCGAGCTTGAGTTGGCAAGGATGACAGATATATATGCTCTCTACTCCGCTTATGAGCTGATACTAGAAAACAAATTTCTTGATCTGCCGGGTATGATCAGTCTGCTTACAATATGGCTGAATGCGATACCTGAGACAGATATGCTTGCGGACAAAATTTTTACCGATAAACCTTTGATATTAGCTGAGGGATTCACTGAGTTCAAGATGCCGGAACTGCACTTTCTCTCAATGTTTGCTCAGACTAAAGTACCGTTTGCTGTTAATATAGAATATGACGACAGAACTGGACCTCTATACACGATTCTTGAGGATTCTATAACAAGATTAAACAAAATAGGATTCGGACTGAAGGAAACCAGGAATGAATCCAGCGAAACTAAGAATCAAATCACTGAATTTTTGAAGCATAATCTGTTCAGCAATCAGCCTGACATCAGCAAGGAATTATCTTCAATTATAAGGATACATGCTTCATACAGCAGACTCGACGAAGTAAGAAACATAGCCAGAATGGTAAAGCAACTGATATTGAAGGAAGGATATCAACCGGCAGAGATCTGTGTGGCAATGCGGAGTCCCAATCATTATTCAGAGCTATTCCGGGAAGTATTTTTCACACATCAGATTCCGGCGAACATAACGGACAGATATGAACTTGCGAAGAGCCCTGTTTCAGTTGGAGTGATTTCACTGCTGGAGCTGGTTATCAATGGATTCAGATTTGAAGATTTGGTGAAAGTGATAAAGAATCCATTCATAAGTATCAGTTACGACGACGGAACTGAAATTGATGCTGACAATCTGATTGCAACAGCTATTGCCCTTAGAATCAGAGGCGGATCGAGGTATGGAAAACAGAACTGGCAGAAGAGGATTAGTGACGCTATTAAGGCTTTGAGTCAGAGAATTGAAATATTGGGAGCAGATGAATTCAGTGAGAATTTTGAAATAATAAAGGCACAGCAGGAATTAACAAAGCTGAATAAGGCGTCAGATGATTTCAATATGATAGCGAAGTATCTTGATTTTGACATAAAGAGTTTATCGCCGGACGAATTCGCTCATGTGATTGTCAATCATATTTTGGATCGATTCCATATAATTTCGAATATCGATCAACTGTTGGAAGTAAGCCTGAAATCCGGAATTCAGAATAAGGGCATTAAAAGCAATGAGATAATGGAGAATGCTGAGAAGTCAGCAAAATCTCTTGCCGGAATCATTCAGATCGTAGATGAAATGAAGTTTGTACTGAATGACAGATTTTCATCTAAGAAGTTTAGATTTGAGGATCTGGCTGACAGGTTCAAGACAACTATATCTGGAGCTAAGTACCAAACTTTTGAGAAAATCGGATATGGAGTAACCGTTACAACGATAGAACAGACGCGAAGAATTCCATGCAAAGTGATGATTCTATGCGGTGCGATTGACGGAGAATTTCCTGTTGCATATAAACCTGAGACATTTCTAGGAATGGAATTGCCCGATACAGAGATCAGGCATATATTGTCAGAAAGAATGCAGTTCTATCAATTGTTGACAAATGCTCCTGAGTGCTTGAACAGCGGCGAGAAGAGAATATATATAACCTATCCGAAAACATCTGACGACAGGGATTTGGTCAGATCACCGTTTGTGGATAATTTGATAAAAATTACGACAATGGAAGAAGACGGGAACGTACTCGATCTTCAGAAACTGTCTTCTGCTAATGAGGCAGACGAGTTGAATGATGTGGAGAAAAAACAGCTTGCATCAATTCCGTGGATAAATTCTATAGCTTCAGAAGCAGATCTGCAGGATTATTACGGTGTAAATTTAGTAACAGAGCTTGCCGGACAAACACCTGCAACGGATTATAAGGAAAACATACCTGATAAGTACGAATTCAATTATATCAAAAGGTCACTGTTGACTTTGCCGCCGAAATCGGAGAAGGTGAAGATAGATTTCGATAAGATGCCGGCGGATATTATTGAGAAGATAGAGCAGTACAATTCGCATTCATTCTCTGTTACAGAACTTGAGCTTTATGCATCATGTCCATACAAGTTCTTTCTAAAGTATATAATTGGATTGGGTGAGCCGGAAGAAATGAAGCTGATGCTCTCGCCGATTGAAAAAGGAGTGCTGATGCATAGTGCTTTATATCTTTTCTACAGTCGGCTGCAAAAATCCGATAGTATTTCTGTGAATTCTGAACCGATACTTGATTGCAAAACGTCAGGGCTGCCTCTGGCAATACCTGTTTATTTAAGCGAGGATAAGTTTGATGATTACAGGACAATGTTCCGCAATATAGTAACAGATTTACTGAATGAGATCAGGTTCGAACATCCATTTTTCACTTTCGAAGAGGAGTTTATACTCGGCATCGATGGGCGTGGAGGATTAGCCGATATTTGGATGAAAGAGGAATTCAAAAGACTCCGAGGAGGATGGGTGTCTGTTCCGGTGCTATTCGAATTTAGTTTTGGAATGAAGTCGTCTATAGGTAAGCCATTTATACCTGCGATTGAGATAGCTGACGGGATTAAAATAAAAGGCAAGATCGACAGAATTGAGATTGATAATCTAGAAGATGAGAAGCAATTCGTCATAGCCGATTATAAGACATCTGACGGCGGACTTCCTACGAATACAAGTATTATTCAAGGTAAGAAATTTCAAGTTCCGTTGTATATCATAGCCACAAGACAAATACTCAAGGAACACTACCAGAGCGATATTAAGTCAGGCGGAGGTGTCTATTATATATTGAATCCAAAGTATAAGGCAGTAGAAAGCAAGGCTGAATCAATGAAGTGCATTCTTGTTCCAAGGGATACAAACCTTTCAAGATATTATGGTGAAGGTAAATATGCCTCAGTATTAACAAAAGATCAAAATCTTGAGGAAATATTAAATGGCTCGGTTGAAGCCGCAGTAGGTATTGTTAAGAAAATCAGAAGCGGAGAATTTGATGTCGTGCCTGATAAATCGGCTTGTACTTATTGCTCATTTGGATCGATTTGCAGGATAAAAGATAGGTGAAACAGTAGAAAGTAGAAAGTAGAAAGAATACAGAATTGTCCTCACCCTAACCCTCTCCGACAATCGGAGAGGGAATTTTCTTTTATTTGGTTTGGTTTAATTCGATTTTCATTTTTTCATAGACATCAGTTATCATTGGTCTGGTCCATTTATCTATACCCCACCAAGATCCTTCGTATTGTTTGATAAACATTTTTTTGTTAATGGTAATCCTCAACCTCCAAGATATCACTTGTTCTTTTAAAATTTTTAATTCTTCTTTTGGTAAAATAATTTCCTTTAATTTAAACCATTCATAATACTGGAGATACACGTTGTTATCATGAGTGATGCTAATATTAATCAGATAAAATTTTAAACTATAAAAATCTCTAAAAAACATAAGTAAGGTTGAACTTAGGATAACAATGAATATAATCAAAATGTTCCAACTAGATAGTCCTTGATTCGCAAATTCATAGATACAAATTCCGATAAGTGATATTGGAACAAAGTAAATTATTGACAACATCCTTAGAAGTGGATTGATAGGCTTCAATTCTATTATTGTCTTCATCGCTTTTACTAATTATTTCCCACAAGTATAAACCCACCCCAATAGTATGGCTTTTCCCAGGTGGAGAGGGAATTGAGCTGTGCCTTGCGGAAGGCATCGCGCATGGTCATACCTGAGAACAGATAAGTATAGAATGATGTCATAAGCTCCTGTGTGGCTGTGTCGTTGACCTTCCAGAGGCTCATCACAAGATTCTTTGCACCGGCGATGAGGAAGGCACGCTGAAGACCATACACCCCTTCACCATTGCGAACCTCTCCGAGTCCTGTTTCGCAGGCACTAAGGACAAGCAGGTTGACGCCATCGAGAGTAAGGTTTGATGCTTCGAAAGCTGTCAGTACCCCATTACCTGATTTATTAGCGGTAATATCTTTATTGAATAGAGTATTTGTAGCTCCAGCGAAGAGTAGTCCTGATCTTAGCAGTGGTTCTTTTACGGCTTTATCCTGATTGATTCCATAAGCATTGGCTGAGAACGGGGTCAAATCCTGGAGGAAGAACCCATGCGTAGCTATATGAAGAATGTTCGATGATGCTGATTGCTTCAGATTGGCTTCGTTAGCATCCGTATTCTGGTAAACATGGACTTTTACTTTGTTGTCCCTGAGCAGGCCAGAGATTCTATCGGCTTCTTCCTGTGTGCCTGGAAGTTCCGGGATATTCTCCTGTAAAATCTTCAGATCATTCTTTGAAATAATGGGATATTTTTCCTCTTGTGATTTTAATGCCGTCATAACATCTTCTGACAGAGTATATGTCGGATTGCAGAACATACTAGCTGTTTTTAATGGTATATCCTTATCCTGTCTGTTAATTAGAACCAAAGTATTAGGGACGATAACAATATTTTTATCTTCAAGAACGTAGGATTTATCTGGTTTTTGAAGCGTCGAGAGATTTATTTTATTATAAACTCCGTCCTGAGAAATAAAGAGAGTCGTTTTGCCCTGAAGCTCTAAATCTGCTTTTTCCCAGAAAGCAGAATAGGAATCTTTGTCTTCAATCTGGAATTTAATGCTGTTGATATAGTTGCGGATATAGTATTTATCGAGATCATAGCCATTTTTAACAACAACAAGTTTAGGCTGATCCTTGGTTTCTGTAGTAATAATGAGAAATACATAGTAAACAGAGTCCAACCATGACTTTTCGAAGAGATTAAAGCGAACGATCTCGATAGCCGCCTGATTGGGCTTTAGACTTTTCTGTACATCTCTCCATGTCATCTTCTGATGATTAAGATTGGAACTGAAATCATTCGACTTTTGAGATAATTTCTTTTCGATTGTATTTACTTTCTCTTCAATTACATTAACATTCTTGCCGGATCTTTCAAGCTCTTTGTTGTTCATTGAGTATAATTTTGAAAGTTCTTCTTTGTTAAAAACCCATTCATTGAAAAGTGATATCAGTTCAGGATTACGACTGGATAGAATCTGTGTTCTGACTTTACGTGAAGCATCGAGAAGGATTGCTTTAGTCGCGATTCTATAGTCAAACATTTTTGCTATCAGATCTGGATTATCCTGATATCTTGTCATTACATACATGTTGAACTGATTGAATTTCTCATTAAGAACAGCATAGAATTTGGCTTTCTCATCGTCACTCATGAAAGGGAAATTTGTATTAATCTGTTCTTGATAGAGATCGAACGCTTCGAAGTATCGCTTTTCCGCTTCCGGGAATCTGCCAAGCTCTTTGAGTACACCTGCAAGATTGTGTACGGAAGTTGCATAGTCGGGATGATGAGGACCATATATCTGCTCACGGACATTTAGTGCATTCGAGAGATAGGTGTAAGCTTCTTGAGTGTTTCCTAACTGGAGTTCGAGCAATCCAATAGAGTTTAAGCAAGACGCATATAGAGGATGTCCATTCCCTAAATATTTCTCAGTTTGTGACAGTACAGATTTGAATAACTCTTTTGCTTTGTCGAGCTGATTATCGTCCCAAAGGATCATTGCATAGCTGAAATCATTTTGAATTGATTCGGGTCTGCCGGGAGCGAAGTTGTCTTTGTCGATTTGTTTTGCATTATTAATTGCTGATTCGGCTTTTTTGGGTTCACCTTGATTTTTATAGGAAGAAGCAAGAGCAAAATATGCGTTAACTAATTCAGGATCTTTGCTTTGAGAATTAGTAGAATAAATGGCAATCGCTTTTTCCAGATTATCGATTGCAAGAGGATAATTTCCGAGTTTGTTGTATAGAATACCCAAGTTCTTCAATGTAAGAGCGTAAGCAAGGCTGTTAGGTCCAGGCGCAATTTTTCGGATTGAAGCGGCTATATTATATAATCTTTCAGCATCCTCATATTCTGCCTGATTGAATGACAGGACGGCAAGGTTGTGTGCAGATGTTGCAAACGAGCTGTCTTTATCGCCTAAAGTTATTTTTTTTATATCGAAGGCTCTTAAGAGATGCGGTCTTCCTTCGCGAATTTTGCCGACAGCGACGAGCTCAGAGCCAAGATTATTAAGAGCTCTTGCAAATCTGTAGCTGGTGTCGCCATAAGCAATTTGTTTGGCGTCAACTTCGAGATAGAAATACTCTATTGCTTTTTCGAGGCTCCCTTGTTTATGATAAATTAATCCAACCAAATTAACGGAGTTGGCATAATTTTTACTATTCTTATCTGTGCCGCTTTTGGCAATATCTGTTGCCTGAAGTGCTTTGGATAGAGCATGGGTAAGCTGATTCTGTTCGTAGAGTTTATCTGCCTGAGTGAAAACATCATTCCAACTCTGTGCTGAAAGATTGCAGGCAATTATTGATATAAACACTATTATGTAATTTAACTTTTTCATATTGTTGATAAGGTAAATAAAACGAAAAACATTAAGATTACAAATATAATCATTTAAATATTTATATTTTTAAAAAGACTTTTTGATTATTTTTGTGATGATTAAAGATATAAGATTCTAAAGATTTGGTTATTATGGAATACTATTATAATATAGATGGTGCTGTCGTTAAGGTTGACGATCTCGATATAGAGATAATGAGACTCATAAAAAAGAATAAAGAATTGTTGCTATTCGATATATTCCCACGTTCTCTAGAGATGTATATCAAATGTCTGAAGATGGGTCAACAGAATTTGATTGAGGTTACCAAATTGAGACGAAATGATGATTTAACCTTGGATTGGGAAGTACGTTTGACCGAATTTGGCAGAAACGTACTTCTGGTTAATTAAAGTAGTTGAACTTGATTAATGAGCTGTGAACCAGTTATTGCCAATGCCAACTTCTACAACTACAGGGACATCGCCAAGATTTAATGAAGCCTCCATCTCTTCTTTAACTAGCAATTTCAATTTATCAATTTCATCTAATCTTGCTTCAAAAACCAGTTCATCGTGAACCTGAAGCATCATCAACGATTTCATGTTGTGCTCACGCATTTTTTTATCAACCCTAATCATGGCAATCTTCATCATATCAGAAGCAGTTCCCTGAATCGGAAGATTGATAGCGGCTCTCTCGTCAGAAGTTTTTAGATTACGGTTTTTAGAATTAATGTTATTGAAATATCTTTTTCGACCGCAAATGGTTTCAGCATATCCATTCTCTTCTGCGAATTTAATAGTAGAATCAATGTATTTGCGAATACCGGGGTACTTTTCAAAGTAGTTAGTGATTATTCCCTGAGCTTCGTTCCGTCCTATTTTGAGTCTCTGCGAAAGTCCAAAAGCTCCAAGACCATACATAATACCGAAATTAACTGTTTTGGCGACGCGACGCATATCGGAGTTAACTTCAGTGATTGGAATATCATAAAGAACGGCTGCAGTTGCGGCATGGATATCATGCCCATTCTTGAAAGCATCAATCAGAGAAGGATCATCGCAGATATATGCCATAATTCTTAGTTCAATCTGAGAATAGTCAGCAGAGAGGATTATACTATCGGGTGATTGTGAAACAAAAGCTTTACGTATTTCTTTACCTAGATCAGTTCTGATTGGAATATTCTGTAGATTCGGATCAGTTGATGATAGCCTGCCTGTGCTGGCTATAGTCTGATTGTATGTTGTATGAATTCTTCCTGTGTTTGGATTAATCAGCTTAGGCAGAGCGTCGATATAAGTTGAACGGAGTTTTTGTAATTGTCTGTATTCAAGCATATACTCAGCGATAGGATACATTGGTGCTAACTGAGTAAGCACTGAGACATCTGTCGAAAAGCCCGTTTTGGTTTTCGATATTGTAGGAATCATTAGCTTTTCGAAGAGAATATGAGAAAGCTGTTTAGGTGAATCAATGTTGAAATCGGTACCGGCTTCTTCATAAATCTTTGCCTGAAGCTTTTTTGTTTCTGCGTCAATCATGACCGATAATCCGGACAGGAGCTTTGTATCGATTGCAATTCCATTGGTTTCCATTCGCACAAGCACTTCAATCAGAGGGAATTCAATTTCGTCAGCAAGTTTGCTTAGTTTGTTTGTCTCTAAAGCAGGAGCAAGTTTATTCCTAAGTTTCAGTGCTAGGTCGGCATCTTCTGCTGCATATATGGCAATAATAGATGGATCAATCTCTCTCATGGATTTCTGTGTTGCTTTCTTCTCACCGATTAATGATGTGATAGGAATCGGTTTGTAATTTAGCCACTTTTCTGATAGAGCGTTCAGGTTGTGCTGTTCATCTGAATTGATGAGATAAGAAGCAATCATCGAATCGAATTTGATTGGAGAAACAACTATATCGAAGCGATTTAGGATATAAGCATCGAACTTGATGTTCTGCCCTACTTTTGGTAGTTTTGGATCAGTTAGAATATGTCCTATTTTCTCCAGAACTATGCTGAGAGGCAGAAGTTGATCGAAAAACGGAGTATCTTCGAGTGTTAGTCTGGGCGGCGCAGGTTCTTCGCTGAAGAGAGTTCCTGCACCAAAGAGACTATCGTCTGCTTTTTGCTTGACTATACCTCTGTCGTTATAGACAGAAATATAATAGGATTTGTCTTCCTCTGCACAGAGAGCTATTCCGACAATGTCGCAGCTAAGTCTGTCCAGAGCATCAGTTTCGAGGTCAACTGACAAAATTGTAGCTTTTTCAAGGTCTTTGAGCATTGAGTCTAGCATCTCGAAAGAATGAACATGTATATATTCATGTTTAATAGTATTGACAGTTTGAAGTTTTGATTCCTCCGGTTCGGGATTTGATTGTACAGTTTCAGATTTAAATTCCAGAACATTTGTTCCAGATTTTAAAGCTTTTTCACCCCATTTTTTCCTAAGAGTGCCGAAACCGGCTTCAGCAAAGAACTTATCTAGAGAAGTATATTCGGGGGTTTTCCAGTCAAGATCATGGATTGTGATATCCAGAGGAACATCGATTTTTATCGTGACCAGGATTTTAGCAAGAAAAGCACTTTCTTTACCGTCGATCAGTTTTGTTTTGACCGTGGCTTTATCTATTTTTTCGATGTTTTCGTAGATACCTTCGACTGAACCATATTGCTGAATCAACGGTATAGCTGTTTTGTCACCTATGCCTTTGACGCCGGGAATATTATCGGCAGTATCGCCAATCAATGCTAGAACATCAATTACCTGATCGGGACGGACGCCAAATTTCTCTTTTACACCATCGAAATCTATGATGTCGAATGCTTCATCTGTGTTCTTAGATGGCTTATAAAGCTTTACATGCTCTGTAACGAGCTGATAAAAGTCTTTGTCTGCGGTCAGGCATGCAACGTCAATCTTCTGGTCAGTTGCTGTCTTAGCAAGAGTTCCTATGATATCATCGGCTTCATAGCCGGGAAGCTCAACTCTTGGAATGCTTAACAGATCCAGAAATTCTTTGATCTTTGGTATTTGCGGCACCAGGTCGTCAGGGAAAGCCGCACGATTAGCCTTGTAGGCTGGGTACATTATATGGCGGAAAGTCGGCGCTTTTGTATCGAAAACTACGGCTATATGTTCGGGTGTTTCCTTTTCGAGAAGATTAGTAATAATATTACAAAAAGCAAAAAGAGCAAAAGTTGGTTCACCTTTTGGTGATTTTAGTCCGGATCTCTGCATGGCATGATAAGCACGGAACACTACAGACATACCATCGATTAAATAAAGTTTATTCATAAATTCAGTAGGAAGTTTTTTAAAGTTAATAAGTTCAAAGGAGAGAGACAAAAGACGGTGTTTTTTAGTATAAAGTCTGAAGTTGAAAGTGTAGAACACAATAAAAGATAGATGAGAATTTATCTCTTAAGTTTTCTATAGGATTTATCGTTGCTTTAGTCCTTGACGAAGCAAACGGAATATCTACATACCATATAACGAATATAGCTTTTTTCGAGGAAAAGTTACAGGTGAAGTGAAAATAAATAAAAAATACTTCATTTGAACATTGATTTGTTTGATTAATCTGATTCAGATGTCCAACACCTGCGAGGTGTTGGACATCTAATTTTCATTAAATTCCTAATTCAATACCGAAAAAGAAATTGCGTTCGGCGGCGGGGAAGAAGTCCTTGCCTTCGCCTCCGGCATTGAAAAGAGAATTAAATATATTATTTGCACTTAGATTGAAACGGATAGACTGAAATGAAATAACCTTATCGAGTTTATAGGATAAAAATACATTCGAAACGAAATGAGGATCAACTTGGTTGTCAGCATAATACCCTGCACCGAGGAATTTGATCAAATCCTGATTTGTTTCGAGCATATCGCCAAAATTGTCCGTTTTGAATGGACCTACATAAGTGCCTGTTATCGATGCTGAGAATCCTGCAATGCTATGATCAAGTCGTATGTTCGTCATAAAATCAGGAAAACCCGAAATCTGATTATCAGTTAATGATATAGTTTTAATCGCATTGGTATTCGGATCTTTTGATATTATCCAGTCATATTTAATGATTGAATTTTTGCTGATCGTTGCGTTAGCTGAAAGTGTAAGCTTAGAGTTGCCCTTTTCAAAAAGAGTGAGTTTTGCAAGCAGTTCGGCACCGATATGCCTCGTTCTGTCTGCATTTCCTTCTATAGGGTTGCCGAAGATATCTATCTGACCGGACTTGACTAACTCGTTGTAGTACTCCATCCAGTATAAATTAAGACCGAACTGAAGTTTATCTGATGTGGAGTTATATCCTGCTTCGATATCCAACATTCTTTCTGGTTTTACAATTGGTTTAGTGAAGTCATAAGAAACAGTTCCGTCAGTATTAACCTTACCTTCGAAAAGAGGACTTGCACCAAAATAGGAATCATCAGCTGCATAGAGGTTTCTCATTCTTGGTTCACGAGATGTTATAGCCGTAAAAACATAGACAGAATTGTTATCATCGATCGTATAGTTAGCACCAATGCGGGGATTGACAAAAAGATAATTGAGATTCACTATATCACCGCCATTGCCTACTGTTGCTCCGTTGATATCTTTATATATAGTGTTGAGATTGCCGGCTTTTTCTCCATTAATTGAGTACTTTTGCGTGACGACCTGAGCTTCTAGATTGAGACTAAGCCCGGGTGTTATGTCATATCTTTCGCGGGCGAATATTGAGAATGTGTTTCTCAAGCCATTATAGAAGTAAAATTTATAGTCAGGATTGTAATCAGAGGGAATATTATCGGCATAATTAATTTTGCCATAATGTTCTGAACGGTGGAAACGAAATTCAGCACCGAGAAGTAGTTGACCGTCTGTGTGATCTATCATGACTCTTGGTACCCAGCCGAATTGTTTGTTGGCAACGATTGCGCGGATTATGGTATTCCCCGGATTGACAGCCGGATTAAATCCCTGATTGGAAGTAATTCTCAGCATTGTTGTATCTGCCCACGAACCATCGTAGTCAAAGAAGCCGTCACCCTGATAATAGAATAGAGATGAAAGGACACGAATTTTTTCACCAGCCTGCCAGTCATTGAGAATTTCAAAATGAGGCTGAGAGAAGTTTTCGATTTCCTGAGGACGGCGATCACCGGAGTAGGAAACAGTCTTTCCGGTTGAATCATAAGCCCAATAGCTTAGATTCTTTCTTCGAAGTGTCGGATCGCTGTTCCATGATTTTGGTGAACCCTGATAGGCAAGACCATCGGAAATCGGACCACCGAAAACATTTATCTGGGTTGTAAGATTCTCATCGAATCTGACAGCCGAAAGGAAATAGCTATTCAGATCGGCGAATGAACGGTCACGATATCCGGCAGAGTAAATTCTGGAAAGCCGTGCATAGAAAGAGTAATTGCTGGTAAGACCGGAGGCTATCTCGATTGATTGTTTGTTAATATTAGCCTGAATTTTATTGTCAAACTGCTGAAAGCCCATGCCTGAAGAAATCATTATACCATGTTTTGATGTATAGTTTGATGTAGATAGATTAATACTTCCACCGATAGCTGCTGATCCGTAGTTGATTAGACCGGCGCCACGCTGAACCTGAATATTATCCAGACTTGAGGTCAAATCGGGGAAATCAATCCAGTAAACGTTATGATCTTCGGGATCATTTTGAGGGATGCCGTTAATCATCACAGATATTCTGCGCTGATTAAAGCCACGCATAGTGAGATTGGAGTATCCGACTGAATTTCCGTTCTCGGAATAGAAAATCACAGATGGGAGACCGCTCAAAAGAGCCGGTATATCCTGAGTTGAATAATTCTTTTCGATCTCTGCCTTTGAAATCTCAGAAAAAGGAATCGGAGAATCTGCATTAGCGCGGGTGGAAGTAACGGTAACACTTGGGGTTGAATAGGTTTTGGCCGAGTCTGGTTTGATTAGATTCTCTGCTGAAACACTCTGAAGGCTTATAGCCCATAAAATGAGAATTAGAGTCTGACGTATGCGATATATGGTTAAAAATTTCATAGTAACTCCACGGATTAATAGTATAAGGAAACCGTTGAATCACTGATCACATTGAATAATAGGGCGCATGGAATAGATAAAAGGGAATTTTTCCGTGTTTCCTACGCCGGCATTACCCGGATCAGGTTCGAGGAGTTTTTTCTCAGCCTTGCCTTCCCGGACAAAGCACCTCCAACGGACATACAAATTTATAAAAAAATAATAAAGGAAAAAAGTGAGTTTAAAAAATATATTTTCAGAAAGATGATGAGAAATTTTTTCAAATATGGTTATATAAGGAAAAAATTATTTGCATTGTTTATTGAGTTTTTGTTTATTTGAATTATTATTCAGTTGATTTAGAATTGAGAAAATCGATAAAATATATATATATGCCTTTGAAATAGCATCTGTTCACACTTTCTGGGAGTTGTTTGTTTGTAAATTTAAGCAACGAATCGTATCTAATTTTTATTATAGCAATAATTTATTCTAAACAAAATCAAAAACTATGACAATTTTTTGACAAATGAATGACATTTTCATTTTACTGCATTATTAATTTTGAATCAGAGATAAATGTTAATCTCAATATATTTTTCTAACATTTTTTAGGTGCATCATGAAAAAATTCATTACATTTTTTGTTGCTTTAGTGATTACAGTGTCAGTGTCATATTCCGCCATTGACACATTAACAATTCTTCATCTGAGTGACACACACTCCAATATGATCGCCGGTGGAAGCCGTGATCAAAATCTTGTAGGCTCTATCGGTGGATTAGCAAGAGCAGCGACTATGATTGGACTTGCAAATCAACAAAATCCGGGAAAAACTATGCTTCTTCATGCAGGAGATTACACAACCGGTGATTTACTATTCAACTTTTATTTTGGCGTACCCGAGCTCATGATTTACAAATCACTTGGAATGTCTGCGATAGTACTAGGGAATCACGAATTTGATCTGCAAGCCAGCACACTTAATGATGCAGTTGCAGCCGCTTTCAAAGATGGCGGTATCCCATTGTTATCTTCAAATTTAATTATTCCTGAAGACTCACTACTAAATCTTAAGAAATATATAGTTCCAAATGTTATCAATACTTATGGCAATACAAAAGTGGGTGTGTTCGGATTAACGTCTCCTATTACAAATATGATTGCATTTCCGGCTCCTGCAATGGTAAGTGATGAATTAGAAAATTTTACAATACAAGCTGTTACTGATTTGAAAACTCAGGGATGTGATGTGATTATAATGGTTTCACATCTGGGAATTGATGTTGATGAACAATTGGCACAAGTTCCGGGTATAGATTTAATAATAGCAAGTCACGATCATATCATTCTTGCAGAGCCGAAAGTAGTAGACAATGGTTCAAATATAACAATGATAGTTGAAAGCGGTCCGTTTTATCAACATTTGGGGCAGGCAGAAATTGTTGTTAATGATGGAAAAATTAGAAAATTCAGCTGGGTGAATCACTTTTTAGATAATACTATACCAGAAGAACCAACAATTAAAGCAACGATTGAAGCTCTCATTGCCGATCAGGAAAGTCAATATCCTGTAAAGCTTTTTACTCAGAAAGTTGCAGAAGCCACCGATAATTTCCGTGAAGAAGCAACCACCAGATTGCTTAAAGGAAACAATGAAACCCCGGTAGGGAATCTGATAACAGATGCATATTTAGCTTTGACTAATACTGACATCGCTCTCACAGCAGGAACTTTGACAGCAGAACCATTGTACAAAGGAGCATTAGTTGGTAATGATCTTTACAGGATGTTTGGTTGGGGATTCAATACAGACAATGGATTAGGATATAAACTTACCACATTCCAGATGTATGGTGCCGCTCTTTGGGGAGTTCTTGACTGGACACTTAACTTGATTGCACAAAATGATGAGTATTTTATCATGCCCGGAGGAATGAAATATCACTATGAGGTACAGTATTTCAACCAACCGGATGAGACGTACAAACTGGCAGGTAAACTTTTAAGTGTTGAAATTGGTGGTAAACCTCTTGAGATGGATAAAATCTATACTGTAACCGCCAGTGAATTTATTCCTTATTTTCTTCAAACAGTATTGAATATACCAATCGATAGTGTTAATTATGTACCTAATGTTTCAGAGCTTGAAGTTGTGCTTGGTTATGCATCAGCACTTGGAACAATAACACCCAAAGTAGAAGGAAGAGCAATTTGTGATGCAGTAACATCAGTCGAGGATTTAAGGCAATTATCAGATATGAATTTGTCTATTTATCCGAATCCGGTAGTGGATAATTCAACAGTTTTCTTCGAGACAAGAGAAGCTGGTAATGGCATTATGTCTATAATAGATCCGATGGGCAGAGAAGTTTACAGAGAAGATATGGGGTATCTTGCTGTTAGATCTCAGTCAAGGAGTTTTAATGCTACGAAATTCGCACCGGGTGTGTATGTTATTCAGATCAGAAGCGGCAAAAGTGTTACTACAAAGAGCTTCGTGAAGATATAAATTAATTTTTTTATGCAGTAAATCTAATGAAGAATCTAGTCCAGTTTGGATTAGATTCTTCATTTCATTAAAAAAGACAGACTAAAAGGTTATCTGCTCCAAAGCTTTTTTTACATCAGTTACAGGCATTTTGCAAAGTTTGTCTTTGCAGACGTAGATTGTGGTATGACCTGGAATTAGCTTACCTTTGAGTGAAGGTAGAGTTCCTTCTTCTTTTCCGACTGCGAGGAAAACGTTGGGTAAATAGTGCTGGTCAAATTCTTTTCGGAGATTCTCGCAATCTTCGCCGACGATTGCAACTAAATAAGATCCGGATGTGAACCACGCAAGAAGTATATCCCAGTTTGCGAAGAAAGAGCTACCGGATACAAGTCTGTTGTGTACATTCTCTAACATTCTTTGTGATCTGCCGATATAGTCATCGTTATAGAAATACTGACCAAGCACGTAAAGATTCTTTGCAATAGTTGAATTAGCGGCTGGAATCACGTTGTCAGAAAGCTCCATTGTTCTGGCAATAAGCTCAGGATCTATATTTGATGTATAGAAGAACATCCCGCTTTTTGAGTCTGCGAAGTGTGCGATAGTATATTCAGTTAGACTCTGTGCAGAATAAAGCCATTTTTCGTCAAATGTTGCCTGATAGAGTGCTATGAAAGCCTCGATTGTGAATGCATAATCATCTAAGAATGCGTTGATTGTGGCTTTTCCGTTCTTATAATTACGATACAATCTATTCTCATCGGTTTTCAGTTTTGTGATTATGAATTCGGCTGTTTTCAGAGCAGTGGAAAGATAATCTTCTTTTCCGAAAACACGATAGGCGTCAATATATCCCTTTAGCATCATTGCGTTCCACGATGTTAGAATCTTGTCATCGAGCCCGGGACGAATTCGCTTTTCACGGACTTCGAGTAACTTAGTCTTTGTTTGCTTAATGATGTCAGTAAGTTCAGTTTCAGATATATTTTGTTTATCTGCAAAAGCCTTTTCAGTTGTGGATTTGAGGAGTATGTTCTGACCGTGTTCCCAGTTGCCTTTATCGGTGACATTGTAGTAATCACACATCAAATCAGAGTTTTCGCCGAGAATATCTTTCAATTCACTTTTCGTCCAGATGTAGAACTTACCCTCGACTCCCTCGCTGTCAGCATCCAGAGAAGAATAAAAGCCATTTTCGGGAGAGGTTAATTCTCGTTTGCAGAATTCGAGAGTTTCAGTTACTATCGATTTATAATACGGATCATTGCAAAGCTGATAAGCCGATGAATAGAGGCTTACGAGCTGAGCATTGTCGTAGAGCATTTTCTCGAAATGGGGAACTTTCCACTGAACGTCGGTCGAATATCTTGCGAAGCCTCCGCCAATCTGATCATAGATGCCGCCGTCAGCCATTTTATCAAGAGTTATTTTCACTGCATAGAAGGCATCTGTTGTTTGAGTGAGATAGAAATAATTGAGTAAGAACTGATAGCCGACTGGCAGGGGGAATTTCGGTGCACGCTTGTGTCCGCCCAGCTCAAAGTCAATACCTGTCTTCCAATTATTGAAAATAGCATCCAGATCGCTTTTGTTAAATTCGCTGATTTCTTGCGATGAATAAAGCAGTTCGCTTGCTTTGACGCCATCGGTGAGAGCTTTTGCCTGTTCTTCGGTTTTCACGGGGTTCTGTTTGACGAAATTCGCAACCTGAGACAGCATATCGAGCCATTGCGCTTTGGGAAAATATGTTCCTCCGTAGATTGGTCTTCCGTCGGGCAGTGCGATGCAGTTCAGGGGCCAGCCACCATTGCCGTTGATGAGCTGGACGGCAGACATATAGACACTATCGATATCAGGTCTTTCTTCGCGGTCAACCTTGATGGAGACAAAATTCGCATTCATGAACTCAGCCACTTCTTCATCTTCGAAGCACTCGTGCTCCATGACGTGGCACCAGTGGCAGGCTGCATAGCCGATGCTGATGATGAGAAGTTTGTTTTCGCTGCGGGCTTTGTTCAGAGCTTCTTCACCCCAGGCATACCAGTTGACCGGATTGTGGGCATGCTGAAGAAGATAAGGACTGGTCTCGTTGATGAGATTGTTAGTATATTTATGATTTATATTATTTTGCATATTTGTAGTATTGGATTAAAAAAGAATAAAAGATGTTGGAGTAGTTGAATAATTGTAATAAATTTCGATAGGGTTGCAATTTAAATGTTTAAGAGTAAGGGCAATTCATGAATTGCCCCTACAAAAACAATAACATTTCAGAATTAATGATTATACTCATCATCTATCCAATTTAAAGGATTATTCTCAATATATTTTCTGATTTCGTATAATTCTTTATCATTTCTGATCACATGTTCATAAAAATTTCGTTGCCAGACGGGAATACCAGGTGAATTCCGAATTTCGTTGATTCGTTTTGTGCAGATGGATTTAAATCCAGAAATAAACGATGATATTGATTTTGTTTGCAATCGTAAGGGCGAACGGCCGTTCGCCCCTACATTACCAGGTTCAATATTATATTGTTTGTCAATTAAAACAATTGCATGAATATGATTCGGCATAACAACAAAATAATCAATTTTCATCTCCTTGCGGATTTCTTCAGATTTTAATAATTCTTCTTTGACAATCTCCCCAAATTCATTCAATAACAAAACATCATCAACAAATTCTCCAAATAATTGTTGCCGGATTTGGGTACACATCGTTATAAAATAATATCCAGACTGCGAATAATCATATTCTTTCAGTCGGATTGATTTGCGATGTTGAATTTCGTGGTTGTTTTCCATGCTTTTTCATTAATTAATTTCGTAGAGACTAAAGTTTGGGGCAAACATTAGAACTGTAAGGGCGAACGGCCGTTTGCCCCTACGTTCAAAAACGATAACATGGCAGAATTAATAAAAACCCTTCGGGGAGGAAGGGCTTGTAGATTTTAAATTTCTATTATCCGAGGGATTAGTTTAAATTCAATATCATCTAATTCAATTTGAAAGAATTTAACATCCTGATAATCACTATTACTATGAATAATTTCTATTATTTTTTTTCTATTTTCGAGGTCAGAGCGAAGCCCAAAATAAATTTCTTTTATGATTTTTGGCTGAAAACCAAATAAATGTAATTTATGATTATCATTTTCAATTATTTCATCAGCATCATCAAGCCTTCTTAACACTCTCCATTCTTTTTCATAGCCCCAGTGAATGCTTTTATAAAAAAAAGTCTCATTTAATTCATCTACATTATATGGATCCCTAATCAATGGTCTTTCAGATTTGTAATTAACTTTTCTAAGGTTCCGATAATTCATTTCAAAATGTTCTTTTTCACAAAAGAAATCATTATCAGTATCAAAACCTATTACAAAACCTTTATTATACTCACCATAATGTGCCCACATAATAATATTCAAGGGATCTTCAGTGAAACTAAGTATGCCAAATGTATTATTAAGAATCATTAAAAAACCAGGAACTAAATCTTTATAATAATTTTGAATCCAGTTATCAGGATCTTCTTTTTTGTAAGGATTTTCTTGATTTCGAGTATTTTTTTCAAATACAAGCCATTCTGATGGTGACATCATAATAAATGCATTGTCTGGTAGAGATTTCAAGAAATAATCTTGATAGGCATCTTCTCCAATTTTACTTAATAAATCCATTTTATCGAATTCATTTGGTTCAAAATATGGGAATAATTCGAAAGGGTCATTTAGAAAATCTCTTGGTGAAAATTTAAGTGATGTTTTATTCAAAACTTCAATAATATGAACATCTATATATTTATATAAAATCATTTTAATTTCTTTTGTTATATTACAAAGTTTAAATCACCATTTATAAGCAAAAGATTTAACTACTGAATCATATAGTAAGTCTCCACCTTCAACATACTTTTTGGGTAAACATACTTTGTTTACAAGATCAAAGTAACCAGTCTGAATAACCTCATCAGGATTTAAATTAATCTCAATCCAATGAGACTTTTTATAAACTATATTTTCTTTTTTATCTTTTATAGTAAGTTCAACCTCAATATGTGAAATCGTAATTGGGGATCTATTTTGAACCGTTGTTGACCAACTATAAATACAGTCTAAATTACTACCTTGTTCGTATTGCCAATAATCGTGAGTAAGTTTAACATAATAAGAATAACAAGATAATTTTTTATTATTAATTATTGCATATTCTTTTCCTAAATTTTTACTGCAATTCCAAATGCCGCGAAATGAATTTATTCTTGTATTTTCAGAATTCTTTATAGCATTCCAATCTTCATTAATAAAACATAATACTTTAGTATATGCTTCGATTCCTAATAAATATTCCATTTGATTTTCATAAATTGTTCCTAGATTAAAGTAAGCATTACCGAAATAAAAACTCGTATTACCACTTTCTATCCACAACTTTATTATTTCTATTGCTTTTTTATAATTTCCAATCTGATAATAGCACAATTGTAAATACCAACAAGTGTTCGCATATTGTTCGCCATCCGAACCAGCAAACAATTCAAGTGCTTTATGAAAATTTTGAATAGCTTCTTTATAATTTTTACTATTCTGATAAGATAATCCAGATTCATAAAATTCATCAGCTGTATTCTGGCAATAAACAATTGTAATGCTTGTTAGGAAAATTAGTATTCGGATAAATTTCATATTCTTCTTCTCCAATTAAATAAGAAAATTAACATTATATTAAACAATCGCAACATTACTTACTTCTCTAATCAAATCTCCAATTTGGACATTGTAGCTGCGATTACGGTTGTTAATACTTTTATTTTAAAATTTAAAGTAATTTTGTTGACGATTCTTTTATTTGCCTACTTAATTTAAAATATGTCGCTAAACAAACATATGAAAAAAAATGAATATATAACAAGAAATAATTCGGAAAATTGACAAAATTAGATAAATTGATTATTAGATTCATCACTCATATTTTACACTTCTAGTATTTATCCTATCTTTTTATTATATTGAATATCTGTATTAATTAAAACTTGGCGGTAAAAATGAAACTGTTTTTTTGTATATTGTCAGTAATGCTTCTGTTCATCATAAATTGCAGTGAGACTAAGGAAACTAGTTCAACCAGTACATCGAAGATCAATGAGAGCACTCAGAGCGAGTTCTATCAGTATCTATCCAAAGTCAAACTGCCGGATAAACTCAGCTTTTGCGGTGAATCGGTACCTCTAGATATAGAAGAAGTACACGAGCGCGCCGAGAGGGAATTTTATATGATGCTTCAGCAGCCCGGGCAGATAATACTCTACATCAAACGTGCAGGAAGATATTTCCCGATGTTCGAGAAGATACTGAAACAGCAGGGTGCACCGGACGATCTGAAGTATCTGTCGGTAGCAGAAAGTGCTCTGTATATGGCTCGTTCAGCTAAGGATGCGGTTGGTTTGTGGCAGTTTATTCCTGCAACTGCGAAAGCTATGGGATTAATAGTAACCGAAAATGTTGACGAAAGAAGGAACCCCGAAAAAAGCACAAAAGCCGCGATAAAGTATCTGAAGCAGGGTTATGAATCACAAAAGTCGTGGATGCTCGCCGCTGCTGGCTACAACATGGGGCACGAGAATCTGAAGGACAATGTTTCGTTCCAGAATTCGAAGGATTTCTTTGATCTTTTCCTGAATGAAGAAACATCGAGATATATACTAAGAATAGCCATCATCAAGGAATTGATGGAGAATGCTGAGAAGTACGGAATAGAAATACCGAAGGAAGATATGTATAAGCCTGATAATTATAAGACTCTGAAAGTAGATGGAGCAATTGGCAGTATTGCTGATTGGGCGAAGAATCATGGGACAACATATAAATATGTGAAGCTTCTTAATCCGTGGATTCTGAAGAGGGAACTGCCGGCACCAGCGAAGGGTTCGGAGTGGGAGATAGCGGTGCCGTAGGGGCAAGGGACAAAGGGACAAAGGGACAAAGGGACAAAGGGACTAGGGGCAAGGGACAAGGGAATACAGTAATACATGGATTCCTCACGATGTTCGGAATGACATGGTGATAATAATTAGAAAGATAAATGAATAATTGGGATGATGTAAAGCGGAGAATACTTGAAACCGCCGACCTTGTAGAAATAGTCGGCGATGTGGTTGATTTGCGTCATCGCGGAGCCAACTTCGTTGGGTTGTGCCCGTTCCATACAGAAAAAACTCCATCATTTGCGGTATCAAGTGATAAAGGAATTTATAAGTGCTTCGGTTGTGGTAAGTCGGGGAATGTGATATCTTTCATGACAGACTATCACGGAATGGATTATAGCGAAGCGATAAAGGAACTTGCTAGAAGATATGCGATACCGATGCCTGAACAAACAAAATCAAAAAAGCAGAAGGAACAAATTTCTAAGCGTGAACTTGTGATGAATGCTCTTGATGAAAGCGGAAAATATTTTATCAAGATGCTTGGAACTACATCAGGTAAGACAGCTCTCAGTTATATTAACAAACGAGGATTCAGTAAGGAAACTCAGAAGGAGTTCATGATTGGGCTTTCGCCAACAGGGTGGGACAATCTGAAGCTGGAGCTAGAGAAGAAGGGATTTTCTGATCAGACTTTGATGGAAGCCGGATTGCTTGTTGAACGCGACGGAGGAGGTGGATTTTATGACCGTTTCCGCGAAAGGCTTATGTTCCCGATTCAGGATACATTGGGTAAGATAATCGGTTTCGGTGCAAGGCAGTTGATTGATGATAAGAATCAACCAAAATATATAAATTCACCACAGACGATTGTTTATGATAAAAGCAAGGTTCTTTACGGATTGTTCCAGGGTAAAAACGAGATCAGATCTAAAGGATATGCGATTCTGACAGAAGGATATGCCGATGTTATTTCGCTTTATCAGGCTGGATTCAAGAATTCGATAGCCTCCAGTGGGACTTCACTTACGAAGGAACAATTGATATTGCTCAAAAGATACTGTAAGAAATTATATATTGTTTATGATGCAGATTCAGCAGGTATTAGTGCAACTCTCAGAGCAATTGATCTCGCTTTGGAGGAAGGCTTCGAGCTTTGGGTTGTAGCACTTCCAGCCGGAGAGGATCCGGACAGTATAATCAGGGAGAATGGTAACAAGTTGTTCCAGGCATATATTAAGGATGCACAGTCCTTTGTAGAATTTAAATATAACTATTACAAAAAGGAAGATAAGCTCAGTTCTCCTGCAGATATTTCGCATTTAATCAGGGATGTGATTGGAAATATAGTTAAAATTCCGGACAGACTGCAGCACGATGCATTTATTAGCCGTTTAGCGGCACTACTTAATCTTTCAACGAGGCAGGTCGAAAGAGTTTATAAAGAAAAGGGAAAACTCGAGGGTGAGCTTGCAAAGAGCGGTAAACGGCAGGAACCAAAAGCAGTCGAACAACCAACGCCTAAGATAGTAGAAGATGCAGATAGCGAAGAAATTGATGATAATTTTGAGCCGGATTACTCTGTTTTACTGACAGAAGAGAAAATGATTCTGAAGAATATGGTTATTAGCTCTGCTGTGGCTGATTATCTTATTGATACAGTAGAAATTGACGATGATCGTTTTATAACTAATGAAGCAAAAAGACTATTCCATTTGCTTAGTGGGCTGAGAACTGAGAATGATAATTTAATCAAGAAAATTGTCAGCGATGAAACGGTTCATCCAAAAGATGTAGAGTTTTTTAGTTCACTTGTTCTTGAAAGCAATGAAATCAGTGATAATTGGAAGAATTTTTCTAAGGGTGTCGCAGAATTTGATTTGATAAAGCCTGTCAAGGATTCATTAATCAAGCTGGATTTGTTGCAATTGGACATTAAGCTTGAGGAAATTACAAAGAAAATAAAGGAAGGTCAGGAATCTAGTACTGAACTATTGATAAAGCATACTGAATTAAGTCAAAAAAGGAAAGAATTAACAAATAGATTTTAAATGAAAAATAGACTGAAAATAGTAACAAAGAATATTTTATCGAAATCATTCATTGGATCGGTTGTGTTCTCTACTGCACTGTGGCTCTATACAACACTAAATAGTGAATCTAGTGCGCATTTGAATGTACCACTTAAAATTACTCTTCCGCCGAGTCGTGCAATTGAGAATGAAATTAATAAAGAAATATCGGTTAAAGTAAAAGGTTCCGGCTGGCACTTACTCAACGCATTATATTTCAATCAAACAAACCAATGCTTGATAGATCTGAGCGGAGAAAACATTAAGGATAGCATTATTGAACTCAGCAGAAGTGATTTTATGAAGAATCTGCAAAGTATGAACAATCTCGAACCATTAGACATTGAAGATCCAAAGGCTTTATATATCAAAACCGGCAAGGTGGGTCAATACTCGATTGATGTAGAACCTGATATAATAATTAATCCAAGAGATGGTTTTATGGTAGTAGGAGAAATTCTTACAAAACCTGATCTGATCAATATAAGCGGTAATGATAAAGTTGTAAAAAAGATATTAAATTGGCGAACTCAAAGGATAGAAATTAATGATGTATTTGGACCTATTACTAAGGTTGTTTCTTTGTCTGACTCTCTAAAGAATATAATTAAGTTGTCGGAGAATAGAGTAAAAATTATCGCTGATATACAAAAGGTAACAGAAATCAAACTATATGACATAAAAATTAAAATTAACGGAGCAGATTTGCCAAAGGATCATAAAATCATACCAGCTTCAGTTAGTATAACTATTAGGGGTGGTATTGACCAGGTAAGCGCACTGGATCAGGTGAGCATTATTGCAAGCATAAATGCCACCGAAATTATATCAGATTCGCTAGGATTCTTAAAACCAGTAATTAGTGTACCTCCAAATATTAAAGTTTTATCGATTGACCCACCTTTTGTCCGCCATGTAAAGCGTACGCCAGTAAACGCTGAGAGAAGATTTTAAAAGAATTATCAAATCATTATGCTCTTAAAATTTCTATTGGCATACTTAACTAAGTAAATACCATTGCTTAAAGACACAATAAATTGTACTTCCTAATAATAAAAATATATTCAATAGCAAAAATCATAATGCTGTAGCAACTGAGTATAAGCGTCAATACATAAATTCAAGTAAATTAATTATTGAGATTATTTTGATAAGAATTGAGATTACAAGACGTTTAGATATAAAATTGCAATTTCAAATCAGATTCTGGAATAATGTAATTAAATAAGCTCTATTTGTACTACTGGTGGGCATAGAGAGCATAACACAAAATGAAATATTGACTTTTGAATCGAAGAATTTGGAGTAAAATTAGGTTAATAGGTTAAAAAAAGTGAAAAAAAAGGAAATATTGATTCAATGTTTGCAAAAAATTGAGGAAATCCGGTAAAATTATTAGAATAAATATGCTTGATTTTTAACAATAATTGGATTGTGGATAAATATTTTTTTGGAATAAATATTAACCGAGAACAAGATGAATAGTGCATTTAGCATTTATTAGCTTGTTAAAGAAACAGAGCAAATGAAAAATAAATTCAAAAATAATTTGGTAATTAGAAAAATTCCCGTAATTTTGTAGTCCCTTCAAGATAGGGGGATTAAGAATAATAGAATTTTTAATCACGTTCTTTGAAAGCTGGAAAAAAAAATATGACAAAATTAAGTAATGAAGATGAAAAGCAACAACTGTAGCAACATCAGAGATGGTAAAATAATAAATGCAAAAATATGTTAAGAAATTAAAAATAAATTTGCACAGAATAAAAAAAAGTCATATTTTTGAAATCCAACTTTTGACACGTTCTTTGAAAATAGGGAGTACAAAAAATAAGAAAAAAGCAATTTTTAATTTGAGTAGCCTTGAGATCAACTCCGATATATAAAATAGAAAACAAAAACTAAAATATACAACGGAGAGTTTGATCCTGGCTCAGGACGAACGCTGGCGGCGTGCCTAACACATGCAAGTCAAGGGGTAGCAATACCACTGGCGCACGGGTGAGTAACGCGTAGGTCATCTACCCTTATCCCTGGCATAACATCGAGAAATCGGTGCTAATATCAGATGAGGTATTTATATCAAAGGTTTCGGCTGGATAAGGATGAGCCTGCGTCTGATTAGCTTGTTGGTAGTGTAATAGACTACCAAGGCGACGATCAGTAGCTGGTCTGAGAGGACGATCAGCCACACTGGAACTGAGACACGGTCCAGACTCCTACGGGAGGCAGCAGTGAGGAATATTGGTCAATGGGGGAAACCCTGAACCAGCGACGCCGCGTGTACGATGAAGGGGCTTTGCCCTGTAAAGTACTGTCGGAGGGGAAGAAAAGCCGGGTTGCCCGGCTGGGACTGTACCCTAAAAGGAAGGATCGGCTAACTACGTGCCAGCAGCCGCGGTAATACGTAGGATCCAAGCGTTGTCCGGAATCACTGGGCGTAAAGAGCATGTAGGCGGGTAAATAAGTTGGAAGTGAAATCCTATAGCTTAACTATAGAACTGCTTCCAAAACTGTTTACCTAGAATATGGGAGAGGTAGATGGAATTTCTGGTGTAGGGGTAAAATCCGTAGAGATCAGAAGGAATACCGATTGCGAAGGCGATCTACTGGAACATTATTGACGCTCAGATGCGAAAGCGTGGGGAGCAAACAGGATTAGATACCCTGGTAGTCCACGCCCTAAACGATGTACACTAGTTGTTGCTATACTAGATATGGCAGTAATGCAGTTAACACTTTAAGTGTACCGCCTGGGGAGTACGGTCGCAAGATTAAAACTCAAAGGAATAGACGGGGACCCGCACAAGCGGTGGAGCATGTGGTTTA
>CAYXFU010000034.1:0-39848 GCA_964464375.1 uncultured Hyphomicrobiales bacterium
CGTGTTTTTTCAATTTTAATATTTAATCCCTAACGGGATAAGGAAATGCAAAAAAAGATTATTGATCTACAAATATTGAACTCCGATGGAGTTCATTTTTTCTATCACGAAGTGATTGAATATTTGTAGAAATCAAAGCAACAAAAATAAATCCCAATCCCGTTAGGGATTGAATATTTGTGCTTTCCAATGCCACCGAATGCAAATTGCGAAATAGTGGGGTTTGTTTCAAAGAAACGGTTTTTAAAGGAAATATATATTATATCTTTATGAATTTGCTGACTTTATCTCCAATCCTAACAAAATAAACTCCAGAGCTTAATCTACTGACATCAATCTTATCTTTAAATTCTGAGTCAATTACTTTGACTCCATAAACAGAAAAAATCTGTATCTGATATTTAGAATACTCTTTCAAATTTAATTCATTTACTACCGGATTCGGAAATAGCCAATTATATTGCTGATCTTGAAAATATTGAACATCTTCGAACAGCTCTGTAAATTTAAATACAAAATATCCAGATGAAACAACCGGATGATCTGCACCCATCCATGAGATACCCCAATGCATATAAAATGAATATGGTGGGCTCATGGTATAATATTTTATCCAGTTATTGCCACCGTCTGTCGTTCGATAAATTGAAGCTTCTGAAATTGCAATACCGTTATTTTTATCATAAAAATCTATTTTTGTTATGCCTGACCAATCTAATATTGTATCATAATATATTAAAGACCAATCTTTTCCACCATTTACAGTTTTATAAATCATATTTCTACATATCCAATCTAGACTATCCTTTTCACCACCAGCCACAAACCCGGTATCTTTGTTGACAAAAAACACATTATAGCAATATTGGGTCGTATCAGCTAGGTGTTTCCAAGTTTTTCCTCGATCTGAAGAATGAAAATAATGTGCAATATAATACCATTCATTTGGGAATAAGGTATCGTATCTGTAGGTAATGAATAAATTATTTGTATCTACTACATTTAAAGACTCAATGCCCAATAGCTTTTCAGAAATAACAATTGGATCAAAAGATAATTTAGTCCAGCTTTTTGCACCATCTTCTGTTAAAAACAAATCTTTAGCTCCGCCATGTACAAAACCTATCTTGTCATTTGCCATACCAATATGCAAAAGACTTAATTTATTTTTTACAGGAAGCTCTTGTCTTTCCCAAGTGAACCCACCATCGGTGGATTTCATCAAACGAGCTGAATCAGTAATCATAATCATCAAATCTTTAGAAGGATATGACAGTCCTAATCCACTACTAGGCCACTTTTGTACTTTTTTGCCTTGAGAATCTGTAACAAAAACCATTGAATCAACCAGAACATTAACCCAAGATTTACCAGCATCGGTAGTTTTGCGAATAGTATTTCTCAATCCAGTGAATGATTTAGATAAAGTAATACAATTAAATTCATCAAAACATTGAATATCTTTAATGAATTCATTATCCACAGAATCAATCGTAATCCATTCTGGAGTATAATTATTCCATATTGGCTGGGAATGGCAAATTGTAAAGATTGCTATAAATGCAAATAAATACAACATAAATTTTTTCATAACGCTCCCAAATAACTTTTTCTAAAATTGGCACACTCTATTCTATAATAACACATCAAATCGCAAAACGTCTCACGGATTTTGAAAATAGTCTGTAGCGTTGCTATGGTTGCTAAGTTTCAGTTATTGGAGAAAATGTGGTTTTTTGAGAAAAATCGATGTTTTTTCGGATATAAATTTCTAACTAATCCCAAATTACTTCAAGATCCTTAATTTCACTAAATAATGAATCACTTGTTATTATTGGTATTCCCAACCACAAAGCAGTTGAGATTATAATTCTGTCGTGCAGTTCATAGAATTGAATTTGTGAAGCAGTCTTGATAATCTCGAGATTTAAGTCAATGATCTGATAACCGGCAGTCTCAACAATCTGATTTCGTTTTCGAGGTCAATTCCATCGAACTTAACATCAGACCAGATTCCGGCTAAACTCTTCTTTGCATTCTTATGATAATCACTGTTGTTCTCTTTCGCAAAAGAAATTAGTTTTTCTAATTCCTGTATATTAAATTGAGGAATTAGGTTTGATAGCTCTATTTGCTTTAATGATAATGAATTCATAAATTACTCTTAATGTTTAATTTAAATGACTAATTTTTTTAGTATTTATTTTGTGTTAATTAGAATCATAATGGGGATTTTCTAATAAATATTATTTGAAGCAAATCATGTTGAAAAGTTTGGCTGTCCCGTCTCTAAATATTCAGTAAATTTGATTGATTGATAATATTAAAATTTGATGTTTCATTATGTTCGTCCGTATTGCACTTCCATTGCCGATTGATAAATACTTTACCTATTCTTTGCCTGATGATTCTTGCCAGAGTGAGGTAATAGGCAGACGTGCGCTCGTTCCTTTCGGTAAGCGGCAGCTGACTGGCATTATCATAGATATACAAGCCGAGGTTGGACCTGACGAAAAGATCCGTCCTGTAAGCGAACTGCTCGATGATGAGCCGCTTTTCACAAAGGATATGCTCGGAATAACACGCTGGATTGCTGACTATTATATCTGCTCGCATGGCGAGGCTCTGAAAGCAGCTCTGCCTGCTGGCATGGCACCAAAAACTGTTCTACGAATCAATCTAAACAGAGAAATCACCGAAGAAGAACTGACATCGATGCAGAAATCTGCTCCCAAACGTGCGGCTCTTCTGAAGCTCATTCTCGGGCATAAAGATAATATAACAGTAGATTTCCTGCAGAACGAACTCAAGGCGCAGTCCGTGTCCGATCAGCTGGATGCACTGGTTCAGATGAACATGATTACGATAACCTCAGGACTGACTAAGCAATCGGAGCATAAGACACAGAAAGCTCTTCGCATCCCCGATTCTATTTACGAATCCGAAACTGCTATGAAAATCATGTTGGATGAGCTCGACAAGAAGAACCAAAGACATTCTACGCTTATTTCTTATGTCTACCTCAATCAAATGAACAATAGGACTTCTCTCGTTACCGAGACTTTGAAGGAACTGAATCTATCGGTTTCTATGGTTTCTACTCTCACGAAGAAGGGCTATCTTGAAGTAAATGATGAGCGCGTTGACCGTAATCTGCCAGGGGAGACAACCTTAGCCGTTCGCGATGAATCAATTCTCGAACTTACAAACGAACAGAGCCACTGCGTCGAGCAGATACTCTCCAGTTTCGAAAATGGTGATTCAAAGCCGTTTCTCATTCATGGCGTTACTGGTAGCGGAAAGACACTTGTCTATATGCACATTATCAGACACATTATCAACTCCGGCAAAACTGTGCTGATGTTAGTACCGGAGATTTCGCTTACTCCTCAGATGATAGACAGGTTCAGGATTGTTTTTGGGGATAGTGTAACAGCTCTGCACAGCCGAATGTCCGATGGTGAAAGATATGACGCCTGGAGACGCATCCACAGCGACGAAACGCAAATCGTTATTGGTGCACGATCGGCAATTTTTTCTCCTTTGAATAATCTGGGATTAATCATAGTTGACGAAGAGCACGAAGGATCTTATAAACAGGACGAACCATCACCCCGATATAATGCCCGAGATGTGGCAATAGTACGTGGAAAAACTGAAAATGCCTTAGTAATTCTGGGATCGGCAACACCATCGATCGAATCGAGATATAATGCCGAAACCGGAAGATACAGATTACTTGAAATTCGTTCAAGAGCAGACGGAGCTGAATTGCCCCAGATCGTTCTGGTAGATAAAACTACATCCCAAAAGTCAGGACAGATGAGCGGTAATTTCTCAAAGCAAATGATTAATGCTATAATCGAACGTCTGGAGCGTAAAGAGGGAACGATTATCTTCCACAACCGGCGCGGATTCGCTTCGTATATGGAATGTCCTGACTGTGCTTACGTGCCTATGTGCAAGAACTGCGATGTCTCGATGACACAGCACAAGTCGAAGAACCAGCTACGGTGCCACTACTGCGGATATACAATCAATATCCACAAAGCATGCCCAGCATGCGGTCATCCGGAACTGAAAGAAGTGGGCTCAGGAACACAACGTGTGGAAGACGAGTTGATGGACATCCTTCGTTCGGAGAGTTACAGTCCGGTTGTTCAGCGGGTGGATCTGGATACAACTTCCAAACGCGGTTCTTTAAGAAGAATATTATCAGCTTTCGCAGAAGGATCTATCGATATTCTTGTCGGTACTCAGATGGTTGCCAAAGGACTGGACTTCGAGCGGGTTACTCTCGTCGGTGTAGTCAATGCGGATGTACAGCTGTTTCTCCCTGATTTCCGGGCAACCGAAAGGACTTACCAATTATTAACTCAGGTATCAGGCAGAGCAGGAAGAACAGCATCTAAGCCGGGAGAAGTATATATTCAGACATCACATCCGAGAAGTGTTGCACTAGAAGCTGTGATGGTAGGGTCGTATCATCCGTTCTACAAGGCTGAGCTGGACACACGCAGGGAATCTCTCTATCCCCCATTTGTAAGATTCATCTGCATCGAGATTTCGGGAAAGGATATGAAGAAGGTGAACTATCACGCAAAAACATTCAGCCGGATGATCAAAACTCATTCTTCATTTGTTATAATCGGTCCTTCGCAGCCTCTGATACCGAGACTTCGCAATCTCTGGCGTGAAGTAATAATCATCAAGAGTATTAAGTCAAAAGATCCATCGGGCAAAATCTTCCGAAAAGCTTTGGCAGATGCAAGAGCCGAATACTCAGCAAAACACAGCACTTCAGCAATCAGACTAAAAATTGACGTCGATGCCTATAACTCTGTCTAATCCTAAGAAGTTATCAACCATAGGGTTAACCCTATGGTTGATAGGAAGATACTTTATCTATTTTATTGAATCTATCTACTTTACATAATCCTTCTTCAGAACAGACTTCAACGATGCGTAAATCATCAGCAGAGATAATAGAAGAATAGCAACTGCCCAGAACCAATGCGGAAGTAGAAGATTCTGAGCCATTACTCCCGTATCCGAACTGAATGAACTGCCAGCAACAACTCCCCCACGAGAGAAGAGATAGTCAATACTAAGATAAAGACTTGTAAAAGCCTGAATAGCGAGGAATTGAATTGTTAATTTCTGCATACGCTCAGATCCTTTATAGGCAACGAAAAGTGTGAGAATCCCAAACAATGAAATGATAATCACCCCAAACAAAGATCTGATCCATATCAGAGAAGAAATAATCTGGAAAAATCCCAGAAAATATAGGGAAAATTTAGATACTTTTATATGCTTGGAAGCAATAAGTAAAAGCGATCCTGCAATAGTCGGACCCAGCGGACCGGCAGCCGCAACCATAGCGTTACCAATAGGACCGAGCAAGAGTCCACCACTGTGAACAGCGAAGCCTGAGCCATCAGCAAAAAGTTCCAATTTGTGGAAATTACCGCCCATGGCTATTGCCATTAAACCATGACTCATCTCGTGGAACCAAGTACCGAGTATTATGAAAGGATAAAGAATGTACCTACCAAATGGCATATTGAACAGCACGACAGTCAGCACTGCGAATATCAGCAGAAAGATTAAGGATCGGTTGTTGTTTTGTTTCATTTCATTTGTATTTTAGATTAAGTTCTTATCACCTAAAAGGTGTTATTCAAATTTAGCAACTAAAAAACAAAAAAAGAAATAAATTAAGAGGAAGTAATATCATTGATCGAAGATTCATTCGTCACAATCATTATAAATATAACTATTAGGAATAAAAATGGATACAATATTTTATAAAATAATATTCGAACCGCAGGAAGAAGGCGGATTTACTGTCTATGCACCAAAATTACCCGGATGTGTATCCGAGGGTGAAAGCTACGAAGAAGCTTATAATAACATTCAGGATGCAATCCAACTATACGTAAATACTCAAAAAGAGAGAAATATTCAGATTGTTGCTGATGATACACATATTTCTGAAATTGGAATTATGGTATGAGTAGTAATATCCTAATTCTTACGTCCAAAGAGATTGAGAAAATATTATTGAGAATAGGCTTTATATTCTACCGGCAAACAGGAAGTCACAGGATTTTCGTAATGGATGAATATCAGGTTGTGGTTCCACACCATAATAGAGATCTCAAAAAAGGAACTATAATGCAGATTATTAAGGGCACTGGTTTATCATTAGATGAATTCAAGACATATCTCTAATACATTATTCAACTACTACTTTCATTGTCTATACGTTACAAATCGAATAATTCAACCCCTTCGGGGCTGTAAATTAATGTTTAGTTATGTTGCCGTGAGTTCCACTCACGGTTATTCAAATTTAGCAACTTCGTTGCAGAATACAAAGCAATATATATTAAAACTCTTTAAAGCTCTGAAGGAGCTTAATATAAATAACCGTGGGCGTCAGCCCACGGAATAACCTACTGGAATCATATCAGCCCTGAAAGGGTTGAATTTACGGTTAAGATATTTATTTCCCCCACCACCACCAAAATTTAGTATAATTGTTAAATTTTTTTTAAGTTACTGCGTTTTAGCAAACAAAATAAAACATTATTTCAAACATAAAATAAGACATATTTCTTTTAAGGTTAAAAAATTATGAGCGACGAAGTAAACAAAGCCACTGCAGAGGACGAGAAACCGAAGGCACCTTCGAATTTTATTAAGGACATTATCAACGAAGATATGCGTACAAATAAGCATAACGGTAGGGTGAACACACGTTTCCCACCTGAGCCGAACGGCTATCTTCACATAGGTCATGCAAAATCCATCTGCTTGAATTTTGGTCTCGCCAAGGAATACAATGGTGTTACTAATCTTCGCTTCGACGATACAAATCCATGCAAGGAAGAAACGGAATATGTCGAATCCATAAAGGAAGACGTCAGCTGGCTCGGTTTCGACTGGGAAGATCGTGAATTCTTCGCATCCGACTACTTTGGTCAGATTTACGAATGGGCTATAAAGCTTATCAAAATGGAAAAGGCATATGTCTGTGATCTTACTGCCGATGAGATCCGTCAGCATCGCGGAACTCTTAAAGAACCGGGAATGGAAAGCCCATACCGCTATCGATCGGTCGAAGAAAATCTCGATTTGTTCGCAAGAATGAAAAAGGGAGAATTCCCGGATGGATCCCGGACATTGAGAGCGAAGATTGATATGGCTTCGCCGAACCTGAATATGCGCGATCCGGTGCTCTATCGAATTCTTCATGCTGAGCATCACCGAACAGGCAATGAATGGTGTATCTACCCGATGTACGACTTTGCTCATGGACAGTCAGATTCAATTGAAAAAATTACTCATTCTATCTGCACTTTGGAGTTCGAAGACCACAGACCTCTCTATGACTGGTTTTGTGATACACTCGAAATCTTCCACCCTCAGCAAATTGAATTTGCCAGACTTAATATAACATATACTGTACTGAGTAAACGCAGACTGCTTCAGCTTGTGCAAGAGGAACATGTCGAAAGTTGGGATGATCCTCGCATGCCTACGATCTCCGGACTTCGCCGCCGTGGATATACAGCAGAAGCTATACGTAACTTTGCTGAACGTGTAGGAGTTTCCAAAGCAGAAAGCATGGTTGATCTGGCTTTGCTCGAATTCTGTGTACGCGAGAATCTGAACAAAACTGCCCACAGAGTAATGGCTGTACTCAATCCATTGAAAGTTACAATCATTAACTATCCTGACGGTCAGGAAGAAATGATGGAATTCGTGAACAATCCCGAAAATCCTGATGATGGCACACGTCTTGTACCATTCGCAAAGGAAATCTATATTGAACGAACAGATTTCATGGAAGATCCGCCGAAGAAATTCTATCGCCTGTCAATCGGACGTGAGGTACGTCTTCGCTGGGCTTATGTGATTAAATGCGTCGATGTGGTAAAAGATCCGATTACCGGGGAAGTCATAGAACTGCTCTGCGAATACGATCCACTTACAAAGGGCGGCAATACACCTGACGGACGCAGAATACAGGGGACGATTCACTGGCTATCGGTAAAACATGCGAAAGAGCTCGAAGTAAGACTATACGACAACTTGTTTATGAAAGAAAATCCCAATGAAGTAGATGAAGGCAAGACTTATCTGGATAATATTAATCCCGATTCGTTAAGTATTATCCGCGCCAAGGTAGAGCCTTCATTGCTGAGTGCCAAGCCAGGTGAGAAATACCAGTTCGAGCGTCTAGGTTACTTCTGTGTAGACTCGAAGCACTCCAAGCCAAACGAGCCGGTCTTCAACCGCACAGTAACGCTCAGAGATACCTGGGCAAAAATAGCCGCAAAATAGGAATGAAACTAAATGTATAAGAAGTCCAGCACTTTCAAAGTGTTGGACTTCTTTTTGGAACTTGCCACTCCCGTGCTTGCAGGAATTCCTGTATTTCATTGTCTGAACTGTGATTTTGGTGATCTCTTCACTCAGATGTCCAACACCTTAAAGATGTTGGACATCTACTCAACTCTATATCTTCACAAACTTCCCAACTCTATCCCCAATCCTCACAAAATACATTCCCGGAGCCAAACCCGAAACATCTATTCTTACTCCCTCCCTGCTCGCGGGGAGGGTTGGGGTGGGGTTTACGGTGGACACGATTTGTCCGAATACATCATATATCCTCACATCGCTCTGTAAGGGCGAACAGCCGTTCGCCCCTACGGAAATTTCTAGAAAATCAATTACAGGATTAGGACTAATATTAAAGCCATTTTCCGGAGAATTATCTGCTACACTGTTGATATATCCGGTAGTGAATTTCCAGATAGCAGAGCCACCTATGGCAGTATCATTGTGGATATTCAGCACTCTCCAGTAGTAGGTGAAATATGGCTTAAGTCCTGTCACAGTTTTGAATGTATCTGTCAGATCATAAGATTGTGTCTTGCTGTCGAATGTGTTGACCTCCGAAATCTGTAATCGGTGAAATCCGGTAAATGATTTCTCCCAGGAGAATTCTTGTGTCGCAAGAATATTGACTGAACTGTCCGGTGGATCAAGCAATTGGATCGCATTTACATAATACTGAGGATCATATTTCAGTACTATAGTCGTATCATTGCCGCATCTATCGTAGAAAGAAATTACACCGACAGCCGGTAATGTAATATCTTTGACTTCAAGTGCCCAAGTGACTGTACGTGCCTGCCCAGGGATAAAATCAGCATAATCGAACATACAATTGTAAGACAAATCCTTGTGCATGAATACTAAACCAAGATTGGATCTTATTTTGGTATCATCAGGCATATCGGTAGTTGTCGAACCACTTAAATCTCCTAACTGTTCAAACCAAATAACATTATAGTTGGGTTTAGGCTTTTCTGTATCCGCTTTGGTCATGTCTCTCAGCCTAGCTGCAGTTGGATAGCCATAGGAGTCATAACTAGAATATCCAAATGAATATGCAGAGAAAAGCAGAGAATCCGACCGAATCATATATAGACCGTCTTTCGGTAATGTCAGAGTCTTTACTCCATAGAATTTACCATCAACGGGAGATTTGATTAGCTCACAGGTATCTGAGAATTTCTGTTTTAACTTTTCCCAAGTGATAATGCCATTTATCGAAGTACCGAATTCGAATTGTTCTGATAAAGTTCCTGCTGAATCGGACTCATAAACAAAGTTCAGATAATTATATGAATATGCCCATCCACCCTCAAAGCCCGGAGTACAAAAGAGAATCTCATTCTGGAATTGTTCAACAGGAGAAATTGCCATAACAAATGGATCGCAGGATAGAGAGTCAAACATTTTTAAACTATCTTCTTCTGTACCGGTGTTATATAAAGTTACACCAATGGGTTTATCCGCAGAAATTGAAATAGAAGCTGGAGGTTGATCCATAGGATTCATTCTCAGCTCGATGAAAGCTTCGCCCTCGATGCCTCCCGAAGAATCCAGAGTTGCAATCTGTGTTCCATTTCTGAAAACATTTGTGCCTCGTTCCTTCGCGAAAACTCTGATAATTGATGAGTACTTCCTGTTTGGGATTTTGGGAACAATATAGTTCTTGCCCCATGTATAGGTCGGAAGTTCCATCTCAACAGTATAGTCGCACCACCTGTTTCCGGTTGGTATATTGGCACAGAAATTTCCCGAAATAACAGATACAGGTTTGTTAGAGAGTATTTTGGAGCCTGATAGGTCCTGATCAGCACCAGATGTTGAAACCATCCAGACATCGCCCTTTTGCAATGTTCGAACTATTGATTCACCCGGCACCATACCACCTGCAGTTTTTGTTTTAGGATTGCCACCTAGAGTGAAGCGGAACATTGTCTCGTCGAAAGCAGCTACAATACCGGTAATACTAGGTAATTTTAAGCCAGCGTATGCGTACATTCCTTCTTCTTTATATCCTGCTACTATATATTCCTGCCCGAGTGATGAAACAGGAATCGCCAGAAAACCATCGGACGTGTATTTATATCGGACAACAACATAGCATGCAACAGGTTGGTCAGCAAATACATGTATTCCGGCACCCACGAAGACCTGCTCAGGAGTATAAGGTTGTGATCCTGATCTTTCGTAAGGTTGCCCAATTCCGGGATAGATATTAAATTCAATAACATCATTGGGTTTCGATTGTTGAATCTCTTTGAAACCTTTTCTTGGAACTTCAATGCTCACAGTAGTATTTACCTGTGATGTAACAAAAATTTTAATAAACAAAGGATATCCACTTTCATCCTCAAAACATGGTGGTATAGTAACCCAGAACTCATTGCCGAAATTGGAGGCACAGATGAATTTTGGGATCTTGGATATATCAGGATCCTGAGCGTTAAGTTCTCCCAAAAACAAAAAGATCAAAAAAAAAAAAAATGTCTTTTTCATAGGAGCCTCTATATATATGATTTAAATTATCTGCTCTATGTAATACTGTAATATAGTAAAAAGCAGGTAAAAGTTACAAAAGAGATGAAAATAAATAATAAAAAATGATATTTGTTTTTATCGGCTAATTCATTAATTTAACGATAATTTAGTTGTGTAATTTGATATTGCCATAATCAACAAAAATATAGGAATAATGCGATGAAATGGTTTCTACTTTTTATTCTGTTCGTATCCTTCATTCAAAATGCAGTTGCTAAGGATATTGTCTTTCAAACTGACAATGGTACTGCTCTCACAGCAGGTTATCAAATAACATGGATGCTCGAAGAAACTAAGTTTCTCCTGCCGCCGGGTCCATGCACGGTAAAAGAAGTGCAGATTTATTTCACAGGCACAAGTTCTGCCAAAGATACTCTGTACATTGTTGGTGATCCTGCTGAAGGTTCAGTTTCACCATCTTTCTGGGTACACAATTATAACATGAAAATCCCTCCGATTATTTTTGATTACAAAGGTAAACCGGGCTGGATGACATTTCCAATTAGCGGACTCCATCTGGATGGACTTGATAGATTCGTGATTCAGCATAGAATTCAGACAAATGGTCCATGGTTCGCAATGGATAATAATGGTTTGGTCGGTCCGGATATGTCATCATGGTGGATGAATCCATTTGAGACAAATAGTCTTGGTGGTCCCGGCACCTACTATGCTCCAAATGGTGACTTCATGGTCAGAATCCTCGTTGAATATGATTATCCCGATGGAGATGGCTCTATGCCGGCACCACCACCTGTACTGGTTGATGTAACGAAGTCAGCCGGACTGACGGATGGAAAAGGTAATACAATAAATGCCTCAGAAGTATCCGTTCAGGATGTAAATAATGATGGATGGGACGATATTGTTATTGGCTCTGGTCTTTTTGTCAGCACAAAGGATGGAAATTTTAAATTAAATACAGATTTCCAGAAGATTGGTGCAGGAGCTACATCGTGGGGAGATTTCGACAATGACGGTAATGTCGATTGCTACGTTTTACGCAACGGTGGTTACAACCAAAACACTTACATGGTTGTAAACCGCGATCAGCTCTACCGCAATGAGGGTAATCTCATATTTACGGCGGTAACGAGCAAAGATATATTCAAACTTCCATATCCAAGTCCAGGTGTTGATTTCAATTTAGCAAACAAATATGTACAGGATTCGATTTTCAACCCTTATTCTTGTATCACACCGGTTTGGACTGATTATAACGGTGATGGACGTCTGGATCTGTTTCTTGCCAATAATCGTGTAGGGTTCAGTAATTCACAAGGTCAATATTCTGAAGCTTATTTCCCCGATCAGCTCTGGCAGCAGGGATTGGACGGTAAATTTACAAATACAAGAACAGCTTCAGGAATTGCAACTGGTGAAGCATCACCATACTTCGATTGCTACGGCGCATCAGCTGTTGATTATAATCAGGACAACAAACAGGACATATTCGTTGCAAACTATAGATTGGCAAAAGATAATCTGTTCAAAAATGACGGCGATGCAACTTTCACTGAAGTTGCAGCTCAGACAAACGTACAGGGCAATCCTACAGCAGAGGCAGGATACTTTGGTCATGGAATGGGATCTGAATGGGCTGATTTTAATAATGATGGGTTGATTGATCTGGCTGTCGGCAATCTTGGTCATCCGGACTGGCGCGGAATGTACTCCAATCCTTCGCTTATCTTCAAGAATGAAGGACCGCCTAACTACAAGTTCACCGATAAACGTAAAGAAATGGGGTTGAAATTCTTCGAGATGAATGCCGGTATGCTTTGGGGTGATTTCGATCTCGATGGATACCAGGATCTCTGGCACGGACAGATATCTTACGATCCGATTGGACCCGGTAAACCCATGAGACCCGGTCTGTTTTACATGAATCAGGGTGCTCCTGATTACAAACTGAAAGATATGACATGGCAGTATGGATGCGCTATTCACGGTCCATGGTCAGCCGCAAGAATTGACTTCGATCACGACGGTGATCTCGATCTTATTGTCGTTAGCAGTTTTCAGGGAGTTCGTCTCTTCCGGAATGATATGCCGAAGAATGGTACATGGATGACTTTGAGACTTAAAGGAAGTCCAGCAGACAAAGTAAACATGGATGCTTACGGCACAAAAGTTACTGCTTACATGGATGGAAAGAAGTACTATCGTGAGCTTAACAGTGTTAGCGGAACACGATGCAACCAGAATTCATCAGAGTTGCATTTCGGAATCGGTTCACCGACCAAGACAGCACTGGATAGTTTGCTCGTTGTTTATTCAAATGGAGTATCCAAAACATTCTACAATGTAGTTTTAGCAAAGAGATATTTACTGCCATATATGGGAAATCTGACAGATAATGGTATCCCAACTCCACAGCAGATCAGTCCACAGAATTATACAACAGGCTTACAGGCAGCAGCAGTTAAGATGATCTGGTACAAAGTTTCGGGTGCTACTTCGTATGATGTTACTGTTTATAGCGATGCAGCAATGACTCAACTGGTTTCCACGACTCCGGTTACGGACACTACTCTGACACTAACCACTTTAACTAATAACCAAACATACTTCTGGCAAGTAAAAGCAAAGAGTGTATCAAGTGCAAGTGCCTCATCAGGACTCTGGAATTTCACGGTAGGAAATCTCGTGCCGCTTGCGCCCGGACTAACTTCGCCGACAAAGGATTCGACCGGAATACTTTTAAATCCAACACTCGTATGGAAAGCTGCAACTTATGATGCATTCTATACGCCCAAGACTACTTATGAAGTGAACCTGTCAAAAGACGCTGGATTTACTAGTGGAGTTTTGGCTTATACCGATCTGAGTATATTAAGTAAGTTAGTACCAGACACACTCTTGGCTAATACAAAACACTACTGGCGAGTCAGAGCTGCCAATGGCAGTGCCGTCAGTCCATGGTCGGAAGTTTGGGCTTTCACAACTATGGCTCTGCCCCCTGCTCCAGTATTGACAAAACCAGCAAATGGTGAGACAAATGTTAAGAATAAACCATCGATCGTATGGCAGAGCATCGTCGGAGTAACAAGATATCAAATCCAGATATCACAGAGCCAGACTTTCGATACATTGTTCATTGATTTAGCAAATTTATCTTCAAATACTACAAAGATATTTAATAATTTTCAGCCTAATGGATTGTATTACTGGCACTTAAGAGCCATTAAGAACGGCTATGCAGGACCTTGGTCAGAGACATGGTCATTCACAATCGAAAATTACAGCTCTGTAGAAGATGAAACGTTCAATAATGGCATATCATTAAGCATTTCACCAAATCCATCGGACGATTTTGCAGGATTGAAAATAACAACCACAATCCCCGGAGCTGTCAAGATAAGGATTTACAGCATAACCGGAGTTCTAGTACAGTCCATCGATGCAGGTGATATGCAGCAGGAAACAATGGATTACAGGCTCAACACATCGACTCTGGGATCAGGTATTTTCACCGTCAGTATAGAATGTTCAGGAAGATCAATATCAAAGAATCTGATAATCGTAAAATAGAGAATTGTAGGGGCACGGCGTGCCGTGCCCTTGATATTGTAAGTTATTAATAGAGTTGGTATCTGTTATTTCAAATAGAGTATTTGAAGTTATTCCAAATTAATTCTTCAATTTCCATTAATATTTATTTGATATTGAATTAGTTATGAAATAAGTTTGTAGTTGGATCAATCATCAAAATTCAAACGATAATCACGAATATGCAGGTAAATAAATGAAATCCAAATTAGCCAACGCAGCACTTATTATTCTATTTATCGCAATTGCCTATATTCCATCAATCTCCGAAAAGAAGCTTTCGGATCGGGCAGAAGCGATCAAGGCAAATGTAGTATTCCTTTCCTCCGATGAGCTGGAAGGACGTTTACCGGGAACACCCGGCAATCAGAAGGCTGCTGAATACATCCTTAATCAATTCCGAATGATTGGTTTATTGCCCATAAATGGCGTCAACACTCAGGAATTTAAGATTAACAACAAAATTAAAGTTACTGAAAAGACAAGCGTTACATTCACTAAAATAGTTGAAAAAGCAGGTTTACCACCCGAAATGTGGACTAAGGCAGACAGGAAGTGGAATCCCGGAACAGATTATTACCCTGTGTCTATCTCAGAGAATGCCACTGTAAGCGGTGAAGTAGCATTTGTTGGCTATGGCATCAGTGCAAAAGAATTGAGTTACGATGATTACGATGGCATTGATGTAAAAGGTAAAATTGTAATCATATTATCTGACTCACTTGATGGAAAGCCACACCAAGCAAAATTCGAAAATTATGCCAATTTAAAGTATAAAGCATCAAACGCCAGAGATCATGGAGCTGTTGGTGTGATTTTCATAAAAAGATTGAGTGATTCAGCTAATGTATTCTACCGCCTCAAGATTGAGAGATTTTCAGCTAACTCAGGGATGGTAGCTATCCAGGCGAATAGAACAGAGTTAGCAAAATTCTTCCCGAAGGATAAGAATTTGTATCCAATTGAAATGGAAATGTTGAAATCCGGGAAGCCCAGAAGTTTTGTTCTTCCATCGACCAAACTGACTATGACTGTTGATCTTTCTTTCGAGCAGGCATCGGTTAACAATATCTTTGGTGAAGTTAAAGGTAATGATCCAACCCTTTCTGATGAGTACATCGTTATTGGTGCTCACTATGACCATATTGGCTGGGGTGAATTCAACTCAAATTATAAAGGAAAATCTCCGCAGATACACAATGGTGCTGACGACAACGCATCCGGTTCATCAGCAATGATTGAATTAGCCCGTAAAATTAAGCTTAATCCATTAAAGCGAAATGTTGTATTTGTTGCTTTCAACTGTGAGGAAATGGGAGTTCTTGGCTCCTCATATTTCGTAAAGAATCCTGTTGTACCAAGCGAAAAGATAGCTCTGATGGTCAATCTCGATATGGTTGGCAGACTAAAAGACAACAAAATCACTGTTTTCGGTGTAAATTCAGCGGCTTTGCTGGATAAACTAATCGATTCACTTGGTATCGCAGATACTGTTACAGTTATTAAGAATGCCGAAGGCTATGGTCCAAGCGATCATGCTTCATTCTACAATCAAAAGATTCCTGTGTTATTTATGTTTACAGGAGTCCATCTTGACTATCATTCTCCAAGCGACGATTGGGACAAGATCAATTTTGAGGGAATGGTAAAAGTATGTGAATTTACTGAGGGTGCAGTCAGAGCAGTTGATTCGTATAAGGTGAAACCCGAATTTGCAGGAGTAATTACACCGCCAGCAGATCAACCAGAAAAACGTGCAGACAAGCCAAAAGTTTGGTTTGGGGCTATCCCCGATTTTGCAGAGAATCCCAAAGGATTTGTAATTAATGGATGTTCTCCTGGCAGTCCTGCTGAGAAAGCAGGTTTGAAAGCCGGCGACATTATAACAAAAATCGGAGACAATACGATAAAGAATCTAGGGGACTTTTCCCGTGCGCTAAAAGAGCATAGCCCCGGCGATAAGGTAAAAGTATCGTTCATAAGAGACGACAAAGAAGAAGTAAAAGAAGTAGAGTTAGCCAAAAAAGGAAATTGAGTCTTAAAAAATGTCAGCATACGAGCATCATAGTTTTCAGCTTATAAATACAGACAATACTATAATCTACGGGGATATCCGCCAACCTTCAGAGATTGGTAGATATCCCATCGTTTTAATACTTCATGGTTTTAAGTCATGGAAGGATTGGGGTTTTTTTCCTTATGTTTCCGAGCAAATGGCATCATCGGGATATATTTCAGTCAATATCAGCTTCAGCCATTGCGGTGTTACCCCCGGATCTGATTTCATTGATAAAGTAGAAGAATTCTCAAACGGAACTGTGACACAACAAATTGATGATGTGATTAATGTCATAACTTCAATTCATAGCAACAGTATCGAAGGCATTGATCTCTCATCACAATGGGATGGACGTATTTATATTATTGGTCATTCCAGAGGCGGAGCTATAGCAATCCTTGTTGCGTCGAGAATTGAAGGGATAAATGGATTGGCACTTTGGGCACCAATTGCGAGATTTATTAGAGTTTCTGCACGACAAAAGGAACTATGGATAAATGATGGAAAGCTTACTTTCACCGATACTCAGAGCGGACGCGAATTATATATTCAGAAAAGCTACATTGATGATATCGAAAAGAATAACAATTTTGATTTAATAGAAGCCGCATCGATGCTTACTGTGCCAGCGATATTCCTGCATGGCAAGCAGGATATGACAGTTCTAGCTAAAGAAAGTGAAATGCTTTACAACGCAATTCAGCATAAAAATAAAAAAATTGAAATAATTGAACGAACCGGACACACGTTTGGCATTAATCATCCGTTTATATCCGCGGGGGATGTTCTAAATTCTATAATATCCAAAACTGCAACCTTTTTTGAAATTAAATGAAAAAGTACTCTATTTTTTGCATCTGCATTCTCTACTTGACCGGCTGTGAGCTGATTGAGATAGGCACTAAACGTGCCCCTTCGATAGAAGTTAGCCAAAAGTCACCCATCGGTACTGTTTTCCTCTTTAAAGCAAAACTCGACAGCAACAACATAAATGATGCTTCTCATCTGTTTCTCAGACCATCCGGAGATACATATCTTGCAATTGAGAAATTGGAATTAAATGATGATTTATACCGTCTCAGCCGCATTATAGGCAAAAAGAGCATCACTTCTTACAAAACTGACACTCTCGATGAAAATCTGTGCAGTGTCTTTATGCAAATAGACTATACCCGCAAAATGCACTTCGACACCAAGAAAATTAAAGACGACTGGTACATCGTGGGGTATAAGTAATCTCCTTTGAAGCTACAATAACGGTCAAGAGTTAAGCTTGACGTTGGACTGAGTAGCAAAATCCAAATATTTTGTACTGTCATTCTATTGTGTTTATTTAACGTAAACCGAATCTTTGCCAGACCAGATAGTTGAGTCATTTCTAATTACCTTTACAGTGCTCATATACCAACTGAAACCTGGACTTCTTGCGGGATAAGATAATGCTACGGTACTACCAATTTCTGGATCTGTTTTTCCGGCATAAGTATCCAATATATAAATTGTCTGCTCCATCACTATATCATTATTTTTGGTAATATCAAATTGAATCTTGTCACTTTTCTTGAAGCCAGGTCCATAAATTAGTCTTTCCTGAAACATTTTTCCTCGCTCTAAGGTATCTCCTACTGCTGTAAATGTCCAAGTTGAATCATTATATGTTCCCAAAACTATTTCGAATTTAGTTGTTAGTTGAATCTTATCCTTATTACTGTCATTAACATCGCTGCAGGAGCTGAGAGTGAGAATAAATAATGATAGAATAAATAAGTATTTCATAATGTGCTTTCTATTAATAATGTATTGTTTCTGATGTAAATAACAATACATATTAGGAAAAGTTACACATAATATGAATTCTATTTAAGTTACAACGAGCGAATTTAATATTTTTCTTTGTTAAACGTGTTAATTAATAATTGATTAACAATTAATTCGTAAATTTGGATGTATCAATAATTGTTATCTGTCTCTGCATTAAAAAACCAAATTTCCGGAAGGAGGGTTACGAGTTCAGTTTCACAGATAAGTTTCTAAGAGTCGAGGACAAAGCCATACATGAACATGAAAATGCCGGAGTTCTCGATGGGCGTGTACTAATATTAAATCAGGGCTATGAACCGGTAAGTATTTGCTCCGCCAAAAAAGCAATGCTTCTGTTAATTCTAACAAAGGCAGAGTTAGTCGCCAAACTTGACGGAAAGGTGATCCGATCGCCGCGCCAAGTGTTTCCCCATCCAAGTGTTATCCGAATACCAAAATATTATAAAGTGCCATTCAGGAGAGTAGAACTATCCCGTAAGAATATCATCAGACGTGACAACAACAAATGTCAGTACTGTGGCGCAAAGGCACATTCACTCACAATAGATCATGTAATTCCAAAGTCTCGGGGAGGAACCGAAAGCTGGGAAAATTTAGTAGCAGCCTGCTTAAAATGCAATAATCGAAAGGGGAATCAGACACCTGAAGAAGCGAGAATGCCTCTTTTGGTAATTCCAGGTAAACCAAGTCATTTAATGTTACTTAAACTTTTTATGGGTACCATGGATATAAATTGGCGACCGTTCCTATTTATGGATTGAAGTAAAACTAATTAGCTAATTTATGCAAAAAATGAAAAATTGATCTGATTAACCGATAATATCACAAAAAAATTAATTCGGATTGATCATGAAAAGTACATATAATTCAAGGACAGCAATAGTTCCGCCTCCCAGGAAGGAAGTCAAACCAGCTGAAATCAACCTGGAATTGAAAGAGAAACTGGACTGGGTGATGAAGACCAAAGGAGCCTTAGCCTCTAAGATTATAAATGAATGGGGTGAATCAGTTCCACAAGAAACGGACAAAGAATATATTTAAATTTAGACACTGTTCAAAAATATAATTGGGGTTTGACTATTAATCAAACCCCAATTTTTTTAATAATACCAACATTTATGCAATAGTAACTTCATCGCATAGATAAACATCCTGTATGGATTGGATCAGTTTGGCTCCTTCATCCATCGGACGTTGGAATGCCTTACGACCAAGGATCAATCCCATTCCACCAGCGCGTTTGTTGATGACCGCTGTAGCTGTGGCTTCTGCAAAGTCATTGCTTCCTGATGCGCCGCCACTGTTGATCAAACCGATTTTCCCCATGTAGCAGTTTGCTACCTGATAGCGGGTTAGATCAATAGGATGATCACTGCTTAATTCGGTATAAACGCGGTTGTCAATCTTGCCATAGCTTGATGTACCCATGTTCAGTGATGTATATCCACCATTATTTTCGGGTAGTTTCTGTTTAATAATATCTGCCTGAATTGTTACACCCAAATGATTAGCCTGTCCTGTAAGGTCAGCAGAAACATGATAATCTTTATCTGATTTGAATGCTGAATTGCGAAGGTAGCACCAGAGAATTGTTGCCATACCTAGTTCATGTGCATATCTGAAGGCTTCGGCAACTTCTACAATCTGACGTGTCGAATTATCTGAGCCGAAATATATAGTTGCTCCCACGGCGGCAGCACCCATATCATAGGCTTCATCGATTGTTCCGAACATAATCTGATCTGCCTGATTGGGAAATGTAAGAAGCTCATTATGATTAATCTTAACAATAAATGGTATCTTATGAGCATACTTGCGAGACATAAGACCAAGAACACCATAAGTTGATGCTACAGCATTGCAACCACCTTCAATTGCGAGCTTAATTATGTTTTCAGGATCAAAATACAGAGGATTCTTAGCAAAACTTGCTCCGGCTGAATGTTCAATTCCCTGATCTACAGGCAGAATCGAGACATATCCTGTTCCTGCAAGTCTGCCGTGGTTGTACATCCACTGAAGATTGCCGAGAGTTCTGTTGTTGCGGTCGGAATGAGCAAAAACTTTATCTACAAAATCTGATGAAGGAAGAGTGATACTTTCTTTTGGGATTTTTGGTGAATTAAATCCAAGCAGATGATCCGACTGGTCGCCAAGTAATTGCTGAATGTTACTGAACATATTTACTCCGTTACAAAAAAATAAATAATAATTATTTATAGTAATTTTAATCAATATCAAATTTAACGAAATTTCATTAAATTAGTATTAATATAATTTGTTATATTCAATCTTATTATTATTTTTTGTTGTTTTTATAAGAAAGTGCTTTTATGAAGATGAGATTTGCTTTTATTGGGGTATTGTTATTTAGCTTTCTTTGCTCTGATGTTTACTCTCAGACACCTGAGAATATAGACACAGTGAAGCATTGGAAAATCAATGGCACTGTTGGGGTAACTATGACTCAGATTGGATTTTATAACTGGGTTAAAGGTGGAGAGAATTCAGTAACCGGCTCAGGATTGTTCAATGTCAATGCTAATTATAAAAAGGACAGATGGGTTTGGGAGAACTATCTTTTGCTCAACTTCGGTATGATGACCAATGATCAGGGAAGTATAAGGAAAACTGACGACAGAATAGATCTGAACTCGAAAATCGGATATCAGCAATGGAAGGAATTGAACTGGGCTTTTCTTGTTAACTTCAGGACTCAGTTTGCTAAAGGTTATAACTACCCAAATGATTCTGTGATAGTCTCAAAAATAATGACGCCCGGATACCTAATTCTATCAATAGGAGCTGATTATTCACCTGTGGATTATCTCTCTCTTTATTTTTCTCCATTCACAGGCAAATTCATTTATGTAACCGATACTTCTCTTGCGGACAAATGGGGAGTAAAAAGCGGAAATCATTTACAGCCAGATTTCGGTTGGTATTTTAAAGTTGTAATAAAGAAGGATGTTATGGAGAATGTGTCCTTATCCTCAAAGCTGGGTTTGTTCCAGAATTACACAGATAAGAATGCAGGAAACAGAGCAAATATAGATATCGACTGGGAAGCAATCATGATTTTCAAAGTCAACTCGTTTCTTTCGGCTACTTTTTCTTGGCGGCTACTGTATGATCATGACATCAAAGTTCCTATCTATGAAAAGATTAATGATGTAAAAACAAAGATCGGCGAAGGACCAAGAACTCAGTTTATGGAACAGCTGGGGTTGGGGATCGTCTTGAATTTTTAAAAATAAATGTGTTAAAAGAGCAAATGAAAACAGATCTGGCAATTTTCGAGAAATTTAAAATCCGTCGTAAATACGATGAAGAAAAGGAAGTCTGGTACTTCTCTGTGGTAGATATTGTTGGAGCATTGACTGACCAAGGAGATCATCAGAAAGCAAGAAAGTACTGGAATAAGTTAAGTGAACGACTTCAAAAAGAAGGAAGTCAATCGGTGACAAATTGTCACCGGTTGAAAATGATTGCTGAAGATGGTAAAATGAGGGAAACAGATGTCGCCGATCCGGAAACCATATTAAGGATTGTTCAATCTGTTCCAAGTCCAAAGGCAGAACCAATTAAACAATGGCTTGCCAAAGTTGGTTATGAAAGAATCAAAGAAATTGCTGACCCTGAAATTTCACTTAATCGTGCCAGAGAAAACTGGCAAAGTCATGGAAGAAGTGACAAGTGGATTCAGCAGAGAATGCTCGGCCAGGAAACCCGCAATAAACTCACTGATTACTGGAAAGATCATGAAATTAAAGAAGGTGAAGAGTTTGCAATTTTGACTAATATCATACATCAAGAATGGTCTGGAGTTTCAGTAAAAGAACATAAAAGCATTAAAGGCTTGAAGACTCAGAATCTGAGAGATCACATGAGCGAAGCAGAGCTGATTTTCACGGCTTTAGCTGAGCTTTCAACCCGTCAAATAGCTGAGGCTGAAAAAGCAACCGGGTTAGAAGAAAATAAGACTGCAAGTATAATAGGTGGCAGAATTTCAAAAAGTGCACGTCTTGAATTAGAATCAAAAACCGGAAAATCAGTTGTTACAGGTGATAGCTTTTTACCTGATGAAAGCAAGAAAAGCTTACTTTCGCAAAAAAATAGAAAATGACAATCATGATAACATCTTCACTAATTCTATTATTGCTGAGTCTATTTTCGTTAAAACCGAATTGTGCATTAGAACGTTATCTATTCATTGGAAAACACTGTTCAGTTGTGTCATTCCTGTGCATACAGGTACCGAAGATCTGCGTAGCGAATCTATTCCTTTCTTAGCGTAAAAAGATTCCTGCATTAGCTTCGCTGTTACTTCGTGATCGCTGGAATGACAGACTGAGTCTTGCATTGCAGCATTTACTGATAGTTTCTAATGAATCATTTGGGATTATCAAATTGCAATAAATTCGATCGTATTTCTATTTCTTAACCAATCAGAAATGAAAAAGTCTCCGTCTTTAGCTCTTAAGCATATCAGTTAAAGAAATAAAATCGTTATCTTTAGTTGATATGATTGATATTTCAGTCCCCTTCACAGAAATTGATTTTTTAGCCATTTTTATCTACTACTTCTTCACAAATTTCGCATATCGATTCCCGACTTTTACAAAATAGAAACTGGGAGGGAGGGAGGACTTGTAATACACTTTTAAATTTTCAATCTTCAGTATCGGATAATTCAATTATTTTTTTCTTCAAAAGTTCTATTACTAATTTCGGTTTTTCAAATACATCTTCATTCGAGAATCTAATGAAATTAAATCCTAAAATTTCCAGGAAACCTTGTCTAATTTCATCCTCTTCTATTAAATAGTTGTGGATACCACCATCTATTTCAATAATTAATTTTAAATCAGAATTATAAAAATCAACTATGAATCTATCTATTGGGTGTTGTCTACGAAATTTATACCCGAGGATTTGTTCTTTTCTTATCATCTCCCACATTATCTTCTCAGCTGCTGTTTGTTCTGTACGCATCTCACGTACAAACGATTTAAGCTTGATCCAAAGCGGTAAAGGAGTTCGCCAATGATGAAATTCGTTTACTCTTTTTTCCTCTGCCTTACTCCCTCCCCGCTCGCGGGGAGGGCTGGGGTGGGGTTGCGATTTTGTTGTATTTTCATTAGTTTTATCTGGCATTCCGATTGACTTACATTTATACAATTCATAGTTTTTAAATTAACATCCTAAACCCCACCTAAATCCTCCCCGCAAGCGGGGAGGACTTTCAATACTTCCTACATCTTCACAAATTTCGCGTATCTATTCCCGACTTTTACGAAATAGACTCCGTAATAGAGCATACTGATATCAATCGTGGTTTGATTCTCTGTTTCGATGAGCTTATTACCCAGTGGAGAGTATATTGTTGCAGTTTTGTAGGTGTTATTCTCAAGCATGAATTCGATATTTATATAATCACCTGCGGGATTAGGATAAATAATATATATTTCATTTACATATTTCAATGGTGTATCCAAAGGTATATTCTTTGTCTTCCAGACAATCACTTTCCCATCATCAGATAAGGTTGCAAATTCACCACCTTTCGGATTGAGGCTAAGTCCGATAAATTCTGCGGGGATTTCTGCATGATCAACAATTTCATTCTTAACATAATCAAGAATATCTAGTTTTCCACTATCACTAAGAATAATCACATTATCAGAGTTTTCGATAAATTCAATCTTAACAATTCGATCATAATTTTTCCTTGGTATCGTAAAAAGTGAATCTAACCGCTTTTCGTTAATAAAATACCTGTAGATAGTTCCATTATAATCTCTGTCTCTAATAAAGAATATTAAATCGTTGTTTGCGTTATTAAGAAACATCTTTCTATTGTAATATGTATTTGGGAAATCAGAAAACTTTAAAATTGAAGAATGTGCTTTTGTATTGGCATCTATTAAAATTATATCCTGAGTATCGGAATAAAATAGATCACCAGTATGCCTATTTATTAACTCCGGTGCTTTATCAAACATGATTTGTAATTTTGTATCAGAAATTTGTTCTTCTGCACCAGTTAAATAATTATAGAATTTATTATATTTTTTAAATTTATCAATTTCATATTCATATAGCCCTGAAACTAAAATTAAGGGTTTTGAAGGTATGCTAATTACCGATTCAATTGTTTTCTCATAATGATAATCTACAATAACACCAATTTGAAATTTTTGTAAGCAATTAGAAGCATCAAACGAAGCTCTACATAATGAATCTATAGTATATTTTAGGATATAATTCCCATCTGAGGAGATTGCATTTCCCAAATATTCAGATTCGACAATTCTATTCTTGAAAATCTCCCCTGAAGAACCATGAATTAATGTAGCAATTTTATTATCACTTTTGGTCCTTATATAGTCACCCAGATCAGTATAGTCAATACCTGCAATATGATCTGCATATTTTTTTGTCCAAGCAGTATCAATACTATATTGAGAAAAGAATTTTATTCCTTTGACTTCAATATATTCATTTTTGGTATTTTTGATACTTCTTGTGCCATCGCTTATTTCCAGTGAAACATCGTATTTTCCCGGTTTTGAATAAAGATGTGCAGGCTCTTTTTCGGTGCTTGTTTCTCCGTCTCCAAAGTCCCATTTATAGCTGATTGCGTTCAAATCATTATATGGATGGAAAGTAACGTTAGAATCAACAGGTATAACCGTTTGATCAGCATTAAAATCTGCAGAGAAGCCGTTCAATAATGAATCACCCTTAAAAATCTTTGCATTACCATCTTTATCAACCAGAAGGAATTGATAATCAACAGGAAGATTTGATACATTAACTATCAATTTATCGTTTATAAAATTATCAATAACATTACCGGTTTCTGCCTGGACTAATTTTATCTCTTTATCATAACAGAATAACAGAAATCTGTCATCTTTCATTGGGAGAATATAATTAAGATTTTCGACCTCTAGAAAATAAGAAGTTAATTGAGATTTTGGTTTGGAAGTTACTTTACCTTTAGCGTCTATGCTATAAATCATCTCATTGGTAAAGCCTATTAGAGTATTATCATTTTTTATTGCTAAATTAATATAATTTGAAAAACTGTCTTCGATTTCCCAAACTACTTTTGAATTAGTATTTAAAATTGCTAATCTATATCCGCCAGAATAATCTGGAGGGTTACCTTGATTATAATGGATCCCACTAAAACCTCCATGACCGACTATTAAGTTTCGATTGTAATTATAACCATAAATGATTCCCATAGGGACATCCGGTACGTCATTAATCACAGCATAAATATAATGGTATTCAGGGTTTGCATATTGATCAACTCTATATGGTACCATCAAATCACCATTATCAAAAATAAAAAATTCTGATATTCTTGGTGGTGCTTCCCCTAAAGTCTTAGGTGTTTTCCATGATATTTTACTTGTATCCGTTGTATTCATTGATCCAATTGTATAGCCATATTGCAACCAATAAACTGTATCACCACTTATTGTAATATCGTAATTCTTATCCCTAGGATATACTTTTATTGATTTTGTCTGTGTCCAGTCTTCAGTATTGTAAAAATTGACGACTTTATTATCTCCGAGCACAACCAATGTCTTCAAATCTTCTGATAATCTGGATTTAAATACTGTTGAATCATGGACTTTTACGATTTTGTACGGCTCAAGGGAATAGGAAGTGCTTATTGTGATAAGCATTAATAAGAATGGAATGATGGTTTTCATGGCTTTCAGCCTTGTTTGTATGACAGATGAATTAGAGTAATGTTATTTGATTTTTATTCCTCATTAATGATAGAATGTTAATTTAATGAATTTAGTATTATATTCCTAAAGATATTTATTTTTCATCGCTACTTTACTCCCTCCCCGCTCGCGGGGAGGGCTGGGGTGGGGTTGTAGTTTTGTATTTTCAATAATCTTATTCGCTTCTGATCCGGTCAACCAAAACGACCATCCATAATACCATCAATAGAAAGATCTTCATCTAATTTTTCCCAATGTATGCCAGTGCCATCGCAGATAAGCTCAAAATCAAGGAGTTCTTCGGTAGTTGCTTTTGATAATTTTTTGTTCTTTTCGATGCCGAATCTGATTTCCAATCCGTTATCGAGAAGGAAGCAGAAATTTGAGCCATCAAGCCAAGCTTTTTGAGCTTTAGTGTCATATTTAATATCCAAATACATTATTCCATTTCTCCTTCATAATTTCGAGATTTCTAACAATTATTTCTTCAGCAATCCTAATATCATTTGTCTTCATCCCTTTTGAATAGTCAAGTTCAATAGGCAGTAACCAGAATTTAGAAAAAACCACTTGCTTTCTTAACATGTATATGCATTGGTTCATTGCCATTCTTTAAGGACATGGATTCAACTTTTACACTGACAAATCTAATAGGAATGTTTCATTATCAATTTTTTCAATAGTATAATCTGTTCTACCATAACGCTCTAAATCTTCAGCAGTTACAGGTTCACCATAGGGAATTCCAAATCTTTGTCTGAAATATTTTCCTATTAGACTGTTGTCATTAGTAGTTTCTATGGCTTTTCTGCCGTCCTGTGCTATTACACAATCCAAAGTATAGTTATCATCAGTGATTAAAGAAAATGTGAAAGCTTGTTCTGGAAAAAAACCTTCTTTTCTTGAATCACCCTTTAGGCTAATATAGGCTTGATTAGGTTCCCTTTTAACATATGTTATAGTTCCTGTCACTTTATTTATTTTCTTTTCTAGCCTTTGCCCCCAATTTAACCCAGATTTTGTTGGGAGAATTCCCTTTTTATCAAGAAAACTTATTCTAACTCTTTTATCTGGAATTTCCCACAAAAAAGAACCTGGTCTTACACTACCAATTATTGAAATTCTGTGACCTTCTGGTAGCATGATAGTATGATTAGGTATAAAAATACTTTTTTGTAATAATTCATCATAAAGTAGCTTAATGGTAGTAGGATCTTCGTTACTCAATTGATTGAGTTGTTGGTTTGAGAAAAAACCGGACTGACTATAATTTGCAGAACCAGCTAATCCAATTATTGGCAGATTGTTATGAAACCAAGAATACACTTTACAATGAACAGAAGGCTGGCTTTGAAAATAATATCCTTTAAACTTGCCGATGAAATCTTTATGAAGGGATAGAAATGCCATGTGATCATTTTGATTATTTGGCATACCAATAATTAAATTAATTTCAAAATCATCTTTAGCTTTTAATAAATCTACAATGTGTCTTCTAGCAAACGTTGCAGAAGCATAACCACTTACAATGAAGAGTCTGTTTGCTTTTGACGAATGGCATGGTTCAATTAATGCAGGGTAATATGGATCATTAACAATCATTTTAAATTTTCAATAATTAATCTATTTAAGAAACCAATTTGGTAAACAATTCTATTTCTTTTATTTCAATATTGGGAGAAATGCTATCATAGGAGATACCAGCAAAAGTTTTAAGAATCGCTTCGAAAATAATTTTTGCTCCTTTTGGAGGTACAGCCATTCCGATTTGCTTTCTTGCACTTTCTTTTGATCCACAAAATATAAAATCATCCGGAAAAGTTTGCAATCTGGCTCTTTCTCGGTTCGTAAGAGCACGGTTCTCTTCCCAATGGTAAATATGTGTACCACCTCCACCACTTCCTGTAACTGTATAGGCTGGTTTATCTGGGTCCAATCGTTTATAAATCTGACTTATTTTTGCTCCTTTTACATTTAGTTGTAATGGTAATGGAATTTTTGCATTAAAAGCATTCTCGCCTGGTTTTATGAATTTCAATCGTTCAATTACATTCAATGATTGTTTAGTTAATTCATTATTTGGTGCATTTGTAGGTATTGGTGGGCATTCTATGGCTTCACGGCTACTAATGATTCGGTTATTTGGAATTATTGGAACTTTAAATCTATATTTCAAATCATTTCTAATCCCAACTATAATGATTCTGTGTCGTGCTTGAGGGATCTCATATTCTTCAAATTTATAAAGATTTGCAACAACATTGTAACCAACTTCATTAAAATTTTCAAGAATTGCCCGAAAGGTATTCCCATCATTTGAATTTTTTAGACCACCTACATTTTCCGCTACAAACCACATTGGCTGAAATACTCTCAACACTTTTACACCATATGAATATAGTGGGCCGTAAATCCCATCGATTCCCTTCTGTTCACCCACTATAGAAAAATCATTACAAGGAAATCCGAATGCGAAAGCATCAATTGGCTGTAATTTATTAATATCAAGGTCTTTCACATCCTGACAAATAACTGAATTTGGTTTTTCTGGGCAAATATTTCTTGTATAGGTTTCACAAGTATCTTTATCATAATCATTAGCCCACTGGTGACTTATGCTATAAGCCTCACCATCATGTAAAAACCCAGTATTTTTAGCCCCTAAAGCAATACCACCAGGTCCGCTGAACAATTCTCCAAGGCGAAAATTCATTTTATTTAAGATAAATAATAAAGTTTAGATTTTGAATACAAATATAAGAAACATTTATCTAAAGGTTTATACATTTCATATTTAAATCAAAAAATTAAGCTTTCGTATCAATAAATATAAATTCTAGTTTTCTATAACATTTTCGCAATTAATTTATTTTTCCACATAACGGCATAATAAGACAAATTTTTGTAATTTTGATATTCTTATCATAAACGTTTTACTTATTTTGACAGAACATAATTTATTATATATAGCTTATTACTTCCCGCCGATGGGGCTGAGCGGAGTTCAGAGAACAGTTAAGTTCGCAAAGTATCTGCCCGACTATGGATGGAAACCGCATATTCTGACTTATACTCCTAACTCTTTCTATGCTTTCGACGAAACTCTGAACGAGGATTTCAACGGCAGGGAAATAGAAATTTTCAGAACTTTTCCTAAGAAACTGAAGGTACAAAAGACAACTAAACTTCCTTCGTATGCAATTCAGAAGGTAGGCAGAGCCTTGCTTCAGGTTGTATATCAGCCGGACAGCAAGATAAAATGGAAGAAACCTGCTCTGGAGCTTGCTTCGGAAATTATAAGAGACAACAAAATTGATGCGATAATGGCAACTGCACCGCCATTCACGGATTTTCTGATTGCAAGGGAGCTTTCCAAGAAACACGATATTCCTTTCATAGTGGATTACCGCGACATGTGGGTGGACAATCCTTTCCACTTCTATGCGACACCATTTCATAAGAATTTAGCGATTAAAATGGAAGAGGAAATACTCAAGCACGCAAATCAGATCATAGTTATCACTCGTCAGGCTAAGGAAACTCTGTTGAGGCGTTATAAGTTTATTTCTCACAATGATATAACGATAATCCCGCATGGCTACGATCCGGAGGATTTTGCGACATTCACGAATACACGTCCCGATCCTGCAAAGTTCACTATAACACATTCGGGAGTTTTCCAGGATGACCGTTCGCCAAAGTTCTTCCTGAAGGCACTATCCCAGTTCATTTCCAAGAACAAGGATGCCGGAGACAGGATAGAAGCCAGATTCATTGGCGTTATGCGAAAAGGTCACCAGAAGATGATCAAGAAATACGGACTAACGAATAATGTCGTAACGACCGGTTACGTTTCCCACAAAGATGCCGTCCGACACCTGATGGAGTCCGATGTACTCTGGATGATGCTGAATGACACAGTCCGAACACCGGGAAAGCTCTATGAATATTTCGGAGCCGGTAAGCCAATGCTGATATGCTCACCGGACGGAACAATCCGAAAAACTGCAATGGATTCGAAAGCCGCAATCTGCGTCGATCCCCAGGATGTTACGTCCATCGAAGCATCAATTCAAAGCTTGTACTCTCTTTGGAAGAATAAGACTCTGCCGGTACCATCGGAAGAGTTCACATCACAGTTTGACCGCAGAAAACTAACCGGAGAACTTGCCAGAGAACTGGCTCTGTCGCTTGAAGTTGTGTAAATGCACATTTAGGTAATGAATATTTAGAATATCTATTTAACAATGTTAATCTTCACTGCAAAGCTTGAGGTAGCTGACTGAATTGCCAGCATATATAATCCGCTTGGGATATTGCCTGCATCGAACGAAATCGAATGTTGTCCGGATTCGAACTGACTGTCAGCAATACTTTTAACGAGAACCCCGTTCATATCTACCAGATTAAGTTTTATATTTCCTGCTATCTCGTTGCTGAATTCAACAATTGCATTGTTATGAATAGGATTCGGATAAATTGGATTCAGTGTCAAACCATTGAGAGCGATTGGATTATTAACAGATGTTAGTGGCGACAACACCGGAAGAAGCAATATATCAAAATTAGGAGGCTTCCCATCTTCCATTTTTAAAGTAAGACTTGCGAACCTGGCATAAACCAGCTTATTTTGTGCATTTACATACATAAACATAGCTCTGCCCTCATTCTGACCATCACCCTGATTATTTGAATATATAGCAATTATATCTGATTCGGCAGCATTAATATTCAGGGTCTGTATAAAAATGCTGAAATCCTTAGTCAAATCACCTGATATATCAAACTTAAAGTATGAGAAAACCGGCTTAGTAGAATTAGAATCAGCCTTATCTAAGAGAGCTATTCCTTGGGCAAATGGTGAACCGGTTGGTGCTCCCTGATTTTTGGGATCACCCTGGTAAGCCCAAAATAAAACACTGTCTCGATAAGATCCCTTTGGAATATTATATGCAAAAGGTATCAATACTCCCGTTAACCTGTAGTTATTTAGTTGGTCTGCATTTAGATTGAATCTTTGACCAACGAAACTATAATTTGCGTTCGTGCCGATCAAAGGCCAGTTAACATTATCAATAGGAACTACATATATGTTGAACTTTGTTGAGCGATTCAAGAAAGTCTTAATGGTATCAGTGGCAAAAAGTATCGAGTTCTCCGGATTGGGTGAGCAAATTGTGGATACATTGTTTTCAAACTGCCATGAATTTAATTCTGTTGGCGTCGCTTGCCTGACGCGGTTATCAATATCCGGGTATTGCTCAACCGCAATTGTAGAAGAATAAATATTAACAATGCCGAATAAGAGTAGGAGAAATTCTTTCATAATTTGAATCTGAATATTTTCAATTTCCTGTTAATAGTATTTTTTTATTAATAACAGCTAAAGGCATTTCATCGTTGTAAGGCTTTTCGTTAAAAGTTAAATACGTTTTTGATTTTAAAAGTTTTGCTTCAGCTTTATAATCAAAGTTATATCTCAATAAACCTGTTTGAGGTTCATTTTTATTAGAATCGGTAGAATCGGATATGAAAAGGAATTTCCTTTGTTTAAATGGCTGATCAGGATCGTCATAAATTTTCTTCATAAGTTTCCCCCAGATTGGGGCAGCCGCTTTGCCTGCGTATCCATAACCACCGGTGAATGTAACCCGGCGGTCATCGAATCCAACCCAAACTCCGGCGACCAGCTGAGGAGTATATCCAACAAACCAGGCATCTGCATAGTCATTGGTTGTACCTGTTTTCCCTGCGGCATCTACACCTGTGAAGTATTTCCTGATTTCTGAAGCTGTCCCATGATCGACAACTCCCATCATTAATCGTATCATCTGCTGGGCTATTGTCTGTTTTAGTGCTTCGGTTACAGCAGTATTTCTCTTCTTCTGGAATAGGAAATTACCATGCTGATCCTCGATGGACTTAATGAAGTAAGGTTCAATATAAATCCCTTCATTTGCAAAAGTACCAAAAGCTGTTGTCATCTCGTAGGGATTGACATCGCCTCCTGCGCCAAGTGCAAGAGCCGGCACAGCCGTCAAATTAGAACGGATTCCCATTTTAGCGGAAAGTTCGATAACTTTCAGAGGCGTTGTATGTTCAGTTATTAATCTAGCAGCTACTGTGTTGATGGATGCCGCTAATGCTTGAAATAAATTTACTTTTCCACCGGGCTCACAGTTGCCGGAGCCTGAAGGAGACCAAGTTTCTCCGGTTGAAAGCTTATAAGAAAACGGACCGCATTCTATCTGGTCAGATGGTTTCATACCCTGTTCGATTGCCGATGCATAAACAAAAGGCTTAAACGATGAACCCGGTTGACGTTTGATCTGACTGACATGATTGAGTGAGTACTTTGCGTCGCGATTTTCCTGCATAAACTTTGGAGAAGCACCGACAAGAGCAAGTACCTCGCCTGTACTAGGATCGATTACAACAAGTCCAGCCTGGACAGTAGTGGCTGCATTTTTGATTGAATCAATGAATGAACGTGAACGACGAAGTCTCTGATTTACTTCATTTTTTTTATTAGCATCTGCTGATATATATTCAGGATTGGATCTCACTGCTTTTGAGATCAGGTCGTTGAGCAAAGTCTGATTAGCATTCCATGAAAATGAGCGATTAAAAATTGTCTGATATTCCTGAAGGTGTTCACCTAGTGCTTCTTTAGCATATTGCTGTATTTTTGCATTCAATGTTGTATGAATTATCAGACCGTCACGGTACAAGTCATAATCCTTCAGGTTCTGGTCTTTGGATAAGTTCTGACGAACCATTTCGACAAAATGAGGTGCTAAATATTCCGAACCCTTGGGACTAATTTTGTTTTTAGCCAGACTGATTGGATCGTCGACTGCTTTTGAGTACTCGGCATCAGTCAGATAGCCTTGCTCACTCATCAATCCGAGAACAATATTCCGTCGGGAAATAGCCTTTTCATAATCTACCAACCCGTTGTAATGTTCCGGTGCCTTGAGTAACCCTACCAAGTATGCACAATCACTTGCAGAGAGATCTGATGGTGATTTATCGAAATAGACCTGTGCCGCAACCTGAATGCCGTAGCACCCACGTCCGAATGCCACTGTATTAGAATACATTTCCAGAATTTCACGTTTGGTATATGTATTCTCAATCGCAATGGCTGTCAGAGCTTCGCGGATCTTTCGCCGCATTGAATTTTCCTGATTGAAGTAGAGATTCCTGGCTAACTGCATCGTTATCGTCGATCCACCCTCTTTGAATCTTGTAGCCATGATATTTTTAACCATAGCATTGAAAATCCTCTTTATATGCACTCCCCAATGATTGTAAAAGTTCTTGTCTTCAGTGGCAACCAGTGCATTGATGAAATACTTCGGGATGCTGTCGAATGTTAGTGATACTCTGCGGAACTTATAGAAATGATCCAGCAGTTCGCCATCAGAACTGAATACCTGAGTAGCAAAATCCTGTTTAGGATTCTCCAGCATTTCTAGTGATGGCAGTCCGTAGGAAACCGACTGATACGTAAAGAAAATAGCCGTTACTGTAAGCAATAATGTTGCTATAATCAGAATTATATAGAACTTAAAAGGTGTCATTCTTTAAAAAAATCATTTGTTAATTTTCTGCAATTCAACTCTTCTGCAACGCTTTCTCCACATCTGAGTTGTTTCTTCAGTCATTTGGGTTAATAATGATGTTTCGCCTGCCGACTTTCCTTCCATAATATCTTTCGAAACACCTCTGCGGATAAGACCTGAGATTATGAAATTCACACGATTAAGACCAAGCTTATAGTTGAAATCTTCGTTGCCGACATCATCGGTATGCCCGATTAGTATTAGTTTTGAAATGTTTTTGGATTGTTTAAGGTTATTTGCCAGAAGATTCATAGCTTCTTCCCATGTTTGATTGGTCTCGATTCCGGAAGTATCAAGAGCATATTTGTATGGGGTGCTATAAACATTAGTAGGGAAGTTGATTCTTAGTGTCAGATCAAGCGGCACTACCATATCGTGTTTGACACTGACAACGGGATCATCCTTCTCAATCCGGGTTTTAAATGAATCGAAGAACATATCTTCGGTTTGTGCTGTTATTTCGTATTCTCTGTCTTTTTCCAGCTCTACTGAATAATTACCTCTATCGTCAGCTTTAACCTTGAAGCTGTCGAAGAATTTATCGGAATTCTGTGCAGCAAGATCAATTTCTCTGTCCTTATCTGTTGCTGATTGACCACTTGTATCGGACTTCAGTTTAAATTTATCGTACTGTTTGTCATTATTTTGTGATGTCAGATCAATTTCCCTGTCTTTATCGACATAGTTGTCTCGCTTCAAAGTAGGCGGCGGACCTTCCGTCTGACGTACATATACATCAGCATTTGGAATCGGTTCCTGTGTATTGGCGTTTCTTACTGTACCGGTAACATTGTAAGTAGGTGGAATAACCGGCTTTGGCTTCGCTTTCTCAATCTCAGGAATATTCTTCTCAGATGGAAGCTTAGTACTATTACCATCAGGAGTAACATCAGTCAGAGTTGGAATATCTGATGTAGTTTTCCCTTTTCTTGATGGAGGAGCGATTATCTTTTTTCGCAGATAAATGTCGAATCCACCTTTTAGCTGAACAATACTTGTAACTCCACCTGCCTGATTTGATGAATAGTACAGTAATTCACCAGGATTCCCGGGTGAAGAAGGAAACAGCTCATCCGCAGTAGTATTAAGAGGAGCACGCATATTTTTTGCTCTGGAGAAGTACTTACCTGCTCTTGCCAGAGCTTTCCTGTCATTCGATTTAACTGCATCCCAGAACTCGGGAGCAATGTTTGAGGAAAATATATCAAATCCTCCAACAGTCTCATGACCGCAGGATGAGAATAAAAGCTGTTTGCCGTCTGTTGTAAGAAATGGAGTAATTTCCTCACAATCAGTATTGATTGAATCACCCATACTGAAAGCATCGCTCCACGAGCCATCTGGCATTTTTACCGTAAAGTAAAGATCAGTACCTTTAGAATGGTTTCTGTCCGATGAGAAGAAGATTACATTTCCGTCCGCAGAGATACTGGGCTGTGATTCCCATGTAGATTTATCTTTATGGACTTTATCGCCAAGATTCCTTGAATTTTTGATGATTTTGCCATAAAGTTCGGCTGTGTATATATCTGAGTTCCCGATGAAATTGTTGGGATCATCAGGTCTGTTGGATGCCGCAACAGCTATATGATTATTTTTTATGGAAATAGCTCCAATACTTCCTTCGAAAGGAGAAGCGATTCCTGATTCAACAGAAGTTTTGCTGTCATTATTGAATTTGACAATCATCATCTGCTGAAGATCGCGATCGTTGAATGTAAGAAATGCTCTTTTGCTGTCGATGAACGAAACGCTCCATTCGTCTTCAGGTGAATTCAAAGTCTTGACCTCCGAAAATTCGTACCAGTCCGAGGCAGTCCTGCGATAGAGTTCAGAAGTGTCCATAGATGTGCCCAACCACTTGTCAGGTCTGCAATTCTGCGATGGCGGTGGAGGGCAGTTGCTTTGAACCAAGGGTGTTCTGGCGGTTTGGCAACCCCAGACGAAAAGTATCGGCATCAATATTAAGAGTAAGTATTTTTGCATAATATTCATTGAATTTGTGATGACTACGTTTCAATTGAAAACATACTGTGTGCAAATTTAATACATTAATTTAAATAAAAGTAATGATTTTATTTAAAAGTTACAGGTAATCTCAATGCAGTCTGAAGTATCTTCATATAAATTTCAATCGGAATTTCGATTGCACCAAGAAATTCAGTGTGTGGATTGATATATTGAGAGTCCAGAAGAATAAATCCTCTGTCTATCATTCGATGAGCCAGACAGTAAAAAGCAGCCTTGGATGCATTTGTAACACGTGTGAACATAGACTCCCCGAAAAATGCTCCGCCAATCGAAACTCCATACAGACCACCGACCATCTCATCTCCCTTCCACGCCTCCACGCTGTGAGCATATCCCATGTCATGAAGTGTAATGTAAGAATCGATAATCTGCTCCGAAATCCAGCATTCATCGCGTTCTGCGCAATTTCGTATCACTGTTTCGAAATCCGAATCTATCTTAAACTCTAATTGTTCGCGCTTTATGGTCTGGCGAACAGATCTATGTATTTTTATGCTATTCAATGGAATAATGGCTCTGGGATCGGGCAGATGCCAGTTGATTTTGCCATGGTTGCCCTCAGCCATCGGGAAGAATCCCTGACGATAGCCCATAAGCAGCATTTCGGGTGCTATAATATCTGACAAATCATTATTTGCATTAAGTTAAAAAAATATTAACGTATTTTAGTCAAAAATTGATAGGTAAACATCTTTTTTTCTTGATTCTTAATGTATTTAATGTTATTTTTCGCTAAATATTATGAACTTGATATTTATTTAACCTTACGTGGAGTGTTTATGAAAAAAGTTTTTCTATTTGTTTTTCTAGCTTTTGGATTCATCAGTATTTCAAATTCTCAGGTCAAACATGTCCTGCTTGAACAGCATACTGGAGCATGGTGCGGCTGGTGTGTTGATGGTTCATACGTAATGGATCAACTCCACGAGTTGTACCCGGAAACAATGATTGGCGTAAAGGTTCACAATGGTGACAGTATGGTCATTGCAGAACAGGCTACAATTGCCGGGTCTCTTGGATTGACAGGTTATCCAACAGGAGCAATTGACAGAAGAAAATCCGGCACAGCTGTTTTCCAGGATCGTAATAACTGGACGAACCTGGTCGAATCTGCACTGGCTTTAACCCCAAAGGTTGATGTTAAGGTTACTTATAATCTCAATCAAACTACGCGTCAGCTTGTTGTCAAAGTATATGCAACAATGATTTCAACTGTAACAGATCCTCTTAGATTTAATGTGTATGTTGTTGAAGATAGCTGTTCCGGCAAAGGAACCGGATGGGATCAGTCAAACTATCTTACCAACAGAGCAGGCTATGAAAGTAATCCATATTACAAACTTCCCGCTAAAATCGTTGGTTATCAGCACATGAAGGTTGTCAGAGCAATGCTTGGCGGAGTATGGGGAACACAAGGATCATTCACTCAACCGGCAAATGCAGGTCAAGTTTTTGTTCAGGACTTTTTCTATACTGTTCCGGCAAACATGAAACTGAAAGATATTAAAGTTGTTGGTCTTGTCTCTGTTGAATCATCAACAAACAAAGAAGTACTTAACTGCGATTGGGGAAAAGAAGGCGAAGCCTCTATTCAGCTAACATCAACCGGTCCTAGTGCTGATGTTAAAGATCCGGGAACAGCTTTCGTAAAATCTTTCGAACTGAAGAATGTATCCAATTTATCAAAAACATTTAAAATAGCAGTTAATAAAAGCACACGAACACCTGCCGATTGGAATGCTACAGTTAAGGATTTGACAGGCAACGAAGTTGTCTTAGCCCCTAATGGAACTCAACAGCTTACTTTAAGTTTAACACCGGGAACTACAATTGGGATGGGTGACGCGACAATGTTGATTACCGACAAAGATAATCCTAACGGGCTTTCAGGACAGGGAACTATTACATGCTATTCTTCCAATATTACGAATATTGAGGTAATACCAGCCGGTGAAAAGCAATATTCGATGAAGACCGAGCTCGCTGAACTGGGCTATCAGAACTTCATCAATCTGACATCTGATGAATTCACTCAATTCTCTCCCAAATTAAAAGTCAGCACTCTTATCTTTAATACAGGTTCCACTGAAGGATTATCAGCAACTGATGTCGATGCTATCATCAATGCAGTTAACAACAAAATTCCTCTGTTCATTTGTGGCAATCAAACTGTTGGGAATTTAAATGTAAGTGGTGCTTTGCCATTCTTCGGAGTCGATTATTATGGCTATTCCACTCAGGGCTATGGATCTTCACCATGGAGAGTCTGGCTTAGTGGTGAATCAACAAGCCCAATAACGAAAGATCTCGGAACTCAGATTGAAGGAAATCTGATCAAATATTTGATCACGTTGGTTAACATCACCGCTCCAGCCACAACTAAACCTTTTATGCATTTTACAAATGCCGGCAAACGTATTTTTAATAACGGTTCATCAACTGATACTCTAAATGTGGCAGGAGCAGATGCTATCTTTGGAGTCGCCGTTGAAGATAATGGAACGAGATATGCTCTTCTCAGCATTACTCCTTATGTTATTGTAAATAAAACTAAACGCACAACAATGATTGATAGAGTTATCAAATGGTTGAAATATGAACTTAATTCAGTCGAAGTACCTGATGCAACCGATAAAATTTTCGTATCACCAAACCCTGCAACAGATAAAATCGAGATCACAATGCCCGAATTAATTAACAGCGTTCAGGACGTAAGAATTTATAATTCAACAGGAGTTCTTATCGATGTGATTTGCGGTGACAATCTTAACACCGGAATCACATACAACACTACCAATCTCCCAAGCGGACAATACACAATCGCAATGAAGATAGACGGGAACTTGATAAAGAGACACTTTGTTGTTGTTAAATAAGAATATGTAAATCATAATGATCTTAGTAGGGGCGGGTTCTAAACCCGCCCTTATTATTTCTAATAGCACATCGAAAAGTAAGATATTTTTCTATAGAAAAGATGTAGGACTTCATAAAGAAAAAAATAATCAAGATGATGCTTCGTTGGTAAATTGAATTAATATATTGGAGTTATTTTATGGTTGAATCAGCAGAAATAAAAGAGCAAGTCAAAGAGGCATTAGTAGAATTTTTAAAAGAGGATAATCTCGTTCTTAGAGGCATTATCACTGATGTAATGGAAGATATTGCCTTAGGAAAAGCTATTGAAGCCGGTGATGTTGGTGACTTTGTTGATGAAAAGTTAATTGTCGATATGTTAAACAAGGATAATTAATCATGCAAATCTTATATGAAAAATCTTTCTATAAAGACATTGCAAAAATTTCTGATAAGCAATTACAAATCAAACTATTAGAACTAATTGAATTATTAAAAGTTAAGAATAGTATTTCCGATTCAATTGGAATAAAAAAAATGAGTGGATATTCTGATTATTATAGAATCAGGATTGGAGATTATCGATTAGGAATTAAATATAGGAATAATATAATTACTTTTATCAGACTTCTTCACCGAAAAGAAATATATAAATACTTTCCATAATAAACAGAAATACAAATGAACAAAGCACATTTTATTAAGACAGTATTATTATTAAGTCTTTTATGGCTTAACGTATCCTCTGCAACAAACATATATTCATGGAACTATTTTAATTCTCCATTGCCAAGATTGAATATTTGGAGCTTTCCAGTTGATTCATCTGGGCAAATGTGGATTCCTAATTATAATGGTGGAATTTTTAGAACTGATACTTATTCCTGGCAATTAATTGATACAAGCAATTCAGATATTCCTTCAAATTACATTAACAATATACTTGTTGATAATAAAAACAACAAATGGATGGGTTCTATTGGTCTGATCAAATATAATGACAAAGAATGGCAACTCTTTAATGAAACTAATTCGACTATTCCTGCCGGTAAAGTTACCCCATTATATTTCGACAGGAATAATAATATATGGTTAACATATAAGATAAATACCATAGCAAGTGGAATAATAAAGTTCGATGGAATAAATTCTCAAATATTTGATGTTAATAATTCGGGTTTGCTGAGTAAT
>CAYXFU010000035.1:0-39492 GCA_964464375.1 uncultured Hyphomicrobiales bacterium
ACAGACTGGGTCTTGCATTGCAGCATTTACTGATAGTTTCTAATGAATCATTTGGGTTAAAAATATTTCTGCAATCAACCCCATGCTTCAGGATGGGGTTGAATACTCAAATTCGTAATTAAATGACTTACTTTATCCTGTTCTTGAAATCCTCTATTGTCCTGATTAATCCTTCACGACGCTGAACTTTTGGCTCCCAGCCCAGGATTTCCTTTGCTCTTGTGATGTCCGGCTGACGTACCTTTGGATCATCCTCGGGAAGTTCCTTGAACTCAATCTGACTATTTGATCCTGTAAGTTCTATAATCTCCTCTGCTAACTGAAGCATTGTAATTTCGTCAGGATTGCCGATGTTCACAGGATTGCTCTCGTCAGATAGGAGCAGTCTGTAAATACCATCAACCAAATCGCTTACATAACAGACAGACCTTGTCTGCGAGCCGTCTCCGAATACCGGTACAGGTTGATTTTTGAGACACATAGATATAAATTCGGGAATAGCTCTACCGTCGTGCAGACGCATCTTCGGACCATAGGTATTGAAGATTCTGACGATTCTTGTTTCTAAGCCATGATAGCGGTGGTAAGCCATAACTAGAGCCTCGCCGAAACGTTTAGCTTCGTCATAAACTCCTCTTGAGCCGATTGGGTTAACATTTCCCCAATAGCTTTCTTCCTGAGGATGCACAAGAGGATCGCCATAGACTTCGCTTGTGCTGGCTATGAGATATCTGGCTTTCTTTTCTTTTGCCAATCCTAAAGTCTTGTGAGTGCCTAGAGACCCTACTTTCAATGTTTGTATGGGCAATTGAAGATAATCAATTGGTGATGCAGGTGAAGCAAAGTGAAGAACATAGTCCAGATCACCTGCTACGAAAGTGTATTCAGTTACATCGTGTTGAATAAACTTAAATTTAGGATTACCTATAAGGTGGGCTATATTATCTGGAGAGCCGGTAATGAAATTGTCAATACAAATAACATTGTCGCCCTCTGCGATGAATCTGTCGCAAAGATGTGACCCCAGAAAACCTGCTCCACCGGTTATTAAAACTCTTGCCATAATTTTATTCTATATTGTATTGATAAATTATACAAAAATAAGAATAAAATTAGTCTTTACGGCATTTAAGAGTTATATGAAAAGTTTTATCTTTTTAAAATGAATAGCGGCCACCAATTCCAACATTGAAAAATGTTTCAGGTGTTGGATAATTATAATTCATATAATCTATCTGTAAATTTAACTTTATATTCTTAGCAATCTTATAATCTGTACCAACATGAATATCCCAAGCAAGAGTGTTTCTGTCATAATTATAAGTTTGTCCCATATATTCCTGGGATTGATTGTAAAAACTCTTCCCTAGTTGAAGCCCTGCATAAGGACTAAACCCGCAATCATCATCATAATCATCTCCCCAAAAATAATAATCAAGAAATGCGAAAAAGTCGGTTGATGTGATTGACTCTTTATAACTCGGGGCAATATGTAAAGGGTTATACATCGTATATTTAAGAATAACACCCAACTGATAAGTTTTAAATAGGCGGTAGGCACCATATATGTCAAAGCCTAACGCAGATTTTGTAAATTCTGCTTCTTTACCTGTCGGGAACATATAATCACCACGGGCACCCAAACTCAAACCCGGGCAAGAAAGTAAAGTTGATGCTGATAAAGATGCAATTAATAATGCTATGACTGTTAATCTGGAAATATTTTTCATAAAACCTCCCAATAAAAGTAAAATATAAATATTATCTTAGGTTTAACTAATAATATATTTTGTCGATTAAATTATCAATTTATTGTAATATAAAAAATATGTCAATAATAACCTAAAAATTCCTATTCTGTCTTTATTTTAAGCATACCAATAATAACCCCTCCTTTGTCAAATCGAACGAGCAGCTCTCTGTTCTTAATTTCTAAAGTTTCACCAGTTATATATGATTCAAACTCAGTGTAGTCCTTATCGAATGTGAACAATGTATAGGCATCCCATTTATAGTCAGGATTGAAAGCAATAATCAGATCATGAGGGTTATAGCTTAACCTGCGTATAAATGATATTATGAATGGATTCAAAGATGTTGGAATTACAATAGTTTCGGGTTTATAATTCTCCTTTAGTGGCTTTATATCTTCATTGCGTAGGTTCAGAACAAATCGGATAAACTCTGTCAGATTTGTTTTATTATTCCAGTTGAGACTGCTGACCGAAAAGAGCGGCAGTTTACTGACTGGATAGTTCTTTAGTTCTTCACTTTCGAACCCTAATCCGGTATTAACAGGCATTGATTCGTAAAGCTCAAAACCTGAATGTATAAAGGTCAATCCCGGAAGAAATGCATTAAAAGCCCATGCCATTTGTGAGTATTTTTCTTCTCCTAATTTGGTTACAGCTCGTTTTGTGTTGTGAGTTTCAGGTGTCAGGAAGAATGGCACCGGACTACCTGAACTACTCAGCATCTCAACAAATGATCTGACTTTTTCCGGCTTATCCTCATCGAACGGCAGATAACCGAGAACAGCATTAAATCCCTTCTTTATAGATTCAGGGGTTAAAGTGAAATTCTCCTCCCAGAAAGCAAATTCAGGGTTGATGTCTCTGGCTTTTTTAATAATATTCTGTAAGAGCTGTGGTGGCAAAGCATGTCCCATATCCACCATCACGCCATCAATGTCGTACTTCTCCTGATAGCTGGGAATAATTCCCTCTATGTAATCCCATAACGGTTTCACACAATTTGCGTCTGTCGCTAAAACTGTATCGTACATTCTGATTGTATTATAAGCAATATAATTAAAATCCGGATGATCGTACATTCTGAGATATGTAACATCACTCCAAACAGGTTGAGTATCATCAGGGGGCCAGTCAGCAAACGCACTAGGAATTTTACATGCAGTTCCGTCCTCAGTAATACCTCTTATCTGACCATCGAAGACTCCAACTTTCTTCGGAATGTCAGTAAACAGATTCCTGTATATTTTATCGGGCGGAATAAGTGCCTTATAATTCTTCTTTTCAACCTTTGTTCTGATCTTTTTCAGATCAGACTGCGAAAAGTAGGGTGGTCCATACAGTTCATCCTGTTTTGTGGCAATACCATCTCTGTTTGCTACTTTATCCCGAATCCAGTAAAACCACTCCGGATGATCCAGAGCCAGGGAACTATCGACACTAGCTGTACGGAAAACAAACTCGACCACTACCTTCATTCCGAGTAAATGTGCAGCTTCTACGAATGCTCCGAACTGAACTTCTGCACTCATCTCCAGAGCAGGCTCATTCAGATGATCATCCAATTTATACGGATTTTTAATTGCATAAGGCGATCCAAGATTACCCTTATTCCCAACTTTTCCAATTTCAGTAACAGGAAGACAATACACTGTATTGCATCCCAAAGAATGAATATAAGGAAGAATAGACATTGACTTCAGGAAAGTCCCTGTCTCCCTCCATCCGTCCATATTTATTCCCTTATCAACGATACCGTTTGCATCATGATCATAAGCAGTAGTTAATCGTACCATCATATTATAAACAACAGCAAAGTCTGACCAGTTGTGTTTGGGATGAATCAACGGCTGATTTTCGGCTATATGTCTTATCTTATTAATACAATCCAGATAGTACTTTGCCGGATTGACTATTATGTCCTTGGTTTGAAGCGAATACAGATCGAGCCAAATTTCGGGTATATGATATTCTATTGAGGCTTTCTGAGCTGATATTTGCTTCAGTCGGTCTTCGATCTGAGTAAGATGTGACATTTAGCCCCCGATTTAATTAATAAACTAATTAAGATTCATTTGTATTGAAATAATCCATAATCTTAGCAGCAAGCTTTTCACCGGTTTCAGCAACCAGACTTTCATTGCTTGCATTGCGAATACCTTCGAATGAGCCGAATTTTATTAGAAGATTCTGAGCTGTTTTTTCTCCGATTCCATCAATTTTAGTGAGTTCGGTCTGCAATGTTCTCTTTTCTCTCAATTGCCTGTGATAATTGATTGCAAACCTATGAGCTTCATCCCTTATATGCTGGATTAGCTTCAGACTACTTGAAGTCCTTGGCAACAAAACCGCGTCAGATTCTCCCGGAAAAAACACTTCCTCCAATCGCTTTGCCAAACCGATTACGGTAACCTGATTGTTTATTCCAAGCTTAGTCAGAACTTCCATAGCCGATGACAGTTGACCTTTGCCACCATCAATTATTATAAGATCAGGAAACGAAGCTTTCTCTTCAATCAATCTTGAATATCTTCTTCCGACAACCTCTCGCATAGCTGCAAAATCATCATTTCCAACAAATGATTTAATTTTGAATTTCCGATAATCCGATTTCTTTGGCTTACCGTCAATAAATACAACTAGTGACGAAACATAGTCTGAACCTTGTATATGAGAATTGTCAAAGCACTCAATTCTTAGTGGGGGCTTTTCTAGCCTCAAATCTCTCTGCAAAGATAAAACTGCCCTCGATGCAGTCTGTTCCTTCTTTACCAGTGCGATTTGATAATCCCTTAATAAATATTCAGCATTTATATTAGCCATTGTAACCAGCTTTTTCTTGTCGCCTAGCTTCGGAACGGTCATTTCAAGAGATTTTCCTCGCTTTTGGCGTAACCAGTCATTAATAAAATCAGCCTGTTCCGGCAAAGCAGGAAGAAAGATTTCTTTTGGAACGATTTCGCTCTCCAGATACCACTTCTCCAGGACGGTTTGGATCAGCTCTTCGTCGGATTTTCCGATTGAATTGCTTATGATAAACTGCCGTTTGCCAATCAACTTTCCATCTCTTACTTTGAGAATAACAGCACAAGAAAGCTCATCTATTCTTGCCAATCCTACTATATCGCGATCAATAAGATCTATTGTTGCGACCTTCTGAGATGTAGTAAACTCCCTCAATACGGTTAGTTTGTTGCGTAGCAATGCCGCCTTTTCAAATTCCATTAATTCGGATAACTCATTCATCTTAGCCTCAATGCTTTTCTCAAGATCGTGAGTCTTTCCGATTATAACCTGAATTGCTGATTTTACTCCATCGTTATAAGCCTCTTCGCTAACCAATCCTTCGCAAGGACCTTCGCATTTTTTTATGTGATAGTCGAGGCAAACTTTGAATTTCTTCTTTTCTATCGACTGAGTTGTAATATTCAATTCACAGCTTCTGAGAAAGAATAATGTCCTAATAGTTTTTACGAGTCTCCTCAGATTTGAGACTTCGGTGAATGGTCCAAAGTAACGGGATCCATCACGAATTATCTTCCTTGTAATATATACTCTGGGGTACTGTTCATTCGTTACGCGGATGAATGGATAAGTTTTGTCGTCTCTAAGAAGTATATTATATCTCGGTTTTAATTTCTTTATTAAAGTATCTTCCAGAATTAATGCCTCAGCCTCTGAATCAGTTACAATTATCTCTACATCGGCAATCTTAACCATCAAAGCTTTTGTCTTGGCATCGACAGGTCTGTTTTGCTGGAAGTAGCTTCTGACACGACTGCGTAGATTAATAGCCTTGCCGACATAAATAATCTTCCCGGCTTCATTCATAAATTGATAAACACCCGGATTAGTGGGAAGATTCTTCAGCTTACCAATCAATGAATGCCGGACTTGGCTGTCGTCATAATCATTTATATTTTCGTTTATCTCAGGCATATTAAGATATTATTAGAATTAACATGTTTGAATAGTAACAATGGTTTTTCGATACAATTTATTGTATTTTTCAAAATTAAACAATATGTTTTATAATATTTTGAAGATATTTGGTCAATCAAGGATGTTTAATGTATTCGTAGGACAAGCATCCTTGCTTGTCGAAAAATAAATTGTGATTCAAGAATATGATTTAGATAATGAAAAGACGAGATTCCTGGTTGCCAACATACGATGACAGACTCTATCAACACCGTAGGTGTGGAATATTAATAGAAAAGCGTTTCACCTAGATTATTAAACCACGTAGTGGTGATATAAAATTCAGAATACACCCGGACTCTTCACTTCGTTCAGAGTGACAATACAAAGGAGAAAAGATTCCTGTATACACAGGAATGACAGCCTAATACAAGGACACGGCACGCCGTGTGTCCCTACAAAGACAGAATACATTCTCAACTTGTTCCAAAAGTCCCTCTTGGGAATAATAATTTAGATTCCAAAGCAGGAGCTTTGGAATTAGAACATTTATAGGAAGTCATAGTCAGTAACCAGAATCAGCTATTCGGTTTAGTAGCCTGAGGAAAAGTTGTAGGTTTTAATCCTAAGGAACCAGGAGCTTTAACAAGACTGGGCTTATAGACTTTTATATTATCCTTTAATATTTTTTCTTGTTCCGAGAGTGGGAATATGCTAACTAGTTTTGAGCGGATAACCATCGGGGTTTCTCCAATCTGGACAGAATGAACTCCATCAATCATCATCTGGAACAATTGCATTTCCTGATCATGCAATGTTTTGAGCTTATCGCCAATTGGCAGCCATACTATGTTTGCCATAAATATACCCCACATAGTGGCAATGAAAGCCGTAGCGATATGCTGAATCAGCACATTTGGGTCACTCCCCGCAGCTGCCAGAGTTGCAATTAAGCCCATAACTGTACCGATAATACCCATTGTAGGGGAGTAACCGCCTAGCTTAACAAATAACTGAATGTTATGATTATGCCTCTGGTTAATGTAGTGCAATTCATTTTGGACAATAGTCTGGAATGAATCAGGATCGGCACCATCAATACATACAGTAAGAATTTTTTTTAGAAATGGATATTGAATTTTTCCTAACTTGGATTCGATAGAGAGTAGTCCTTCTTTACGTGCTATAGTCGCAAAACCTACGATTTGATTAATGATTTCAATCTTGTCATAAGTAGGAGGAAATATAGAGTACTTAATTAACTTTGGTATTTTTAAAACTGTATCGAGGGATGTTCCTGTAATGCCGGCGGCTAACGTTCCACCAAACACAATCAACATTGCCGGGAACATAAATAAGGAATTAATCGGACCTCCTTCCATCAGGAAAGCTCCGAATATTGCTGCAAAACCTAAAATAATACCAAATAAAGTACTGCTTCTCATTCTTTGATTTTTTTCCTCATACCAAATTAACTTTATCGGCATGATTTTCTTTTACTTGAAGGAAATCCTTGTCTTATTTATTCTTAATTAGCTAATAATATTTAAATGAAATTGAAAAGAGATAAATTCATCAATTTACTTCCTACCTGCATTGAGTATTGGAGCACAGCCTGATCTTTAGCAAGATTCATGGATGTTTCAGCAAAATCAGTATCGTCGAATTCCGATCGGAAAGCTTTGAGCTGAGTATTCTGATTAGCCATTGATTCTGATAGATTGTTAAGTCTGTTGAGTTTTGTTCCGACAACAGATGCAGATTGGTTCATTGTATCGATAAAATCAGATATTTCCTTTTGATATTGATCCAGTTTTTTCTGATCATCACCTTTGAATGGAGCACTACTTGTACGTGGAATGCCATTTGAATCGAACTTCATCAGGTTATATAAATTGATTATCGAATCGAAAATCTTAGTGCCATTTGTGCCAAATATTTCCTGAGCTGTAATGTTGACAACTTCTGTTCCAGATGAATCTTTATTAACAACTCTTTCCTTGTTATTCCCATAAAACTGTACTTCCATCCCTGAAGGGTTAGCAGTGGTTGGAGGATTTGTTATAATTTCGAATGGAAGCCCTTTGGAAGCAGGGAAATCATTTTTTATAGATTGGATAGTAGTCTTGGTGCCTCCAAATATTAATATCCCATTATAATCCAGGTTCATTGTCGAGATAATATCTTCAAGAACACCTTTGATGTTGTTCGACAAAGTGTTCAAACTTTGCTGACTGCCGGCTTGAGTGGCATCAATAGCAAGATTACGAATATTATATATATCATCGGATACAGTGGAAATAGCTTCATGTGCTGATTGAAGTTCATTAATTGTATTGAGAATATTACTCTGATACTGCAAATTCTTACTGATCAGATTATTATAATTTTTGATTTTTACAGCAGAATTGGGATCGTCTGAGGTCGAAGTTAAATTCTTGCCGGTTGCCATTCTCAGCTGTTCATTGTAAATATCAGACTGAATCGTTTGAAGATCATTCTGATAGGGAGTATATATTAAATTCTGAGATATCCTCATGAAATCTTACCTTCCTAAATTTACAATTATTCCTAGTAGTTCGTTGGTTGTGTTGACTATTCTGGATGATGCCTCAAATGCTTTTTGATATTTAATCAAATTTACAGCCTCCTCGTCAAGATTTACACCAATTACAGATTCTCTCTGATTCTGAAGTTGCTGAGCTATCAAATTTGTAGTTGAGCCTCCATTAATTGCCTCTGCACTGATTGTTCCGAGTTTTCCTACAATTGATCCATAATAACCTGATGGAGTCATACTTGAGGCGAAGGTACTATCCTGTGACAGAGCAGAAATTAATAGAGCGATTTTATTATTTCCCGGCTCGTTTAATGTATCTGATAAAGTAATATTCTCGGGTGAATTAAGAATATCGGAAGATATATCAATATTACTTGCGTTTGCTGTTCCCATTATTGGACTGAAGAAACTTCTTCCCGGTGGAAGTGGTCCGGTATCATTCAATCCATATCCCGTTACTGTGATTGAGTTAACTCTTTGGACAAAAGAATTAGCAAAGCTGTCCAGTGCTTTCATCATAGAGTAACCACCCGATGAATCTTCCCCATCAAGAGTAACATTAAAATGCTTCATTTGGCTTGCAATTTCACCGGATTGAGGATTGAGAGCATAAAGCGGAGTTCCGTCTGGTTGAAGATTATAAAGACTGACCGTTTTTTCACCGGTTGTTGTATCCATCTTCTCAACAACCTGCAGTTTTGAAAAGTCTTTACCGGTTATAACGTTAATCCCATTGATGAAAATGTTTTCCATTCCGCCTTCACCCTGAGAAACGGTGATGTCCACCTTAGTTGACAGATCTTCAAGTAAAAGTTCACGTTGATCAACCAGAGTAGCGGCTTCGGTTCCGCCCTGAGCTTTTGATATAGCGATTTTATTATTTAATGTTGCAATTTGTTTGATGAGGTCATTAGCGGCAGTAACATTATTTTTCATATCGCTTAAGATATTCAAACGCATATCCTTCATGCCACTAGATAGATTATGAAAGTAATCTACCAATGTCTTTGCTTTATCTATTAAGTTTCTTCTAAGAGAAATATCCTGAGGTCTTACAGAAATATCTTCGAATGAGTTGAAAAAATCACTAACCGCATTGCCAAGCGTTGTTCCGTTCGGTTCATTCATTATCCCTTCAATTTGCTTCATGATTTTGCCATCAGTACCAAAGCCCTGATTTCTGGAAATATTCTTCCTTATTTCCTTGTCGAAGAACTCTTCCCGGAATGAACGAAGCTTGTCCATAACTGTACCGGTACCGATGTAGCCGTTAGGTGTTAATGTAGGAGCTGTTTCGGATAAAGCTATCTGCCTTCTCGAAAATCCCGGAGTATTAACATTGGCAACATTGTTACTCGTTACATCAAGTCCCAATCTCTGAGCTATTAATGCTCTTTTGCCTATTTCCAGTGTACTGAAACTGCTCATTTTTCTTTACAATTAATTGTTTTCGTAAACCATACTAAAAGTTACTTTTGAAGGAAAGTCCTTAACGATCAAATCAACAATCTCATTGACCTTTTCGACAATATGTTCCGTTTCTGCATAATTCAATGTCTGGACAAGGCGAAGATAGTTCTTGCACTCAGATAATGACTGAAAAACTTTAATCAAGTATTTCACTTTGATAGCGTTTGCATCTACTTTGTAGCCTTTTTCGATGTGATCGGGCACAGTTTCTACCGATGAAAGGAGCATATTCCTTATCATTAGAAAATCATTGTCCGGCAAATTGTCACTTAGATTATGAACATTTGTTATTAATTCTTCTGCCTTGTCTTTGATTTGCATTTTTAAACTTTCTCTTTTTTTTGACATTTTTATCATCTTACTATATTTTAACATTACATACGTGGTTGGAGCCATTTGTCAGAAAAAACAATATCTCACTGATACCATTCTTGGCTCTTGTCGATAGTACTCTATTCAATGCGTATTGTGCCTGAATTACCTTCAAAAGAGACTTAAAATCTTTTCTGAGTACCATCAATGTTGCTTCCTCTTCCCCCTTATGCAATGCTGCCAGATCGCTGAGTTTTAACTTCATTGCGTCTGTTCTCTTGACGCCAAGCCATGTAGAGAGCAGATGAATTCTTTGTTCTTCAACCTGGCGGATTTCTTTCTGAATTTGTGCCTGCTTAATCGATATACTCTCCAAAGTGTGCATATCATACTTTACTAAAGCTTGCTTTTGCTTTTCCCCAAGCTCTACAAGTGCTTCCAGTAGTCCTTTTTCGAATTCTAAATACTTAATCAGAGTGCTATTCATCATCTTCACCCTTGTCTGAATGATCAAAATTATAAATTGCGCTATAAGCAGATGTTATCTGGCTCAACTTATCCCCACCAGTCATTTGCTCATAAATCTTAGATGCTATTCCAATTCCATTGCCAGTTTTTGATATATGATCAGATACCATCATATCCGTATAATCAAGAAGAGTATCACCTCCGAAACTATTTTCTCCATCCTCTCCACCTTCCTTCTTTTTCTCAAGCATGGCTTTTTTCATATCTTTAATCATCTGGTTAACCATGATTGATTCAAATCCACGAGCTGCTTTTTCAATTTCCTTCTTGCGGGCTTCATCCATTGGAGCTCCTTCAGTCGATTTAATCGCATTCTGGAGACCTTTCATCACTTGCATCCTCGATTCATTCACCGAGTTTGCTGTGCTTGATTTTTCTAAATTGATATTGAAATCCATATTGATTTTTACCCTATTGAATTATTAATTCACCCTGCAAAGCTCCTGATTCCTTCAGAGCCTGGAAAATTGAGATCAGATCTCTTGGCGATACTTTTAGTGCATTTAATGCTGTTGCTATATCTTCAACTGTTGGTTTCTCCATCTTAAGGGCAATAGCAGGATTAGTTTGTTCCTGTGCCTGAATAGTTGCCACTTCAACGGGCTTTGTTGCTCTATAATTAATTGTAAATGGTGGTGGTGGATATGGCAGGATAACCTGTTTCTGAATTGATATTTCCAATCCTCCATGAGCTATTACTGCCGGCAATAGCTGAACATTTCCGCCTACTACTACCGTTCCGGTTCTTTCATTTATAACAATTTTTGCTGATGGATCAGATATTATGTTTAAAGTTTCAATCTGGGATATTGTCTGTATCAACTGATCCTGGTTCTGGGTAGCAGGCATTTTAACCTGTATAGTTGTTGCATCTAATGCAATCGCTGAACTATCAAGACCTGCCAACTTATTAATAGCAGAAGAAATCCTTGAAGCTGTTGTAAAATCTGGCTCTCTTAGATTTATTCTGATTTGCTTGTTATTCATATATTGTGAGCTGAATTCTGACTCAATGAGTAAGCCACTTGGTACTCGTCCGGTTGTTGTTACGTTCTTCATTACTCTTGATCCATAAGCTCCGACATCATAACCGCCAACTGATAATGCTCCCTGAGCCATTCCGATAATTGTTCCGTCCGCTGTCGATATTGGACTTAATAACAAGACTCCACCCTGAAGAGATGTTGCATCACCGATTGAGGATATCTGAACGTCTATTTTAGAGCCCTTTTTTGTTGAAGCAGGGATAGAAGCTGTAACCATTACTGCCGCAACATTCCTGATTCTGGGATTAGTCTGAGGAGTTGTTAAACCAAATCTTTTGAGCATATTTGATACAGATTGAACGGCAAATGATGACATTTGATTGTCGCCGGTGTTTGTCAATCCTGTAACGAGACCATAACCGATCACCTGGATAGTAGAATTGCCTTCAATTGTAGCAATATCTTTAATTCTTGCTGAATATAAGCTCTCAGTCATTGCCGTTATTATAAATAATATCGTAATGAGAGTGAAAAAAGATATTTTGATTAATCTTATCATTAGAATAGCATTCTCAGAAATTTAGTGATTAATCCCGGTTCCTGTACTTTCGAAACAGTTCCGTCACCCTCAATCAGCAAAGTCAGATCAAGTATTGAATAAGAATAAACAGAGTTGTTGGACATAACGTCAACAGGTCTGACTATTCCCTTAATTACTATCGTTTGTGTTTCGCCATTAATTTTTGTTGTTCTTTTTCCTTCAATCACCAGGTTACCACTGGTACTGTCAAAGGCAACAACTCTGGCACTGAGTTTCGAGCGAATTGTTTCTTTTCTCTGAGTGCTTCCGGTACCTTTAAAATCATTGTTTGTGCCTATGCTTCCTTCAGCTTTTATACCATTGGCTCCAACGCCACCAGAGAAACTGCCACCAAGACTTGTAGAGCGGGAATCTGCTGTCGATGCTTCATTGCCTGCCTGTGTATCTTCAGTTATCAGCACCATAATAGCATCACCGGTTTTGAAAGCTTTCACATCAGAAAAGAGCGATCTTGAACTATTCTGCATAAACTGTGCATTCAGTTCAAAAGCTCCACTAGATAGGAATCCGAGAACAATAAGAGTAGGAAATATGATTCTGGATATTTTCATTTTTTATAAAATTAATTAAGTTTGATTAGTACTTGTTTGTTTTCAGATACAGTTCCAGTCAAAACGGCATTAATACCGTCACGCTTTACTCTGATGTCCTGTCCAACTTCCGCATCATTGAGAGCCACACCCATTGATTTGACAGAAATGGCACCGGATACAGCAACTATAACGACTTTCTCTCCGCGTTTGATTCCAAATCCCATATCAAGCATAGATTTTGTTATAATCATACCATTATTGACATTTCTCTTTGCTGACTGACCAAAGACATAATCCTGATTGATAACATCATCGCTTTTGATATTAGTTACTTCTTTTCTTTCAATTTTGATATTATTTTCTGTGAATTCTCCGCCACCTTTTATATTAGTAAAAGCAACAGGAACCAATGCGAAAATTTTAACCTGAACCGGTACATTCATTCTTCTTATCAATTTGGCATCTTTCAGAAATTCTATTGTTATGTAGCAATTTCCGCGAAGTGAACCGGCGGATGCGACACACTGAGCAGTTATATCGTCATCAGAAAATTCGACAGCCTGAATATTACTGCTAACATTGATCTCGCTGTCTTCATTAACAACTGACTGAATATATTCCAGACAGGCTTCACGAAGTCTTTCACCTGAAAATGTAGATTTGGCAAAAGTTAGATTAACTGTTGCCATCAGTACAAAAAATATAATTCCCAATATAGTTGATAACTTATTCAATCAATTTCCTATCTCTTAAGGTTAACTGCTGTCATAATAATGCTATCAGCAGTTTGAACTGATTTTGAATTCAATTCATAGGCTCTCTGTGCCATAATCATATTAACCATTTCTTCCACGATGTCAACATTTGACTGTTCGAGGTTATTCTGAACTAACTCACCGGTATTATTTACTCCAGCTTGTTCCATAACCATTGGTCCGGAAGCCGGTGTTTCCTGATACATATTTTGTCCCATACTTCTCAAACCGGCAGGATTGATGAAACGTGCCAGCTGAATCTGACCAAGAACCTGTTCTGTTGTTCCGCCATCCAGAACTGCACGAACAATTCCGTCACGGCTGATGGATACGTCAATCGCATCGGATGGAACTGTTAATCCGGGTTCAAGTTTGAAACCCTGTGAAGTAACTATATTTCCATCTCTGTCAACCTGGAAAGCACCATCGCGTGTGTATCCAAAAGAGTTGTCTGCCTTTGAAACGACAAAAAAACCATCGCCATTTATCGCGAGGTCAAGCTTGTTTCCCGTTTCTTTGATGTCACCCTGTTTGAACATCTTGGTAGTTGCGGCAAGTTCAGTACCTGATCCTATCTGCACTTCATTAAGAGGTGGTCCGGCCAATTTTTGGGTATTACCGGCAGGATGAAGCGTTTCATAGAGTAGATCCTGGAATTCCGGTCTGACCTTCTTGTAAGAAGTAGTATTAACATTCGAAATGTTGTTGGCTATTATTTCGACGTATCTCTGCTGTGATGCAAGACCTGTCGCTGCTGTTCTGAGAGTTTTATCCATAATAATCTCATCCTAAGATAAATTAAGCCTGTATTCTTCCTAATCTCAGGCTGGTGTCTAATGTTTCATTGTTAGTTGTAATAACCTTACTGCCAATCTCAAACTGACGCTGGAGATTTATCATCTCAACCATTTCCTTGATAACGTCAACATTCGAGCCTTCAAGCCATCCCTGGCGCATTTGTGCTTCTTCCATAGGTGCAAATTCAGCTATCGTGTCCTCCGTCGGACTAAAATTAGAACTGGAAATCCTATTCAATGAATTCAAATTGTTTACTGAAACAATCTGAATCGTTCCCGAATATAGCTGATTTGCATAAATCTCTCCATTTGGAGTAATCTTGATGTTCATACTCTTCGAATCAGAAACATCATTTAAACTGTCGTTGAACTGACTCTTCACGTTAATTTTACCTTCAGTTCCCATAACATAAGATCCATCTGATGTCAGGAGATCTCCTTCGTTATTGATGGTGAAATTACCTGCACGAGTAAGATTTTGAGTACCATCTGCTGTTTCGACCAGAAAGAATCCTTTCTCATTTTCAATTGCCACATCCAGTGTATTGCTGGTCTGTTGATAGCCGCCTTTATCGAACACAGTGTAAGAACCAACCGGCGGATCATTCTGTTGCGCGCTCCCTGGAGCGTTGAAGAAATGATTCTGAGCATCGATCAAATTTCTTTCAAATACAGATTCACGTTTGAATCCTGTAGTGTTCGCATTAGCAATGTTATTTGCAGTAACCTCAAGCCTAGTTTGTTGAGGCACCATGCCCATTGCCGCGGTATAAAGTTCTTTCAGCATTAAAAATACTCCTAAAAAAATACAGGGAATCCTTTCCTGTACATGCATCCTTGCACATGATTGATTTAGCAGTGGTTTTGATACTAGGGGATATCGTCCATGAAATCCTTAAGTCATCCGTGATCTTGGGATAATTGTTTTATACCAAAACCCCCTGCTTAAATCAAAGAACATTTATTTTTTCACGTTTTCACTTCCTGTGAATAGAGTTTTATCTCCTGACATTTTCCTCTGTCGAATTACCCTATTTCAATGCTCGTGCCACAAAATAAATAACCCAAAAATAGCAGGAATATTTAATTAAATATTTGCATAACAAATTATAATACAATGAGTTATGGAATTATTAAATATCGCTATTAGCTTTTATAGAATATGAATTATTAGTCGAATAAAAATGCATAAAATTGGCTAGATATGAACTATAAGGTGAAAGTGTATAATATTGTGCAATTTTGGGAATATTTGAATTTTAGAAATGGTCAAAATTAGAATTTTGTAGGAGAATAAAATAATTACGATCAAAAAAGTGGTGATAATATTGAATCAATTAATAAATCTTATATCCTTTCTGGATAACTTCTTTTTGGACAAAGAAAGAATCCAGGGACTCTTTGTTTAGAGGGAGCACAGATATTCTGTTATCAACTTTTCTGGTTAAACCAATAAATTTGTCAATATCAGTAAGTATGTTACCATCGAACATATCTGAAACGATAGCTAAGTCAATATCACTCAGATCTGAATATGAATTAGTTGCATAAGAGCCATAAATATACGCTGAATCAATGCTAATACCTTTATCGGTAAGCATTTTCAAGAAAATATTTGCATTTTTTAATATTTCAGGTTTAATTTCAGCCATTCGTAATATTTCTTTATTTTATTATTAACTATTTATTATTGCATCAGTTACATCGTGTTTTTATTTTCGTAAAAACCCTATTTGTATTTGACGCTGAACCTTAGTAGTAAAAGATTCCCTTTTATGTTTTGACCTTATTAGAATAAGGTTTTTAGTCAGTGGTGTTCTGCTGATTACTAAGGTTAAAATATGTTAAGCCTCAAACATAGGATCAACCGAAAGAAATCTACCATTCTTCGGGTCGTAAGTCCTCGCTCCGAGTTGGATGTATCGGTTCTCTAGTCCTTGTTCCGAGCCTGTGAAGCCGTTAGTCTGCAATTATATCCTTTCTTTTTCTACTGTATCTCATATCGGGTGTAGATCAAATAATCAAAATGCTGAATTTTATTCATTAAGGAAAAGGTCAGGTTGATCTTCATAATGTAAAATAGAAAACAATTTCCTTTTTCCATTGTAATTAAAAAAAGTGAAAATTAAAAATATTCTCTCATCCTTTTTAGATACCAATTTTATCTCATGATCTTGGTAGGATCTCTTTGCTTCAATTTCAAGATAATTTGAAACAGTATCGATCTTTATATAATAACCATCTTGGTTTAATAATTTAATATTTTCCTTTATCGGACCTTCTAAATACCAAACATCATCAATGAAGTTCGCTACATCTATTATTGTCGAATCTTCAAATATTTCACTAATTTTCTCTGGATTGACAAGAATCTTATTTATAATGCTATAATCAGTTGAATAATCATCTTTGCTTTGTAAAAAAATAAAAGATATGCAAAAAACTATTATTGATATTAATAAAATCTTCATAAAATTTATCTCCTTCTAATAAAAAAGAATGGGTAATAATCATTATTAAATTTTTGCAATTATTTAATCTCTCTAGGTTTTCGGTGAACCCTCAAAATGTTGAATAAAAATTAACTTTCTAGATGCTCCATGATTTTTAAAGCTAAAAATTAGAAATATTTTTTGATCGATTTTACTTGTGATTTTTATTTCGTGTCTTATGTATGATTTCTTTTGTTCTGATCTTCACCCGATTCTGAATACAGAACAAAGAGAGATTATTTGTTATTCTAAAATTATAATATTGTAAATTTAGCTAAAAAGTTACAGAAGTTAATAAAATATTTTTAATGCTCGAGATCACCTTCCAAAACTACCGGTTGCAATTGGCGAAAATATTCGATTATTTCAAAGAAACGGTTTCTAATTTAATTTTTTTTCTTTTTATTCCAAATACTAATTTTAGAAATTCTACTTTTGATATAATCAATGTCATTTGTATCAACATTTGTATCATCTATCCAAATTAAATAAAGCTTCTTTAAATCTGATAAGGATTTTGGTAAATTTCTGATCGGATTAGAAGTTAAATTTATATATTCTAAATTGGTTAAAAGAGAGATTGAATCAGGAATATAAGTAATTTTATTGTTTTCCAAATCAATGTCTTCTAAATTTTCAATTTTCAATAACTGACTTGGAAATTGAGTAAATTCATTATTGGAAAGTGAAATTTCTTTTAATTTATTTAGCTTCATTATTGAATCAGGCAAATAGCTAATATTATTAAAGTCAAAGCTTAAAGCCTCAATATTTTCAAGCAAAGAAATCGAATTTGGTATTTTATTAATATGATTCCACCGTACACCTAAACCTGTTAGACTTTTATTTTTGGATAACATTTTTATAATAGCATCTAAATCTGTAAAGTTATTCTCATCTAAATCTATACCCTTTAAATTAGGCAAACCTTCCAATGATTCAGGAAAAAGAATTATATTATTTAATGATAAACCTAATCCTATTAAATTTGGTAATTTTAAGAAATTTGGTATGGAATTAATCTTATTATTGGACAAAGTCAAATGTTCAAGATTTGTTAATTTATTTATACTCTCAGGAATATATCTAATACTACAATTGTCTAATTCTAAATTTTCCAAACTCTCCAATTCAACAATTCCATCTGGAAAATCATTTAAATTTGCATCCTCAATTCTTAGTGTTTTTAAATGAAGTAGATTCTTAAGGTTTTTAAAAAAAAGTTTATAATCTAGGTACCTGCAATTAAATAATCTTAATTCACTAATGTTTTGTAATAAAAAAAATGACTCAGGAAACTCTATAATATTCAAATTGCTGAAGGAAACATCTTCCATATTTTTTAATAAGCCAATACTGTCAGATATTGTACTAGCATAATAATTATTTATAACCATACAAATAACTGAATCGGGATATTCAAAAGCTCTATGTAAATCATTGTAAATATAATTATATAAGCTCAAACCTTTGTGTGGTTTCTTAACTTGCTCTTTATTAAAGCCAATATAATTAATTGAAAAGAATAAGATGATAATAACAAATAATTTTATTTTCATAACATTCTTTCTATATTTTTAGGAGGATATTCACTTCTTCAAATCAGCATCTTTGAGGATTCCGTTGAGTGTACCGGTTGGAATATCTTTATTGTGAATGGGAACAACAACCATCTTACCGGTAAGATTTTTGTATATAGCATGGGATCCCGACTGACGAATGAACATAAATCCATTTTTCTCGAGCAATCGTATAAGTTCTCTGGGCTTCATCAGACGAAATCTACAGTTTGCTGAGCAATTTCTTCTTCCATAAGCACATCCAGATAGAGCCGGACAGCATCCTTCAGGTTTTCCATTGCTTCAGCAACAGTTTTACCATGAGAATGACAACCGGGCAACTCTGGTGCCCACGTATGGAATTCTTCGCCATCACGTTCAATTTTAAAAGTTATCATTTTTCAGCCTTATCAAGTTTTAATCAAGCTTTTTATTAAACGAACTATTTAGTATAATTATTTCAATGCAACCGTTTACATTGTGTTTCTCTATTATTCAGGACGCTCCTACGGAGCTTTAGTTTGTTTTGTTTATTGTTTTCTACAAACAGGTCGCTACTAAGTAGCTGAATACTACTTTACAACTTTATTAACTTCCCAACTCGTTCCCCAATTCTTACAAAATACATACCTGGTGCCAAACCGGAGACATCGATTCTAACTTTTTCCCCTCCTTTCCAAGGAGGGGTGTCACGAAGTGACGGGGTGGTTAGTATTTGACCAAATACATTCATTATCTTAATATCCACACCCCCTGACCCCCTCTCAAGAGGGGGATAACATACATCTATGAAATCAGTTGCAGGATTGGGAGAGATTAGCTGATCTACAATATGCACCTGTTCTGATTCAACATCTGTAGCTAGATATGACCGCCATATTCTGTTATGGAAATCACCTATAATTGCAGTATTTTCTCCCAAGATACATACTCTCATAGTAGCAGGAATTTGATCTACTATTAAAGCATTTGAGTCTCTCTGCCAAGAATCTCCTCCATCGTGTGTCCAGTATATTTTTCCGAATTGTCCTACAGCAATTGCAGTTTTCCTGTCAAGAACATCTATATCTTCTAAGCCATAAGGGGGCCAACAAAGAGTATCAAGAACTTTTGTCCACGTTTCGCCACCATTTGTTGTTCTATAAATGTAATCATAAGTATTATCTCCTAACCCAGTTCGTTCTCCTCCTGCTGTAAATCCAAATAAGGTGTCTATGAACTTAATTGAACTAGGGAAAACATAGTCAGGATAGTAATATTCAGTCCAAGATTCGCCTCCATTGTTGGATTTGAAAAACTTTTCATCATAATTAGGACTACCGTCGTAATATACGGTCATAGCAAAAATAAAATTTGGGGATAGCATTTGAAAATCAAGAACAGGACCATAAACAGGAAGATATATTTGTTTATATGTTTCAAATCCATCATGTGAAATGAATAGTTTTTTATTAGCATGGATAATTCCACTATTTTTATCAAACATAGAGACTATTGATCTAACATTACTAGAGAATATTTCTTTTATTTCGCCCTTTTTCCAAGAAATTCCACCATCTGTAGTCTTGATGAAAGTACCCGAATCACAAATTACTATTGCAAAATCTTTTTCAGGATAAGACATACTAAATGGATAATGAACAGGTAGAATAAATGTAGTATCATTAAATACAATATTCCATGTCTTTCCAGCATTTATTGATTTTAATACCTGGGTATAAAAACCCCTTATTCCAACTAAAGCCATTAAATTCAATGAATCAGCTCTATCTACTTCTTTTATATAATAACTATTCTGTTCGAACCAGACTTTTTCCCAAAGGATTTTGGAACTGGCAAAGGAGTATGTGCCAATGACTATGAGAGCAATTATTAGAAGTTTATTCATATTATGTGCTTGATTATCATATTTTTATTCACAAATATAATACTAAGACACGACAAAATGACAAAAAGTTACAGAAGGTAGGAAAGTATTCGCTTATTTCAATGAAACGGCTTTTATTTAAAATTCATTTTTGAAAAGCGCGCATTATAGTAAGCAGGATATTTCTGCACTCTATTATCTAACAACTGTAAATTCAGTGATTAGTATTGTTCCTGCAAAATCTGCAATACAACTATAAACTCCTGCCGGCAGATGCGATCCATCAAATGAAATCTTATCCGATCCGACCTGAATTTTCTTATTTTCTACTAGTTTTATCATCTCTCTGCCGTACCTATCCACAATAACAATAGTTAAAGTCAATTCCTTATTTAAAGTTAATATATTATTAATCTTATAAAAAATTGAGCCATTGGTACTAACCGGGTTTGGAAAGACAGAAATTGAATTTGAGCCATTGTCAACATTAACCGGATCGCCACAGCTATTCAAAGCGAATAAAAGAGGTATTAATACCAAGTAAACAATTTTTAAATATTTAGTTTTCATATTTTTTATTATTAATTTTTAATTATCAATTATTAATTAATTTATTGTCCGCCTACTCTTAATGTGAATTTAAGAGTATTTGTTAGATATTTTGTCTGACCTGATGTGAATGCATAGCTGACATCTCCCTGGAAAATAAATATTCTGAATGATCCGCCAAATGTCAAATAACTTCGGTTGCCCATGCTTGCCGGCTCGGTAAAGTAACCAGCTCTTATCGCTAAAGCTCTGTTATGACGGTATTCGGCTCCTAATCCGATGCTCCAGTCCAAAGGCTTATCCCAAGATTTAACCAGAGAACCCGGAAGAGCATCTGAACCAAGGCTGTCATACTTGACAAGTGTCTTAGCTCCATCAACTGCTATTGTTAATTTTCTTTCCTGACTAATGTTTAATTTTAAGGCTGTTCCTAACCTGAGACATGTCGGGATTGGATCGGACTCATTTCTGTAAGTTACTTTCGGACCAATATTCTGAAGATTCAAACCAAAAGAAAGACTTTTATTTCCAATTAAACCATTTGAATCAAGCTCAAGATCCGGCTTCCATAATACTCCCATGTCGAATGCATAACCGTAAGCAGTACCCGGAGTTTCCCAACTGGAAGCAGCAGGATCAAGGTTTGAGCCATAATACTTAAATTTGCCGCCGATACCCAGGTCACTGCCGATGGATGTACCATAAGCCAATCCCATACACCATTCTGTCGCTGTGTAAGTACCTGCGACCTTTCCATTCTCGAAAGTTCTGGTCATTTCACCAAGACCGTCAGAAATTAAGTCGATAGCTAAAACGCCGCGGAAAGGTTTGATATATATACCTTCAGTTGTGTTGATACTAATCTTTCCATTGTTGGTATAAAGAGGCAGAAACGACATTGTGTTAGAGCTTTCGAAGTAAATGACATTATTATCATTTATCCTGGTATGAGTCAGAAAGCCAAGACCTCCCGGATTCCAGAAAGAAGCATTAATATTGTCAGCAATTGCAGTGCCTGTCTCACCCATACCCGAGGCACGTGCATCGGGGGAAGCGATAAGGAATGGAAGAGCCACTCCGGGCTGAGCAAATGAATAACAAGCGAAAAGTAATGATAGCAGTAATGATAGAAAAGAAATTCTGAATAACTTCATTCATGAGCCTATAAATTAGTATGAACATAGACTCACAAATATAATTAAAATCAGGAATATAATTTAAAAATAATTTCCCTCTCTTACCCCTTCATATATTTATCAATTGTCTCCAGGAATTTCTCACGCTCTAATGGTTTGGGAATGAAATCGGAGCAACCGGCTTCGTAGCAGATTGATCTGTTCTCCTCGAAAGCATAAGCCGTCTGGGCAATGATTATTGCTTTGGGATTAATTTCGATTAGCTTTTTTGCGACTGAGTAACCATCTATGTCGGGTAACTGAATGTCAAGCAGTAAAACATCAATATCGGAATTATTCCTGTACATTTCAATCGCTGAACTACCATTGTAGGCAACAAGATACTTAGCTTTTGTTCTTTCTAAAAATTTTAGTATCAGCTTGACGTTGAATAAATCATCTTCAATTAATAGAATTGTTTTATCCGACCAATCATAGCGTTGCTTGTTTGACGGTTCAATATCATTTTTTAATGGCATAATCGGATAATATGGAATTGTGAAATAAACAGTAGTACCTTTACCAACAACTGATTCAATCATGATTTTACCATTCATCAGTTCTACCAGACCTTTGGCGATAGGTAGATCGGAGATCATATCAACTATTTGATCCTCTTCAAACCGTTAGGAATTAACAGAGGAGTCATAATACTCCAACTCCGGTTTTTTTAATAAGAAGGAAAGTAATAAAAGTTTCTCCTTCACTATCGGTATTCTATCGGTATTTTTTTAAATTTCATTAACTTTCATTAACTTTATTTTGAGATACATCATTAATTTCCACCAATCGTTTCTCGTGGTAAGTCTTTAATGCCTGGATTTTGATTTCACACTTTGTTAATCAAGAAACTATATAATTCAGGTGTAGAATCAACAATTTTTATTGCTTTATAGCCTAATTCCGGTAAAGCAATATTATAGGAATGACTTTAAAAGGACATAAATCTGTTGTAATGCATGAATCACATTAGCCTAATAAATGTATAGATTCGGTACTCAGACCTATGGTACCTGTATGCAAGGGAATGACACAGTAAAATTGTTTTCCACAAGAATTGAAATGGTTTTTAATGCACAGGCTTCTTTGCATAGCCAACATTTAGAGTTTTCTGGTATGAGATCTCACATTCGATATATCTATTGGTAGCTGTTCCCTGTAGGAATTTGCCGTCAATTTTCTTGATTAATATTTTGGCATAGTTGAAGTTTATAGAATCTCCTGTCTCTCTGGTCCTTACTAACAATATCAAATGACTTTTGATTTGTGGCTCAACCTCTGTAAGATTGACTAATTTTGAAGAATATAATGCGACATTCAATGGCTCCGAACCATACACGATGTCCAGTGTAGGCGTGTCGTAGTAAAAATCTGATATTTCTGTGAAAGCAGGCAACTTTTCTTTATAATCATAGCCCAGCAAACGCGGAGATCCAAACATTACATTACTATCGATTGATAATGCCAGATTCCATGATTGAGAACTATCCAGCGGAAGTGTCCTTGGCTTAAGAGTCTCCGGGAAGAATAAATCAAGCCCACAGCCTAACGGAGATGATTGCTCATATACTCTGATAGGTACACCGGCTAATACTTCCTTAAATCTGTAAGCAGGAGCCCAAACTATTGACGATTTCTCGCTCAGTTCGCCGCCTTTTATCATCGTATAGACATCAATCCTATAAATCACTTCCTGCTTCAATCCTGAAATCTTATAAGGATTGCTCACTCTCAGAATTGTATCCCATCTGGAATATCCGTCTGTTCCGTTAACACTAACAACATATCTGTCGAAAGCAGGATTAGATTCGGTTGCAGAAGCTACCCAATTAATACTTATGGATGTGCTGTCGATAGAAGTAGCCACCAGATCGACCACCGGAGCAGGATATTTCTTTGGTCCGGCAGGATCACTGCAGGAGTAGAGAGCTACTAGTGCTGATAACCCAAGAAGAGTGATAAATAATTTGATAAAGGTCATTTTTTGATTGATTAATTTCATTTCGGTAAAAAACTAATTTACGGAAATATTTTGGATTTTGATATTCTAAAAGAATTTTGCAGTTAATCTCTTTAATGAGACGGTAGATCAAATTTCGTGGCTTGCCTCTTTACCTGCCGCTCAAATAAACCCTGCATGACTTGATTGATGTAATGCTGCTTCGAACAAAGCCGGATTAAGTACACTTTACTAATCTGACTACTTGTCAATCCTGTAGTGGCAAGGCTCTTTATTTGATTTTTTAAGTTCAAAACTGGTTATATCAATGAAAATAATAACAAAATTAGGTATGAAACGTAATTAGTTTTATAGAATTTATATATAATACATTGATTGACTTTAAAAAACGAATAAATAGAGGTAAGACATGAAAAGAATAATGACACTATTACTCATCATTGCATTCGCTAGCACTTTAACTTATTCCCAGTCTGCATACAAAGCCAGGGAAGGCGTCAGCTCGACATCAACTGCCGCAAAAAAAGTAGCATCTGATGCAAAACTGATGATCGTTGCTACTATGTCAGGCCAGGTTCAGGGAATAACATTAACGTTTGATGAATCTAAAGGGACATGCACGGCATGGATATATTCATTCAGATCGGTATCAAAAGATACGACACTTTATTTCCTTGCAACCAAGTTGCCTATTATTGGAATGACAGCAATAGGCATACCTCTGGATGCTTCAGCTTTAAATTTGCCATTTAAACCCGATTCATCCCTCGATGGCAAGACATGGATTGATAGCGATGCGATGATTCAGGCTGTTCACAATACTCAGAAATATATTGATTTCAAGGCTAAGAACACTGATGCCGCTCTAAAGATGACAGGTCTTGCAGTACAACCAAGTAACGGCGAATCACTTTGGGGTGTTACTATTTCGGCTACTGCCGGCAATCTGAACTGTATGATTAATGCTGAAACAAGTACCGCAACTTGTTTCGATTTCTCCTCAGTTGATGACTTAACCTCGCTCAAGTTAGCAGTAACTCCGAATCCGGTTTCAGAAACAGCTGTGCTGACTGTTCCGACTGGTTACAACTTTACTAATGCGACAGCCGCTATTTTCGATTCTCAGGGAAGAATAGTTAAAGCTTTAGGTACATTGGATTTGAATTCTACCGGGCAGACAGCATTTCAGGTTGATAACCTCATTGCAGGTGTTTATTATCTAATGTTCAGCAATGGCACACAGACAGATGGCTGTAAGTTTGTAGTGGTTAAATAGATGTAATTTTTCAGGAGCGGTTGAAATTTGTCCCTTTGCATCTCACGAAACCTTGATTCAGAATCCTTGAATTCACCAAAAAAAAGGGATAACAGCTAAGTTATCCCTTTGAGATGCTATTGGGTGAATTGACTAGTCAATAATCGTAATAGGTTTATAGACAATATTATTACCTACTGTTAACTGGTAGAAATAAGTTCCGGATCTCAGGTCATTTGCTGAGAACGGATAATTATAGTCACCGGCATCCAAAGTATTGCTTTCAAGAACTGCAACCTCTATTCCTTTAAAATCAAATACCTTTAATGTAACAGGCGACTGTTTGTCAACCTTAAAATTGATTGTTGTCGATTCAGCAAATGGATTTGGAAAAGATATTGAGCTTATATTGGGCTTTGGTGTAAGTTCTTCGACACTAACAAAGCCATAGTTATATTGAAACTTAATATTATTTACCCAATTGTCTGCCTGCCAGATATATTTCTCAAATCTGGTGAAATTCTCATCTTCATCATAGTTGAGTTTAGTATTGAACAGATTAGCCAAAGTGCCGTTCTGAGCTAGCTGGAATAAGGTTTCAGTTATATTTGATGAAGAATTATACTTATACTCGGTATTCGAATAGTCACTGAAGCAAAGTTGTTCTGTTGACCATTTCATTACTCTGTATTTTTCAACATGATTTTGAGTGTTATAGGTGATAATATGGCGATAATCATTTAACCAGTCATAATCATTCCATAAATAAGTACGTACGCCTGTTTTGCGTTTCCATTTGTCATACTCGTTTACCTCTTTTGCCTGGTATTGCCAGGAATCATTCTTCCAGATTGAAGTTTCTTTTTCCTCTACATTGCCGGACTGATCGTATTTGTATATTTCGAGTCTGTTTTTTACCCAGACGTAATCATTCCATATATGCAATGAAGCTGATAGTAGCTCCTTTTTATCATCGTATTGATAGACATATCTCTGCACATTGAACCATTCGCTCTCACCCCAGATTTGCTGAATATATTCAATAACTTGACCATTTGCATCATACTCAATCTGCAATCTTTTGTCATTGGTTATAGTACCATTTTTAAGTTTTTGTGTTATATACTCAGTTAGCAAACTCTGAGCACCATAATTATATATCTTATTCGAATATAATGACCAGTCATCGTTGAACCAGTTATACACGGCTACTGAGCTGACTTTTGCTTTAGAGCCATAGGAATATTCATATTTAATATAATTATCCCATTTGCCATTCAGATAATCCTGCTCATAATAGGTACTGACCTGATTATCCACATTATAGTTGACCAATCTGCGTGTTGTCTGACTCCAATCCTGCCCAGAACCATATATCCCGACATAAGTCAAAGCTTCGTTATACTGACCAATCAAAGTATTGATTTGTTCATCAATTTCTGTTTGGCTGATGGGCTGAGCCATTCCAAAGTACATCGGAAAACAGAGCATCGATATTATCATTAGTTGTAAATATTTATTATACATTGTATCCTCTACTTAATAATGAAGTTAATTATTTTAATTTAAAGTTGATTGGTATTGTAACACTCATTTCGACCGGTTCACCATTAATTGTACCGGGTGTCCAGTTAGGCATTTTGGAGACAACCGAAATTGCTTCCTGATCTATATCAGGATAAACGCTCTTTTTGATATTGGTATCATGAACTTTTCCATCTTTGCCAATTTCCATTCTTACTAGAACGATTCCTTGAATGTTTTTCTCTCTTGAAACTGATGGATACTTTACATTGGAGAGTATAAAATCTGTCATTGCCTTTTCTCCGCCCAAATACTGAGGCATCTGAACTACTTCATCTTTTGTTGTGACTACAGATACTGTTTTGTCGTCACCTAAAGCGGAGCTGAAATTGGTAACTGCGATTGCGATGATTACGATTACACCGAGTAATGCTCTAAGTGTAAACCTTGCGTTTGTTTTTGTAACTGATGCATTCATTTGAAACTCCTCGAAAAATTGTTACTGTATTTTATTTAAGAAAAAGCATTTATAAGAACTTGTGCACGCTAAGTATATTCACTGCTTTTAGTGCTTAGACGCAGCGATTTTGATTTGGTTACGCTCAATATGGCGTTAATCGATGAACATTATCTTCAAATCTTTGAACAGGGATAAATTAACTTTAAACACCCAAAACCATTGATTTGGGTGTTTTACCGATTCAAATTGGGTGTTTGTCGATTAAAATGGGATTTTATATTAATATTCTATATTATAATTAGAATATAATTGGAATATTCTTAATTTTGTGATGAATATATTGAAATTGGTAGAAGTATGGAAAAATTTGAGAATATTTGGTCAAGACATAAGAATGACATACTGATTCATTCAGTATTCTGGGTGTATATTTCACTTCAGACAATATCGGCAATAAGCTTATCTGAAGAATCTAAATACGACCTAACAATGGTTTGGGAACTGATACTCAATATGGTTACCTTCTATTCTTTTTATTTTTTAATGATGTTCATTTTCCCAAGAACCAGATCAATATCATTCAAAATTCTCATTAGCCTTGCCGGATTAGGATTACTGCTGCTAATCAGGTATGAACTGATGTATTATTATGAGATTTGGGTGATGAACGTTCCAATAGAGAAAATGTCTAGTTTCAGCAAAAGCATACACTTTCATGTACGCATGGTTGTAATTACATCTATCTATGCAATATTGATAAGATTTACATCGGATTGGTTCAAATCGCAACAATTACACGCCGACATGATTAACCAAAAGCAGGCAAGTGAGCTTTCGATGCTGAAGTCACAGATCAGTCCGCATTTTTTCTTCAATACTTTAAATAATATCTACACACTTGTTTATAAGAAATCTGACGATGCACCGGAAGTGATTATGAAGCTTTCGGATATAATGCGATATATGCTCTACGAGGCAAACACGGATCTGGTAAGTCTGAGAATTGAAGTCAATTATCTGAAAAACTATATTGAACTACAATTATTGCGTGTTCGTCAGAACGATTTTGTAGAATTCAATATGGAGGGTGACCCGCACGAAAAGGAAATACCTCCAATGCTTCTGATACCATTTGTAGAAAATGCATTCAAACATTGCGATAAGAGCACAAGCCCCTGTATCTTTATAAATCTCAAAACTGCAAAAGATTATTTATATTTTGTTGTAACAAATTTCAGAAAAAACAGTATAGACATTATAGCAAAAGACAAAGCGTCGGGAATCGGATTACAGAATATTAAAAGACGGCTTGAATTGCTATATCCTGGAAAACATAAATTAAAATTAATTGAAGAGCAAGATAAATATACTGTTGAGCTGATATTAGAAATTTAATGACTATTAACTGTATTGCAATAGACGATGAACCATTAGCCCTGGAATTGCTTCAGGACTACATTCAAAAGGTTCCTTTCCTCAATCTGGTGAGGTGTTTCGACGATCCACTCGAGGCATTGAGCTACATGAGGGAAAACACAATCGATCTGATCTTCTTGGACATTCAGATGGATGGGATCTCTGGTATTCAGTTTGTTCAGTTGCTCAAGAACAAGCCCCAAATCATATTTATAACAGCCTACGACAAATACGCCTTGCAGGGATATGAGTTGGATATTGTCGACTATCTTCTGAAACCAATATCGCTTGACAGATTCATCAAGGCAGTTGAGAAAGCTTACGAAAGACTGCAATCATGTAATAACTCATGTTCTATTCCTCAAAATGACAATCACGGTATAAAAGAGGACTTCTTCTTTGTAAAGACTGAATTTAAGCATACAAAAGTGAATTTCGACGAAGTTCAGTATATTGAAGGTATGGGTGATTATCAGTGTATATTCACTGATAAAGGTAAGATAATGACTCTCCAGACATTCAGAAAATTTGAGGAAATATTGCCCCTGGAAAGATTCGTTCGTATTCACAAATCCTATATTATACCATTCGGCAGAATCAGCACAATCGAGAAAAATAAGGTCAAAATCGGCGAAAGAGAAATTCCGATTGGTGACTCCTACAAACTTAACTTCTTAGACGTGCTCCGCAAAAAGCAGATAATATAAAATAACACAGTATCAGTTGCATTTTTCAGATTCGCTTTTGCACCGAAGATGCTGAATTTGAATAATCGCGGATGCAACCTGTGGAGATTGAATATTTGTATTTCTCAGTATAACTCCTGAATTCATCTATACGACTCAGTGTAATTTTTTTCAATCGGCGAAAGAACCATAGATAAATACAGAATTATCCTCATACCTATCTCCTCAATTTTTGGAGAGTGGTAAAACAGGAAAAGGCAGAAACCGCCAAACCCCCTTGGAACAAGGGGGTTTAAGGTAAAGCTTTGTTATAAATTGAGGATTGGTAGGATTGATTCCTGGACTGCACCGTAGATTTCGACATTGCCTTCGTCAGTGACGAATACGTCTATTTCGGTACGGAATCCAATTTTTTCATGCTCGAGATAGATTCCCGGTTCTACGGAAAAGCATGTGCCGCGAATTATAATGCGTTCGTCTTTTGTTTCGAGATTGTCGATGTGAACACCATTGCCGTGGACTTCTTCGCCGATGTTGTGACCTGTGCGGTGACTGAAATAATCGCCGTAGCCTGCATCGATGACAACTTTTCTGCAAGCATCGTCAACCTGCCAGCCGAAAACGGGAGTATTTGTATCGAAACGTTCTTTGACTAGTTGTGATGCTGTGTCGCGTGCTTTACGGATTATCTGGAATATATTTTCCAATTTTTCGGGAACTTCCTGACCGATGAAGCCCATCCAAGTGATATCGTAGTAGATACTGCCGGGACGATTCATTTTAGCCCATAGATCGATCAGAACAAGATCACCGATTTTCATCGGATGAGTATTTTCGAATGTCGGCTCGAAGTGAGGATCGGCAGCATGTTCATTGACGGCAACGATAGGACCATCAGTGAATTCCAGTCCGCCTTTTTTCATTATGTCGACCATGAACTGATATATTTCAAATTCGGTTGGGTTTTGTCCGGCTTTGATTCTGCGAGCGATTTCGCGGAAAGCCTCATCCTTGACATGCTGAAGAACAACTCCGGCTTCGATGTGGGTTTGGCAATCATCCATAGTGAGATGAGATTCGAACTGGCTGACAAGATCAGCACTGGTTACGACTTCTACGCCAAAGCTCTGGACAAGATTGAAAGTCCCGGCATCGACGATCGAGACATAAGGAATAGCATTGTTAGGTGAATACTGCATAGCTACTTTCTTAGCACTGCCGAGCATTTCCTTGAGCATGGCGTGCTGCTGTTCCCAAGGCAGATAGACATTCTTTTTGCCGGGAAGATGATCGCATCTCCATGGTTCAATTTTATGAACGAGTTTCTGTGGCTCGCCTTCGGTAGGGATGTAATAGAACCACCGTCTTGAAGCAAAGCGGCGAGTATCCATGTTCAAAATTCTGGCAGCAATTGCATCACGATTGTGAAAGTCATAGAAGAGCCAACCATCGACACCTGCTATTTTGAGGGCGGCTTGAATTTTTTGTAATTCCATAATTATCTCCAATAAAAAAAAATATTAACTAAATATCAAACTTCAAATATAATCAAATCACCGAAACCTTTTAACTGCTCTTTTATTAATTCTTTTTCGCCGACGGCTGCTATCACGAAATTTTCTGAATTGAAGAGCCTCAGTGCAGAATCCTTCAATTCCGGCAGTGTTACACCAGCAATGCGACGATAAAAAATATCGAAGAAATCATGCTCGAGTTCGAAGTGGTCTATAGACTGAATCATCCCGGCTATCTGCTGAGGAGTTTCGATACTTCTCAGGAATGAACCGAGAATATACCGGACTGAGCTTTGCAGGTCAATTTGTGCAAATTTACCCTGCTGAATTTTTTTATACTCATCGAGAATAATTTTAACCGATTCTGCAAGATACTCTTTGTTCAGACCGGATGAAGAAGTCTGAACAGTGGCATATTTTCGGCTTTCGATCATAGAATACACACCATAAGTTAAGCCTTTTTCCTCACGAAGTATCATATTAAGTCTCGAGAGGAAATAACCTCCAAAAATTGTATTCAGAATCTGAAAAAAAGGAAAATCAGGACTAGTTCTATCTATAGAGAAATTACCAACTTTAAGTGCTGACTGGCTGGACTCTGGTTTATCGATTATTGCGACAAAGTTTTTTGTCAAAACTGTGTTAATGTTGAATATTTCTTTCGTAACTGTTCCGGTTAAAGCACTAACATAGCTGTTCAATAAGGAAACAACACGGTTCTGATCGAAGTTTCCGGCAATTATGATTGTAATTTCTGAATCGGAAAGAAGCTTTCTGTACCAGTTGAATAAATCATCCCGGGTAAGAGTTTTGATACTTTCAATTGTACCGATAAGCGGCTGACCATAGCCTGAACCATCGAAAATTGCTTTATTGAAGGCATACTGAACCAGATAGTTGATGTCGGAATTCTCCTGCATGATTGATGAGATATGCCTGGTGCGAATCTTTTCGAATTCTGCTTCGTCGAAAGTGGAATTGAGAAGGCAATCCATAACGATTTCGAGAACGGGTTCCAGGAATTCAGCCATGAACAAAGAGCTCATCGAGGTATCGTCCCATTGAGCAGAAGAATTAATAGTAGCACCAAAGTTTTCGATTTGATTAGCAATTTCGGCTGAAGACAGCTTATTTGTCCCCTTGATCAGCATTTGCGATGCAAGAAAGGCAGTGCCATTGATTGGTTCGGTTAGAGCACCGTTCTTTAACACAATTTTAATACTTGCAAGAGGCTGAGCCGGATTATAGCTAAGGTAAAGGGATATCTTTTTATTGAGATTAATTTTTTCGAAAGCAGGAAAATTAAAATCAAGAATATCATCGTTCATAGGTGCTTTAGTTCTGTCAGGAGACATTGTTAACCTCAGGGAAAAAGAATGAATGGGAAATATCCAGAAACTCGCGAAGAATCATCGAGGTTGCTCCCCAAAGCGGTGTTGAGTTGTGAATATCCCAGAAAGGTACTTCGCATAGATAGCCCTGAATATTCCACATTTCGTGCTTAAATTTCTCGGGATTATAGAAATCCATAATATCAACAAAAAATACTTCTTCCACCTCGTCCGGACTAGGAATAATTGAGACCTTAGTATGATTAAAAGTCCCGATAATAGGATTGATAATTGAGTTAGAAGGCGGAACAAAGAGTTGGGACAAATTCCCGATAATTTTAATTTCATTCTCGGACACTGCAATTTCTTCCTCAACTTCACGGAGTGCTGTCTGGACAGCAGTTTCTTCGGATTCTGTCATACCACCGGGGAAGCTGATCTGACCGCTATGACTACCCAGATGTTTACTTCGCAGAGTAAAGAGAACTTCTATTGCTCCGTTTGATTCAGTCAGAAGAATCATCACAGATGACACACGTGCATCAGGATTAGGGACAATTTTCCGGATTGGCTTACCTTCGTTGAGCGGAGTCATCTTCAAGTGGGACTCCAGTCCGGGAAGACCGGTTTTAAGTCTGTTACCAAGATAATGAGAAAAATTTTCTAATTTATACATAAATTTGATTTTGCGTATATGTTGAATTATATATATAGTATTAGACAAGAATTTATTTTTAAAATGGCAAAAATCGAAAATAAAGATTTCTTCCAGAGAGTGTTCGAAATTGTGAGGAGGATTCCCTGCGGCAAGGTTACAACTTATGGAGCAATCGGGAAATATCTGGGACTAAAATCATCGGCGAGAATGGTCGGATGGGCTGTAAATTCATTGAAGTACGAAATGGATTATCCCTGCCACAGAGTTGTCAACCGCAATGGTGAGTTAACAGGGAAAATGCATTTTGCAAGTCCTAGTCAGATGAGAGAACTTCTGGAAGCAGAAGGAATAGAATTCCTGGATGAAAGAGTGAATATGAAACTGCACTTCTGGGAACCAAATCAGTAGAAGTTTGAAAGTGGAATATTTGAAATTAATTTAAAGAAGTATGAAAATATATTAATGTTCCATAATTTATTTATACACAAGCAGTTATTTAATTATTTTTGGGAAGTAGGCTTTTTTTTAAGATATTTGTGATTGTATAATTGACAAAAAATTAATTTAATTATTAATTAATTCAACAATATAATCACTCAAATATATTTAATTGGAGTAAAAAGTGGACTTATTCGAGAAATGTATTAACTTTACTAAAGCAGATGAAGTAAAAGCTCTCGGGCTATATCCTTATTTCAGAGCTGTCGAAGAGAATGAAGGACCTGAGGTAATGATCGAGGGCAAAAAAGTGGTCATGGCAGGATCAAATAATTATTTAGGATTTACTGCACATCCCAAAGTGCGCCAGGCATCTATCGACGCAATTAATAAATATGGAACCGGATGCTCAGGATCGAGATACCTAACCGGAACAATTGATCTTCATAACCAGCTTGAAGAAAGACTAGCAAAATTTTTGGGTTTTGAATCAGTCTTACTTTTTAGCACAGGTTATCAAACTGCATTAGGAGTAATAGCCTCTATTGCACAAAAGGGCGAATGGGTTGTTTCAGATAAAGAGAATCATGCTTGCATAATGAATGGAGCAATGCTCGCAAAGGGACAATTTACTGATTTTGTTCGCTATAAGCACAATGACATGGAAGACCTTGAACGAGTTCTATCGAGACTTCCTGCCGATGTTCCAAAATTGGTTGTTTCAGATGGAGTTTTCTCAGTTTCAGGAGAGATTGTTAATCTTCCCGATTTACTCAAAGTGGCTAAGAAACACAATGCCAGAGTAATGATCGATGATGCACATTCAGTTGGAGTCATTGGAGTTGGTGGAAGAGGCACAGCAAGCCATTGGAATCTGACTGAAGAAACAGATATGGTTATGGGGACATTTTCCAAAACATTTTCATCACTCGGAGGATATGTTGCCGGTCCTGAACGTGTTATCAATTTCCTTAAACATACATCTCCTGCGCTTATTTTCAGTGCTAGCCCAACACCAGCATCATGTGCAGCAGCTTTGGCATCATTGGATTTACTTGAGGAACAACCCGAACTAGTCAATAAGCTTATAGCTAATGCAGATTATATGCGCAAAGGTTTCAAAGAAATGGGATTCAATATAATCGAAAGTCAAACGGCAATCGTACCGGTTATAGTTGGTGATGTCGAAAAGTCATTAATTTTCTGGAAACAGCTATACGATGCCGGAGTATTTGTTAATGCGTTTATTCCACCCGGCGTTCCACCTAATATGTCGATGATGAGAACTAGCTATATGGCAACACATGAAAAGGTTCATTTGGATAAAATTCTTGAAGTTTTTGGAGTTGTTGGCAAAGAATTAGGATTAATTTCATAATTTTTTAAGAAAGTTTGTAACTTTATTGGATTTAAATTGTTATAATCTCTGGATAAGTACCAGAGATTTTTTTTTGTTCTAAAAACAATAAAATAATGTTATCATTGTTTAAATATAATAAATCTAAATTCGAACTAACAAAAAGTGATTTTTTTTGTAGTTATATTATTCAAGTAAAAAATTCATTCTTTTTACTAGATTTTTTGTATAGATAAATTTGAAATTTAATTATTTTTCATTATCTTTATGAATACATTTTTTTATCTTATTGAATATATAATTTTTAATTTTGAAAATTTGATTTGAACACACTAACTATCTAATATACTAATTAATTGGAGGTTGCTTATGAAGCGCTATACTACAATGCTTATAGTCTTGGTTTTGATGGCTGTAGCTATAATTCCTAATGCTTTCGCACAAATAAGTGGTACTGAAGACATTAAGAATAACTTACCCAAAATGCTTGGCGCGAACAATGTCGGCAAAGAGTTTTGGTTTTCAGTTCCACCATGCTTTGCAGACGAAAGTGCCGGTTGGGATAATTTTATCAAAATATTTGTTACTTCTGCTGTGAAAACTCCAGTAGTTGTTGAGGTCCCCGGAAAGGGATTCTTTGTTACCAAATCGTCAGTTGCGAATGATGTTATTGAATTTAACATCTATCCACTGCAAGGACAGCCATACACCAAAACGGGTCCAGATCCAAACGTACCTGAGCAGATATTTCCCGGTGCAGGTGTTCACGTTTATGCTGATCAACCTCTTGTTGTTTATTGTGTTGTAAGGTACAAATATACTTCAGATGGATGGTTATGTATCCCCGTATCATCACTCGGTAAGGACTACATTGTAGCTGGTTGGAACGTTGACGCTATGTTCAGAGCAATATGGAATTATAAGCTTCCTAATGTTACTACAATTACAGCACCCTACAATGACACTAAAGTTCGCTTCACTCTTGGTGGTAACTCAGTAACCAAGACAGCGGGAGGCATGAAGCCCGGTGATTCTAAAGAATGGATGATGAGCAAAAGTGATGTTGTAGCTATTTCTACAAACGCAGACGAAGCAGATTTATCAGGTTCCAGAATCACTGCAAACAAACCTGTTGCTGTTGTAACCGGTAATCAGTGCAATAATATTCCAACCGGTAACCAGTGGTGCGATTATACTGCTGAAATGGATATTCCTACATTTACATGGGGTACAGACTATCATGTTCCAAAAGTACCGGGCAGAAAGTATCCATCCATTATTAGAATTTTTGGAAAAGAACCCAATACTAATATTTTCAGAGACGGCAAAAAGATCGGTGAGATTAAGACCGGAGGCGGAATTGAAGGTAATGCATTTCTTACTATGCGTATGAGCACTTATTCTAATCCACCAACACCGCCACGATCAGTTGTTATTTCCGGTGACAAAGCCATTGGTGTTACTTTATATAATACCGGTACTCAGGAAGATAATGCTGCCGGTAATAGTGATCCATTTGTTATGGTTATGACACCAATGCAGCAGTATCAGAAGGAAATCACATTCTGTACTCCCGGTATTGCCGGCGCTATGGGATTCCCCGAGAATTACGTAAACTTTGTTTATGAAGTTGATGAATTTGGACTGTTACCAGCCGACGTAGAATTTGCTAACGTTATTGGCGGGCAATTTCAATGGGCACCAATGAAAGCGAAATTTAGTGGTGTGGATGAATTATTCTCCTATAAAGTGAATGGTAAATCATTTGCTGTAAAAACTATCACTCTTCCTGGTGATGGTACCTATAAGATTAGAGCAAAGAAACCATTTGCTGCTTATTCATTCGGCTATTCCAGCTATGATTCCTATGGCTTCCCCACAAGTGCTGCTCTTGCAGATCTTGAAAGACCAGACACAAATGCACCTGTACCAAAATACAAACAGGAATGCAATGGTAACGTAAAGGGAGCTACAGTAACAGATATGCCTGATGATATTAAAGTCAGATCAAACATGGCTATGATTGTTATCGATCCTGTCGCAAGTTACAATTATATCTTTACCTATGGTGACTTTATACCAGGTGAAGCAAGAACTGTTCCTTGGGAATTGATAGTTGATAATCCTGCAAAGGATGCAAAAGCAGTTTTGATGTTCACAGACAGAAGAGGTAATGATACTACAATTACAATACTTTACACAGCTGTGAAACTATCAATTCAGCCGGCTAATGTTGACTATGGATTATTGAAGCTCAATACTGGAAAAGTTTCTAAGATTTTCAATGCTGTCAATGAATCAACTTCAAGAGTTTTTATAAATGAAATTAAGTTGAAACAAAACGATCAACACTTTACAATTGATTCAATTGGCGCAACATTACCTCAGTGGCTCGATCCTCAGGGTAAAATCCTTATAAGAGTGACTTTCGATCCTAATACAATGGGCAAATTTATCGATTCAATCGGAGTCGGTGACACTTGTGTATTTAATTACTATGCTCAGGTTAAAGCAGAAGTTAAAGAACCACTTATCAACGTTACAGACATTGATTTTGGTACTTTATCGTTGAACGATCCGGCAAAGACATTGGATTTCCAGATTAAAAATCCAGGCGGTGCACCACTTGTAATTACTGGTTTTACCGGACCAACAGATACAGTTTATACTCATAATCTGCCTCCAAACGTAGCTGGTTTATTTAATACGCCAATGGTAATTCCACCCTCTGGTGAAGCTAAATTTACTGTTACTTTCAAACCCACAACTGTTAACATATTTCCCGATGAAATTGTATTCTCTAGTGATGCTCCAAGATTTGACAGTGTATGTGTGATTATGGGTAAATCAATAGAACCCGGACTCAAAGCTAATGATTATGATTGGAAAGCTGTGAGAATAGACAGACCTGCATTCCCCAAGGGACCTTACCCATGTGCAGTTGGTCTGGAAGCAATTAAATTCTCAAATGACGGTTCAGAACCTACTAACATTATAAATATATCATACACTGGTGTTGTTGGAGATAAGTCAGCATTTATAAATGCAAATACCGGTAAACCAATTACTGCAACTGATTTCATCGGAATGGTAGTTGATACTGGCATCGCTAATATCAAGATGGTTCCAATAACATTCCAACCTAAAGTTGTTGGTGATTATTCAGTTACTATTCATTTTGAAAACTCTGCTAATCTTCCAGTAACAGCAACATTGAAGGGTATCGGTTTATTGCCAAAACTAGAAAAACATGATTATGACTTTGGTCAGACTGTTGTATCGGACTTTGCAAATATTCAGACCAGAACAATTGTATTTAAAAACTTAAATAAGAATCCGGATAACACTGATTATTTATATGCTGATACTGTGTATATTCAGGACTTAATTCTCAACCCGGCAGGAAGTATCTCTCAGAACTTAGCCGCTTGGGGAACAGACGGATGGCAGTTTGATAAAGCCGCTCTTGGTTTGCCTAAACTTTTGAATCCAGGTGAAGAATTAAAATTTGATGCATTTTTTGTTGCAACAAAATCTACTGACGTAGCCGCTACAGTAAAAACTGTTAGTGAAGCTGAAGCCGATGTCACATCTAATTGGATTGGTAAGGGTTTAGTGCAAGGCATGGAATCAACCGGTGGAGCAGCAACAATTTGTGTCGGTCAAACTCAGGAAATTAACCTTACAGTAAAAAATTCCGGTTCAGGTAATGTTACTGTTGGTCCGCTTAGTTTGATGCCATCTACTCCATATTTGGATTTCAAAAATGCAGCTGATAAATTACCAAGAACACTAGTCGCCGGAGAAACAGTAACCATTCCAGTGGTATTCGCTCCAACTTATGTTGTTGACCAATTCATTGAATTGATTGTACCATCATCAGTTCTAGGTCCCGACAGTTTAATAAAATCAGTAATTCATATTAAATCATTGCATTATTCAGGATTGGCTTCTGCTGAAGTTATCAATCCAAATCTTAGCAGAACATGGCCACAAATTGGTGATGCTGTACCTGTCAGGATTAATTACAGAAGAAATGACGGAGATATGGCAGCTGCAGATGTTAAGGAATTAAGAGTTACAATGACATACAATGGTGGCATATTGAAATTGGTGCCTAATTCAATCGTTCCTGGCGCAGACATTAGCGGATTTACTGTACAAAACATAATTTCTAATGATAAAGCAGGTAAGCTTTCATTCACATTGATGAGTAATGGTACTGCTAAATTCAATAGTGATGGTGAAATTGCAAGAATGAATTTTGCAACATTCTTACGTACTGCGAAGGATTCAACAGATTTTTCGATGTTCGTATCGACAGTTGAAGCTTTTGGTAACGCATGCATCTCTATTTCAGATACTTCAACTTCAATTAAATTGATACCTACTTGTGCTTATGACTTGAGAGTGATTGCCACAACAGGAAATCAATATTCATTCCAATCGATTGCTCCAAACCCAGTTGATCAGAATGGTACAACACTGAACTTCTCGGTAGCACTCGAAGGCTGGACAGAAATTGCAGTTTACAATACAGTTGGTGAATTGGTTACATTCCCGGTAGCAGGCAATCTAAAGCCAGGTGAATACTCAGTAACACTACCTGTAAAAGAATTGACATCAGGAAGCTATTTGATTAGAATGCAATCTGGTCCATTCACTAATACACAAGAAATGGTTATCAGAAAATAATTCTTTATTTCTGATATGATAAATAAAAGGGGCTGTCTCAAAAAAAATTGGGACAGCCTTTTTTTCTTTTTACAAACGTCTAGAATCTTGTAAAAAATGATAAGATTCCTGGACCAATACAGGAATGACAAAAAGATTCTATTTTTCCTCTATGATATCAACTTGGTATTAACCCGAATTGTGTATTAGAACGTTATCTATTCATTGAAAACACTGTTCAGTTGTGTCATTCCCGTGCATACGGGTACCGAAGGTCTGCGTAGCGAATCTATTCCTTTCTTAGTTAAAAAGATTCCTGCATTAGCTTCGCTGTTACTTCGTGATCGCAGGAATGACAGACTG
>CAYXFU010000036.1:0-37556 GCA_964464375.1 uncultured Hyphomicrobiales bacterium
AGAATTCTGTATTTATTGGTCATTAATCCTTGCTCGTTGTTCCTTGAAATGAGCTACGTAGTAGCGAACTGTTTGTAGAAAAAAATAACAGAAAGAACCAAAGCTCCATCGGAGCGACCTGAAATCAAAAAACACGATGCAAATGATGCAAAAGTGCCAACCCAAAAGTAATGTAATCGTAATATAAGGTGATTAACGAGATTTTATATCCCTTTTCGTTCATTCAAATAGTGCCAAAAGTGCCAAAAAAGACGCAATTAATGCCTAAAAATGATGCAAATAGTCTAAATATCTTCCTGTCGGGGTACAAAGAGCAAATAGTTGTCTCCGGTTTGGCACCGGGGATGTATTTTGTCAGGATTGGGGATAAAGTAGGTAAATTTGTGAAGATATAGCCTAGTTGGGCTACTCCTATGCAGGTGGAGCCCATCTCTAGCATATTCTACTTATTGATTACTAAATTCTTGCTGGCAATTGTCTGTCTGTCCAACTGCAGACTTACAGTATATGCCCCGTTAGAAAGAGACGATATATCAAAATTTGTTTTATAATCACCCGATGGCTTTTGCTCATTCACAAGGATTAAACTCTGCGAACCCTTTGAATCGGTAATCAATATTCTGACAAAACCATTCTTATTTATCGAGAACGGAATGCTGATGTTTCCTTTTGCAGGATTTGGATAAACATAGCCCAGTTCGGATCTGCCTGAGTTAGTGTTCTGTATTTCAACACTTGTTGGAGTGAATCCATGCGGTCCTGTGAAGCCGATCATGTCAACCCCATGGCAGACATTGCAATTCTTTATTTTTCCGGCAAATCCCTGCAATGCAATAATCTGATCATTATCCCTTGGTTGAACGGTAGGATAAATCGCATGTGGCGAACCGTGGCATGCACTGCAGAACATATTACCGTGACCCTTTGACTCTTTAAATAGCTTTCCTGCTTCGGGTGCAAAGTTTGCACTATGGCAAGTGCTTGTACTGCAGGATGGCTCCTGAAGCCAGGCTTTTCTTCCGCCACTCTTCTGGCTTGATGCAACCTGAGCAGTGGTTCCATGGCAATCCTGGCATTTATATCCTAGGGAAAACATAGCATCGCGATAACATTTTGTATTCGGTCCCGGATGGCATTTATAGCAGTCGGTTATACCGGAATGCTTGCTGTGAATACGTTGCGATAGCGGTTGAGCCTCGGAATTGCCTATTGTACCCAAAGCATTTGATTGATGGCACTTAGCACACAAAACCGGTTTAACGTTTGGATCAAATCCACCTTCGTCCGGATGAATATTCAATATTTGCTGTTCGCTTGTGTGACAGCCACTGCTTACACAATTAATTTCATTGGAAACGGGGACAACCGGATTGGCAGTAGCAAGCAGATTATCATCCATGTCATAAACTTTGATCAATGCCTGCTGATATGGATCTTCTTTGGTTAAATCTGCATCGGTATAAGGTGTAATAGGTACTCCTGTTGCCTCAAAAAAATTCGTGTTAACCTTCATATCACCGGAAAGACCGTTACCTGTCAAGCCAATATTTGGCTGTAGAGTTACGTTGAACAATGCTTTTGCATAAGTCCAGAAATTTGTTTTACCAACAGAATAGGTGTTCCCGGGAATTTCATACTTTACCTTGATTCCTGTTGTAACGATCTGTGGATAGGTGCTCCCATCTCCCTTTTTGATCACCTGTGCTCTGATGTTATTGTAAGGCGGAAGAATAACCATTGTGCTGAAATCCTTGTTTGAGCAATGCATGCCAAGGTCATTCCATGCAATAACGATATACTCTGATTGTGCCGGCTTACCGGTAATCAAAATTATTGATGCCACTACGAGCAGTAAGATAGACACAATCCATTTCATAATTCATTCCTAAATAAGTTAATTCTAATTAAAATATTAAATTGATGAAATTGTTACAAAGTTATTCAAATTATACTATGCAACTTGTTCTAAGTTAACAAGTCAATTTAATAAAATTTTGCTATATTATCATTAAAAACTTATATATTTGTAATCACATTAGTTAATAAAAAATTATATGGATTAATTGACTATTGCTAATGACATTTCATATAACTATTTGACGTCACTTCGATTAATATTTCCCTATTTTAAACTAAATGTCCTCCTATATTCGTTTTTTTCTGCTATGAAATCAATAAGAATATTTATAACACTCGCTTTTTTATCATATTGTATAAGTATGAGCTTAGCTCAGACTGATACAACGCTGATATCGCTTTCCGGTGGTATAATCAGCGATGCTTGTCACGGTGAGATTTGCCATGGAGGCGTTAGTCTTGATCTCGAAGCTTTTGATTATACGGGCAAAAAGATATTCGCCGGAAGGAGCAATGGGAAACAATTTGGGCTTTATATAATCGAAGGACTGAAGCAGGGAGATGAGTATAGAATTGTGATAAATGACACCGCCTATCTTTATAGAGAATATGTAATAACAATCCCGGAATCGAATAAGTACAGAGAATTATCAATGGATTTTCTTGCAGTACCAAAGGTGAAAAATCTTGTGATGAAGTTTCATACCCCCCCATTCGAATTGAGAAAATCAAAGATTCGATATGGTGGTGGGGAAATACTGTATAATTACGAGATATTGATGAAGCAGAATCCAAATATGATTTTCGAAATTGAATGTTTCCCTGATGATAATATTAGTCCTGAAGTGAACCTACGACTAACTGTTGAAAGATGCAATGCACTAAAAGACTATTATTCTGCAAGGGGTATCAAACCTGAAAGAATCAGGATTAAGCCCAATCATGAAATAGATCCGTTATTGCCGCCACCGCCATTTAAAATCGCCAAAGGAAAAAGATATATCGGGACTACATATCTGAGAATAGTAGATTACTAACATGCAATAAAAACATCAATCGAGTAGCATGTCCAGTGCTCTTTTCATATTCTTTTCGTAGAAATTATACTCACCGTCAACATCAAATACTTTCATTATTACTTCATGTACTTCCTGAAGCTTTTGGGCATCAGTAATGTATTTTTCTTTAAAGTAATAGATTGCCTGAATGTTCTCGTAATCGGTATTTTGAGTGTGAAATATCCTTACTTCATTGAATTTTTCAATCCCGATGGTGGAAAGCATCATATCTTTTTCTTCTGGAGTAATGTTATAATCAGCCATAGCGGCATAATACATAATAAATGTAAGGTATTCGTCAAATGACCATTTTTTATATAAGTCTTTCATAATTTATCCTATTGAAAATGAATTATTAGCAAATTAAAAAAAAAATACAGAAAAATCCTATTTTTAATTTGTGAGAAGATATGTGTTTGATGAGGTAGGTTGATTTTTATCACTTTATAAGCTATAATTCTAATTTTTCCATTCCACTATTGATTTCTTAAATTATCAAACTCAAGGTCTATATTTTTACAACTTTCTTCACCGAATCCACTGCTTTCTTGATGAATCCATCTGCTTTCTGAAGGAAAAAGTTGGCTTCGTCTGATGTTGTTCCTGTAAGGATCATCACCAATGCTGTCTTGACGTGCCCTTGCGCTAAATTCAGATATTTCACAGCTTCATCATAATTGACACCCGTTGTCTCCATTATGATACGTTTTGCACGTTCCTTTAGCTTGTTGTTGGTCAGCTGCAGATCTATCATCACATTGCCATAGGTTTTGCCGAGACGGATCATAGATGCTGTTGTCAGCATATTCAGAACAAACTTCTGAGCCGTTCCCGATTTCATTCTTGTCGATCCGGCTATGACCTCAGGACCGACATCGGGACAAATATATATATCAGCAATGATTCCGAGTCCCTTAAGCTTATCAACTGAACTTGTGCTGATCATTATCGTTTTAACCTCTTTTCTTCTTGCTTCATCGAGAGCACCCTTGACGTAAGGCGTTCTGCCTGATGCAGCGATACCGCAGATTATATCTTTAGATGTTATTCCTAATTTATTAACATCATTTGCGCCCTTTTCCGGTTTGTCCTCGGCACCTTCCTGAGCCTTGAACATAGCTTCTCTTCCACCGGCAATAACTCCCTGCACCATAGATGGATCAGAGCCAAACGTCGGAGGACATTCGGAAGCATCGACAACGCCCAATCGTCCGCTGGTGCCGGCACCGAAATAGAACAAACGTCCGCCATTACGAAAAGCAGAAGAAATCATATCCACAGCTTCGGCAATGTGGTCAAGTTCTTTTCGCACAGCCTGAGCCACAAGCATATCCTCATCATTGATCATTTCAAGAATCTCGTGAGTACTCGCGATGTCAATGTCCAATGTTCTTGGATTTTTACGTTCAGTGTCCAGCGATGCTATCTCGCGGAATAAATCAGATTCAGGCATACATTACCTTTTTTCGTTCTATTATATTTGTATCATGAATAAAAACCCAAATTTAAGAAATGAATATTCAATTACAAATTAAATTAGAATAATAAAGTAAGATAAATATTTTTAATCTCAAGCAAATATCCTGATCAACATAATTGATAATTCTGTTTCTTTTCTTATTTTAATATCTTGAATAAAACCAGTTATACAAAATAAATGAATTTTCAGCTTGTAAGATACATATCATCTAAGTTCGCGGCATCAGCACGCAGACAAAAATTCCTCAACTTTTCGCGGATGGTTGCTCTGATATCAGTTTTGCTTGGTTCGATGGCTTTGATTGTATCTCTGTCCGTGCTCACAGGATTCGAGAATGCTCTACGCGAGAATGCCGTCAAATTCACATCGCATATTCAGATAATCGCTTTCAATCGTAAGCCTCTAACTGACTACGACAAAACTATTCAACAGATAAAGGAGAAATTTCCTGAAGTTACTGCAATCGCTCCCGTTATAGAAAAAGAAGGCTTGATCCGCTCCAAATCTTATATCGAAGGTATTATGATACGCGGTGTTAATCCCGATATTGATATAAACAACCTAAAGAAATACACAACGGCAGGTACTTATAAATTCAGCACAGGACCAGTCAAGGAAATCATAATCGGCAAGCGTCTCGCAAAGAAGCTCGGAGTCAAGCTTAACGAAGAGCTGGTAGTTTATGCCATGAGAGAGGGCATTGAAGGTTCAATGTCCTATCCTGATATATCTAAATTTAAAGTAACAGGAATGTACGAAACCGGTATGGCTAAGTACGACGACATTGTTGCTTACATCCCATTCGAGACTGCATCATATATGTTCAAAATGCCTGGTGGTTCAGCAACGGGATATGAAATTATACTAAAGGATGTTTCAAAAGCCGGACCGTTGTCTGAGCAGATACAATCCTATCTTGGCTATCCTCACTATTGCATTTCGATATTCGACTTACACAATGCAATGTTTGCATGGATAGAACTGCAAAAAGAACCCATCCCATTAGTCCTGGGACTGATCAGCATCGTTGCCGTTTTCAATATATTAACTATTTTATTGATAACTGTTGTCGAAAAGACACATTCTATCGGCATTCTGCGTGCATTAGGATTGACAAACAAGGAGATAATAGCTATATTCGTATATCAGGGGACATCAATAGGATTCATAGGAACTCTGCTGGGATGTGCGATTGCATTGATATTCTCGATTGTGCAGCAACAATATGGATTGATCCACCTTCCCGGGGAAATCTACTTCATGGATAAACTGCCCGTAGCAATCAATCCTATTCATTATGTTATCGTTATCGGGATTTCTGTTGTTCTGTCACTCGCCGCTACTTTGATTCCATCATTCATAGCGGTTCGGATTAATACAATCAAGGCTTTGAGATTTAAGTAAACCCAAGAATTATGAATTAGAAACTTTTAAAAAAGGTTGTAAAGCTAATCCCAGTCTGTCATTCTGAGGGAGCGAAGCGACCGTGAGTTCCGAAGGACTGCGAAGCGCATCCAAACTGTATTTAGGAGAAATACAAATACATAGATTCTTCACTTCGTTCCTAATGACATCCGGAACTGACTTTTCACACAATCTCATTCATGGGAATTAGAGAATAGTTCAGTATTTCCTATAAACCCGGATTACGCATTAGAAACATATTAAAATATTGAAACGCTGCTTCCAGTCTGTCATTCCTGCGACCACGAAGTAGCAGCGAAGCTAATGCAGGAATCTTTTTTAACTAAGAAAGGAATAGATTCCCGTATGCACGGGAATGACACAACTGAACAGTGTTTTCTATGAATAGATAACGTTCTAATGCACAATTCGGGTTTAAGAAATTAAGAGATTGCATAAAAATTACGGTTTAGGCAGATGGAGAAAAATGAAGGGTAATGCTGCAATAATAATTAAAAAATTTCTATAGTGGAAGCAGAAACCCCCTTATTCCTTTTGGAACAAGGGGGAGACAAAACAAAAAAATGCAACGCCTGTACTAGCCCCCTTTTTCAAAGGGAGTTTCTAAGTTTTAATGTCTGAAATGGCGCATTCCGGTGAACATCATTGAAATATTGTTGTCATCTGCCGCTTTGATTACTTCTTCATCGCGAACTGAACCACCGGGCTGAATTACAGCTATGGCACCTGCTTCTACTGCCTGCATTACTCCGTCCGCAAACGGGAAGAATGCATCGGAAGCCACGACCGAACCTTTTAGATCAAGATTCATCATTTTTGCTTTCTCGACGGCGATGCGTGCAGAGTCAACTCTGCTCATCTGACCTGCTCCTATTCCAAGTGTACGATCGTCCGATGTATATACAATAGCGTTTGACTTGACGTGTTTGCATACTTTCCAGGCGAACATCAGAGCTTTATATTCAGCAGGCGAAGGCTGTTTCTGAGTTACAACTTTGAGCGAATTCTCGTCAATCAGCTTTGTATCTGACTGCTGTAGGAGGAAACCACCAGCAACGGATTTGATGTCAAACGAAAGTGATTCTCTTAACAACTCATAATTTGCAAGGATCAGTCTTCTGTCCTTCTTCTTTGTGAGGATTTCGAGTGCTTCAGCAGTAAATTCAGGAGCAATGATCAGCTCTGTAAATAGTGAATGTACAGCTTCGGCTGTAGCTTTATCGACAGTCCTGTTGACGGCTATTATACCGCCGAATGGAGACACTGTGTCAGTCGCAAAGGCTTTGTGGTAAGCTTCTACTAAAGTGTCAGCTGTTGCAACGCCACATGGATTTGTGTGCTTAATAATAGCAAGCGCAGTTTCGTCGAATTCGAGTATCAACTTTGAGGCGGCATCGATATCGAGGATATTATTGTAGGATAGTTCCTTGCCATGCAATTGCTTGAATATCTTATTGAAATCTCCATAAAGTCCGGCATATTGCTGAGGATTTTCGCCGTAACGCAGATGCTGAGTTAATTTCATTGGCTGAGCAAATTTGTCAGGTCTTGGATCATCGGTTTTGTTGCGGATGTATCCGGAAATTAATGAATCATAGTATGCTGTATGAGTGAAAACATCTGCAGCAAGTTTCAGTCTGTATTCTTCTGGGATTGAGCCTGTTTCCTTCAGATAAGCTAAAATTGCGGCATATCTTTCCGGATTGACGATTGGTGCTGTCCAGAGATAGTTCTTCGCTGCTGCGCGGAGCATTCCGGGACCTCCAATGTCAATGTTCTCTATCATCTCATCATGATGCAGATTCTTTTCCAGCGCCTGTTCGAACGGATAGAGATTAACAATCAAAAGATCAATTGACTCAAGTCCGTGTTCCTGCATCTGGGTTAGGTGAGTTTCATTATCGAGAACTGCCAGAAGTCCGGCGTGAATCTTTGGATGGAGTGTTTTGACTCTGCCATCCATGATTTCCGGGAAACCTGTTAGCTCAGAAATACTTTTAACTGCTACTCCGGCATCAGCCAAAGCCTTTTGCGTACCTCCTGTAGAAAAAATTTCGATCCCTAAACTCTCGAGTTCTTTAGAAAACTCGACAATTCCATCTTTGTCTGAAACTGAAATTAAAGCCCGTTTGATTTTGTGTGTGTCCGGTGTTAACATAGAATTAATCCTGATAAAATTGATTGAAATATGATAAAAATTCTTCTGCCAAATAGAATGACCCTGCTATTATGATGGGTCGGTTTTGATTGGATGCATGGATGAAAGCATCTTTAATGTTATGAATATATTTAAAATCAGTGTTGTACAAATTTTTGTTCTTTTCAATAAAGTCGATGAAGAAATCCTCATTTGCCGCTCTCTCAATTTCTGGAGTTGAAAAAATCAACTCTTTGCATTGCTTTGACGAAATAATCGTAGCAATCATGGAAAGAACATTTTTATCCTTCATCGCTGCGAAGATGAATGTGAAATCCCTGATTGCGTGCTGATCCAATGTTCTTATCAGTGCTTCGATTCCTGCCGGATTGTGTGCAGTATCCAGAACAATCATCGGATCATCAGAAATCTTTTGTATCCTGCCGGATATTTTCGTGTTGCTTATTACATTTTCAATACCGAGGATAACCTGCTCATCTGATATTGGATATGTATTCCGAAGAGTGGCTATGGAAGCCAGAGCCGTAAGTAGATTGCCTGATTGATGATCGCCCGGTAGATTCAACTTTACATTTTCGAAGTGAAAAATAGGTGTGACAACGCTGAGATATGTTGATAGATCTGCGTTTCTTGATATGATATCACATTTATAATTATCATCAATGAACTTGACCGCAGAATTAAGAGAATCAGCATAATCGCCGAAAATCTTTTTCAATTCAGGTCTTTGCTCAAGAATTACTACCGGTCTATCCCTTTTTATTATCCCGGCTTTCTCGTAAGCTATTTCTTCGAGAGAATTGCCCAGATAGTCCTGATGATCCAGATCTATTTGTGTGATAATTGATACTTCAGGCATAATAACGTTCGTTGCATCGTAGCGTCCGCCCATTCCGGTTTCGATTACGGCAAAATCAACTTTGTTCGAAGCAAAATATTCGAAGGCAATGGCTGTGGTTATTTCGAAGAAAGTGGCATTATTCTCTTCTCCGATTTTCATATATTTAATTGCTAGCTCTGCAAGTTCGTAATCATTAATTGAACTGCCGTTGATTCTGATTCTTTCTCGGAATTTGACAAGATGAGGAGATGTATAAAGTCCGGTTTTGTAGCCTGCTTCAGTTAGTATAGATGCGATTAACGACGAGACTGATCCTTTCCCGTTGGTGCCAGCCACGTGTATTGATTTGAAAGAATTCTCCGGATTGTCTGTGTGATTCAGAAGAAATTCTATTCTTTCAAGTCCTGGCTCAATTCCAAAACGATGAAGAGAAAATAATTGATTGATAATTTTTTCCAAGCTATCGCCGTCATTATTGATGTCGAAATTCATTATCGAAATTGAAACGTTATAAAAAACAAAATTATCAATAAATTATCAAACTTTTTCCCAAATTTGTAATCATTTTTTTAATGGAGAGTTATGTCTTTATCAATTTTATCTGGAAAAAAAATCTGGTTGACCGGAGCAAGCAGAGGAATAGGTTTAGCAACAGCAGAGTTGTTAGCTTCGTCCGGGGCTGTCGTGTTCGCTTCTTCTAGCAATGCTGAAGATTTAACAAATACATTTAAAGAACTGGCGAGAATTTGGGAAATCATTCCAATTAAATGTGATGTTTCTAATAAAAATGATATTATAAAAGCATACAAAAGCATTAGCCAATACTATGGAGTGCCAGACATTCTGATCAATAATGCAGGAGTGGGGATTTTCAAACCTTTCCTCGAAACTGATCATGATGATTTTACTAAGTTAATTGATGTAAATCTGAAAGGACCATTCCTGCTTGACAAAGTGATTCTGCCGGATATGATTGAAAGAAAGTCGGGCGTGATACTGAATATACTTTCCGTTGCCGTTAATTCTACTTTCCTTAATTCTTCTGTTTATTCAGCCAGTAAAGCCGCGCTGCAGACTATGAACCGAATATTGAGAGAAGAAGTAAGGCAGTACGGAATCAAAATCATCGATTTGCTGCCCGGAGCAACAATCAGCGGAATGTGGAGCGATGAAGACATTGCTAACAACGGTTTGCGTATGATGAAGCCTATTGATATAGCTATTGCTATCAAAAATACACTGGAACTCAGTTACCTGGGAAACCTGATGATTGAGGAAATAATAATTAAGCCTCAGCTCGGAGATTTATAATCGATTCAATCGTGATAGCTATTCCACAGATTAGTGCGGTTATGACCCTGCGACTAATTTGTATTCATCCTTTCTGGATGCAAAGTTATTCGATATTTCTTGTTCTCCATTACTCTTCACCCTCGGACGACCTGGTTTTGGCGCATCTTTCAGCCCTTTTACCCCAAACTTGTGCCATGAATCGAGCCATCGGCTGATTGTATCGCGATGTACCTCGAATATATCCGCCATTGCATCAATTGAATACTTTTTGTAACTCAAAAGTATTGCGTGAGCTCTTGTCCGGTTTCGATAAGTAGCCGACGTTTTCATCATCTTTTCCAGTTCCCTCCGGTTCGGGATGTCTAATTGAGATATAAACTTCATGTTTTTATCCTATAATAAATAAAATTTTATAATTTTATCAAAATTAAGCACTTTTTAAACAAAAAGAAATACCAAATGATACTGATTTTTTAGCAAAAAACGCATTATTTTTAAGTTTTTTTAGAATATTTGAAAATTATTTATTTTTTTTCCTTAATTTTAGCTGTTAACAATATCTGAATAAAGTTAGTCTCATTTTATTATGTATTTAATTCAGGCATTATATGATCAAATTGAAGAACTTCGCAACGATTATATCAACGGTAGCTCTGCGATAGCTCTTCATGCGCTGGATATTGTAACCGCTGCAATCGATTTGAATGTCGATCCTTCAATGGCTTTTCCTAAAGATATTGCCCAAAAATTAAAGCAGACAAAACCCTCGATGTCAGCTATAGACACAGTTGTTGACTATGCGATGCATGATTATTCCAAATCTGTTGGCAAGGTAAAAAAATATTTCTGCGATAAAGTTAGAGAACGTTTTATTAATTGTACTCTTGATTCAGTCCAAATCTGTTTCGATGATCTGTTCGGCAAATCGAAGAAAAAGAAAACAATTGTTACATGCAGTTACAGCAACAATGTAATAGGTGTTCTTTTTAAAGCCCACGAAGCCGGTATAGAACTCGATGTTTACACTGTGGAATCCGTATGGAGAGACAGGGACTACGCAGACGTACTCGGTAGTGTCCTTCACAGGAACAACATTGAACCCAAAAAAATTAGCGTTGACGATATTCACAAATTACCCGAACAACCAAACTTTATTCTGATAGGATGCGATGGCTACGATGATGCAGGCAATGCTCTCAACGGAGCGCCATCGCAGAAACTTGCCAAAACGGTATATAATAAAATCCCGCTTTATGTTGTTGGCGAATCCTTCAAACACACACCCAAACTACATCCTTCGGACGGTTTTGAACTCATATCATCAAAATATATAAAAAAGATATTTTCCGACAATGAAACGTGGAGATGACCGATTAAACACAAAAGAACAAGGATTTTATGAATCATATCAAGATTACTTTTCATTGGGATTTAATTAATGATAAATGGGATTTTTCGAGTATTAACGAGGAAATCATTGATTCCAATTTTATTGAAAAATAGCATGAGAAAATCAGTATTATTATTACTATTTTTGTTGTTAACTCTGACATCATGTCTCCATAATCGCTGGTATAGGCACCTCGAAGAAAGACATTCTGAAAAAGAGAATTTCGCCTTGAAGGTTTTTAATAATCCTACAGAAATTGATTTATTATTAAAGGATTCAAATTTTACTTCAAATATATTTCATAATTATTACGATTATCATAAAATTGAAATTATAAAAAAATTGGAAAATGCTAAATTATCTTGTAATGGAAAATGTGAAATAAATTATTCCGATATGATATTGCCTTTAAATGAAAATATTTATTTAGTTTCAATTAGTAACTATTATAATATTGAATTAAGTTTTTATTGGCGACTTATAAACGGTAAATGGGATTTTTCAGGGATAAATGTTGATACTGTTCATTTGGTAAAGGAGTAATTAATATTGAATCAATTTGGGAATGATCTTCACCCGATATGAGATACAGTAGCAGAAGAGAGGATATATTTGCAGACAAACGGCTTCACAGGCTCCGAGCAAGGACTAGAGAACCGATACATCCAACTCGGAGCTCGCACTTACGACCCGACTATGGGACGCTTTCTCTTGTATTCGTGGGACAATCATCCCTGATTGTCGGCTGTTAATGAATTAGAAAATAAATGGTCAATCAAGGATGATCGACCTACCAAAAACAGTTGATCCTGTATTCGTAGGACAATCATCCTTGATTGTCGGCTGTTAGTGAATTAGAAAATACTTGGTCAATCAAGATGATTGACCTACCAAGAACAGTAGCTCTTGTATTCGTAGGACAATCAACTTGATTGTCGGCTGTTAGTGAATTAGGAAATACATGGTCAATCAGGATGATGATCTACCAAGAAGCATTTGGAATTATTTGTATGGTTTAATATTCTTCTGTTCAAATCGTCGTAATTTAAAATACAATTAAGTGAGGTAATGAATGCGACAAATAGTTTTGTATCCGGGCGAAGATAATTTTTGGGTAGTTGAATGCCCATCATTGCATGGTTGTATCTCTCAAGGTAGGACCAAAGAAGAAGCGATAACAAATATAAAAGAAGCTATTAACCTCTATATTGAATGCCTCGAGGAAGATGGGATTGAAGTACCCGAAGAGAAGTATGAAGTTCTGTCATTAGTCGTATGAGCTATCTTCCGGTCATTTCAGGTAAAGAGTGCGTGGGTGCTTTGGAGAAAATTGGCTTCTATATCAAACGACAGAGCGGTAGCCATATAATTTTAAGAAGGAACAACCCTTTTTGTCAGGTAACCATCCCCAATCATAAAACTCTGGACAGGGGCACACTTTTTAATATCATTAAAAGTGCAGAATTAAGTGTAAACGAATTTAAAGAGTTAGTTAAATAGGGTGACACAACTGTGGGACTGTTCCTTTCGGTTGATCTTGTATTCGTAGGACAATCATCTTGATTGTCGGCTGTTGATGAATTAGAAAAATACATGGTCAATCAGGATGATTGACCTACCAAGCACAGTAGCTCTTGTATTCGTGGGACAATCATCCTTGATTGTCGGCTTTTTTGATTTATTGGAAATGCATGGTCAATCAAGATGATTGACCTACCAAATACAGTAGATCCTGTATTCGTAGGACAATCATCCTTGATTGTCTAATTCATCTAAAATTGTCTAATTTTAGATGAATTGAAAAGTCTACATATTCATAAAACAAACGAAAGTTATTCTATGGAAACTGAGAATGAAGATAAATCAATTATTCCTAAAAGTGAAGATCAGTCTGAAATACATGGTCAATCAAGTATGATTGACCTACCATCAAAATTTGAATTAATATCAGATTTCTCTATATTTAAAAGGCATCTTCCACATTGGCAGAATCCCGGATGCGTATATTTTGTTACTTTTAGAACTCACAAAAATTTGATTTTGTCCGAAAAAGCTAGGGACATTATTTCACAAGTAATCAAATTTAATGATAAAAAGAAGTACACACTTTTTTCATTTGTTGTAATGCCAGACCATATTCATATAATTCTCCAACCAATTGAAATAAATAATAATAACTATTATAGTTTGACAGAAATTAATCATTCTATAAAGAGTTTTTCAGCAAAAGAAATAAATCAAATTGAGAATCAAAAAGGAAGAATAGTTTGGCAACATGAAAGTTTTGACAGAATCATAAGAAATGATGAAGAATTTCAAGAGAAAATGTATTATATTTTAAATAATTCTGTAAAAAAGAATTTGTCAGATAGTGGTTATGATTATCGATGGTATTATGTTGTGGGACAATTATCTTGATTATTTGCTCTTGTATTCGTGGGACAATCATCCTTGATTGTCGGCTGTTAAAATACATGGTCAATCAGGATGATTGACCTACCAAGCACAGTAGATCTTGTATTCGTGGTACAATCATCCCTGATTGTCAGCTGTTAGTAAATTAGGAAATACATGGTCAATCAGGATGATTGACCTACCAAAAAAAATATTTTCCTTTTAAAACAATAATAATTATTTTGTATCGTTAATCGGATTAAATAGTCTGATTATGTTTATTTTATTGTAAAAGGAAATTTAAGATGAATCCTGATTACTTGAACCAACTCATAAATGACCATGCTGTCATCGAAAAAGCACTAATTCTGCTCGAAAAGCAGGCAGAACTTGGGGATAAACTCAATTTGCCTATAACAAAGGCATTGCTCGATGTTATCTGGGAATTTGGCGAACAATGCCACAATCAACGCGAAGAGAAAATCTACTTCCCATTTCTTCTCGAAAAAGGTATGCCTCCTCAGGGACCGGTTGCCATGATGTTGTCGGAGCATGTCTCAGAGCGTGATTACATCATGCAGATGAAATCTATGATTGAGATATTTGAAGCAACCGACGATCTGCCCGAAAAGTTCAAAAATACTGTTCTTGTCTATATGGATCTCACAAAGAACCACATCTGGAAGGAAAATGATATACTCTATCCTATGGGCAGAAATTTTATACAAGCTCAGGACGAAGCCTATCTGATGGATGCCTTCCTCAAGCTTGAAGCCGAAACCATCGGTCAGGGTGGATTTCTACGCTATCAGACTCTTGTCAATTCACTAGAGATTCAGTCCGGCGGCAAAATCGATTTGCTGGCATCAATCCCCACTTCAGTTATTGCCAATATGCTTGATTCAATACCTGTTGAATTATCTTTTGTTGATGCTGACGACAGAGTCAGATACTTCAACAAAGTAGATCAGGAAAAGATATTTACACGTTCATTGTCAGTAATCGGACGTCTTGTACAGCAGTGCCATCCACAAAAGAGCGTTCACCTTGTCAACCAGATAATCGCAGAAATGAAAGCCGGAAGCCGCGATTCAGCAGAATTCTGGATTAATTTTCAAAATGTGTTTGTCCACATATCATATTATGCAGTCAGAGACAGTGAAGGAAACTATCAGGGCTGTACTGAAATGGTTCACAATGTCAAACCCTACCGTGATCTGGAAGGTGAAAAAAGACTGCTGGATTAAAACCAGCTTTCAAGTTCATTCAGAAAGTAGTGAGGAGTCCATGTATTCGAAGTTTACTTGAAAAACAGCCTGGATTCTCACGGTCGCTTTGCTCCCTCAGAATGACAGCCACTACGTCATTCCGAACGAAGTGAGGAATCCATGTATTTGAATTTCCTGGAAAAACAGCCTGGTTTCTTCAGTCGCTTTGCTCCCTCTAAATGACAGCCGGTACGTCATTCCGAACGAAGTGAGGAATCCATGTATTCTAAGTTTACTTGTAAAAAAAAGAGTAAAACATAAAGCTTCACTCTTTTTTTAATTCTATAAGTAGGTCCAAATTATGGCGTCAGTTTACTGCAAACTTCATAAAACCATAAAGTGAGTTCATATCATCTTTGCTCAGTTTCATAACCGATGGTTTGAAACCATTCCTAATAGTATTAGTAGTTACGATCTGAACAAAAGTATTATAATCATTTCTCCAGGCACTTGTTCTGAGAAGTGTATTAATAACCTTTGTTTGGTCTGCTGATACTGCCCTGAATAGAATGCCTTGCTCAGTTTGATTACCGGCAATTCTTTCAATAATTGCGTTGATGGCATCTGATACAACCTTATTATCGGCTTTTATAATCCGTTCGGCTGTTTTCATAGTTATCTGCGAATTTGACAATCTGGGCGAAGCCAAATCATAAATATCATCCAGTTGTTTTAATTCCTCAGGAGCTATCACGGGATAACCTCCGATCAAATTGCGGATAAAATGAATAACGGCAAATCTGTCTTCAATAGGCAGGAATTCGTATGCAACCATCGCTGATCCAGGAATACCTTCAACCATGGTTCTAAACATTCCAACTATGCTTCTGCTGTTCTTCCAGCCTTCAGTAATTGAGAAATTTCTTGGTTTAGGTGTCAGATTCGCTCCACCGGGACCATCACCCAAACCCTTTTCTCCGTGGCATGAAGCACAAGTATTCTTGAAAACTTCAGCACCACGTGAAAGCAATTTATCATTGGGATATCCTATATCCATTACGTTAACTCCTGGAATTGGAGTGCCTTTAATCACATCCAGCTCGGGTTCCCTGGCCGTATCCTTTGTTATGACCTTTATCACATCTTCAGGAGTCATTCTATTAATCTCAGGAATCTTATTTATATAAGCCAAAGTAACAACTAACCAGATTGCAAACGCAATCGTAAGCAACACTGTTATAAGACTTAATTTAAATTTTTTATTTGGACTCTTTTCTTCCATTATATTTCCTTTAAAGCAAATTCAATAATTATAGATGAAAATCCATAGCTCTTTTTAGCTTTGGATCACCGATCGGAATAAGATTGCGCTTATTATATGTATATTTGAATAAAATCATTACCAATCCCAGACCTAGCATAGGAAATCCTAATTCTGTCCAACTGAAGACGGCACCTGATTTACTGAAAGTCGGCATGACCAACCAATAAAGATCAAAGAACTGTGCGAAAATCATCCACCATGCGACGAACTTTAGACGTTTTAAATTGCTTTTTGATGGCTGAGATAGTAAACCGGCATAAGGAATAACAAACTTTATAAAAATTATCCCTATAGAAATATAAAGCCAAGAGCCTTGGGTTCTGGATAGGAACCAGAAAGTTTCTTCGGGAAGGTTCGCATACCAGATAAGCATAAACTGACTGAATGCAATGTAAGCCCAAAAATTGATGAAGGCAAAAAGAAATGCACCAAGATTGTAAAAATGATCCTTACCTATCCAGGTAGGCAAACAATCATAGCTTTTCAATTTAATAGCAATCAATGCAATTGCCGCAAATGCAGTCAAAAGCGATCCGGCAAAATAGTAAACACCAAAGATAGTAGAAAACCAAAGTGGTTCCAAACTCATTATCCAGTCGATACCGATCAAAGTTATTCCCAAACCGAATACCGGCATTAATCCTGCAGATAATCTGATGTTCTTCTTTGTAAGATTCTGATCGGAATTTTTATCCTGCTTAGCAGAATTTCTGATAATCACCAGTGCAAATAAACCAACCAGGACAATGATAGCTGTTATCCTCAAATAGAAAAACTGTGGATTTAAATATGCTGTCTTAGCCATAACTGTTTTGTGTAAGTCCAAGTATTCAGTATTTGCCCACTGAAACACATGCGAGAAGTTGAAGAAAACAGGAATAGCAAATAATGGAGCAATGAACACTAACGGCACAAGGTATTCTGCTATTCTTCTGAATGGAACACTCCAGACAGCACCAGTCAGATATTCAAGTCCGATTAGGAATAATGCACTCATTCCCAATCCTAGTAGGAATACAAAGACAATCAAACTGTCGAATGATGCCCTGACAGGTTCCACTACTAATGCTAAGATTGAAAGTATCAAGCCCAATGCAGCAAAACTTAAACCATAAGTCCCGAATTTTGGTGGAAGGGGCTTCTTTACGTATTCATAATTATTTTGACTCATTGAAATCTTCCTCCTTCGGATTGAATGCTCTCTGTAGCGTGCGTATGTAATTAATAACAGCCCATCTCTCATCTCTGCTCAACTGTTTAGCATAAGATGGCATGACATTCTGACCAAATGTGATGACGTGGTATAATCTTCCGTCGGGCCAGTTTCTAACTTTCTTTGAGTGTAGTGTCGGCGGATTGGGGAAGAGTCCTCTCAGCCTGCTGTCTCCTTTGGCATAATTACCATGGCAAGGACTGCAGAAAGTATTGTATGCTGCCTTACCTTTGGCGATGACTGCATCCGTCTTATCCAACGGATTAACTAAGAACGTACCAGCTGAATCCGGTGAAGCCTGGTATTCTTCTGGAATGAAATTCCTGGGAACTGTACCGTTAACTGATTCCCGCATTCCAAAACCATCCTTAAAGAAGTTAGACGGTGCCTGCGCACTTATTTTATCTTGATCCAGCATCCAGTTGTAGGGAGTCATGAACATAAGCTTATTTGTAACAAAGTAAACAGCTCCGCTGATAACTATAGCCGAACATAGAAGAAATATAATAAAATTCTTCGTAAAGATTGGTAATTCGCTAACTTTGGGATAATAGACTGATTCAATATTAGTTGCACCAAGTCCGGCGAGAAATTCTTTCACTTCCGCTTCATTGAATAGCTTATCTTCAGATTCAATGCACAATCCAAACATATCGGATGTACAATGCTTCATATATTCTGTATCATGTAATGGATTAGAATTATCAGGCATTTTGAAAAACACAAACAACAAACTCAATACTGTTCCTATAGCAGCAAACAGCACAGTAAGCTCGAATGTAATTGGAATTAATGCCGGTAGAGGGAAGTCCGGCTTACCACCAATATTCATGGGATAAGCTATGTTGAAAACCCAATACATGAATGATAGTGCAACTGCAGTTCCAGTCAGTCCAAATGCCAATGCAAAATACCCCATCGTCGATGGTTTTAGTTTCATTGCCGTATCCATTCCGTGAACCGGATAGGGTGTATTAACATCGTAATGCTTATAGCCCTTCTCTGTTGTCTTTTCCGCTGCATGGATTATTGAATCAGGAGTGGAAAACAGCCCGACAACTGAATGTAGTTTTTTATTTTCCATTGTTACTCTCTGCTTTGTGATGAGTTGGTTGAGCACCAGGCAATACAGCTTTGATTTCTGCGATTGATACTACAGGCATTGTCTTAGTGAATATCAATAGCAAAGTAAAGAATAGACCAAAGCTTCCAATAAGCAACCCTGCATCTACTATTGTCGGCTTATAATAAGCCCAGCTTGATGGCAGGAAGTCTCTTGATAATGAAGTTACTGTGATTACGAATCTCTCGAACCACATACCGACATTCACAAGAAGACCGATTACTAACATAATAGGAATGCTTCTTCTTAGTTTTTTGATCCAGAACAATTGCGGGAATACTACATTACAGGTAACCATAATCCAGTAAGCCCATGCATAATCTCCAAATGCTCTGTTCACAAAAGTAAATGCTTCGGCAGAGTTACCGCTATACCATGCAATAAAGAATTCCATTGCGTAAGCATAACCGACCATACTACCTGTAACGATGATAATCTTGTTCATCTTTTCGAGAGTGTCGAGAGTGATTAGATTCTCATAATGAAACACTTTTCTCAGGAAGATAAGTACGTTCTGCACCATAGCGAATCCCGAGAAAACAGCTCCTGCTACAAAGTAAGGTGGAAAGATTGTTGTGTGCCATCCCGGAATGATCGACACAGCAAAGTCGAAGCTGACGATTGTATGAACCGAAAGCACGAGAGGCGTAGCAAATCCTGCAAGAATGAGGTAAACCATTTCGTAATTCTGCCAGTGCCTGTTCGATCCTCTCCAGCCAAAACTTGTAATAGTATAAATAATCTTCTTTATTCTGTTTTTGGTTCTATCTCTTAGATTAGCAAAATCCGGGATAAGTCCAACATACCAGAAAATTGCAGACACTATGAAGTATGTAGATACTGCAAAAACGTCCCATAATAAAGGTGAAGTAAAGTTCACCCAGAGTGAATGATCGTTTGGATGTGGAATCAGATAATGATCCAACCATGGTCTTCCTGTATGCAGTGCCGGAAAAAGTCCTGCAGTCATAACAGCGAATATCGTCATACCTTCTGCAAAGCGCGCTATTCCGGTTCTCCATTTCTGTCTGAACAAGAAAAGAATAGCTGATATCAGTGTTCCGGCATGTCCTATACCCACCCAGAAAACGAAGTTAACGATATCGAATCCCCAACCAACCGGATTGTTGTTTCCCCACATACCTATTCCGTAATAAAGGGAAAAACCCAAAGCTATTGCCCCTATAAGCAACATTGTACCGGTGATGCTGATCGCTATCATAAAATTTCTATTTGGCAGCGTCTCTAATGGTGCACCAATCAGCTCATCTATTTGCTTAAAGGACGGGTTTCCTTCTACTACGGATGTTTCAACTGTGTAATCCGTTTGCACTATCTTCCTCCTCGTGTTTATTTCTCAATTTAGCGATATATGTTACGTTGGGCTTAATGTTCAGTTCTTCTAATGAATGATAGCCCAAATTATGTTCTCTTAGTTTTGTTATATTTGATTCTTTGTCGTTCATATCTCCAAAGCTGATTGCACTAGCCGGACATGCAACCTGACATGCAGTTTGCACGTCTGAACCTTTAAGAGGTGTACCGTTCTTGGTGGCTTCCTGTCTGGCTTCAGATATTCTCTGTATGCAGAATGTACATTTTTCCATTACTCCTCGTGAGCGAACAGTTACTTCAGGATTATGAAGAAGCTTCAGCGAATCCTGCAGATAAACTCCATTGGCAAAATGATCTCTGAAGTTAAAGAAATTGAATCTTCTTACTTTGTATGGACAGTTGTTGTTGCAATATCTTGTGCCGACGCATCTGTTGTAAACCATCTGATTCAAACCTTCGTCGCTGTGAGTTGTCGCCACAACAGGGCAAACGTTTTCACATGGGGCATCATCACAATGCTGACAAAGCATTGGTTGTGCGCTCACGATTGGCTCTTCAGGTGTTCCGCTGTAATATCTGTCCAATCTTATCCAATGCATTTCTCTGCCTCTGGATACCTGATCTTTACCGACAACCGGAATATTGTTCTCAACGTTGCAGGAAATCACACAGCTTGTGCATGAAATACACTTATTCATGTCGATTGCCATTGCCCACTTAAGCCCGGGATAAGGACGTGCCGCATTTACACTTTCATGATGCTTCTCATGCTCCTTCAAGAACTTAGGATTCTTCTTGTATCCTTCTACAGTTCCTTCTCTAACAATTTCTCTCTTGAAATGAAGATCCTTTACGAATTCCTCATCTACGGCATGATGCTCCTGAGTGGAGAACACTTTGAAAGTCTCACCGGTTTTACTGAGAATTGCTCCTCCGAATATCCAGTTTGATAAACCTTCTTTTTTGCTCAATAATAAATTTGCATTGTGTCCTACACCTGTTCCAACCTCACCTGCTACCGATCTTCCATAGCCAAGTTCAACGGCAACAACGTTCTCCGCCATTCCTGGCTGGAGCATAACAGGAAGTTTCACACTTCTGTTGTCTATTTTAATCTCAATAACATCGTTATTAACTACTCCCATTTCCTTGGCGGCTTTTGGGGAAATAGATGCATAATTATCCCATGCCGCTTTAGTAACGGGATGCGGAAGTTCCTGAAGCCAGCCATTTGAGGCATATCTTCCGTCACCGACTGTAAAGTTCCTGCTAAGCATTACTGTCCAACCATTCACTTTCTGTGATGTAGATACAGTTGGCAGTTTGAACTGAGGGAATCCGCTTACAGCCTTAGTACTCAGATTGATAAATCCATCATGCAGACATGAATACCAGAATTTTCTGAAATCGACAGCAGGGTTAGCCTGAGGATAAATTTCCTTTTCCCAGCGATCCATGAGATACTTATGATAAATATCTTCTGTAAATTCTTCCGGTTTCGGTGACAACCAATTCAGAAGGACTGCTTCCTTCTGCCTAGTTGTATAAAGTGGTGCTATAACTGGCTGCTGTAAATTGAAAATACCTGTTCTTATATTGAAATCATCCCAACTCTCAAGTGCATGATTTATAGGTAGGATGTATTTGTTACCCTTAGAGGATTCATTCAAATTCATTGTAAATGAGATAACTGTACTTACTTTTTCAAGAGCTTTGCCAAATCCATAATCATCAGCAAAATGATAGACAGGGTTAGAATCGTAGTTAATAACTACAGCGACTTTTCCACTTTTCATGTTGCTTACAAGTGCTTCAAGCTCTTGTGAGGTTGAATATGTTGAATAGCTAACGTTTCTTGATGAGAAATCGAATAATTCGACTGATCCCAGAATTGAATTCAGCATATTTGAAGCTATGTGAACATTGACCGGAAGCTTTTCACCTGCATATATAAGACTTTTGCCTTTATTCTCGATTAAATCTTTAACAAGATAATCTACATACTTATGGTTAAGATCATTCTCTTTAACAAATGTGCCAAGATTGTGTCCTGATATCAGAGATGAAACTGCTCCATCAACCGACAGTTTTCCTTTGTTCACAACTTCATTTGTCAAACAAAGTAAGAAATCGAATTGCTTTGCCGGGCTGATTCTGATTCTATAATCGGCATTCATTCCTGTTAAACTCATTGCAGCTTCAGCACAATACAATCTATTGAATTCATCAGCTTTGTCAACGTCACGTTTCGAGGCAAACATTCTTATCTGCTCAGTGGTGTTTCCTTCATTACCAAGAAAATCGGATTCAAGGGCAAGAATTATTTTAGCTTTGTCGAATCTGACAGCAGGTAGCTCAACTTCGCCAAAGCAATCCTTCCAAGCAGTTGCACGATTACTATCATTATGCAATTCATAAGTATAGAATTTAACAGAAGGGAATTTGGATTTAAAATCGTCAAACAACTTCTTTTGTGTTGGAGAATGAACTGAATTAGAAATGACGGCAATTTCTTTGCCTTCGGCTGAAGATTTAGTTAATATATCAGTTATTTCCTTATCCGCTTTTGACCAATCAATTTTGACTAACTCATCTTTATCGAGTATAAGTACACTATCTTTTTTTCTTAATGGATATTTAAGTCTTTCAGGATCGTACAGATCAAGAATAGTCGCATGCCCGGTCTGAGGAATTTTCCCCTGATTGATTGGATGCTCGGGATTGCCATCGATCTTGATAGGTCTTCCTTCTCGAGTCTTAATCAAAATACCTGATCCATCATTGAGACTTGAAGCATAGTAAACGGCTTCTCCCATTGTTGAGAATTCAGGTTTGTTGTTATAGGTTACAATCTCACCTTTATCGCGGTAGCTGTTACAGCTTGCAAGAGCAAATGCCGATGAGGCACCAACCAGTGCGAAGAATTTCCTTCTGGAGAGTGGAGACATCTTGTCTGTATCAAACTGTTCCGTCACACGTTCGGGGAATTCCAGCATCGATGGCTCATGCTCATGAGGGTGAATGTGATCATCGGATTTTTGTGTGTTCATATCATCTATATTATTCATTGGATTCAACCTTTCGTATTCCTTTTAACAGCTAAAGGATGTGATTTAACGTTGATGGTTATGGGTTCTTCAATTTTCTCTGCTTTGGGCTTGCCTATTCCAAAGGGAAGTGCACGCAAAGCCAATCCCATCAATCCACCAATTGCTGAGATCTGCAGGAATTTTCTTCTTTTTTCAGGATTCTTTATATCTTTCATTTTTATTTCCCTCTATCTATGGCAATTACTACAATTAACAGGACCATTTTTAATTTTGTCCCCAAGTTCAGGCAATCTGTTGTGAGCATCTCTGTGGCATGACAAACATTGTGACATGCGGAAGCTCACCTTCTGTGAGATAACCTCAGCATTCGCAACATCTCCATGGCAATGGGCACAGTTGATACCTTTAATAACATGGGCACTGTGATTGAAATATGCGAAATCACCCAGCTTATAAACTCTTTTCCATGGAATCGGTGTGCCATCAGTATAATACTTTATAAGTTTGATTATCTCTGGTCTGTCGCGACGAGCAACGCTATGGCAGTTCATGCAGATGGAAGCAGACGGAACTCCTGCATGTCTGGATTTCTCAACGCCTGTGTGGCAATATTTGCAGTCAATCTTCAACTGTCCTGCATGAAGCTGATGAGAGTACTTTATTGGTTGCTCCGGTTGGTATCCAACTCCATCTCTTTCTGATTTAGAAATCAAAAAGGTTAATGCCACAGAGATGAGGATAACTCCTATCGTTATTGGCAACCTTATTTTAAGAATTCGGTCAAGATGTTGTTTTTCCACTTCTCGCCTTATATATGTTGTTAATTTATTTATTCAAAAAACTCTTTTCGTGTCATTCCTGCGAATGAGACTGTGTGAAAACTAAGATCATGTCATTCTGAGGGAGCGAAGCGACCGTGAGAATCCAGGCTGTTTTCCAGGAAAATACAAATACATGGATTCTTCACTCCGTTCGGAATGACAGTTTATATAACCTTTTAATTGTAGGGACACGGCGTGCCGTGTCCTAAACCAAATACATGGATTCTTCACTCCGTTCAGAATGACAACCTAACAACTGTCTTTTTGCTTCTCCTCTTTCAAGAAATATACTTCTTACTCACAGCAACTTGGCTTCTCTTTCACATGCTCCGGCAATACCGGACTAATATAAGGAATATTAAGAGACATACCGCGCATAATCAATAAAACTGCTACAATCGTTATCCCAACAGGGATAAGTCTTGTTAATTTCCTTCTTATATCAACAGAAACAATACTCTTCAATACAAACACCGATGCCATCATCGGCAGTGTTCCCAATCCAAAGAACAGCATAAATGTGGCTGATCCAAGTACCGAACCGCTTGCTACAGAGGCAGTCAATGCTATATAAACAAGTCCGCATGGCAGTAATCCATTCAGCAATCCGAGTAAAAATAATGAGCCGAAACTACGCAAACCCAAAATTTTCCCGAACATCATTCGGAAATTTCTGCTTATATCCTGAACAAAAGGTATCTCGTTTATCCTGTTGCTCCATCTTTTAGGAAATAGAACAACGATTAAAAGAACAACACCTGTTGCGATTGATATACTATTCTGATACCCTGCCAGACTTGCTGATGCGCCGATTAATCCGATCAGTGCCCCAAGCATCGTATATGTCAAAGCTCTGCCAAAATTATAAAGAACGCTGTCCAGAACTATCGAAAGCTTTGAGTCATTTCTCGATGGAACTGCCATTGCTATAGGACCGCACATCCCAAGACAATGAAAACTCCCCAAAATTCCTATCAAAAAACCCGATATAATTTCCATAAAACTTCCATTACATCATTATTGTTTCTTCATTGTAATAAGTTATTCCATCGCACGACCAGTTAATCTTCATTCTCCAGAGACCTTTCTGGAAATTTCTGATATCAATCACCTGCAAATTCGATTCACTGACCTTAACTAACATCTTCACATCCAGCTTACTGTTCGATGGTCTGAAGAAAAGTATTTCTCCGCCTATTGCCTTTCCCTTCATTGTGTCGGGAAACTGAAGAGCTATCGTCGCTTGCCCATGTATCAACTTCAACTGCTGAGGAAGTTGCTTTGTGCGTGTTTCCTTATCTATCTGCTTTTGATAAGCCAGCTCCTGCTGATAGTAATCTCCGGTAACAAGATCTACCTTTTGAGTTGCGCTAAAGATTAGATTTCCAATCAAGTACAAAACAAAACATGCAAAGAAAATCCCGATACCCGTTCCCCAATTTATCTTAAATTTCATAAATCATCGCTATTTTGGTTCTGAAAAAGTTGTAGTAACTTTATCAATTAGCTTTCCATCGCAGAAAATCCCTATGGAAACTCTATTATTTGTTTTTTTCAACTCAGCAGGAGGAACCTCCAGTAAAAAAGTCCCTTCGAGCAAAGCATCCGGTTTTAAAACAAGTTTTTTCACACCTGGAAAAGTGAATATACCATTATGATATAATGTCTTGAATTCCAGAGTTTTCTCTATAAAAGTTTTGTTCATCAGCTTCATCGAAAAGATATTAACAATATTGCCATTATCTTTAACAATAAATGTGGAACCTCTTGCTCTAAGAATAGTGGCTTCAACATCTGATCTTTTCAAAAGCAAAACACTGAATAAGGTAATCAACCCTGTCAAAATAATCGTATAAAATATCAATCTTGGCGTTAACTTGAACTTCTTTCCTTCCACAATATTCGTCTCAGAAGTATATCTGATCAAACCTCTTGGCTGATTAGTATTGTCCATGATTTTATCGCACGCATCAATACAATTTGTACAGCCAACACATTCAAGCTGAATACCATCCCTAATGTCAATTCCTGTCGGGCAAACCCTGACGCAATACCCACAATCTACACATGAGCCATTTCCTTCGGCAACTTTACCCTTTTGTAACTTTGCTCTTGGCTCCCCACGTTTAAAATCATATCCAACAACTATCGAATTTTTATCCAGTAGGACTGACTGCAGTCTGCCATAGGGACAAACATACGTGCAAGCCTGCTCACGAAACCATGAATAATTCAGATAAAAAGCCAAAGTAAAGACTATAATCGCTAAATACTCACCCGGGTTCATTGATGGAGGATGTGTAATAATATTCAATACACTGTCCAAACTGAAAATATACGATAGAAATACAGTATTCAGCATAAATGCTATCAGTAGAAATATACCGTGCTTTGAAAACTTCTTTAAAAACTTTACCCCATCAAAAGGCTGAGTATTCAAAGCTTTTTGTTTTCCGGCATCACCTTCTATCCAATACTCAATTTTTCTATATACAAGTTCCATCACAATTAACTGAGGACAACCCCATCCACACCAAATTCTGCCAAAAACAGCAGTGAAAAGAACAATAAACACAGCAAAGGTTAATAAACCTATAGCAAAAATATAAAAATCGTGAGGCCACCAAATTGTTCCAAATATTATAAATTTACGATTAATAATATCTAAAAGAAAAAATGGCTGACCATTCATCTTTAAGCAAGGCAATGCAAAATAAAAGACAAGTAAGATATATCCAACCCAAAGCCTTGCTCTATGATATCTGCCAGAGGGCTTACCGGGATATATCCAAATTCTTTTTCCTTTAGTGTCAATACTGGAAACTCTGTCTCTGAAGGAGCTTCCTGTTTCTGTAATAAGGGAATCTTCTGAATTAAAGCTATCGATTCCCTTGTTTTTAAGATCCATTATTTTTTCTCTTCGTATAAATCGCCTTGTGGCGGCTTTGGATTGGGAGGATTAGTCCCTTGTAACGATATAATATAACTAGCCAGAGCCAGAATTTCCGTTTTCTTTAAAGAATTCTTCCAGGTAATCATTCCTTTTTCGGGAACACCCAGAGCAATTGTTTTTGCTATATTGTTCATTCCACCACCATGAATCCAATAATTATCGGTCAAATTAGGTCCAATAGCACCCTGCCCCTGGGCTAAGTGGCAAGATACACAATTGGTTACAAATAATTTCTGAGCAGTTGCGAGTTGAACCTTATCGGTTACCAATTCGAAATTAGGTTCATTCCAATTGACACCTGATTCGGAGGCAATTGTAGAAGCAAATTTTGTTTGGTAATCCTTTAACTCTGTTGCATACTCATCAGTTGAACCTGGACCGACTCCAGCGATATGGTAATAGAATATATATAATCCACCCCAAATTACGGTAATAACAAACAAGTAAACCCACCATGGAGGTAAGGGATTATCGTATTCCTGAATTCCGTCATGCGCATGCTCTAAGAGTTTATCTTCATATTGAGCCATAGGTCTTGCCTTTATATTTATTTTGAATTCTCATCGTTTTCTAATGGTAAACTACTCATGTAGTTTGAAAAATTCTTGTCAATCTTCAATACATAGATTATTAATCCTACAAAGAACAGGAAAAATATCATCATTGAAATTATTGACCAGTTGTCGAATCCACTTACAGACTTTAATATTTCCTTAAACATCAAGTTCCTTGTTATTTTACTTTTATATCGGTGCCAAGTCTCTGCAAATAAGCTATAATTGCAATGATTTCAGCATTTTCTTTTACATCAGTTACTCCCTCAGCAACAAGCTGTGCCGCTATCAACTTTGCCTGAGTCTTCAAGTCCTGTGGTGCCACTTTGTCATATCCGGCAGGATAGGGAACTCCAAGAGTCATCATAGCTGAAATCTTAGCTGAGACAGATTGAATATCCATCTCCTTTGTAAGCATCCATGGATATGCAGGCATAATGGATCCCGGAGAAATATCTCTTGGATTATTCATGTGCCAGTAATGCCATGAATTGTTGTACTTGCCGCCTTCTCTGTGGAGATCAGGTCCGGTTCTTTTTGATCCCCATTGGAATGGATGATCGTAAACAAATTCGCCTACTTTTGAATATTCTCTGTATCTTTCTGTTTCAGAGCGGAATGGTCTTACCATCTGAGAATGGCAGGTAAAGCATCCTTCGCGAATATACATATCTCTTCCGTAAAGCTCTAATGGTGTATATGGTTTAACACTTGCAATTGTCGGAACATTTGATTTAATCAATATCATTGGGATAATTTCAACAGCTCCGCCGATTGCGACAACAACAGTTGCTAAAAATAGCATCGCCATAGGTTTGCGTTCGAGCCATCTGTGTTGTCTCTCGCCTGTCTCTTTAATATACTCAACCGGGAAAGGAGTAGATTGATCTTTTTCATTTTTGACAAAAGATCCCTGTTTAGCTGTCTTAATTAAGTTATAAACCATCAAGCAAGCACCGATTAGAAATATAGTACCTCCGGTGGCTCTTATCATATACATTGGTATTATCTGCGTCACTGTTTCAAGGAAGTTTGGATACTGAAGAACTCCTTCAGGTGTGAATTGTTTCCACATCAAACCTTGGGCTACACCTGCTATATACATTGGGATAACATAAGTTAGAATTCCCAGTGTACCAATCCAGAAATGAGCATTTGCTAACTTCTTGGAGTACAATTGTGTATTCCATAATTTAGGTATCAACCAGTATAGAACTCCGAATGTCAGGAACCCGTTCCATCCGAGAGCACCAACGTGAACGTGAGCGATTGTCCAGTCTGTATAATGCGATAAAGCATTAATGCTCTTAACGGCAAGCATCGGACCTTCCAGTGTTGCCATTCCATAAGCAGTAACAGCAACAACCATGAATTTAAGAATAGGGTCTTCTCTTACTTTATCCCAAGCACCGCGCAATGTGAGCAATCCATTGATCATACCACCCCAGGAGGGAGCAATCAGCATTATTGAGAATACAGTTCCGAGTGATTGTGCCCAATCAGGCAAAGATGTATATAATAAATGGTGTGGTCCTGCCCAAATATATAGAAAGAGTAGTGACCAGAAATGAATTATCGATAATTTGTATGAATAAACTGGTCTGTTAGCTGCTTTTGGAAGAAAATAATACATCATTCCAAGAAATGGAGTTGTCAAAAAGAATGCTACAGCATTATGTCCATACCACCACTGAACCAAAGCATCCTGAACTCCTGCATAGACTGAATAGCTATGTAAAAGTGAATAAGGCAACTCAAGTGAGTTTACAACATGCAGAACTGTAATCGTTACCCATGATGCTATATAAAACCAGATTGCAACGTACATGTGTCTTTCACGCCTTTTCAGGATTGTCATGAACATGTTCAATCCGAAAATAATCCAGACTATTGCGATAAGAATATCAATGGGCCATTCCAGTTCAGCATATTCTTTACCCGTAGTGATCCCGGCATGGAAAGTTATTGCCGCCAATGCTATGATTAATTGCCAACCCCAGAAATGTAACTTGCCCAGCAAATCGTTGAACATTCTGGTTTTACATAGTCTTTGCAGAGAATAATAAATCCCCATAAAAATAGCATTACCGACAAAAGCAAAAATAGCCGCATTTGTGTGTATGGGTCTTATTCGTCCGAATGTAAATAATTCGGAGCCAAAATTTAATCCGGGCATAAATATGGTACATGCTACATATACTCCATAGAGAAATGCAACTATGCCCCAGCCTATAGTCGCTATAGCAAAGAGCTTTACTATAGTATTATCATAGTAAAAAGTCTCTAAATTTGCCTGATAGTCATTTGAAGATGCGGTAGAGAGTTCAGCCATTTAATTCACCTGATTTATTCTTAGATCGTTATTCTCTGAATTATTTTCATCGCCATCCATAAGGATTCTCAAAGAGGGTGTGAATGTGTCTTCATACTGATTATTTTTGACAGCCCATAGAAAAGCCATTAAAAATGAAATTGCCAGAGTAAAGCTTATCACAATCAAGACCAACATTACAGTCATTTATGTTCTTTCGTCAATTTCGGTAGTACACAATATAAAAGAAAATATGCTAATTATCAAGAACATTTTTGTCTTATTTGAAACCTAAATTCATTAACGAGCATCATCTATTAAAACAAATTTTCAGTTTGTAAAATTGTGATATTAATTATAAACTCAACTTCTTCGCATCGTATCTAACTTTCAAAACTGTAAATGCCATGATAGTAAAAGAACTTACCGGCATGAATACCGCAGAGATCAATGGTGTCAGATTTCCCTGCACTGCAAAGTACAATCCAATCAGATTATACAATATTGAAATTCCAAAACTTATATATACTGTCTGCACAGCCTTATTTGTAAGATGAATAAATGCCGGTATTTTATCAATATTATCAGCCTGCATGATTGCGTCTGAGCCCGGAGTAAAGCTTGAATCCGAATTTGTAACAGCAATTCCCACATTACTTTGCTTGATTGCTCCTGCATCGTTCAAACCATCGCCTATCATCATTACTTTTTTATTGTCAGCCTGAAGTTTCTCAATGTGCTCCAGCTTATCAATCGGAAGCTGATTGAACTTTAAAACTGATTTTCCACCGGTTATTTGAATCAGGTTCTCCTGCTCTGCATCATTATCACCGGAAAGAATTGTGAGATTATACTTTTTGACAAGCTCGGAAAGAGTTTCCTTGATATTTGATCTGTAAGAAGGCTTAACGATATAATAGCCCCTCAATTCATTATTAATTGAAAGATACACTGAAGATTCAGTCTTCTGTGTTTCAAATTTAAGTTCTTCAAGGATAGAGCAATTTGTTAGTGGATTTCTCACAAATTCGAGCTTACCCATTCTGATAAATTTACCTTCGTATTCAGCTTCAATGCCCTTACCCGGTGTTTCAGCAAAAACATTAATTTCTATATTTTCAGCATCTTGATGAAATAAATATACAAGTCTGCTGAGTGGATGAGTCGAATGTTTGGCTGTAGATTTTATAAGAATTGCTTCATTTTCGTTCAATTTTTTTCCCAGATATTCAACCCTGCTCTTCGAAATATCAGTCAGTGTGCCGGTCTTATCGAAAATTATAGAATCAATTTTAGACATACTTTCTACAATATTAGCATTTTTCAGAAAGAAACTGTTCCTGCTGAATACTCTTAGCACTGTTCCGTAAGTATATGGCAAAACCAGTGCAAATGCACAAGGACAGGCAATGATAAGAACTGATGTGAACGCATTAAATGCTAAATTTAAATTCTTAGGTAACCAGAAAAGAAAACTGCCGGTTGCCAGAACAAGAATTGCTATTGTAAACCACATTGCGGCGGTATTGGATATATTCGATGAATAACTATCGTCATTTTTTGCAAATGTTTTGTGATTCCAAAGCTCTGTGATATAACTCTGTAAAAATGCTTTTACCGCTTTGACCTCAATCGATCTGCCCTGGTGAATTCCTCCGGCAAATATCTTTTGCCCTTTTGTCACATCAACTGGTTTAGATTCTCCACTGACAAAACTATAATCTATCATTGCCGAATCTGACACTAAAATAGAATCTGTTGGCACAATCTCATTATTGCGAATCACCAGATTGTCTTCAGGTTTTATTTCGTTCAATGATACAAATTCTTCGATACCATCTTTCTTTCTGATTACTGACAAAGGAAAGTATGACTTATAGTCACGGTCGAACGACAGACTATAAAAAGTTTTCTGCCTGAATATCCTGCCAACTAATAAGAGAAAAACTAAACCTGCCATTGAATCGATAAATCCGGGACCGGCTCCACTCAATATATCAATTGCGCTTCGCAAGAGCAATGCTAAAATTCCAAGACTAATCGGAAAATCAATATTTATATAGCCAAGCTTCAGACTTGTCCATGCTGTTTTGAAGAAGTCCGATGCTGAATACATCAATGCCATTCCCAACAACAGACTTAAGTAACCGAAGTATGTCTTAAACTCCGGTTCCAGCACTCCGCCAGACAAATATTCCGGGAAAGCAAAAAGCATAACGTTCCCGAAAGCAAAGCCGGCAACGCCTACCTTAAGAATCATTGACTTGTTAATTCCAATTGTCTTTTTGCCTTCGATGTCAGAAATATTCAGACGTGGTTTATATCCGATAGATGTTATAAGTTCAACAATCTTTCTTAGGGAGGTTTGATCTTCATTGTAAGTAATGGAAATTTCCTTCTTGAGGAAATTCACGGTAGATTCCATTACACCTTTATCAAGCCTGAATAAATTTTCGAGCAACCAGATGCAAGCACTGCAATATACCTCCGGTATGAAGAGTGTAATCTTAGCTGTACCATTAATACTGAATTGAAGCAATTTTTCCTGAATGCCTTTGTCATCCAGAAAAGCAAATTCCGATTTGTCGAAACTCTTAGGTTTGATGCCACTTTTGCGGGCTAATTTATAGTAATTATCGAGGTTATTATCATTAAGAAGTTCATGTACGAACAGGCATCCAGAACAACAAAAAGACTTTTCGTCACGTTCTATAATCTCAGTTGTACAATAATCCCCGCAATGGAAGCAAACTACAGCGATATTTTTTGAAGATTTAATAATGTCTATAATCTTTTTTAGTTTTATCTAATTCAAAAGCCTACAAACTTAACCACATTTGATTTATTTTCAAATTCAATCTTCAATTTATTCGTATTTCTTTTCTATAAATATGTCTCATCTCACGGGAATCAATACATTTAGTATCATCTAATAATCCTGGAGCAAAATTATTGAATATCTGTAGGTCAGAGGATCATTAACTGTTACAGTTTTATCGCCTCCGAAAATCACAGTGTAGCTCTTGCCAAAGAGCATTGCAATGTCATTTATCTGGAGCAGCAAATCCTGTGTTCCTGCTGTATAGAAGAAATAAGCATTTTTCCTTTCGATGTAGCTGGGGGAATAATCTGTAATATTTCCATAAGTTACATTTACTGCCAGAGGCGAAAGATCGGGAAACAATTTTCTTGAGTTATTGGTAATATCAATAGATGGAGCATCTTTGGCGGCATTAAATATTCTTCTGCTGAAAGATAAATAGTCATACGTTGGAGGTGCTGACTGATAGTGGAGAATATCAAGAATCATAGCAGTGCCGGCGAGTACGACAATATCGCGGTTTTGCGCTGTTGCATTATAATCGAATGTAGCATTACCTGCATTAATTGTATTCATCCCCAATGGAACAATAGTAGAAATTGTACTTGTAAAATATAACTTAGCTTTAGTCAACACTCCCGGTATCGATAATTCAGTTCTAAGAACACCGGGTGTGATATTAGCTATCTGAAGGAATGAGCCCTTTTCGAGATATGAAATGTTCTGATTAACATCGCCATCTTCTATCATTGCTATCTGAACTTCATTACCAACATTAGTAATCACAATGATGTATTTACTGCCGGGTTTTAATTGACCAATAGCAGAATGGAGAAGTCTGGTTGGCTGTGAAGCTGTGAAAAGAGTCATAGGAGCTCTGCCTGAAGGCAAAAATACAGCATTGCTGATTTTACCGTAAGCAATCTGATTTGCAAGGAATTCACCGGAAACGAACCCTGTATCGAGTTTTTTATCCGGATTAATAAATTTTGAATCGCGTGCCCCCATTGATAGTGTCAAATCACCAAGCCCCGTACAGGCATTGACAACCCGAACCATTGCACTGTCACCTAATGGAAATGTTATAGTCTGTGGCGGAATGATCAATGAAAGTTTTGCTGTTGAATTTGCCGAATCAAGAACGAGCATAGTATATTTTGAGTTAACAACAAGCGACGACGTAAGTGAATTTAAATATGAGCCGCCACTACTAACAATCAATGAATCAAGTGTTTCGGAGTTGCAGGCTTTTACGTCTTTATAAGCTGAAATATATCCCGGTGCCAGATTGGTTTCAATATCCTCCGATGGAGCCTTCGTTAGAGAAATATTTGATTTTGAGAAATTTATAGTTCTAATATAGGAATTTAGTTTTGCATCAGGAATCAATGTTTTGAGAGCAAATGCAGTAGTATCTTGTTTATTGAGCAATTGAACTGTTTTGCTTGAACCACCGCGAACTACGACAAGGAATTCGCCGCCTTTGAATAATTGAAGATTGTATAATCCAATTGAAGATTTAGTTGTTCCATCCAATTTAACTATTGATACCGGAATATCTGCAGATATTGTTTCGAAATCTATACTTGACTGATAGTATCTCTGGAATGGAAATATTATTGGACCATTAGGGCAGCCCATAACTAGCGAGTAACTGGCATTAGTGTCAGGATCAACATTAACCATTGAAATAAAACAGTTATTTTTATCTCTTAGCGGAGTGTAAGTTGTTGTTGTAACTAATAGTGTATCCAATGGCTTCTGCCCGCTGGGCTTAGGAAGTCCGAAAATTATATATTTTGTATCGCGGATCATTCTTAGTCTGTTGGGTGTCTGATATTCCTGTGCACCATTAATTTCGGTGGACACATAGACTGAATCAAAAGGTGGAGGCATCACAGAAAGTGAAAGACTTCCCACAGGAGTTGAAAGGGTTTTGGTATCGGTCGCTAGAACGAGTTTACGATTCTGATTGTCATTTGCAAGATTGAAAAAGCGAACCCTGATAGTTTGATTTGGTAACTTGGGATTAACCAGATTAGGATCTTCATTCGCACAGCTAAGTAAAGCAAACATGAACATAATCATCAAATATTTCTGAAGATTGAAGTTTTTCATTTGAATTCCTAATGATGAAATATACTGTAGCTGTTTACTATAGTTGCTCCTGAATAATTAGAGGAGTTGCCGGTTTTGGATCACGTTTTATTACTACAATAGTTCTGTCGTCACCATATCTCGATTCGGCAGTGAATTTCTGCACTTCTTCGAGTATTGCATAAGCTATTTCTTTAGCCTCAAGCTGATGAAGTTTTTTTATCATTGCAATTAATCTTTCTTCGCCATAAACCTCATTATCTTTGTTCATTGCTTCGGTTATGCCGTCTGTGTAAAGAACAATGACATCCCCTGAATGAATACGGACATTCTCCAAGCCAAATTTCTGCTTTCTCATCAATCCGAGTAATCCACCGGTTGGGAGAAGCAGAGATATTTTATCCTTATTAGGTCTGTAGTGTATCGGTGCACAATGTCCTGCATTAACGTAGAATGCAACACGATTCTGTGAAAGAGCAAGCTCGCAATAGAAAAGTGTAACAAATCTTTCGTAAAGAAAAGTATCGAAAATCAGAGTATTCATTTTGCTGAATATATCGGCTATCCTGTTGGCATAGCTGAGCCCCATTCTGATAGCACCCGAAACAAACAAAGCCTGAATTGCGGCAGGAAGACCTTTGCTGGCGGCATCGCTTATCACGATTCCTATGCTGTCTTCTTCCGCATCTTCACGTTTAATATAATCGAAATAATCACCTCCGACTTCGCTATCGGGAACGCAAACACCAAAAATATCGTAATCATGGAACCGCAGATGATGATCGGGCAGAAGATTACGCTGAATTTCTGAGGCATTGTTCATCTCGCGTCTGAATTTTTCGCTCTCTTTGCTGGCTTTTAGATTTCTTAAAGTCATTGTAGTAACACTACTTATGATGTTAAGAAATTCAAAGAAATAATCAGGAATTTCGGGAGCATTGAATCCCATGATATATTTATAATAGCGTCCCGGTTTCATGTTGAATATTTCGCCAACTCCGGTAACTGAATAGAGCTTAATACCCAATTCCTGTAATAGGATATCTGTTTCATCGCTAAGAACTGTTTTTTTCTTATTAAGTTCAGATAGGACGAGCTGATCAGATACTAAAACTTCATAATTATCCGGGATCTTATTAAGAAGACCATGCTGAAATACAAGTTTGTAGGACAACCTTTCACTGTTAAATTCCCAGATTCTTCCACCTTTGATAGCGAAATGCTCCTGATTGACAATGTCCGACACAAGTGATTTCAATAATGAGTGTTCATCTGGGAAAGAGCCGGAAATCAGCTTTTCAACCAATTTATAGGTATCTCTTTGTAGAGATGCGTTTAAAGACATATCTTTTTTGCTGTAATGTTAATAGACTTATATATAAACTCTTAAATTAAGAAATAATTTTGGGTGAACCAAAAAATTCAGTATTACTTTCCATTATGTTCTGACCTTCATTCTAAGTGTAGCGAAGAATCCGGCTTGTTTTCTGTACCATAGACACAGCAGATCGGTAGAAACATGTAACCCCCAAGTCACATTACGTCTTGTTAGGGACGTAACTTATTAATCATCTAACGATTTTTAAATTCCCTCCCCCTTGTTCCAAAAGGGATTAAGGGGGTTTCTGCTTTACAATTTCACAAATTTCCCAACTTTATCTCCAATCCTCACAAAATACATCCCCGGAGGAAAGGTAGAAACATCGAGCCGTAAGGGCAATTCATGAATTGCCCCTACGGACAATACAGTTTGACCGAAGATATTGAATATTTTTATGTCGCTTGTTTCGGACACGGCACGCCGTGTCCCTACAGATATTTCTATGAAATCGGAAGCAGGATTAGGCATAATAAGCAAATCAGGATGATGCTTCTCGTTATTGAAAACAGATGCGTACCAGGTTGAATCAACTAAAAATAATGAGTAAAAATCTCGGATGATAAACTTTTTATTAATTTTTGTAAACAATATTTCATCACTACTTAAATCAAAATTCTTTATTATAGTATTGTTAATGAAATCGAACAAAATTGTTTTAAATTTGTTTGTTAATGTATCATATTTCTGAGATGCTATATTGCCTGTATCATTAGCAAAGTTCAAAGGAATCATACTCTTTTTAATATTCCAAGTAAATTTTCTATAATAATTCTGTTGTCCAATTTTCCATATATACCAGTCATCTCTTCCACGGCTTATCAAGTAATCACCGTCAGGAGAAAATTTAAATAGCGTAAAAATATATTGAGCATTTACATTAGCACTATCTACAAATTTTGATATTAGGGTGTCATTGTTAATATCTCTAAGCTCAATTACAGGTATTTTATCATAACCGAGTAAAGGTACAGCATAAAATCTATTATCAGGTGAATGCTCTAACGGTCCATTAGCAATCACACTTATTTCCCTTTGAACTTGCCAGCCATTTGTATCAATAATAAATGTTCGTGAAGAAGAATCATGCAAATCACCTTTATAATCCCTATACTGTTTACCACCCATAGATGTAAATATGTATCTGCTATCAGGTGTTATTCTTAGGAAATCAAATCTTCGAAAACTTGTGTAATTTGTATCGTTTTCAAATATAGTTCTTAAATGATTACCCGATTTCATGTCCCACACGTGAATAATTATTGATGTATCACCATTTTCACAAGCCATGACATATTTTCCATCTTTGGAAATATCGTAATCATCCATAATAGATTCTGATCTTGGAAATGTTAAAGATGTGATTGAATCACCATTGATGGCATTATATACCTCTATTTTTGCAGGTTTTTTATAACCAACAAAAATAAGAGAGTCATCAGAGGAAAGCATAGTTTTTAAAATAGCATCAA
>CAYXFU010000037.1:0-36569 GCA_964464375.1 uncultured Hyphomicrobiales bacterium
TGAGTATTGGGGATAGAGTTGGGAAGTGTGTGAAGATATAGATTGAAAGTCTGTATCTTTTAACGGATTTTTACTTGTAAACTCTGACCTGGACTGTTCTGTTCAGATGTCTTCCAATCGGGGTTGAGTTTGAATATTTGAAATTATCGGGATAATTAATAGAAATAAGTTCCGAATTCAGCCGGTCAGCACTTTGAACTAATTCGATGGCAGATTTAGCTCGGTTGACTGCCAGAGCTTTGTTATATTTTTCGGTTCCGAAATTGTCTGTTGAGGGAATCAATGTGATCTTCCTTCCTTCGCCGATAGCATCCTGTGCGAGCCTTAATACTTCTGGTATGGATTGTGAAACCTCATAGCTGTTGAAATCAAAATAGCAAAGTATGTACTCCGAATATGTCTTTTCGCCATCATTTACTTCATTGTCATGAATATTAGTTTGGGTAATTCTGGGAATAACCCTGACTTCCGTCTCCTTTTCTAGTTTCCTGTTGAAGAAATCAGCTACTGTGGCTTTTGCTCGATAAGTTAATTCATGCGGTTCTTGTCCCAATGCATCTCTTAGATTCAGACTGAATCCTGATTCGGGCAACGAAACTGATTTTCCGCCAACATCAATACTACCCAAAAATGAATAAGCACTATCAGCATTGACAGAAGGTTTGATCATAAGAGTATTATCTTTTTCAATAAAATCATATTTCTGGGAGATGATTGAATTTTCCTTGAAAAGGCTTGTTCCATCGGAGAGTATGAATCTAATATTAGATTTCTCATCAATTACTTCCTGTGGTTCACGACCGGGAGTGAATTCTTCCTTCTCTACATGTATTCTGCTGATACCTGTTATGGGAGCTATGATTGACACATAATCGCTAATTCTTTGATTCACTACTGCAGAATCCTCATCCGGAAGCGATGATGATTTGATTGTAAGAGTTATTGCTTTATCCGCTGATTTAAAATAACCGGTAATAAAATTTAAAATCTTAATTGAATGTTGAGAATCCTCCTCGGGATTGACTACCTCTGAAGTATTTGGTTTATAGAAAACAATAGGTAGATAGTAATTAGTTTTTGAGTAAACAGTGTTAATCATTGGAATGTTGATTAGATTGTCTTTCTTTTCTTCGCCATTATAATAAGCTTTGATAGTCAGGTCAAGTTTCCCCGGCAGTGGTGGCAAAGGTGCATCAGGCATCTGTAATCCTGGAGGAGGCAATGGCGGTATTACGTCTGCTTTCGGAATATTATAGGCAATTGTTACTCCAGCCTGAATCTCACTAACTTTCCAGTTTAACCCGCTTACAATATTGTTAAGTCCATAATTAAATCTTATCTGTGGATTCACTGTAAAGTTACCTGATTTCCATGCTTCATATCTGGCTCCGACAGATAATGCAAATAACATTGATGTAGCATTTGGAATAGTTCCACTTATTAAACTTCTTGTCTTAGTACCATTTTCAAAAAACGCATTAGATGGTGCTATTAATGTCTCACTTTGATTGTAAGTCTTTCCAGATAGTATTCCTGCCTGAAACCCCAGTCTGAAAGCTAATGGAATGTCATCAAAAGGATAGAAGAACATTCCCGGATCAAATTTAACAGCGTTAATATTTGGTTCAATCTTGAATTCGGATACAGCCTTAGTGGAAGTATTGCCTGTTATTATATTTGCAAAAGCATTTTGTTCTTTCAATGTGATAGATAAACCTGAATAAGCTATAGATAAATCAAGCCTGAGCTTCATTCCAATCCATGGCTTTGAAAAGTTCAGTTCATATCCGGCATGAACGTTATAATTCAGCCCAAATGTATTTTTAAAACTTGTGCAACAATTATCTACACCCTCGAACTGCTTAAAATTTGCAAAATAAAGAATGCCGTTAACGTCCCCACCTATTGTAAGGAAGCTGGCAGTCGCCCTGTTTTGTGCATTAAGAGGAGATTCATTGTACCAAAAAATCAATATGAGTATAAGAATTAAAAGCTTTTTCAAATTTGTTCCGATTCAATTTGTTATTTTATTATTATTATCTGCTGTGATATAAATTCCGAGCCTAGCTTTACGATTACAGTATAAGTTCCCGGAGAAAGCAGATTACCCAATAGATCCACCTCATTAAATCCCTTGACTATGTTAAGATTTGAAACACTCATAATCTTCAGCCCAAGGTTGTCGATAACGTCGATTGAACCTATTCCTTCAGATTCACTGTAGAAACTTACTCTAAATAATCCTGACGATGGATTGGGAGAAATACTTAACTGTTTCAACGACCCGGTTGGCTGTATTATCCTTCTGTCTCCGCATAAGTTGATTAAACGGAAAATACCGGATTGGGTTGTGGTGGCTACAGCAGTGCCCCAGTTTAGTGATTGGGGTACGATTCTGACCACAGAAGTATCAATCTCTGCTAATCCGGCAATTCCTTTGATGTCTGCAACTATACCTGTTGTCGGAAAATTTCCTTCGACTCTGAAGCCAATTATTCTTCGGTCGTTTACAACATCATTTCTAATAAGTGTTCCATTGCCAAATTCGCTTGTAACAGTCTGTGGCAGGAAAATTCTGGGATTAATAGTAATCTCTGACTCAAAGAATCTATCACCATTGTAGGCACTATTCTCATTTGTCTGGAAACGCACCTTGATTGTAGCTTCACCATTGGGATCAGCCTGAACATCAGGAATACTTAATGTTGACTGTCCTTTATACTGTCCTAATATTACATAAGACCTTCTTACGCAGGGTTCAGCCTCAAGATAGAGAGAATCGTCAGCAGTCGGAACACCATCCCAGTCAATCTGTATGTTGGCTTCACTATTACCTAAAATTTGGATTGGTAGTGGAGTAACAAATTTATAATTATTGAAAGGTGATATATTGGCTTTAATAATGCTAATTGTGTTATCTGATAGATTTTTAACGTTGATTGTTCTCGACTTAATCTCAGGAATAAATCTCAAATCGGTATGGCTCAGTTTAATATCTGTTCCAATTCCTCTACCAGAAATATTTCCTTTAAACTGGTAAGCACCAAGATCAGAATGTGTAACAACCAGAATATTACTCTGAATCCCGGTAAGCTGTGGTGCAAATCCAAGCCTAACCTGTAAAACCTGTCCAGGCTGAACTATTGTATCGCTTAGCTTTCCAGCTACATAAAACGGATTTTTATCAAAAATCTCAAATGTAATGTAATTAATCTTTATTGCTACTGGGTCATCATTTCTGATAAACATAAAGTCTTTCTCTGCATTCAGTCCAACGCAAAGCTCTCCAAAATCAAAGGGATCCGAGAGAAATGAGACATTTCTCATCTTTGAGTATGATTCAAATGGCATCAGGAAAGTACCTGCACAAGAATAAAATCTGAGAGTATCGCGAACAATTCCTGTATCAACAGGGTGATAGACAATGTCGAAACTGAGACATTCACCCGGAAAAAGTGTGTCATTTATGATAGGCTGTGCCAATCGGAAATGCTTACCGAACTGGAAATCTGCGTTATCAATGAGAATTGGGACTACACCTTTATTGCAGAATTTCTTGTCAATTTGAATCAGGTTATCAGAACCAATGTACTTTTCTGGAACAATGGATGCCAGCACATCAACATCAGGTTTGACAATAGCGAAAGAGTTATCTGATAAATCCATTTCTGGGTAAGAGAATTTTCTTAAAGTCAGATTGTCTGTTGTGAAAGATGTTGCCGCGATCGCATTGCCACCGGCAGATACCTTCATGTCAGTCAGAAAGCCTTCATTACCCTGCAAACCTCCTGCGAATCCACTGGAGGATAAGTCCCAGAAGGAAATCTGTGGCTGACCTTCATATCCAAGAACCAGGATATTTGAAGTCGGACTAAAAGTCAGGTTCACCGGATTACTTCCAGCTTTGCGGAAGCTTCTGACAATCGTACCATTTGCACGTAATGCTACATGGATTTCATTCAATAAACCTACATATTCAGGCTTTTCAGGAATCTTGCAACCGAATGAGAAATACAGACCATTCGAAGATAAAGCCGCTTTTATTATTCGTGGAAGCTGATTATAGGAAAAAGTTGATTTGATATTAAAGGCTGGGACATCCAGTACAATCACATCATTATTGAGTAGAACTACAATTGCTTCATCTTTCTGTTGATTAAAGTTAATCGTTGTAACAGGATAAGTAAAATCAATGGTTTTGACCAATGATCCATCGGTTGTTGAATAGAGATAAATCTTATTGTCCATTTCAGCAGTTACGACAATAAACTGTCTTTTGGAATCACTTGAAATTTCCTTAACCTGATAATCAACGCCTATTTTCATGTAGGGATCGGGTGAGCCAACATTAAAGAAAGCCAAAGTATCAGGATCATTGTAGGGATACATATAGAATCTGTCATAAGCCGCTACGAATTTAGTTTCCTGTTCGAAATAGATTAATCCCTTAGAATCTGTAGCCTCGCCCGGATAATCCACTTGTCCAATTTTGTATGTAAAATCTACATCATAAGTCAAGAGATTCCATTCGAGTATTCTGCCATCACGTGTTGCAGATAGTAGTTTGGAAGCATCAGTATTAAAGCAAACTTTTGTGTTAGGTACTTCATCTTTAGTCAATGTGCGCTTTTCTCCATCCTGAAGGAGTTGACTTACTCGTATCTTAACATTATCACTAATTACATTTGGTACCAGCCAGTCAAAAACTGAATCAGATACAGCAGCAATTTTATTCCAATTAGCTCCCTGATCTGTTGTATATTCAATGAGAGTAGTCATTCCCCTGATAAATCCAGACCATTTTATTCTGTAATATTGACATGGGGTTAGCTTTTCTCCTCCATTCGGCTGAATTACATTAAGCATTGTTGACCTTGCCATGTCATAATGCTGTCCTATTATTGGCATATCAAGTTTGCGTCCGCCTTCATAGTAAACAGTAATATTCTCTCTTATATAGTTTGCTGTCTTTGGAACAAAAATTATGTCGGCATAGTGAAGCATTGGGGATGTCATCATGAAAGGTGGTCCATCGACATCGAAATAAGAAAAATTATTCGATTTCATTACAATTGAATCGACAGGAAAAGGTACCTCGTTGCCATTTTCCTTTCGCGCAGCCTGTGGGCTTAAGTTAAAAGGGAGATTAGTAGATTGCCCAACAGGTAAATCACCGAAATCGAGCTCATAGATTATCTTAGGCTTCATTTCAACCAGTGAAACAATAGATAGTATCGTTACACTCGGAAGACGATAAGTTGCTATTGCCATTCCAGTCTTGTTGTTAGCTGTAACGGTTATGTACATTAGATCCAGATTCGTTCCGGCAGTGTCAGACCGCGAACGTAGGGTTGTTATCCATTCCACTTTCTGATATCCCTGACCATTGGGAGCTCCGACACTTTCAGGGATGGCTGTGAAGTTATCTTCCATTATCAGAACATTCTTCTTGGTCAGAATAATTTTTTTCCCTTGGTCGCTGGCTCTAACGTATGAGTTGAAACGCGGATAGTAGTCGGTATTGACATCGCTATCGAACGAACCCTGCTGGATTGTTTCAACCAAAAGCTGTGAATTAGCTCCACTAGTGGATATTAGTAATGAAAAGGCAATTATTATTGCGCTGATGACGGTTTTATTCTTAAGATTTTTAAACATTATTCAATCAAATTTTTTACAATTTTATTTTTTTGCCAAAAAGGTTTTTCATAAGACGTTCTGAATTTATAAAAAGTTACACATTATAATAAAATAACTTTAAAATAAATGTTTGTTTAGCAGATTTGATAAAGGATATATTCTGTAGAACATAAATTGAATGGCGGCTTAGGAGTTTTTATAATTTAATTTTTCACAATAGAAAATTCACAAGTAGCTCTTTGTTTTGTCTAATTAGATAAAAAAAGTTAATTTGAAAAGATTTGATTTAACGCAAAATAAAAGAAAATGAATAAAAATCTGCTGATTGTTGCTTATTATTTTCCACCGTCCGGCGGACCCGGCGTACAGCGTGTTCTGAAGCACGTTCGTTATCTGCCTGAATTTGGCTGGAATCCTATTGTCCTTACCGTATCCAATGGAGACTTCCCTGCACGCGACGAATCGCTGATGAAGGAGATTCCCGAAGGGATGCACGTAGAACGAACCCATATCTACGAGCCTTATGATATATATCGGTTATTGACGGGCAAGAAAAAAGGAACTTCCATAGATGTCAATGTAATCAAAAAGGAAGGTCAAAAGTCAGGTTTCACCGATAAATTAGCTGAATTCATCCGCGCAACATTTTTCATTCCTGATGCAAGGATAGGATGGATGCTCACGGCACCCAAAGCTGTGGATCAACTTGTAGCAAAATTAGGCATTGATGCTGTTTACAGCTCTTCGCCACCTTATACCTGTTCCCTGATAGCCAGATATGCCAAACGTAAGCATGGGTTGCCATGGGTTGCCGGATTTCGAGATCCATGGACCGGATTCATTTCTTCCCCAAAACGATGGTCTATTCCATCTGATATAGACAGAGCAATGGAAAGATCTGTTTTTACTGAAGCAGACGAAGTTGAATGTGCATGGAAGGGCATTATCAAGGATGCTCTTGTAAAGTACCCCAAAATTGATCCAAGTAAGTTCCATCATGTGCCAAACGGATTCGATTCTGCTGACTATCCTACTGTCGAGAAATCAAGGAATGAGAAATTTACTCTTACTTATACAGGTTCGATGTATGGCAGGCGCAATCCTGCCGCTCTATTCGAAGCAATCGAGAGATTAATTGCCGATGGTAGCCTGAAGCAAGACGAAATATGTCTCCGTTTCATAGGTAGATTCGGCAATGAGGTTCTTGAGATGTTCGAGTCGGCTTCCTTCCGCGAATCTATTGAACTGATCTCATACATCCCGCATCATGAGAGCATTGAGTATCTTATGCAATCCGATTTGCTTCTGCTAATAGTGGATGAATCGAAAGAGAGTGAAGAAATCGTGCCTGGTAAAGTTTACGAATATATGGGCACTAAAATTCCTATCATTGCCATTGCTCCCGAGAATAGTGCCATTGCTGAATTAATGCATGAAACCCGCGCCGGAATAGTTGCACATCAGTCTAATATCGACAAGATTGCTTCTATTGTGCTGGAGTACTTCACACAATGGAAGACAGGCTCCGGAGATTTCAGACCAGACACCGATCTTATTAACTCTTTCGAAAGACGTGAATCTGCACGAAAACTGGCTTCTCTGCTCGATTCTATATTACTCAGGAATAAAAAATGAGAATCTTTTTTCTAATAATTATTTCAGCAATTATGATTCAATCTTGCTCTACCACAAAAAACCGTGATGAAAAGTATCTCTATGGTAAATTTTCATGGGAATCATGGCAGAAGGAAGCCCTTTGGAGCGATTACAAAGCTGAGGAATATTCGCCAAACGAATTTCTGGTCGGGCAGATTAAAGATGTTAACAGCACAACAAAGCATAAATTTATATTATTTGCCGGCAACTGGTGCGGAGATTCCAAAACAGAGGTTCCTAAGATATTCAAACTTTTTGATCAGATTGGACTGGATCCATCGGATTACGAACTCTGGGGTGTTGACCGTGACAAAACTGAACCCAGCGGTTACGCCGACCGAATGGACATCGACAAAGTACCCACACTCATCATCAAAGCAAACGGAAAAGAAAAGGGACGTATCGTCGAATTCCCCAAGACTACATGGGAAGAAGATTTGTTGCAAATACTTATAAGGAATTGATAGAACTGGTAAACGGTGCGACGACAACGATAACACAATTCTAAAGCATAAGCAGAAAAGACAAGAATTTCCACTAATATAAGTATTATTAAAAAACAGTGTTTTTAGTTGTTTCTTAATTTCTCAAGTAACTGCTCTCTATCGGCTTTTACTTGACGGTTGTATTTGTCCGTTTCGAAAATATGATCGAAATGCACAGCAGAAATTTTAACATTCGATCCGATTGGTTTAATAATTACGTATTCGGTGGCTGTGATTTTGGTAGTGCCCTGATAGACAGTATCGCAATCAGCCAAAATCAAGTATTTACTACCATCCTGCTTAAGCTGAAGCAGAATAGGGTAATTACGCTGAAGTCTGACACTGTCAATTGACTGAACATGCCCGCCATTCTCAAAAATGAATGAACCACGTTCGTTGAATTCATAGACTATTCCGCCATCCTGGAGATATTTTGTGGGATCGGATCGGAAGTAGAAACGAATTCCTTTCCCTGAACTTACGTTGATGTTGCACAGGAAGTGTGATTGAGTAAGATCATCCCTCTTCATTGCGCAAATTCCGCCATCAGAAATAAGTATTTCGCTATCGTTAATCTGACTGACCGAATCTGTAGCACTCAGAATTCTACACTCAATCGGAGTATTGGTTCTTTTGTCGAGAACAAATTTATCCGGATTAGGCAGAAAAGCACACGAACTGAAAACAGTCAGCACCGAAAGAGCCATCAGATATATTTTATATTTATTCATTGTCATCCTCATTAATAAATCCGGATAATTTTGGATTATTGATTATATCTGATATTCTCCGGATAGAAGATTTTATCGCCTATTCCAACGCTGAAACCGAAATAAAATCTCGAGATACTACCTGGATTGCCAAATGCACTTGTTAGGTCACTTCCGAGATTGTAATTGGTTGAGCTGATAAGATAACCTGCTATCAAGCCTCCGTTCAGATATTTGGACAAACGCAGATTCATCCTTACTGCAAAATTATACATTGCCGATGGATAGAAAGATGTTTCTATATACGGATCTAATGATAATTCATCGGGAAGAAGAGTCATCCAGTAACCAACACGTATCGGGAGAATTCCCAATGCCCATTCATTCATTCCGAGAGCCATCAGGTTGAAGAGCGATGCACCAAAATAAAACTTATTATCTGCAAATGGCAAAGAAATATTAGTGTTGAGACCTTTAATCATTACACCATTGAAAAGGGACTTGCCGGTGCCTGAACTAATAGCAGATGAGTCAGTTCCGGTATATAAAAAGCTAAGCTGCAATATTCCAACATCCCATGATGAGTTTGGATGGTTCTTCCATTCCACATAAGTTTCGGGAACAGAATTGGAAAAATCCAGAAAAGAAATACCTAGTCCTGCGTAGGGAGCGAAGACTGTGGTGGCATCGGTACCGATAGGACTCAGACGAACCATGTAGGAATTCTTTGTGTTAACACCTGCCGCAACGCCCAAGTAGGCTCTGAGGTTTAGCCCTCCCATTGAGCCAAGATCAAGTGAACCTGAAAGATTAATATATTGTGATGGGAACCAACCGACACCTACTGATGCGGTTACAGTCAAATAGGGAATTTTATCGGTTATATACCAGCGTTTCTTCACATAGAGAGGCAAGATAGAGACTAAGCTATTCTCTACTCTGGCATCAGGAAAAATTCCTTCGAATAGTGATGTTCCCAGCGTCCAGTCTTTAGCATCACGGAACCACCTCAGACGCCAATCGCCTGTTCCGATGCGGTAAATGCCTCCAGTGAACAGAGAACTGCTATCGCCACGATTCGATGAACTTAACTTTTGATAATTTGGAAAAATTCCAAATAAACCCGAACCGGTCGAATAGTTATTATTTCCACCGACAGTACCAACACTTTCGAAAATACTAAGTCTGATAAAATCGGGATATTCGTGCTGTACCAGACTGTCCCGTTGCTGCATATCCCTGTAAGATTCGATAGTTCTTGAAGACGGGAATATCACACCATTGTCGCGGTTGCCCGGTGCATTTTTCTGCTCGATAAAGGTAGTCGTATCTCTTTCTGTAATTGTATAGAGATCGCGCTCAACTCTTGTAGTGAAATTGAAACAGCCTGTAAGGCTAACAGTCATCAACAAGGCTAACAGAACTTTGTAATTTAGTTTCATAATATTATAAAGCTAAGTTTGACATCAATATTATTGGAAAAATCAATCATTGTATTTATAAAGCTTTAACGTTTAGCCATGCAAAACCGTTTAATCTGGCGGTTATATTGTCTCCACTTGATATTTTTCCGACTCCATCCGGTGTTCCGGTAAAGATGCAATCCCCCGGATATAGAGTGAAAACTTTCGACAAATACTCAATCAGCATAGCCGGAATGCGTTCCATTTCGGATGTACTTCCCTTTTGTTTCATCACACCATTGACTTCCAGCTCAAGATTGAAATCCGGGATAGACGTGAACTGTTCAACAGGTATCACCTGAGAAATGGGAGCCGATGTGACGAAACCCTTCGCTATTGCCCATGGTTTTCCTTCAGTCTTGGCTTTTGACTGTACATCGCGCATAGTAACATCTATTCCAACAGCGTAACCTGCAATGTAATTAATTGCTTGTTCTGCTGATATATTTATACATTCCTTGCCAATGACCACAACAAGCTCAACCTCGTGATGTACATTTTCTGACATCGCAGGCAGAAGAATCGTCCCACCATCAGGAATAATAGCCTGTGGTGGTTTAATAAATATGGATGGCTCTGCCGGAATAGCTGTACCCATTTCTTTAGCATGCTTAGAATAATTTGAAGCTACGCAAAACAAAGTGCCTGCCTTCATTGTCCGACCGTCAGAAAAATTCAAATCGTATATCATATTTTATAAAATTCTTTTGTTAATGTGAACTGATACCGAAAAAATGAGACTGTTCCTTTGGAATATGACATTCCGAACAAAGTGTGGAATCTGGTTTTCATTCGTTTTCCTGGATTCTTCACTACACTTCGTTCCGTTCAGAATGACACTTTGAACTTCTCCAACATTCGAAACAACATAGTATAATAATCTCATTATTTCAAGGTTTCATCAAAAATTCTACTAAAATTACGTGAAAAATAATAAATTAGCAAATGATGTATAAACAAATCAATTCTATTGGCTTAGAACATTTTTTTTCGATACACTTAACCTTATGAAAAGCACGATCCAATCTAACAATCGGGCAAGTAACATATTTTTTAATAAGTTATTGGGTTGTGACACTATAATTTTTATTTGGAAATTGGAAATATTTAACTAATTTAGAATAAGCTAACTGACGCAAACTCCGAACAACAGCAGCATGTTGAAAACTTAGAAGTTAGTATCTAAGCCATTTTAGGAGATTGTGGAAAACATTATTTTATATTATTTTTAAATTTTTGTTAAGTTCATTACCATGAATTTGGAACAATGTGAAATTCATTAAAAGTTAGCTCAGGAATTTAGTAATCCGCAATTATGAATAATAATATTAATATAGAAGAACAGTTATGAATGACAGTTCAAAAGATAATCGCATCGGCTTTTTGTGGTTAGGTGTCAGCTTAGCCGCAGGTTTGATTGTGGCTTCATTTATCTTGTCAGGGGCTCTGGTTAAGATAAAGAATGCTTCACAGTTTGTAACGGTAAAGGGTTATGCCGAGAAAAGCATTACTTCCGACCTTGGTGTCTGGAATGGTTCAGTTTCCGTTCGTGGTTTGGAATTATCAGGCTCTTACTCCAAACTTCAGGCAGATGTAGAAAAGCTAGTTAGATTTCTTGAGAACAAAGGTGTGAGCAGAGAAAAAATAACTGTCGGATCAATTACAACTATGACGCTTTATAGAACTAATTCACAGGGAATTACTTCCGGTGAAGTGGGCGGTTATGTACTCGAGCAAAAGGTTAGTGTTACGCTTAATGATGTGAAGCTTACACAGGAAATAGCTAATCAGTCCACATCCCTTATTCAAAATGGTGTTGAGATTGCTTCACAGCCTCCACAATACTATTACACCAAGTTGAACGACCTGAAGCTGGTCATGCTTGGTGAAGCGACAAAGGATGCTAAAGCCCGTGCAGAGATGATAGCAAAAAACAGCGGAAGTCAGGTCGGTACTTTGAAATCAGCTCAACAGGGTGTGTTTCAGATTACATCAACAAATTCTACAGATGTTTCGGACTATGGCGAATATGATTTAAGTTCAATAGTTAAAACTATTAAAGCAGTAGTAACAGTCGATTTCTTTGTAAAATAGAGAACTAACTTTTTACTTACATTGTACTTAAGCGTAAGTTACTACGTCTCTATACTTTACAAAAAATTTAAAAAGCAATAATAACAAAATAAAATATATGGGGTTAAAATGAAAATTGATAGAATATTCACGAAGGGTGTAAGCAGTCCTTTTGAATTATTTCAATTTACACACAGGTCATCTGTATTGAGGAATCCCAACGGTTCTGTGGTATTTCAGATGGATGATATTGAGGTGCCTGTGCAATGGTCACAGATGGCAACAGATATCCTCGCTCAGAAATACTTCAGAAAAACCGGTGTTCCACAAGTTGACAAAAAGGGTAACGAATTAAAGGACGAAGACGGCAAACCGGTTACTGGTGCCGAGAAGTCGCTCAAGCAGGTTGTTCATCGTCTTGCCGGGGCATGGAGATTTTGGGGAGAAACAAATAACTACTTCGACTCCGAAGAAGATGCGCAGAATTTCTACGATGAGCTCTGCTACATGCTTATGAATCAGATTGCGGCACCAAACTCGCCTCAGTGGTTCAATACGGGGTTACATTGGGCATACGGCATAACTGGAAGCAAACAGGGACATTACTTTGTAAATCCTGAAACTAACCAACTGGAAAAATCACAGGATGCATATTCTCGTCCTCAACCACACGCATGCTTCATTCAGTCAGTTAGTGATGATTTGCTGAACGAAGGCGGAATATTCGATCTTGCTCTTCGCGAAGCAAGAATATTTAAGTTCGGTAGCGGAACGGGAACAAACTTCTCAGCTTTGCGCGGCGAAGGTGAAATTCTATCGGGCGGAGGTAAAAGCTCAGGTCTGATGAGCTTCCTGAAGATATTCGATCGTGCCGCCGGTGCTATTAAATCCGGTGGAACAACACGCCGTGCCGCTAAGATGGTCATAGTTGATATCGATCATCCCGATGTTGAAGCTTTTATCGAATGGAAAGCAAAAGAAGAGGACAAAGTTGCTGCATTAGTTGCAGGTTCACGTATTAATTCAACTTTCTTGCAGGCTATCATCGACGAAGCAGTGCTTAATGGTACTGACAGAATTAAGAACAAGAAATTAAATAACCTGATTCAGAAAGCGCTTCATCGCGGGCTACCCCTAAGTTATATTATCAGAACTCTCTCGCTTGTCGAACAAGGCTATACGGCACTTAAACTGGATGTTTACGACACTCATTACGAAAGTGAAGCCTACATCACGGTTAGTGGTCAGAACTCAAATAATACAATCAGAGTTACCAATGACTTTATGAAAGCTGTAGAAAATGATGATTTCTGGGATCTGAAGTTCCGCACTAACGGGAAATCTTACAAGAAACTCAAAGCACGCGATCTATGGGAGAAAATTAGTCTCAGCAACTGGAAGAGTGCAGATCCGGGAATTCAGTTTGATACTACAATTAATGAATGGCATACATGCCCCACTTCAGGAAGAATTAACGCCAGCAATCCATGCAGTGAATATATGTTTCTCGACGATACAGCCTGCAACCTTGCAAGTTTGAACCTGATGAAATTCTGGGATGAGAAGAAAGGCAAATTCAATGTAGAGGAATTCGTTCATTCTGTCAAAATTTGGACTATGGTTCTCGAAATATCCGTTCTTATGGCTCAGTTCCCTTCACGTAAGGTCGCTCAGCTTAGCTATGATTTCCGTACACTCGGACTCGGCTATGCTAATCTTGGTACTTTACTGATGGTTAATGGAGTTCCATACGATTCACCGGAAGGTCTTGCCCTGGCTGCATCACTTACGGCTATAATGACAGGTGAATCCTATGCAACTTCTGCTGAAATGGCAAAAGAAATTGGAACTTTCCCAAGGTTTGAAGAAAACCGCGAAGATATGCTGCGCGTTATCAGAAATCACAAAAGAGCCGCTTACTTTGCTGATGATAGTGAATATGAAGGAATAACAATTAAACCGGTTGGCCTAAACTCAAAGTACTGTAGTGATTACCTCACTGAAGCCGCTAAGAAAGCCTGGGACAGAGCTTATGAACTTGGTGATCAATATGGATACCGCAATGCTCAGGTGTCGGTTATAGCCCCAACTGGAACTATCGGTCTGGTTATGGATTGCGACACTACCGGTATTGAGCCTGACTTCGCTGTTGTTAAATTTAAGAAACTTGCAGGTGGCGGTTACTTCAAAATCGTTAATCAATCTGTTCAAATGGCTTTGGTCAAGCTGGGCTACAGCGACCGTCAGATTGAAGATATTGAGAAATACTGCAAAGGTCACGGAACACTTATCGGATGCCCGTCGATTAATCATAAGTCATTAAAAGAAAAGGGCTTCTATGACGAGAAACTCCGTGAAATTGAAAATCTGCTCGATAATGTTTTCGACATCAAATTTGCATTCAATAAATGGACTCTCGGTGAAGAATTCTGCAAAAAGCTTGGCTTCAGCGAGGATCAGCTTAATAGTATCAACTTCGACATGCTCAAAGAGCTGAACTATTCAAAAGATGAAATCGAAAGTGCTAACAATTATGTTTGCGGTACCATGATGATGGAAGGTGCTCCACACATCAAGGAACGTCATTTGCCTGTATTCGATACTGCAAACAAATGCGGCAAGAATGGCAAGAGATTTATTCCTTACATGGCTCACGTAAGAATGATGGCAGCTGCACAGCCATTTGTATCAGGAGCTATTTCCAAGACAGTTAACATGCCAAACGAAGCCAAGGTGCTCGAAATTGGCAATGTTTATGTTGAAAGCTGGAAATTGATGCTCAAGGCAATTGCTGTTTACAGAGACGGATCAAAACTTTCACAGCCTCTAAGTTCATCGAGCACAGAAGGACTTGATGAAATCGTTATGCTTGGCGATGAGGATACTCTTGATGAGACTCTCGGACCAAAAGAAGTTCAGGAACAGATAGCAGAAAATCTATCTCATTATGCAATTAGACGAAAATTACCTAAGAAGAGAACAGGACACGTACGTGAAGCTTCAGTTGGCGGACACAAAGTCTTCCTCCGTACCGGCGAATATGAAGATGGTACACTTGGTGAAATCTTCATCGATATGTACAAAGAAGGTGCTTCGTTCAAGGGTTTGATGAATTGCTTCGCTGTGCTTGCGTCTAAAGCTCTTCAGTATGGAATACCACTGGAAGAACTTGTTGATTCATTTACTTTCACACGATTTGAGCCGGCAGGGTACGTTGATGGACACGAATCAATCCGAACATCAACATCAATCCTGGATTACGTATTCAGATCCCTCGGATACGACTATTTGAACATAACTGATTTTGTTCACGTCAAAGCAGTAGATGAAATCTCAACCTCTTCTACCAAACCAAGTGCTTCATCTGAAGAAGAAAGCACACAGATTGGCAACGAAGTTGAATTTGATGCTCCGGTTGATTCAGAAGATGATGTGATGACTGACAACATTGATGAATACGACAGCATCTCAATAGAATCGAACATCAGCCAGCAGAACGTTTCAATGAGGGTTCAGCAGGCAAATGCTGCACGTCAGATAGGCTACACGGGCGAACAATGTTCATCCTGCGGCTCTATCAGAGTGAAGCGCAATGGCAGCTGTACCGTATGTGAGGACTGCGGCACTACTACCGGATGTTCTTAGATACTTAAAATTACTGATTTATTAAAGCTGGACTCCACCTCAGAGGTTGAGTCCAGCTTTATTTTTGCCTATCAAGTCTGAGAGAGAGCAGGTGCCGAATACAAGCAAATCGTATAATGCATTACTAACTGACATGAAGCAAAACTGATCTTCAACTGGAATGATATACAGTAGGAAGAGTTAGAATAGATGCCTCCAGATTGCCTCAGTGAATTTATTTTGTGCTGATTGGGGATAAAGTTACTAATTTTGTAAAAATATTGTATTAATTTCAGAAAAAAGATGGCAGAAAATAAATCAAGAAGAATATTAGAAATATTTGTTCTCATTACGGGAGCAATATTATATCTTCTTACTATCGGATATAATATAAATATATATGACGAGGGAGTTGCCCTTGTAGGTGCGGAGAGAGTTGCGCATGGTGAAATGCCCTACCGTGATTTCTGGACGATGTATACACCATTAAGTTACTATATAAATGCTATCTGGATGAGCCTTACAGGATGGACTGTTATTTCATCGAGGATTCTGGCTTCAATGTTCACTCTTGGTACATCTCTAATCATCTTTTTCTCGTTAAGAAGATATACATCGAACTTCATAGCATTAGCTGGGTATTTGTTTTCGATTGTCATGCTCTTTCTTTCATCGATTTATAGTCGTCCGGGAGCAATAGCACTATTTCTTGGTGCATTAGCTGTTTTTCTACTGATGTCGGCTCTTGAAACTGACTCTGCGAGGAAAATGAAAAGAGTGATTTTAACTGTTACAGCAGGTCTGTTGTCCGGACTGACTTTCCTGACTAAGCAGGATACAGGACTTTATCTTATTTTTTCCATACTGCTTTCTGCTCTATTGCTGTGGGTCGCAAAGGTAAAGTATGGTTCGGAGTTTCCAAAGCTTGCAAATTATTCTCCAGCATTTTTACTTTATCTTTTGGGCGGTGTCATAATCATCATTGTTCCATTCGCAGTCTATTTTCTGCAAAGTGTTCCGTTTGTTGAATTGTACAATCAGCTCTACTATACTCCATTGCATATATATCCTGCTTACCGTGAGCTGCCGGCACCATCGATCACAAAAGCTATCCAATCAGAAAGCTGGTCAATAATGCTTAGGGCAAATTGGTTCATTCTCTACCGAATGATAATAGTAGTAACGATAAGTTATTTGATGGATTTCTTCAAAAAATCAAAAATCAATCATTTCCGCATTGATTCAGTATTTATGCTGTTTTTCTCAGCATTTTCGCTGTTTTTATTCATGGTTTCATTTGTCCGTCCCGACGAAGAACACTTGCTTCCTTATTTCCTGATGGCTATTCCGATTATGTTCATTTCATTCTATGACGATCGCAAAAATCGAATCGTTAAATGGTTTGCCATCGTTGTACTGATTCTTATCGCCTCCATGCCTCTGGCAGTAAGAGGAAAGGCAATGTACGAGCTGTTTACCAGAGATAAGGTAACATCCGTTGGGAGTAGTCGTGCAAAGTTAATAAAAGTACCGATGGCTTGGGGAGAAAGTCTGAACAAAGCTGTAAAATTCATACAGGACAATACGAAGAAAGATGATAAAATATTTGTCTGCACCGAACGAAACGATAAACTTGTCTATAACGATGTGATGTTCTACTTCTTAGCCGAACGTCTTCCGGCAGTAAGATTTCACGAATTACATCCGGGAATATCAACAGAAGCACCACAACAGAAAGAAATGACCGAATCAATCGATAAGAATAATGTGAAATTCATAGTCAGATTCTCAGGAAATTCAGATATGGAAGAGCCAAATAAGAGCAACGAATCCAGTAATGTCCATATCCTGGACAGCTACATCAATAACAATTATTTCCGGGTTGTTTCCTACGGAGATTATAGTGTGCTTATGAGGAAATAAGTAAATGATCTCTCACATACCACAAATCTAATCAGTAATTTTCGGCTCTGCCAAACAGATTCCGGAACATAATATCACAAGATTGATTGATTTAGAAATTATTTTATATCATTTAGCAAAAATTTAATATCTTTTCCAATCTCAGTGCTCCATTTTTTCTGCAAATATTAACTTTTTTACCAAATATTTGAGTTTATCATTGAAAAATCAAAAATTTCTTATTATTAGCTAGCTATTTTATTTGAAAGTCTCAATTTTCACCTCAAGCAGAGGAAAAATTTGAAAAACCACATATACACAGTTAGAGACAGCCGTTAGGCTACTAGGAAATAAATACCATAATATTATAACTATACATTAGCTAACTATTATACAATGCTTATTGCAAATGTAGTTACCATATTATTTAATATTTAGTTTTTTGTACGATATGAATGTATGCATGTTTTCGAGCTATTTTACATAAAGTAATGCAAAAATTAGCATTTACTAGTTATATTTTTGCTAATAACTATCTATTTTTATTTATATTTGCTACCGATACCTTGAGTTGCATAATTATTTTCTTTTTATATTAGAATATCGGATACAATTAATACATTTAGGAGTGTTTATGAAAAAGTTACTTTACTTAATTATTATTACATTTATTTTATTAAATGTTCTAAACGTAAATGCGCAGAATTGGAAGAGTCAGCAACCACTTGATGAGCGTGCAGGTCATGCTATGTCTTATGTTGCAGACAATATCGTCATAATGTTTGGTGGCAGTGGATCTTCAGGTTATTTGAATGATATATGGATATTTGACTCAAGCACCAATACGTGGACACTAGCAAACACAGGTACCAGCCCATTAGCAAGGGCTTATCATTCAATGACTTATATTGGTGATGATAAAGTGATGATGTTTGGTGGTGAGGATGCGGATGGAAATCCTTTAAATGATACTTGGATTTTTGATTTAAGCGATAAGAGTTGGGACGAAATAGTTATTAATTCGACAACAATCCCTTCTGCACGTAACAGACATTCGATGGCATATATCGGAGATGAAAAAGTAATGATGTTTGGTGGTTCGGATGCGGATGGTTATTTTAACGATACTTGGATTTTCTATTTAAGCAATAGCACATGGACAAAATCATCTATTAGTACAAGCCCAGCTGCAAGGTCTTCTCACTCAATGGCTTATATAGGTAACTATAAAGTCTTGCTGTTTGGTGGCTCAGGAAATTCAGAATTTAATGACACTTGGGTATATGACTATGGTACTGATGGTACTGATGCCACTTGGTCACAGGATAATAACGGAACGAATCCTTCTACTCGTTCATTACATACTTTGGCATATCTTGAAAATGATAAAGCCTTATTATTTGGTGGTTTCGGACCAGGCATTCCAATGAATGACAGCTGGGTCTATGATTTAAATGGTGGTACTGATGGTACGTGGACTCAAATTGCAACTGAAACTAATCCATCTGCTCGGGCTTATCATTCTATGGCATATATTGGCAATAAAAAAATCTTATTATATGGTGGATATGGTGGATATGACCTAAATAACTATTCGCTACTTAATGACACATGGTTATATTTTCCGACAACTTTGGGAACAGTAACAACAACAGCTATTTCAGACATAACTTCAACCACAGCTACTTCCGGTGGAAATGTTACAAATGATGGTGGAGATGAAGTTACAAGCCGTGGTGTTTGCTGGAATACTTCCGGTACTCCTACTACTGCGGACAATTTAACGAGTGATGGAACCGGTATTAACGAATTTGTAAGCAGTATGACTGGTTTAACTCCAGGTACTAATTACTATGTTTGTGCCTATGCAACCAACTCTGTAGGAACTGCCTATGGAGAAATTATATCATTTGCTACAGCATCTAACGGTATTGTACCTACTGTTGTTTGTGCCGTTGATATTAGTATCAATGCTGATATTAACTCTTGTACCGCCTCTAAGGTTGATTTAGGAACTCCTTCATTATCGGATAATTCACCTGTCTCCAGCATTAATAATGCTCCTGCTGAATTCCCGGTAGGTACGACAGTTGTGGCATGGACATTAACTGACAATAGTGGAAACACATATACTTGTTCACAGAATGTAGCTGTAACAGACATAACTCCTCCAACAGTTATAACCCAAAACATTAAAGTAACTTTATCAAAAGGGACAGCAGTTATTACTGCGAATGATGTAAACAATGGGAGTTATGATGCTTGCGGAATAAAGTCAATTTCTGTAACTAATAATCAATCTCTATCGACTGGAAGATCTGCTTCGGCATCAGATCAAATTACTTTTGATTGCAATTCTATTGGTGAACATACTATTACTTTGATCGTTGTTGATAATAATGGTAATTCTGGTGAAGGCTCAGCTTTAGTTTCTGTTGAAAGTTCAAATCCATTAATTATTATTGATAATCCCTCAGATGTTACAACCTGCGAAGATCAATCGGTTTCATTCAAAGTCAATGCCTCCGGAGATGGTTTAACATATCAATGGAGAAGAAATAAAGTAAATTTAGCAGGTGCTACTACAAATTCATTTTCAATACCTTCAGTCATATCAGATGATGCAGGGATATTTGATGTTGTTGTTACTGATTTTTGCGGTCAAAGTGCAACTTCCACATCAGCTTCATTAATTGTAAATACGATTCCTGAAGTAACAAAAGAACCTAATGATCTCAATATTGCTACTATTGGTTCAGATATTACAATTTCAGTTGATGGATCAGGAATTCCAACACCATCAATTCAGTGGCAAAAAAGTACAGATAAGGGAGCAAACTGGTCGAATGTTGTTGGTGCAACATCAGCAACTCTAACCATTAAAAATGTGTCAATAAAGCAAAACATGGAAATGTATCACGCTGTTTTCACAAACAGTTGTGGATCTATTGCTTCTCGTGATGCTTCACTACAGATTAAGCTGGTTCTCAATGAGATTGGTCCGGTAGAGTTATGTATTAGCACACCAACCGATGATAAAAAAGGCAAGCATAATAAAAGGTGTTCTCCTCACCATAGAAAATGTGATCATAGAGTCAATATTAAGGTTGAACTCTTCAAAAATGGAATTAGTGATCGCAATAAAATCACGGAAAGTGAAATGTTAAATCAACAAGGACATGGACATGAAAGTGAAAAGAATTCATCTCAATATACGATTCCACTTCCAAATTTGAAGAATGTGACTTTTGCCCCAAATGATTACCTTTATTGCAAAATTTCAGTTAAAAGAAACAAAAATGGGAAGGATTTTCCTGTGCGTATGTGGTTTAATGGAGCACCTCATTCAAAATGTTCCCCAGTTAATAAGTCCTGGAGCAGATTACATAAAGTAACAGTCGGTGGTAATACAAAAAATTTCTATTATTTTAGGTGGAGTGAAGCTGATATCCTTCCATTGATCTCATCGCCGGGTGACAAAATAAAATACATTGAGGTTAAAGCTACTGAAAATTACAAAGAAATTGAGACGTGGCGTATTATGGGTTCTTCAATGAAAGAGCTGATCTCTGCTGAAGATGAAAGTACAGATGAAGCAACAAACTCTGACAATAATACTGATGCTGATCATAATAGACTGCAAAGCGAATTGGATGCCTTTGAATTGTTTCCTAACTATCCAAATCCATTTACCGATGGAACAGTTGTGAAATACAGTCTGAATCAGGAATCCGATGTTGCTCTTAATTTCTATGACGGTGCGGGCAGATTAATTGAAAATGCTATCTCATCTCGTTATACTAAAGGAACTTATTATTATACATTTTATCCCAGAGATAATTCCTCCGGATATTATGTTTGCGTGTTAACTTGCAATGGTGTTAGCAAAGTTGTGAATCTAAAATTAATTAAATAAACTCTACTAAATTTCACTTTTTTAAAGGACACGGAAAATTTCCCGTGTCCTTTTTCATTGATTGCATCGAGTTTTTTTATTAATATCCCGATAGGGATTAGATATTTGTAGAAAACCGTACACCTAAAAATATTTATTACCTCGTAGAGGTTAAATATTTAATCGCTACGCGATAAATTATCTTTTGTGGACATTGTGCTACAAATATTTAATCGCTACGCGATATTCTGGTACTTTCACTGCCACCAAATGCAATTTGCGAAATGGGGGATGAGTTATCAAAGAAACGGTTTTTAAAGGAAATATATTAAATTTTTTCTATATATATAAACATTGGAAATCGTGTGCCAACCTCACTTGGGGCTTTGGGAGAATGGATAAATGCTGAATTTCCCTCATCCTTACCCTCTCCATTCATGGTGAGGGAGTTCCAAAGGCACAAACAAACTGATAAGCTGGAATGACAAAAAAATGGCGGGTTTTGAGCCCGCCAATGCAAGAATAAGCCAAATTTTATATCATAATCAGCTCTTCACGATTTTCATTTCGACGCGCCTGTTTTGTGCACGTGCATCGTCAGTCTTTTCGTCGATTAATGGTTTGCGTTTGCCAATACCCTTTGTCTGAATCCTGCTTGCATCAATACCATCTTTTACCATTTGTTCTTTTACTGCTTTGGCACGGCTTGCCGATAGTTTGTCGTTGTAATCGTCGCTTCCGACGTCGTCTGTGTGACCTTCGATCAAGATGTTGATATCGGGATTGTCTTTTAAGAATTCAACCATGCGTTCTAATTCTGGGATTGACTCATCTTTCAATGTAGCCTTATCGAAATCGAAGAAAACGAGTAATCTTGTGTTTCCATTGGATACCGGCGATAAATATATATCTTTTGTTCTTTGATTATCTTTGCTTTTGGCTTCGAGTTCATACTGTTCGCTATAGAATACATATCCCTTCTTTGAAGCAGTGATTGAATACACCTTTCCACGCTGAAGAGTAACGAAGTAATCTCCTGTTTCGTCATCACTTCTCAATTCAGCTACTTTTTTGCCTGTCTTTAGATCAGAAACTGTGATATCTGCACCGAGGTTCTCTTTTGTGATTATGTCTTTGACTTTACCACTCAGCAAGAATACATCATCGGACGGAACAGGATTTGGCACTGCTGAATAAATATCAAATGCACCCGAACCGCCGGATCTATCGGTGGTGAAGAAAGCAACCTCAGAATTTGGGACAATATAGTAATAATGTTCATCGTTCGAGGAGTTGATAGGATCATCGAGATGTTTTGGTGTACCAAAGCTACCGCCACTGATTGCGCTTGTGTAAATGTCAAATCCGCCAACGCCGCCGGGTCTGTTTGAAGAGAAAGTCATTGTCTTGTTGTCAGGAGATAGAACGGGTGACATTTCGTCGGAAGAAGTATTGATCTTGCTTCCGGCACTGACAGGATCGCTCCATCCGCCTTTTACTTTTTTGGAAACATAAATATCTGTACCACCAATTCCGCCATCGCGGTCACTTACGAAGTATAGAGTGTTGCCATCGTTGGATAATGATGGTTGTGAATCCCAGGCTTCGGAGTTGATATTTTTTCCAAGATTTTTGATATTAGTCCATTTACCGTTTTTCTTTTCGGCACTATAGAGATCTGTGCGTCCCTCAGAACCGGATCCATTATCGAAAGAGGAAAAAATCATGAACTGACCGTCTGTTGTTAGAGTAGCGGCACCATTCTGCTTGCCGTCGTTGAGTTCGCTGTTTAATTCCTTCGGTTCAGACCAGCCGGTAGAAGTTTTCTCAACCATGAATATTTTTTGCTCTCCGCCTTCTCTGCCCGATGTAAAGTAAATCACATTTCCGTTGTTAGATAGAGCAGAGTTGAAATCGTCATATTTTGAGTTGAAATCAACGGGAGAGACTTCAACTTTCTGAGAATATAGGTTTACTGCCGCTATGAGTAAGAATATCAATATTGTTATTTTTTTCATTTTATTTGTCCGGATTATTATACAAAAATTAAACTATATTTTGAACCAGATACCAAGTCCAACCTGAAGACTGTGAAGAAGATTATCAGTTCCAGCTAGCACCGGATTGCCATAAAAACTTCTCAAACCATCATTTGTAAGCTGGTTATCAAACATTAATGTCGGCATAAACTGGAATCTTGCCTGTGGGACCAATAGAATTTTCTTGCTAAGGGGTATCTTATAGCCAACACCAAATTCAGCACCAATTCTTGCGTTTAATCCGGTAGCCGGATCAGTTTTGAATGTGTTTACAGTTCTTAGGGTAGTGAGGTCAAAATAAGCTCCGGGGCTTAGAAGAGTCTGTGTATTTGTCTGATCCAAACGGTCAAGAGGTAGCTGAATCGTGGGTCCAAAGACCAGGAACAGATTGTCGGTCAAATCATATCTAAGAAAAATACTAATACCAAAGTAAGCGCAAGTAGCTGTATATTTCATTTCTTCGCTGGCATCTGATGTTGTTCCTGAGTTTACATCATAATTATCAACGATTCCTGTGTAACTGTTAGAGAATGATTTTGCATCGTATGTTAATCTTCCCTGCAAACTCCATGAGCTAGATAATGGTAGATCAATCAAGGCAGCAAAATATGGTGAAAAACCCAATCCACTACTATAAGCATTGTACACTGAATTGGGTACAGGAGAGCTCCAAGCCAGATTCTGAGAATAAAAGTTTGTATTGAGCCCGCCTTCGACGCCGATGTAGAACGGTCTTCTTTTGAAATCGGACTTTTCGGAACTTGCTGAAGCTTTGCCGGAATTTCTGGGTCTTAGAACGTCTTCCTGGCTGAGTAGATTGCCAAACATAGTTGACAGAATAAATGCTGAAATTATAAGAGTTTTAAATAACTTCATAAAGAAACCTCTTTAAATAATTTTTATAAAAAATTGATATCCATTCATTAGAGAAATACTATTCTTGATGCTTTGTTACAAAACATTCCAAAGGAAAAAATAATATACGTGAATAGATGATATTAATTATATAATCATTTGTTCTTTAGATTAAACTTTATTAACTCGTATTTTATACTCCACATTCCAGATGTCTGGAATTGCACTACTCCCACTCCCGGGCTTGCATAGATGCCGTCATCAGTCAGAAATTGGTCGCGGTCAGCCTTTAATGAATTATATTGGAAACAAGTGAAAGTACCAGCTTCGGTTTTAATGACCTTATCCATTTGTTTTACAAGTATCGTGTCTATCATATTAAAATATGTATCACCCTGTATGGCTTTATATTTGAGAAAAATAAATGGTGAATTCTTTTCGCGGTCGATTATATAGAGTCCATCTGGTTTGTTTTTTAGAATCCAGCTGATAGGATGAGCAGTATGCTTAGTATAAAACCATTTTTCACCATTAATCAGAGTGTCTCTGGTTACCGTTACAGTGTCGATAACAGGTTTGTCGTTAATCTTTTCGCTGGTTTTGTAAATCCACTGATTGCCAACAGCCAGAGGCCAGATGTCGCCTTCAGGTTGCTGACTATTGCAGCCCGAGATAAGAGATGATAGAATAACAACAGATACACAGATAAAAAGCACATAAAGTTGTCTCATTTTCAAATCCCAATATTATATAAAATAGTAAATACCCAACTTTCAGAGATTGCTAAATATTTCGCAATTCTCACATAGTCAGGAAATTCCTTAACATCCGCTTTATCTGGTAAATCTGTTGAACCACCAGTCTTTTCCTGCTTACTAGATCTTTTAGCTCCAGATACATATCATAATGGATTTCTTGTGCCATTGGTAGAATATATTTTTCTGTTTGAAGAGAATAATTCTTAATAAATTTTGTGTTAAATATGTCAGTGGAAATATCGGTCATATTGCTGATTCTGTCAGCCAGTTTTATAATCTTTGCTTTATAAGATCCATGTTCCACCACGCGCATAAGATATTCTTCTTTGGTCTCCTGGGCAGTCCTGGAGACTTCGATTATCAAATTTACAACTTCTGGACCGTCTTCGTCCAGATTGTAAATCTCATCGAGGTTAGCTTCAGGGAAGTCTTCGAGCCAGTCATGCAGTACAGCCGCTTTGAGCATGGCACTATCAGTCATGTGATAATCTATAAGAATAGCCATAGTTGCCATCATGTGCCGGAACTGATTGCCACCGATTTTACGGGGTTTACCAATGAGAGCTGTTGCTTTTTGCATGTAAGGAGCAGTAGTAACATGTACAAGTAAGTTTTTTTCATTATCGGTCATAATTCAATCGCATTAAAATGATAATAAATCTCTGAAAGAAAAACAAAATCTGATTAGATCACAAAATAAGGAAATATTCATGGAAAACAAAAAATGGAAATTTATAAATCGAGAAGAATCATAAGATTTGACTTAACGATTTCGATCAAATTAACAGGCAGGATACCCAGCCTTTTTGTTAATCTTTTGTTGTCGATTGCTCGCATTTGGTCTATCATTATGTCACATTCTTCTTTTAGGTTGGCTGTTCCTTTTTTTAGATTAACTCTTAATATTTCCGATTGTGGTTGAATATTTGTGGTTAATGGACAAATAAGAGTAGATGGATGATAAGGATTAAGCATGTTTGTTTGTATAATCAGAACTGGCCTTATCTTGCCAGATTCAGTGCCCATTTGAGGATTAAGATCAGCGATCCATATTTCGAACTGATTGATTTTCATGTTAATCAATATTATCGAATTCTTCCAAAACCTTCATTGATTCAGCACTTACGAGCTTGGATTCAATCTTAAGTCTGCTCTCTATTAGTTTTCGTTTCTGAATAACATTGTAATAACTCAGAGCATCATTGATATAGCGGTTGCGCGAAATGTGAAGTTTCGAAATAACATTCTCAGTGTCTTCGAATACAGGTTCATCCAGTTTTAATGATAAGGTTTTCATTATATTGAAAATAGTATTTACAAATAGTATATACCAAAATTATATATTTTTTTCTGAAAATGCAAATAAATTTTATTTCTTCATGTGATTTAAGCCATAACTAAATCTGTAATCGGTAGTGACTTTGCCTCGAATTTTGAAAGATTTACAACATTTTTTGCATTGTCGATTTCAATTCCGGTAAGATTTCCGTTTACATCGTAATCAAGCAATATGCCGTTTGATATCTCTTTTGATTCGACACTTGTCGTTTCTTTAATATCGATATAAAGTGTATCAGTTTCTGCGAAATATTCAATTTTCATAATTTTATTTCTTTATAGGTTTCAAGTCAATATAGTTACATTTCTGGCAGAAGTCAGGTGTGATATTCTTGTATGAAAGCTCTCGGAACTGACGGATTCCGTCAGAATTAAGAACATCAATTAAGCTTGACTTGTTGAAGTCGCCAAAGTTCATTATCTTTGGGAATGGCTTGGCACAGCAGGGCGGCATGTATCCGTCCCAAGAAACATAGAAATGATTGAACGGATAATGGCATTTGTTGAAGCCATTCTCAGCTTCGTAATCCCAAAAAGTAACATCAATCTCAGGATAGATTTTTGCTGTTTCTTTAGCTCTTTCAAGCTCAGCAAGGAATTCATCTGTGTGATAGAAATCGTAGTATTCAACCGGGATATCGGTAACTGATGCCAGATTGAATATAGTGAAGTTCATGTTAGATAAATGCAGATCATGTGCAAGTTTAATCAGATCGCTCATTTGATGGAAATTCTCTTTCACAACAACAGTATTGAGAGCAATATCAACATCGCTATTTGAAACGATTTCAGAGATTTTTATAAGATTCTGGAGGAATTTATCGTAGTTTCCATTTCTGCGGATAGTGTTGTAAACCTCTCCAATTCCATCAATTGAAACCTGAATTGTGTCAATATTATCCTTAATTTCCCTGATCTTTTCTACTGAAGCATTGATGGATGCATTGGTGGACATACTTGTGATGATGCCCCTGTTCTTGCTTTTGATATATCGAAGAGCTTCGGGTAGATGTTTGTATAGAGTTGGCTCACCAAGTCCTGTTACCCCAACTGAATCAATATAAGGATAAGCCTGATCGATAACCTTCTTAAGCAGATCAATATCCATGTGTCCGATAGCCATGTCTGCTCCGAAAGCGTATTCTCTTGCGCAGGTTATACAATGGAGATTGCAGTAGTTTGTAACTTCCAGCATCAAATTTGAAGGATAAGCAACATAAGTGCTCTTCTTAGTGCGAAAGGACAGATTCTCAATTTTATTCATAGCATATCTGACCAAATCCAATCCTGGAGGCAGATTGAAGAGTCTCTTTAATGCTTTCTTTATTTTTCGTTTTTTCATAAATCACATAAATAAAATAATCAACAAACGAAAATAATGAATATTGAATTAATAAAGAAAAAAGTCAATAGAAAAATAATAATAAATACCATTTTAGACCAGGAGAAAAAGATAAAGCGTTATCCAGAGCTAAAATCGAACTGGGGGACAATTTGTACCCCAGTAGAAATGATAGCAGTAGATGGAAAAAGGAGAAAAATTTTCGGGTATTGAGGTATCGACATTTTGTCGATTACTAAGAATTCATCAATCCACTTTCATGATGAACGAATAGTAAATATACGTATTAAGTTTGAAGATTTTAAGATTACAGTGAAATATTAAAAGTATTTCTACGACTTATAAAAACAATAGTAAATAAATAAAGGTAAAATCAATGCTAGCATCATATAGAATTCCGGCTGATGAATTAAATGCTCAAATATTAAAGTCAATTAAATCGGCTTTCAGAGGAAAGGAAATAGAAATACTGGTTTCCGAAGTCGATAATTCTTCTGTATTGATTGATAGAATCAAGCAACTGAAGGAGAGCAAAGATATTGTTTCTTTTACACCTGATCAGTTTTCGGATTTTGTAAATCAAAAATCCTGAAGGTAAGTTTCAACAAGCGATAATTTTAAATTACTTCCCGAAAAGGAAGTAAGAAAACGGCTGAAATGAGAAAAACAAACAAAGAAAAATTCTTGAATGACTTTCAATTATTGAAAGGAAAGAAGTGTTGGGACATTGGATGTTGGCTAGGTTCAATTATAAATATTAGTTTCGGGGAAAAATTAACTTATATCCCTCCATCTTTTGGTCCTAAAGATTCAGGCATTATTTTAACCGGTGAATTTCATTTAAAAGTTATTGATTTCTGGCAGATATTTCAAAATCAAGAGCCATACTGTAACTTTAGATATGTTGATGAAGATTCTTACACAGAACTATGCCATAAAATTAGGATATTAGAAAATAAAACTGTAATAGATGTATCTATCGATAAAGACACATTTAATATTCAAATTGAATTTGAAGAAGATTTAGTTTTCGAAGTTCTTGCTGATATCGGTGATGAATATTACAATAAATACAACTACACTAAGGATGATGAAGTATATGTTTACTATACAATGGAAAAGATATATTGTTTGAATCCATTCGGTAAGATTTTTATGGAAAAATTCAAAAACACAGATAGAATGCTGTATTCCGAATATATAAAAAAAGAAGAATATTCACTAATTAAACAAAACCTTAATTAATGTAAATCTACCCAAGTCCTATAAACCTTTTTAACTTGTAAGTTATTTTTGTTTCTATGAGTAATCGAATACAATTCAAGATTATATCGTAAAATTCAATTTTCCCCGATTTATTTTTGTTAAATATGATAATTAAGACTAAATTAGTGTTCTTAATTAATTTGATTTTCTATATCCGAAATGAACACAAGATTATTCATAATATATGTTCTTGCATTATTTGTTGCAATTACTGTTGCATCATCCAAGGACTGCATTCCGAACAAGCCGCTTGAATTAATTTTCAATGGTGATTTTGAGCAGGGAGATACAGGTTTTTCGTCACAATTGCGTTTTTCTCCTTTAAGCTTGAAGCCTGAGGGATCTTATGCTATTGCTAAAAATCCAAAATTGATGTACACAGTGTTTGATTCATGCTATGACCACACTTCCACAACCGGTATGATGATGATTATAAACGGAGCACAAGGTCTTGACACGCTTGTATGGGGACAAAAGGTACTGAAGATTACCAGGAATACAGACTACGAATTTATTTTCTTTTATGCAAGTGCATTAACCATGCGTCCGGCAATAATCCAGGTTATAATTAATAATGATACAATACCTCAGATAGCATATTTTCCTTCTGAGTCCTGTAATTGGCTGCAGTATAAAATTCAATGGAATTCAGGCAATAGTGATACGGCATCTATCAGACTTTATAACCTTAACGTCCTGAAAGCCGGAAATGATTTTATGATAGACGATATTTCATTTAAGGAGTTCTGCACTATCAAGGCTTGTGCTGATAGTAATAAATCCTCCTGCTTAGGTAAATCTGTTCAGCTTGGAGTTACAGTTCTGGATGGATACCCTCCATACCAGTACAAATGGACTCCGGCACAGTATCTCGACAATCCGAATGTCGTCAATCCAATAGCTACTATTCCTGTTAAAACTACTTTTTACGTAGAAGTTACCGACAGTAAAGGATGCCGTGACTTTGACAGTCTGGTTTATGATATCTATTCTGCACCACTAGCTAAGATAACTAGCAATAAACCGCTGACGATGTGTCCCTGTGATAGTATTGTTCTTAGTGCAGAACCAGGCTTTAACTATCAATGGTCAAACGGTGCTTTTTCACAATCAATTACCGTAAACCTTCCCGGAAAATATCTGCTGACTGTATCTGATTCCTATGGTTGTACAGGCACAAATGAAGTAAGTATAACTACAATTCAGGACAGCATATTTGTTAAAATGGATACTATCAGTGCGAAAAGCGGCGACAAAGTCCAGTTAGAGATACACACTGAATCTGAGAGCAATGTAATTTTCTGTGGAATATCAGATTACACAGCTCGTCTATCTTATAGAGCCAGTCTTCTTGTACCAAATAATTTTACAGGAACAAGAGAAATCAAAGATGGTATTGAAACACTGAATGTTGATCTAAAAACTAATCCAACTCAGCCTATTGTGCTTCTATTCGATGCTGTTCTTGGCGATTCAGTCTGCACGGATCTGATTCTCTCGGATCTCAAATTCACTTGCGATTCTGTCGTATCAAGAGTTTATCAGGGAAGATTCTGTCTCGAGGACATCTGCAAGGCAGGAGGAGTCCGCCTCTACCGCGATACTTCCCCAAAATATTTGAAACTCGAATCAAACTTTATAACGAATAGTGAGATTAATATCAGCTTTGGAGTGATCGAACCCGGGAATGTTAAAATTAGTTGCTACAGCACCGAAGGCAAGCAACAACTGGTAATCCTGAATGAATACAAGCAAGCCGGAGATTACAAAATCAAGTCACAGCTGAACACATTACCCGGCGGCAAATACTTCATCATTCTCGAACAAAACGGTAATATATCCACAGAGCAGTTTATAAAATAATTAAGAATTAAGAAATTAAGAATTAATAATTAGAAACAAATATCAAAACAGTTCGTCATTTTTTCTAATAAACAAGTTGAGGATAGTTGTATGACATTTCAAGTTAATATAGAAAAAGATGAATCCGGTTATTTTGTTGCTGAGGTACCTGCATTGCCCGGATGCTTTTCACAAGGTAAGACACAATCAGAAGCAGCAGAAAACATAAAAGAAGCTATCATTGGGTGGCTGGATGTAATGAATGATAAAGCTAAACAAAGTGACAAACTTTTTGTCGAGGTTATGGTTTGAGTCATAAACTTGAATTGTGTTCCGGATCTCGTGCTGTAAAAAAGTTTACAAGAATTGGATGGAACATCGATAGGCAAGTTGGGTCTCATATCATGCTAGTGAAAGATGGCTATCAATTTACATTATCTGTTCCTCAACACAAAGAACTAGGAATTGGAATTCTGAGAAAATTAATAAATCAGGCAGGAATCAGCGTCGATGAATTCAATTCTCTATGATTCTTAAACAATTGCCAAAATAATCATTTCAAAATAGTTATTTACTAATCTGAAACTTAAATATTCAATATAGATTTCTTAACCAAACATTTATTTACTACCGAATTCTCACTTTTTTCATTTATTTTTCGATATTCCATCCAATATGTATTAAGTATTTAAATTACTTTGTTAAATTTGTAATATGTATAATAACAATCTAAAATGTTTCATTTTTAAAAGAGTTATTTATGAGCTTGATAGTTGACATTAATTCACGCGAGATCCTTGATTCACGCGGCAATCCAACGGTTGAAGTTGAAGTTTTATTGAGTGACGGTTCTTTCGGTCTCGCTGCTGTTCCATCCGGAGCAAGTACAGGTGAGCATGAAGCTGTTGAACTCCGCGATGGAGACAAGAGCCGTTACCTCGGAAACGGCGTTCTGACCGCAGTCGATAACGTACAGACAATTATCGCAGACACACTCGAAGGTTTCGATGCAACCGAACAGGTGCAGATTGACAATCTTCTTGTCGAACTCGATGGTACAGAAAACAAGTCCAAGCTCGGTGCGAATGCAATGCTCGGTGTTTCCATGGCAGTTGCAAAAGCAGCAGCAGACAGCTTCGGAATGCCTCTCTATCGCTATCTTGGCGGTGTTAATGCGAAAATTCTTCCGGCACCGATGATGAATATTCTCAATGGTGGCAAGCATGCCGATAATACTGTTGATATCCAGGAATTTATGATTATTCCCGTTGGTGCACCAACCTTCCGCGAAGCTCTGAGAATGGGTGCAGAAGTTTTCCATCATCTCAAAAAAGTTCTTAAATCCAAAGGTTATAACACTTCAGTCGGTGACGAAGGCGGATATGCTCCTGCTCTAAAATCCAACGAAGAAGCTTTCGATGTGATTCTCGAAGCAATCACAGCCGCAGGTTACAGACCGAAAGATGATATCCTTCTCGCAGTGGACGTTGCTTCAAGCGAAATGGTAGAAGACGGTAAATATAAAATGTTCAAATCATCAGGTGAACTCAAGACATCGGAACAGATGATAGAATGGTATGTCGATCTATGCAACCGCTATCCAATTATATCTATTGAAGACGGATTAGGAGAAAATGACTGGGAAGGCTGGAAGAAACTTACTGAAGCACTAGGACACAAAGTTCAGCTTGTTGGCGATGATTTGTTTGTTACAAATCCTGAATTTCTTGATCGCGGCATCAAAGAAGGTATAGCAAATGCTATATTAATTAAAGTTAACCAAATCGGAACACTTACCGAAACACTCGATTGCATCAGAATGGCACAGAGAAATGGCTATAATACAATTATCTCTCATCGTTCAGGTGAAACAGAAGACACAACAATTGCAGACATAGCCGTAGCGACAAATGCAGGTCAGATAAAGACCGGAGCACCAAGCAGAACAGACAGAGTTGCAAAGTACAATCAGTTACTGCGTTTGGAAGAAATGCTAAATGGAGACGCAATTTATTCAGGCACAACGGAATTTGAGAAGTTTTTTTAGTTTTTAATCAGCGGGAATTATAATGATTACTTTTGGAACAGACGGATGGCGCGGACTCATCGCCCGTGATTTTACATTCGAAAACATTAGGTTAGTGGCACTGGCTACTGCACGGTATATCAAAAAAATCAACATTAAAGATCCATCGGTCGTTATCGGCTATGATACTCGCTTCCTATCAAAGGAATTTGCTCAGGAGGTCGCCATGGTACTTGCATGGCAGGATATTATTGTTCATTTGACTGAAACATTTTCCTCAACACCTCAGGTATCGTACCACACAAAGCAGAAATCTGCCGATTTGGGTGTAGTAATTACTGCAAGTCATAACCCCGGGATATACAATGGTTTCAAACTGAAAGCGACTTTCGGTGGTCCTGCTACCCCGGAACAAGTATCTCAGGTAGAGCTGGAATTGAAGAAAATTTGCAGCAAACCTCCTCAGTTCAAGCTTAAAACGATGAATGAGTACATTAATCTGAAGAAAATCCGTACATTCGATGCTAAAGAATCATATTTGCGCTATATTAAAAAGAAGATCAACATTCTTACTGTTCGTGAATCTAACTTCAAAGTACTGTTTGAACCAATGTACGGTGCAGGTATCAACACAATCAAAGATTTACTTCCAAAAGCTGATGAAATTCATCAAATTTATAATCCTTCTTTCGGTTCGATTGATCATCCGGAACCCATACAAGAGTGTCTGGGAGAAGCAATCTCAATCATGAAAACCGGTAAGTATGATATCTGCCTTGCTACTGACGGTGACGCAGACAGATTGGGCGTAATTGATAACGAAGGTAACTTCATCGATCCTCATAGAGTATTCATGATTATTCTTAAATACCTCTACGAAAAGAAACGAAAAAGAGGAGCCGTAGCAAAAACCGTATCACTTACATCAATGGTAAATGACTTTTGCGAAAAGAACAACATTAAACTTTTCGAAACTAAGGTCGGGTTTAAATATATTGCTCAGCTAATGACCGAAGAAAAAATATTAATCGGTGGTGAAGAATCCGGTGGACTTGGAACTATTCTCCATATTCCCGAACGTGACGGTATATTCAACGGCATGCTACTTCTCGAGATAATGTCCGAAAGAAAGCTAACAATTAAAGAACTGAGTGATGAACTCGATAAGGAATTTGGCATCCATCGCTTCCAACGCCGCGATGCAAGAGTAACGGAACTTCAGAAAAAGGATATTCTAGCCGCCTGCCAAAAGACTCCAAAGAAAATTGGCAGATACGACGTGATTAGCGTTGACACAAAAGATGGCTTTAAATTCTTTGTTCAAGGGGGCTGGGTATTAATTCGTCCATCAGGAACAGAACCACTGATCCGCTTCTACTCAGAAGCCGATTCATTCGCCAAGGTTAACGATTTGTTAGATGAAGCAATCAAGTTAAAAAAATAGAATTTTACACGTTTTAAATTATAAAACCCCCTGAATTATTTATAATTTCAGGGGGTTTTTAATCCCGGATTATGCATTAGAAACATATTAGAATGTTGGAACGCTACTTCCAGTCTGTCATTCCTGCGATCACGAAGTAACACCGAAGCTAATGCAGGAATCTTTTCTTGAAGAATTCCCGTATGCACGGAAATGAAACAAATGATGAGTATTTCCAGAAAATGGATAAAGTCTATTGAATAATTCGGGTTAAATGTTTCATGCATAAATATAATAATAAATTCAATCATGACCCGTAAGTAAAATAAGAAATGCGGTTATAACTATTTAGTTACAAACAAGAGACAAACAAAGTGAAAATAATTCTGATGATTATCCTGATGTCGGCTTATGGTATTGCTGAAGTGCATCTTGGACCCGGTCAGACTTTTGCAAATATTCAGGCAGCTCATGATGCCTCTGCGATAAAACCTGGAGATACTGTTTATCTTCATTCGGGATCATATCGGGGATATCAGGGTATTTCCTCTCTGAAGGGAAACTCTTCTGCCTGGATTGTTATAACACGCTTTCAAGATGATATAATAGATATATCCGGTGGTTGGCAGTTCATGAGCTGTGAATATATAAAGTTTGTTAACCTTACATTCAGAGCCAATCTGCAACAAACCGGAAGACTTATCAGCGTAGACAACAGCGGTAGCTGCGAAACTCAGTCGAGATTCATTAAATTCGATAGCTGTAGCTTCTCAAATGTCACTGATCCCAATGCAATTACCTCATTCAAGTTCGGAGGAGTTGATAATTTCGAAGTTACAAACTGTGTTTTCAAAGATATGCCTGTTTGCAGCGCATTCGATTTCAATGTTTGTCATGCAGGAAAGATTAGCGGTAATAGAATTGAAAACTGTCTGACAGGAGGTCATATCAAGGGCGGAGCATCCTTTATCACAATGGAACGAAATCTATTTCTTGACGCCTCAAAGCCATCATGGGTGGCTTTCGAGCTAGGAGGCGATACAGGAGCTCAATTCTACTGTCCCGGAGATAAGTTCGAGGTGAAGAATTTGAATTTCTATTCTAACATCATAGCCGGCGGCTACAGAGGTTTGGCATTATCATCTGCTGTTGAGTGCAATGTTGCTAATAATACGTTTTATAATTGTGGTCAGGCTACAATGAGATTCCTGACTACAAGCTCACTATACCCCAATCTCTATGGGAATATGGTATATAATAACATCTTTGCGTTTGGTTCTTCCGCTTATATTAATGGAAGCACTCAACCAGGAGATGCAGCATTTTTCATTCATAATATTTATTACAGCATTATTGACTCTGTATTCAATGGTCCATATTGGGATACACCCGATCTGGATAAGATCAAAGATAAAAAGCCAATGATATACGGTTCCGGTACGAAGATGTTTATTGATGCCGTTAACAATGATTTCCATTTAGCTGAGGGAAGTCCGGCGATTGGCTCTGGAGATATGATAGAACCATATTATGATTTTTATGGGAATAAATTCACTTCTCCTCGTTCGATTGGTGCTGTGGCTTATATAAATCCAACGTTAGTTGATCAGAAAGAAACAAAAATCGATTTTTTATATCCAAATCCTGCCTCCGATTTTATAGAAATTAATGTAGGGACACGGCGTGCCGTGTCCGAACAATGCGATGTTAAGATATATAATTTGCTGGGAGAAATACAGACCACCCCGCAGTGGGCTTCGCCATTGCTTCGCAATTGTGACACCCCTCCTTGGAAAGGAGTGGAAAAAGTAAGAATTGATGTCTCCATCTTAGCTCCGGGGATGTATTTTGTGAGAGTAGGAGATAAAATTAGCAAATTTATGAAGTTGTAATATTGCATCTTGGCTCTGGTAATTCCTCTCCAGGCATGGTGAGGGTCGTGGTGTGAACAATTCTGTGTTTAAAGATCATTATTCTCAGCTCGTTTTTCATTACAAAAGTACTTCGTAGTAGTGGACCTATTGTAGAAGATAATGAGCATTGCTCACTTTCTATTCCGTGCTGATGGCACAGGTTTACAAATCTGTCTCGATTGCTCCGAGCCACTCCCTTCACGGAAATGGATGGAAAAAATACAATTGGATGCTTCACTGTAATAAGCATGCCCATTGTGAGACTTACCACGATCCTTATAAATTGAATAGGGGGTTCAGTTTTCTGAACCCCCTATTT
>CAYXFU010000038.1:0-16518 GCA_964464375.1 uncultured Hyphomicrobiales bacterium
CCCCTCCTTTCCAAGGAGGGGTGTCACGAAGTGACGGGGTGGTCTGTATTTGCCCGAATACATTGTATATCCTCACATCGCTTTGTAAGGGCGAACGGCCGTTCGCCCCTCCGGATATTTCTATGAAATCGGAGGCAGGATTGGGGGAGATAAACTGATATTCCACAGATTTTGTATATTCTTCTACATCATTAGAAAAATCGATATCGCAATTGTTTAAATTAGCACGGCATAACGTACCACCATATAGAACATAGATATACTTATCGTTATGAGCAATTGTTATCCCTGATTTTCCATGCTCAATCTTTAGCCCTGTGTTGACTGTAACCCATTTTTTTCCGGAATCTCTGGATAAGTAAACTCCCAATTGATTAATACAAATTCCATAAAGGTTATTTCCGCATGAAATAATCTGCCGGAAATTTGATAAACTGGCATAGTTCGGTTTTTCGCTCCAATTATTTCCATTATCGGTTGACAGTATGGCTAAATTATTATTAAACTCAAAACCCATTATTAAATTATTTAAAGTCAAAAAGTTATTGTAACTTCTAAGTGATGGTTTATTTGATAATGCCCAGGTTGCACCACTATCAATTGATTTGTAAATCTCTCCACTAGAAGATTTTCCTGCAAACAAATTATCATCTTTAACGATGAGTGGTTTATAGCCATCATTACTGAATCCATCACCAAGGACGCTCTGAAATGATTCCCCATAATCTTGTGTTTTGTAAAGAGCACAACATCCGCCAATGATACCAGTTTCACCGGTGAACAATATTTTGCCTGCGACTAAATGGGCGGAATCAGTGAACTCATTCCATGTTAGACCATAATTATGAGAAACAACATAACCCTCATAAATTGTAACAAAAATATTGGAATCTTTAATACCGCACAGGTAAGTATCTCTGTTCTGGCTTGGAGAATATTGAGTCAATTCCCAATTGTCACCTGCATCTTTAGACAGATAGACTTTATTGGAGAAAGTGGAAATTGCAATATTATTTCCGTCAAGCACTAAATTTGTGTAAAATTCACTTTTGGCAGCAGGTAAGCCATTCTTTTCTGCCAGTTCAACCCATTGGGCAAATGCACCCAATGTGAATAGAACAAGACTCAATGTGCATGTATAGATAAATGTTTTCATAATCAATCACTTTAAATTTTTACAAATTTACTTATTTTTATTGTCAATCCTAACGAAATTCATCCCCGAAGCCAAGCCGGAAACATCGATTCTTTGTCCAAAACTGGCGGGGCTGTTTCATTGGTTGCATCATTTTTTGCATCGAGTTGCACTATTTTAATGAATTGATAGTTATTTAAAATCCATCTAACCTCTTTATATTTCAATTACATCAATTTTTGGATTGCACTATTTGCATTGATTGCATCGCGGTTTTTTAATCCTGTAAGGATGGGATATGTATAGCAAATTGTGTTTAACATGTGTCAAAATCCCGTAGGGATGGAAACATAACGGGCTATCATGCAAATAATATTTCATATGCCATCCCTACGGGATTCTGTCAAATTAGTAGATTCGGTTTCTATACATATTCCATCCCTAACGGGATTCACTATACCAGTTGCAATATGCGAAATAGTAGTGATTTTTTCAATGAAACGGTTTTTATTTTATATATATTTTAAATCACTTGTCTGAACTGTGATTTTGGTGATTTCTGTTATGAAAGTATTCTCCACTAATTACAAATCCTTAAAACGCTAAACACTTTAATACACCTTCCCCGATCCTTCCTCAAGGAAGGGAGCTTTAAAGCCCTGCCTTGAGGCGGGGTTTGGGGTGGTGTTGTATTTACAACTTCACAAATTTGCCGACTCTTTCACCAAACCTCACAAAATACATGCCCGGAGCCAAGCCGGAGACATCGATTCTGACATGTCCCCCGCTGGCGGGGGTGTCTGCGGAGCAGACGGGGGTGGACATTGTTTGTCCGAATATATTATATATTTTTATATTTGAATTATCAACCCCATGCTTAAGCATGGGGTTGATCTCCGATATTTCTATGAAATCGGAAGCAGGATTTGGGTATAATATATTAATAATAACCGGGTTATCTATTTTTGAAGAAATTCTGTCATATTTGCCACTTGAGCAGTATGCACCACTTGTACCAATAAAGAGATCGTAATTTTTTGAATATATGCACCAATTCCAGGATCCAGGTTCATGCAAATTAATGTCCTTTTTGAATTCTGTTGAACGTGTTGAAAAATTTAATACAAAATTATATGGATATGTGAGATATAGAACACGTTGTTCATTGTCAAAAAAAGTTAAAGTACCTAAATAGCCAATATTTTTGTAAGTTGAGTCAATAATTAAATTTGTCTCAATATTATACTTTTTAAAACCCGAATAGTATCCATTTTTAGTAAATTCCCCAACAAAATATATATCATCTGATAAAAGCTCTGAGAATACGAGAGCAACAGGTATACAAAAAATATTACTAAAGGGATCAAACAACTGAACATCACGAATTAATTTCATCGAATCAAGCAACCATATTTTAAGGTCTGTTTGTCGATCAGTAAATGCGGCTAAGTATTTTCCATCTTTTGAAACTGCTATTTTGGCTGCTCCGTAGTGTGTTTTAAAACCCTCAGGATTTAATACTTTTATTTGTTTCATAGTATTGTAGTCGTAAACAACTATTGTAACAGTATCCAATCGGTATGGAGCTAAAGGATCTAAATTATTTGATTTCTGAACTATGGCATAAGCATAAGGTCTAATCGGATCAATAGCCAGCCCAAGAAATCTTGTAGCCATTTTATTCCCATGAGAATCCACTGTGTCAGTACCGAGTTTCAACGAATCGTAAGCTAGTAATTTCATATCAGCAAGATTGTGCAATTCGATTCTTGATCCCATCATTGTAACAATCTTTTGGCTGTCAGCGGTAAAACCGAATAATCCTTGAACTCCTGGTATTTGTTTTATCAGTGCTCCTGTTTGTGTATCTCTTATTTCAGCAAAATTTCCCTCAGTCAAGTAAATAAACTGACTTTCATTTGTTCCCGGCATAAAGTGCATATCCTGAATACCACCAGTTGAATCAACAAAATTCCACGGATATGTGAACTGACCAGCACAAAGACTGTAAGCCATTGCAAAAAACAAGTTTAGCAAAAAAACACATTTCTTATTCATGATAACTCCTAAAGCCAAATATCTTAAGAGATAATAATTTTATTCCAAAACACAATATAAGGCAAAAAGTTACAAAAGTGAGGAATATTTATTTGAAATTTTGCCACGAAGTGGCTAAATCTGAATAACCGCGGGTACAACCCGCGGAAAACCGATTGGCATATCAATTTCCAGCCCCGGAGGGGTTGAACTTCTCGGTTTTAATTCAACCCTTTCAGGGCTGATTATGCTCTTTCCTTCACTGTCCGTGGGCTTTCACCCACGGTTATTGAAATTATACCACTTCGTGGCATCAGACGCGTTTGTGGGGATTTACTTATTTCTACCGATCTGCTATGCCTTCGTCACAGAAAAACAACGAATATTAGCATTCTATGACTAAAAAATACTATTTATTTCGATTTCATCATATTCATATTTTTATCAGTTTAGCAATTTTCATATATTGCAGTTTACAATCAGACAATTAACATCTTATAAATTACAGGTAATACAAATGTCAAAACCATTACCCAAGAAGACGGTAAAAAGAGATCATCCGTCGAAACCACCGCTAATACCTGAAAAATATCAGGATAGCGCATTCATTCTACTTTTACTTGTCTCGGTGTTTATTTTCCTTTTCTCTGCAATCAGTGGCGGCGGATTCAACGAATTCGATAATGTTGCATCGATGAGTTTCGGCCCATACATTCAGAAGGCAGCACACGACGGCAACTTCCCATTATGGATACCATATATCTTCGGTGGAATGCCAAGTTATCCTGCTCTGCTCGTTACAGGCGACAGATTGTGGGACATTGTGCCGCAGATCTTCTTCGGCTTTTCAGTGTTCTTCCGCACTTTGTTCGGAAGCGATACAGCCAGAGTAGCAGTGTATTATGCAATTTATGGTGCAGGTATATTCCTATTCATGCGATACAAGAAGCACGATCGTTTCATTTCATTCATCTCTGCTTTTGCTGCGACGTTTTCCACATGGGTTATCACCTGGGTGATGATAGGGCACAATACAAAACCCGTAGTTTTCGCCATGTTCCCGTTTATATTCTTTTTCATGGAGAAATTAAGAGAGAAATTCTCTTTGATATATGCTGTTCTGCTGATATTCGCCATCCACATAATGCTCGAAGGCGGACATTTGCAGATGATATTTTATGGGGCTTGCGCTTTCGGTTTATATTTGTTGTTCGAATTCATCAGCAGATTGATATCAAAAGATCAGCCATTGAAGGTATTGATGGTAGCAGGTTTGCTTGTAGTCGGGTTTGGATCGGCTTATCTGATGTCAGCTGACAGATACATGGCTGTTCAGGACTACACACCATATTCAACAAGAGGCTCTGCTCCGATAGCCCAAACAGCTCAGCTGCATCAGGACGCCAGCGGTGGCAATGATTATCAATACGCCACAATGTGGTCTTACAGCCCGGGAGAAGTACTTACTCTGTTTGTGCCCAGCTATTTCGGTTATGGTACTCAGGACTATCAGGGCGATAAAGTTTCGACATACTGGGGTAACAAAGAATCGGAAGATTCGCCGCCATACATGGGAATCGGGATTCTTGCTCTTGCTATCATTGGACTATTCTATTTCAGGAAGGATACATTCGTGCAGTTCCTGCTGGGACTTACTATCTTCTCACTACTATTGGGAATGGGCAAGAATCTACCGTTTCTCTACGATTTCTTCTATAATAATTTCCCGAACTTCAACAAATTCCGTGCTCCCAGCATGGCATTTGCTCTCATGCACTTTGCTGTTCCGCTTCTGGCTGGATACGGCATCGCGGCTTTCTATAAAATGAGGGAAGATTTTACCCCCAAGAATAAAAAAATTGTGATGGGATTTTTGATTGCTTCAGGTGTGTTCTTTGTTATAGCAATTCTCTTCACAATCGGATTCAAGAACAGCTATTTGATTTCTATGGCAAATTCCAAGATGTTCGAATCGGTTACCAAATCTTATGGACCGACTATCTCTGGTGAACTTCAAAACTTCAACTGGTCGAATATGATTAACGATTGGTTCATAGGTGCTGCACTTCTCATTGGCGTTGCCGTTTCCTGCTATTTATTCGTTACAAACAAATTGAGCAAAACTATATTCTTCGTGGCTTTGCTTGCACTGACAGTTATTGATCTCTGGAGAGTCGATTTCCGCAGAATGGAAGTATCCAAGGAATCTATCAAAGAGGGTGTTTTCGAGAAAAAAGCCGAGCTGTTCAATTTTATCAAGCAAGATAAATCGCTTTTCAGGGTAGCAGATTTTTCATCCAATCCCGCAAATATTCCGGCTTACTACTTTGTGGAAAGCATTAACGGTTATCATGCCGCCAAACTGAGAATTTATCAGGATGTGATGGACAATGCCAATGGCGAACAGTTTGCAGGATCGACTTCGCAGCTGTTCAATCCTTTCCTTTGGAATATTATGAATGTTAAGTATATCATAACAAACAGACCATTCCCGAATTTACAGCCGATGTTCCAATCACAGACATCGGGTGATTACGTTTATCCCAATCCGGCAGGATTGCCCAGAGCATTCTTCGTGAAGCAGGCAGTCATAGCAAAGCAGATGGAAATTCTGAATCATCTAAAAGTCGGGGATTTCAATCCATTGGATACAGTTTTCGTAGAAAAGGCATTGGCATCTCAGATTGAACCGGCTGACTCAACTGCCAAAGCAGAAGTTACTGACTTCAAGAATGAGTCAATCAAGATTACTGCCAATGCGAGTGGAAATAATTTCCTCTTTATAAGTGAGATTTACTATCCGGCTGGCTGGAAGGCTTATGTTGACGGTAAGGAAACAGAAATCATCAAATCAAATTTCGCTTTCCGTGGATTGGTTCTCAGCAAAGGTCAGCACACAGTCGAGATGAAATTTACTTCAAAAGGATTTGAAACCGGTAAAACACTAAGTATCGCTGTAAATATACTTTCGTTCCTTGCTCTCGGTTTTGGGATATTCCTGTATCAAAAGAAAAAGAAACAAAATCAGCCGAAGATCACAGAAGAAGTATAAATAAGCTATAAGTTAATTTACAAAAGGAGCACCCAAAAAGTGCTCCTTTTTTTGCTTAAAGCCGGATAGTGAATTAGAAACAAACTAAAATTGTTGTTATTCTTCTCCTGGTTTGTCATACCTGCGCATGCAGATATCTATTGTATTCTGTACCGTAGGTACAGCATGTTGGTAGAAAAACCCTCCCCCAAAGACTTCTGCCGTCCCGTACGGGACGGAACAAAGCAGGTGATGAACCATTTTCTACCGACCTGTTCTCCCTAGCGGGAGAGAAATACAAATAAATTTTCCTCTCTTTTGTAACTTTTACATTATATTTGAGTTATACATAATTAAAAGTACAGAAATACTAAAAAATTTAAAAATAATTTAAGAACCTCTAGCATATTTTTGGAGATAAAAATGAAAGCATTTCTATTTATTTGTGTTGCAAGCATCGTTATCTTTTCTAATCTCACCAATGCACAATGGGAGCAATTAAATACAAACGATCAATTTATAAATATGATTTCTATCGATCCCTTCAATGATAACAATATGCTTGTTTCTAATACTCGTTCTCTATTTTATTCGACTGACAAAGGCACAACTTTCAGAATTATTAAAACACCACCGGATTGGAATTCTATATGGTCAATGTCTCTTTACAAAGGAATTATATATATTTTTGACATAAAGCATTCTAAAGGGATCTATATATCTAAAGATACAGCTAAAACATGGGAGAAAATCTACCTTTATTGGATTTTAAATGGCAATAACAGAAGTGACACTCTCTATTGTGGTGATATTATGGGAGACCATATGCAAATATCTGAAAACAGGCAACTTGTTGGTGGTGGTGGAATGGGATTATATTTATCTCCCGATAATTTTAAAAACTGGAAAATTATTAATTATAGAGATAGTACAGGTAATCTAGCTCTTTATAGACCTCCGGAAGAGGTCTCGTGCTTTACATTTAATGATAGCTTAATTGTAACTCACGAATTAGGGGGTAGATTTGGAGGACTATTGCTCACCAGTAATGATGGTAGAACATGGAAACGCATTGATTCAAATTTAATTCCCTATGAACCCATTGATCAATCCAGAGTGACATTTCTTAAGCTTCTTGGGAATAGACTTTTTTTTAGTATTGAAAATAAAGGAATTTTTAGGACAGAAGATTTTGGTATAACTTGGAAGAAAATAAGTACTGAAACAGGAAATTTAAGAAAAGTGTGTAATAATGTTATGTTTATTTTAAATGGGAAATTGTTTTTTTCTCTTGATTTTGGAGACTCTTGGCAAGAGCTTGATGCCTCTTTATATGATCCTAAAGATCCTAATATTGGTGATTTTGGATTCAATTCTGAATATTTCTATATCGCCTTTAGTGGCTTACATTGGCAGCCAAAATATTATGGTCTTTATAGAACAAGAATTAAGGATTGTCTTCCTTTATATACTGATATTGAAGAAATCCATTTACCCAGACCGGAAGGGATATATCCCAATCCAGCCACGGATTTCATAGAAATTATTGTAGGGACACAGCTTGCTGTGTCCGACCAAAGCGATGTGAGTATTTATAATGTTCTTGGAGAAATACAGACCACCCCGTCACTTCGTGACACCCCTCCTTGGAAAGGAGGGGAAAAAGTTAGAATCGATGTGTCCGGCTTGGCACCGGGGATGTATTTTGTTCGGATTGGGGATAAAGTTAGTAAGTTTGTGAAACTATAAAGCATAAAAGATTCCTGTATGTACAGGCATGACAAGCAAAAAGAGGTTGTCTTACTCAGACAACCTCTTTAAATCTAAAACCGAGTAATTCAGTTTAATCTATTGTTGCTAGTTCAGTTGCAAATTCAATTTCACTTAATGATTTTTCATCAGTTGGTTGTATCTTGCGAGCAATATTCCTCTTACCGAAAATATTACCTACTTCACTAATAACATTCATTTCCTGATATTTCCTAAGCCCTGTTCCGGCAGGAATTAACTGACCAAGAATAATATTCTCTTTCAATCCTATCATGTGATCAACCTTAGCGGCTACTGATGCATCGGATAGGACTCTTGTTGTTTCCTGGAACGATGCAGCCGAGAGCCAGCTCTCAGTCGTAAGTGATGCCTGAGTAATACCGAGAAGCATTGGCTCAGCAATTGCACCATCAGCTTGTCGGCTGTCGGGTAATCCTTTAGTCTTCTTCTTCATATCGGTTATTACTTCTTTGAATTTCTTTTTGCTAATGTGTTGATTTACTTTGAATTTTGATTCACCCTTTTCAAGGATAACAACCTGATTCTTTAGTTTGTCATTTTCATCGATAAATCTCAAACGATCTATCTGGTCGTTTTCAAGGAATAATGAATCGCCCGGATCCACAATTCTTTGTTTCTGCAACATCTGACGTACGATAACTTCAATATGCTTATCGTTAATCTTCACGCCCTGCATACGGTAAACTTCCTGAATTTCGTTCACGAGGTATTCCTGAACCGCATTTGGACCTTTGATTCTAAGAATATCATGCGGGTTGATCGAGCCTTCTGTCAAACGCTCACCGGCACGAAGGAAGTCATCATCCTGGACAAGAACATACTTACCAATTGGTACGGCATATTCCATTGTTGTCTTTTCGTCGAGTGATGTTATTGCAATAATTCTCTGTCCACGTTTTGGTTTATCAAATTTAACAATACCATCAATATCAGAAACGATAGCAGGGTTCTGAGGAGCTCTTGCTTCGAATAATTCAGTTACTCTCGGCAAACCTCCGGTAATATCTCTGGTTCTTCCCAAATCTCTTGGGATTTTGACCAATGCAGTTCCAATGCCAACTGGTTCATCATCTTCAACTCTTAATTGAGCCTTTGCAGGAATGTTGTAGGCTTTAAGAACTTTACCTTCATCATCAATAATTTCAATCATCGGAGATTTAGTCTTATCTTTTGATTCAATGATAACTTTGGAAATGTGACCTGTCTGCTCGTCATTTACCTCACGGAATGTAATATTCTGAACCAAATCTTTGAATCTTACTTTACCATTGAACTCTGCGATAATAGTTGCATTGTAAGGATCCCACTCATAGATCATCTGCCCTTTGGCAACTTTATCTCCTTCGTGGACCTTTAAAACAGCTCCATAAGTAGCATCATAATGTGTCATAACACGGTTACTGTCAGGATCAAGGACATTAATAAGACCACTTCGGCTGACGACCACGCTGATTTCGTTTTCTTCATCATCAACGTATTTTACAAGTCTGACATTTTCAAATGTAATAACACCGTCAAACTTAGACGTTACGGATGATTGTGATGCTATCAACAAAGCGGTACCACCAGTATGGAAAGTACGCAATGTAAGCTGTGTACCAGGCTCACCAATTGATTGTGATGCTATTGTACCCACTGCTTCACCAACGTCTGTCATCTTTCCGGTTGCCAAGTTACGTCCATAACATTTAGCACAAACTCCACGTCTGGATTCACATGTTAATACTGAACGAATCATAACATACTCGAGAGCACTCTCATCAATCGCCTGTGCAATTACCTCGTCAATAATAACTCCAGCAGTGCAAATAAGCTTATCACTTATCGGATCTATAACATCATTCAAAGTAACTCTTCCGAGTATTCTCTCATACAATGGTTCTTTTATTTCTTCACCGTCTTTGAGGGCTGACATTTCAACACCACGGATTGTGCCGCAATCAAGGCTGCTAATGATAACATCCTGTGATACATCATGAAGTCTTCTTGTCAGGTATCCTGCATCAGCTGTTTTAAGAGCTGTATCAGCAAGTCCTTTACGAGCACCGTGAGTAGAAATGAAATACTCTAGAATCGACAAACCTTCTTTAAAGTTCGCAATAATTGGGTTTTCAATCAATTCACCGGTTGATCCGCTTAAGGATTTCTTCGGTTTTGCCATCAAACCGCGCATACCTGCTAACTGGCGAATCTGTTCTTTCGAACCACGAGCCTGCGAGTCAAGCATCATCCAGAATGTGTTGAATCCTTGTTCAGCTTTCATAAGATCCTGATAAAGCTTGTCTGCAACTCTGTTAGTTGCCGTTGACCATGTATCAATAATCTTGTTGTATCTCTCACCAGAGCTGATAACACCATTGACATAAGCAAATTCAATTTCATCAATTTTGACCTGAGCAATATTAATGATCTCTGTTTTCTCTTTTGGAACAAGCACATCTGCCACAGACACGGATAGACCACCTCTTGTTGCATAAGCAAACCCTGTTTCCTTCAAGTTGTCAAGGAATTCAACAGTAAGTGCCAACCCGACTGTACGGAAGCAAATACCAATAATTTGGCGTAATCTTTTCTTGGTCAATACTTCATTTAAATAACCTATTCCATCCGGTACAATTTGATTGAATAATACTCTACCGGTTGTAGTCGATATTAACTTACCTTTTATTCTAACTTTAATATTAGCATGCAAATCAATGATACCTGAATTGAAGGCTATAATAACTTCAGATGCTGAAGAGAATAATTTGCCCTCGCCTTTTAATCCGTGTCTGCTTTTTGTGAGATAATATACACCAAGAACCATGTCCTGCGACGGAACTGCAATTGGATCGCCGTTCTGAGTGTGCATAATATTGTGAGGAGCAAGGATTAATAGCAATGCTTCTAGCTGTGCTTCATAACTTATTGGAAGGTGGACAGCCATCTGATCACCGTCAAAGTCAGCGTTAAAAGCCGTACAAACCAATGGATGAAGCTGAATAGCTTTTCCCTCAATTAGTCTGGGCTGGAATGCCTGAATACCAAGTCTATGAAGTGTAGGAGCACGGTTAAGTAGAACTGGATGCCCGTCGATAACCTTCTCCAGAATATCCCATACCTCATTGGTCTTGCGCTCAACCATCTTTTTAGCACTTTTTACAGTCTTAACATGTCCACGCTCGATAAGTTTACGGATGATGAAGGGTTTGAATAGTTCAACAGCCATATCTTTGGGAAGACCGCATTCATGAAGCTTAAGTTCAGGACCAACAACGATAACAGAACGTCCTGAATAATCAACTCTCTTACCTAGAAGGTTCTGACGGAAACGTCCGGTCTTACCTTTCAATGTATCAGCGAGTGATTTTAAAGCTCTTTGAGATTCGCTTCTTACGGCTCTTCTACTATTATCAAACAAAGCATCAACTGCCTCCTGAAGCATTCTCTTTTCATTTCGGAGAATAACTTCCGGAGCTTTAATATCTATTAATCTCTTCAAACGATTATTTCTGATAATAACTCTTCTGTACAAATCGTTCAAATCGGATGTAGCAAATCTTCCTCCTTCGAGTGGAACCAAAGGTCTTAAGTCCGGAGGAGTTATAGGCACTACATCGAGTACCATCCATTCGGGTTTATTTCTTTCGGCTAAACCTTCGTAAGGTATGAAAGCATCAAGAATTCTCAATCTCTTTAACAAATCTGCTTTTTTCTGCTGTGAGGTCTCTTCTCTTAGAATCGACTTCAGATCAAGATAAGTTTCTTCAGGATCAATCCTTTTAAGCATTTCCTTGATGGCTTCACCACCAATGAGAGCGATAAACTTATTTGCATCTTCATCATCAAGATTTTTTTCTTCTTCAGAAAGTGAACCCATAACTTCCAGGTACTGCTCTTCAGTCAGTAAATCTGCTCTTTGAAGTCCTGTCTTACCTGCCTGAACAACAATGTATGATTCGTAATATACTATTCTTTCAATATCTTTCGTAGGAACACCAAGAATCGCACTTATCTTGCTTGGTAATGTTCTTAAGAACCAGATGTGAACAACAGGGACTGCTAGCATTATATGTCCCATTCTTTCACGTCTGACAGACTTTTGAGTTACTTCAACCCCGCATCTGTCACAAACAATGCCTTTGTACCTGATTCTCTTATACTTACCACAGGCACATTCCCAATCTCTGATAGGACCAAATATCTTCTCGCAGAACAGACCATCCTTTTCAGGTCTGAACGAACGATAGTTGATTGTTTCAGGTTTTGTCACTTCACCGTGTGAACGGTTCAATATGCTGTCAGGAGAAGCAATTTTAATTGCTATCTGAGAAAACCCCTTCTTAGGTATCGTCTTGGACTGCATGACTATTTCCTTCTTATATATATAATTATTATCTTTTTTTAAATTACTCTATCTCAATTTCAAGGCAAAGACCCTGTAATTCACGAACAAGAACATTGAACGATTCCGGAATGTTAGGATCTGGCATATTATCACCCTTAACTATCGCTTCGTACATCTTTGCGCGACCCTGAACGTCGTCAGATTTAAGTGTAATCATCTCTTGGAGAGTGTGAGCTGCTCCATAAGCTTCAAGAGCCCAAACTTCCATTTCTCCTAGTCTCTGACCACCGAATTGTGCTTTACCACCCAACGGTTGTTGAGTTATCAAAGAATATGGACCTATAGAACGTGCATGTATCTTATCTTCAACAAGGTGAGACAGTTTGAGCATATAAATGACACCAACTGTAATTTCCTGTGTGAATGGCTCACCTGTTCTGCCATCAATAAGTTTAGTCTTACCTGCAGCCGGTAAACCAGCTTTTGTTAGATATTCTTCAACTTCTTCCCATGTAGCACCGTCAAAAATAGGTGTAGCAAATTTCACGTCAAGCTTTTGCCCAGCCCAACCAAGAGCAGTTTCGAACAACTGACCGAGGTTCATACGAGATGGTACGCCAAGTGGATTCAAGATTATTTCTATTGGTGTTCCATCCGGAAGGAAAGGCATATCTTCAACGGGTACTATTTTGGATACAATACCTTTATTACCGTGACGACCAGCCATTTTATCACCAACCATCAGTTTACGCTTCTTGGCAACATAAACCTTAGCCATCTGCAGAATACCGGGTTGTAGCTCATCTCCAGCCGCAATTTTATTTTTTTCTGCTTTGTAATTACCTAATATGTCATTCTTCTTTGCCTGGAAATTTTTCAACATCTCAGACAATAACTCTTGTTTATGCTTATCAGCTAATACTGTATGATGAATATCTATTAATTCGAGCTTTAAAGTTCCATCTATATATTTCTCTTTAATTGCTTCAGCCGTAACTGTAGCGCCACTTCTAAACACTGACGAACCTGTCGACAGTTTTAGCCCCATAATTTTTTGCCCATCAAGAATTTTAATTAATCTAGACAATCCATCATCATCAATCATCTTAAGAGCATCTCTTTCTCTTTTGGCAAGCACATCCTGACGTTTCTTCTCGTCAGCACGAATTTCTTTTTCATTGGTAACAGCACGGCGAGTAAATAATTTTGTATTAATTACGATACCCTTCAAACCCGGTGTTGCTTTTAATGAAACGTCCTTGACATCTCCTGCTTTATCGCCGAAAATAGCTCTAAGTAGCTTCTCTTCTGGTGTAGGATCTGTTTCTCCCTTAGGTGTAATTTTACCAATTAAAATATCACCTTCCTGTACTTTCGCACCGGTTCTGATGATACCACCCTCGTCGAGATCTTTTGTTGCTTCTTCACTCACGTTCGGAATCTCGCGTGTGAATTCCTCCTCGCCACGTTTTGTATCTCTGACCTGTAGTGTAAACTGTTCGATATGGATCGAAGTAAATACATCCTTTGCAATCATATTCTGAGAAATAATGATAGCATCTTCAAAGTTATAACCTCTCCATGGCATGAACGCAACTAAAATATTACGACCTAATGCTAATTCGCCATTTTCGGTAGCGGCACCGTCAGCAAGTGGCATTCCTTTGAATACTTTCTGTCCGACTTTAACAATAGGTACCTGATTTATACAAGTATCCTGGTTTGTACGGAAGAATTTTAGTAAAGGATATTCAACTCTTCTTCGGAAATCAAACGATTTTATTTTGTCTTCATCGGATCTTGCGTCATTATAATCAACTATAATATAATCAGCACAGACGTAATTTATTACTCCGTCTGCTTCTGCAAGTAAAAGAGTTCTCGAATCGAGAGCTACTTTTGCTTCCATACCTGTACCAACTATTGGTGATTTTGGCTTTAAAAGTGGAACAGCCTGACGTTGCATGTTAGAACCCATTAATGCACGGTTAGCATCATCGTGCTCAAGGAAAGGTATCAAGGCTGAAGCAGCACTTGTTATCTGATCTGTTGACACGTCAATAAACTGTACTTCATTAGGATCAAGAACAACGAAGTCTCCGGATAATCTTGCCTTTATTTTGTCACCAATTAGGTTCATATTGTCATCAATCTGAATTGATGCTGGTGCAACAACGAATCCTTCTTCCTTTTCTGCAGTCAGATAAACAACTTCATCAGTAACATGAGCTTTAACAACTCTTCTGTAAGGTGTTTCTATGAATCCTAACTCATTAATTTTTGCATGCATAGCAAGCGATGAAATAAGACCGATGTTCGGACCTTCAGGAGTTTCAATCGGGCATAAACGTCCATAATGAGTATAGTGAACGTCACGAACTTCAAATCCTGCTCTTTCTCTTGTTAAACCACCAGGACCTAAAGCAGAAGTTCTGCGCTTATGAGTTAGCTCCGAAAGTGGATTTGTCTGATCCATAAACTGTGACAGCTGGTTTGTTCCGAAGAACTGATTGATTACCGAACTGATTGTTCTGGCATTAACGAGCTGTGCAGGGGATAAATTTTCACCATCGTGAATACTAAGTCTTTCTTTGATTGTTCTGGACATTCTGGCAAGACCTACATTGAACTGTGCAGTAAGTTGCTCACCAACAGAACGGACACGCCTGTTGCCAAGGTGATCAATATCGTCACCTGTCTGTTTAGTGTCATGCAGTTTCAATAGATGTCTTATTATGGCTACTATATCTTCAACTTTTAGAGTTGTAGTTTCTTGTTCAATTGTTAAACCAAGTTTCTGGTTAATTCTAAAACGTCCTACAGCGCCTAGATCATATCTCTTGGCATTGAAGAACAATTTTTCGAGAAGAGCCTTTGCAGTTTCCATATCAGGTGGCTCACTAGAGCGAAGCTGACGATAGATAACCTCAAGAGCGTCTTCCTGATTGCGGGACGTATCCTTTGTCAAAGTTTTGGCGATAACAGGTTCTTCTGTGGGATCGGTATAGTTAAAGAGCCTGACAGGAGTGATTGTTGTTGATTTCATTTTCTCAAGCAATACTTCATCAACAATCATATCGCGTGTAGCAATAATCTCACCTGTTTCCAGATCGATAACATCACTGGCAATTCTTCTTGCAAGTTTTGATTCGTCCATTTCTTCCGGTGGAAAATATTCAGCTAGATCGAAGAGATTCAAAATTTCCTCGTCCGATGAAAAACCGATAGCTCTTAGAAGAGTTGTTACAGGGAATTTCTTTTTCCTGTCGATATAAGCAAACATCACATCGTGGATATCTGTAGTAAATTCAATCCATGAGCCACGGAAAGGAATAATTCTCGCTGTATAGATTCTAGTTCCGTTCGGATGCATAGCATCGTCGAAGAATACACCTGGAGAACGATGAAGCTGGGAAACTATAACTCTCTCGGCACCGTTGATAATAAACGTTCCTCTTGGTGTCATAGCAGGTATGTTACCCAAATATACCTCTTGCTCTATAGATTCAATATAGTCCTCAGATTCCTTAGCCGCTTTGCTCGATAGTCTTAACCTTGCCTTCAATGGTTTAGCATAAGTTAATTCCCGTTCACGGCATTCTTCTTCTGAGTATTTTGGCTTATCAACAGAGTAATTGATATATTCAAGCTGGAAAATGGACGATGAATCTTCAATAGGAAAATTCGTCCTGAAAGCCATATCCAATCCTTTGTAAATCCGCTCTGATGGTTCAATTTCCTCTTGCAGAAAATCACGATAAGAAGCTAGCTGTACGTTCAGCAAGTCTGGATAGTCAGTTTCTATCCTACTACTCGAAAACGTCACTCTCTCTCGAAGTCTTACCAAGCCATCTTTGGATTTGAGAATTTTTTGTACATTAGATTTTGTGTGTTCCACCGATACCCTCCGCAACAAATTTATTTTTATTGTATTTTGACATTATAACATGAAAAAAATAGGACCTTTTGACATACATCCTTCTTCTGAGGACATATCTCAAAAAATCCCAAACATTTCAAAACAACTGATTGGCAATTGTTTTCTTCCTTCATTTAAAGCCAAAAATTGATAATTATTAATACCATTTAAAATTAAAACCGGGGAAGAGGCTTTTTGCCTACTTTCCCCTGTTATTTTCGCTGTAACTTCGAAGAAATTATTTAAAACTTGATCATTGGTAAATCTTATTGTTTTTA
>CAYXFU010000038.1:16528-35812 GCA_964464375.1 uncultured Hyphomicrobiales bacterium
AATTATTTAAGAGAAACTTTAGCTCCCTGCTCTTCGAGTTTTTTCTTGATGTCGGCTGCTTCTTCTTTAGTTGCGCCTTCTTTAACAACTTTAGGTGCACTTTCAACAAGATCCTTTGCTTCTTTCAGACCTAAGCCTGTGATTTCGCGGATAACCTTGATAACATTCAGTTTGTTAGCACCAATTTCTGTTAATTCAACATCAAATTCTGTTTGCTCTTCAACAACTGCTGCTGCTGCGGCTGGGGCTGCTGCACCCATCATCATTGGGGCTGCTGCTGTTACTCCGAATTTTTCTTCTAATGCTTTTTTGAGATCTGCGGCTTCCATTAAAGTTAAATTGGAAATTTTCTCAATCAATTCTTCTACTATTGCTGACATTTTATACTCCTTAAACAAATATTATTTTCAAATTATACATAAAAAAACTTCTGCTGCTTAACTTCAATTACGAAGCCTTTTTCTTTGCAACTTCTTCAACCAGTGATGCAACATCGCGCATAACTGCATTGATAGTACCAACGATACCCGATATTGGAGCATGAAGGCTTCCGATAATTCCGGAAATAATTTCCGGTTTTGAAGGCAATGCGGCAAGAGTTTTTAACTCTGAACCATCATAATATACGCCTTCAATTACTGCGGCTTTTAGCTTAGGTTTTTCGAACTTATCGAATTGTCCCTTGATGATTTTAGCTGGAGCTACTGCATCGCTGTATGCAAACACAACACCTGAAGCACCAAAGAAATTCTTTGCCGGTATGATATCTTCAATACCTGAATCCTTGATGGCACGTTTGATTAATGTGTTCTTAGCGACTTTGTACTCAATACCGCTCTTCTTCAATTCCCTGCGAAAGCGAATTGCTGCTAGAACGGTCATGGCTGTAAAATCAACCAAGTAATATCCGCTTGCTCTTTTAAACCTATCTGCCAGATCCGCAACTATTTCTTGTTTTTTCTTTAAAGTTACCATTTTACCTGACCATTTATTAACATTCTATCAGGGACGGCAATCGGTTTATACCAATTGAGAAGCCCATCACCAATGAGTGCGCAATATTCTAATTTGTTAATTAATTATCTTTTACAACAAACGACAAATCGCTAACTGCAACGCCGGGACTCATAGTTGAGCTGAAGAATACACTCTTCACATATTTACCCTTGGCTGTTGTTGGTTTAGCTCTTAGTACACTGCTGAAAAATACATGAACATTCTCTGCTAATTTTGCCGAATCAAATGAACATTTGCCAACCGCTGCATGAACGTTACCTGTCTTATCGACGCGATATTCGATCTTACCGGCTTTCACATCTTTAACCGCCTGTGCGATGTCAAATGTTACAGTACCGCTCTTGGGGTTTGGCATCAATCCACGGGGACCGAGAATACGGCCTAGTTTACCGAGTTCGCCCATTACGTCAGGTGTAGCGATGATAACATCAATATCTGTCCATCCGCCTTTAATTTTTTCGAGATATTCCTCGAATCCGGCGAAATCTGCACCTGCGTCCAAAGCTTCTTTGTCTTTGGGGGATTTAGCTACAACCAGCACTTTAACCGTTTTACCTGTTCCGTGCGGAAGCGAAACTGTTCCGCGAACCAGCTGGTCTGCTTTTCTCGGGTCAACACCCAATTTGATTGCAACTTCGAAAGATTCGTCAAATTTAGCTGTGGCATTTTTCTTGACCAATTCGACCGCATCTGTATAGTTAAATACTTCTTTTTGGTTGTATTGCTTAACTAATGCCTTATACCTTTTTCCGTGCTTTCTCATGACTATTATTTATTTATTAAATTGAAACAATTTCTAATTAATTAATCTTATACTTATTCTGCAATTGTAATGCCCATGCTTCTTGCAGTTCCGGCGATCATTTTGACAGCACTGTCCATAGTGTCTGCGTTCAGATCTTCCATCTTTATTTTGGCAATTGCTTCCAGTTGTGCTCTTGTAACTGAACCAACTTTAACTTTGTGTGGTTCTGCGGAGCCTTTTTTTACATTGGCTTCCTTAATCAAAAGAACAGGTGCCGGTGGTGATTTGACGACAAATGTAAAAGATTTATCTGAAAAAAAGGTTACAACAGCTGGTAATATTATACCTTGCTGTTTTTGTGTTTTAGCATTGAATTGCTTTACAAACTCCATACCATTCAAGCCTCTTTGACCAAATGCCGGTCCTACCGGTGGTGCCATTGTTGCTTCTCCGGCTTTCAATTGGAGTTTGAACGCCCCCATTACTTTTTTAGCCATTGTAGTTTCTTTCTACTATATTACTGTAAATGCTTATTATCTAATTAATCTATTAATGATTCTCTAATTCAACCTGTCTGAAATCTAATTCGACTGGTGTCTTACGTCCGAGAATTCCAACTTCAACTTTTAATTTCTGTTTTTCATTGTTTACTTCTTTAACGGTTCCGCTGAATCCTGTGAAAGGACCTTCGATAACCTTTATTGGATCGCCAATTTCAAAACTTGTTTCGATGGTTTCGATGCTCTTTCTTTCTTCGACTCTGCCCAAAATTCTATCAATTTCGTGCTGCTGAAGCGGTGCGGGCTCAACTTTTGTTCCGACAAAAGCTACCACCGAAGGTAAATTTATGATTATATCGTGCGTTTTCTTATCTAAAATTGCATTAATAATCATGTAGCCGGGCAAAAAGTTTTTGATTCTTGTCCTGCGCTTGCCATTACGTACTTCGAAAACTGTTTCTTGAGGAATAATCACATCCTTAATCTTATCGGCAAGATTAAGACGCTTTATCTCAGCTTCCAGCGACAACTTAACCTTAGACTCATGTCCGGTAAAAGTTCTCACCACGTACCATTTAAACTCTTTACTCTCTCTCATTTTCTTTTGTCAGTTTAATTGTTTATTTGAATAGAACTGTCATAGACTGAGCAACTACCCAATCAATCAAATAGACAAATACAGTGAACAACAATGTTGTCACAACAACAACAGTTGTTGATTCTTTCAATTGTTCTTTTGATGGCCAGGAAACTTTTTTCATTTCTTTGGCTACGTCATTTGCGAACGATTTAATCTTTCCAATCATGTCTTATCCGGCTTACTATGTTTAAGTTAAATTGCACGGGCGGAAGGACTTGAACCCTCAGCCTACGGTTTTGGAGACCGCCGCTCTACCAATTGAGCTACGCCCGTATTTTACAATGAACAATGATCAATGAACAATGATCAATGAACAATGGTAAATGAACAATGATCAATGAACAATGGTAAATGAACAATGATCAATACAAGAAGTTACTGCTTATTGATTCTTGTCGTTTTAATTATAGAGAACAATATTTTTGACAATTCATCAGCATCATTTATAAGATCCTCTGCTAATTTTTCATCAAGATAACCAGTTTTACTCATCAAATTTATCCAGTACTTAGTCTCTAAAGCTTCTTTGTAAGCTATGGAAATTTTTAATGAAAATTCTGCTTTTGAAATTGCACCTTCAGATTCGGCAATATTTGCTCCAATCGAAGTACCACTTCTTAAAAATTGCTTTGAAAGAACAAACTCTCTTTTATTTTCTACTAACTTCTGATAAACATGAACAACTTTAATTGCGAATTCTTCTGACTTCCGTGCAACAACATTCTCTTTCATCTTATATTTATACTAGATTGTTTTTAAAATCTGTATTATTTATAATTTGTATTTATTTGTTTTCATTGGTCATTGATCATTGTTCACTGATCATTGTTAAAGAGCTGATGACCGGGATTGAACCGGTGACCTCTTCCTTACCAAGGAAGTGCTCTACCATCTGAGCTACATCAGCGGTTATCTCCAGAGCGGGAAACGGGATTCGAACCCGCGACCCTCAGCTTGGGAAGCTGATGCTCTACCAACTGAGCTATTCCCGCAGTACATTCAAAGAATTTTAAAAATACTCAATCAATCGAGAATAATGCGAAACATTCAAAAGATCAGAATTGTTTTATTGTGTTACTGGATTAGTAGAAGATAAATGATTGGGATTGTCAGGATGTACCGTTAGAAGGCAACCTTTGTTCACTCAAACGCACAGATAAAAGTGCTGTATTTACTTCGACTTATTCAGTCTCCCAAGGGGGTAACTCTCCGTCAAAATTGCCGGCATACCCTGTTTTAATTGTCAATCCGCTCTTTTAAAATCGAGCGGGAGACGAGACTCGAACCCGCGACCCTCAGCTTGGAAGGCTGATGCTCTACCAACTGAGCTACTCCCGCGCAATTAAAATCTATATCCTTGGTGTGGGCAGGGAAGGGTTCGAACCTCCGTAGGGCGTAGCCCAGCAGATTTACAGTCTGCCCCGTTTAACCACTTCGGTACCTGCCCGTTCTCGATTATATTCGAGCTTACAAAATTAGGGAAAATTTTAATTAATGACAAATATTTTTTTTATTTTTATTTATTCTGATTATATTTTCTTTAATTATTTCAGTCTTTATTGAGAATTTTGCTTGGTCGGTCCGAACCTGAAGGATGTTCATTCACCCAACGAAAGACTGCAGATCTCAACAGTCGGCAATTGCTGGAAACTACTTTGCGAAATACTGAAGAATATCCCTGTTAAATAAGGATTAGAAATCTATATAAACAAAAGGTGCTGACTTTACTGACAGCACCTTTTTTGTTGAAAATTGAAGTTACTTTATTCCTCAGAAATCAAGGAAACTCATTTAGCGACTGGGACGTAGATCAGTTCGCCTGGCTTAATATATTGTAACAAAACTCATCCGATTAATGCTGTCTCCGGATGATTTATCTAAAATGGGTCTCAAATTAATTCGTATAATACGTTCTGATCTGAAATATCAGATATAATCCGATCAATGCACCGATAGCTGTTCCAATCAAACTTCCGATATGACTGGGCCAATTAAGCCATGAGAATATGCCGGCTAATATGGAAACCAATTGAGAATAGTAGAGAAGATTCCATGCGCTTCTCTTACGTCCGAATAAGCCTGGAATCGAAATACCCAGTATAACAAGCTGTATTCCTAAAAATACAGAGCTTACATAGAACATTGTAGAATAACCTCCAAAATAAGTATTGAAAGTTGAGAAATAGGAGCCAATTCCAAATATTACCAGGAATGATGGTAAAGTGATTACAAAAACGATAAGAGCAAGCCAAGGTGCAATTTTCACCAGGATTTCCTTTACGTTGTCCGGCAGTTGAAAAGGAGCCTTTTCAACAAAGTACATGTTCAATTTTGCTTCGAGATTAGCTAAACCACCAGATTGCTCAGACATGAATACCTCCAAATAAAAAGTTAAAAAATTTTAAGAGGCTAGGACAATATTTTATTTCAATTGAAAACAAGTATTTGTTACATAAGTGTTTTAGAACAATGTAAGAAATAATCAGAATTATAGTATTAAATTCTCATAATATACTCAGATATGCTCTTTAAAATAAATAACATTTCATTCAAATCAAAATTATTTTATAATTACAAATTGCCCATTTCCGTCAATTCCACTTTCACTTTGCAATTTGAAAAAGTAAACACCAGTGATAAAATTGCTGTGATCGATGGTAACTTCACAGCCTTTTATTTCCTCAATCTTTTGGATTATATCTCCACTCTCATTATAAATTGAACAAGTATAATTCTCATTATGAGGGTTTAAGATCTGAATTATTGATGAATTTGTTACAGGATTGGGAAATACTTTCACTGATTCCCGTTTGGGAGTTATCTCCTCATCCTCTATATCAGTCGAATAATCGCATAGTGATGACTGACGCCGGATATCATGCTGGAACATAAGCCATTCCGGACCATTACCTTCACCCGCTTTCAGCATATAAGCTCTGCCAAAACCATTTTCTATAGCAGGGTATTCTCCATGTCCTCCAACGATAAATACTTCAAGCGAATCATCACTATCAAAATCTGCAACAAGTGGCGCATGATTCAGAGTATAAGCCGGATTACCATAGTGTATAGCAAGATCAATCGACCAGATAAGCGAACCATTGTTGCCATTCAATGCGATCAACTTTCCATCGTTGTCAGTGCCGAAAATTACATCCAGGTAGGAATCATTATTGATATCCGAAAGAACTACACCTCTGAATGCACCTGTATTTCCGGGGATTGTATATTCCCATTTCTTTACTCCTTGACCAGTTAGCGCAGACACTATGTTACCGCTGACGCAGACAACTTCACAAATACCGTCATTATCAATATCTCCTATTGTTGCCGGAGCACCTATATATCCACCTTCGCCGAAATACTTCCAATTAAGTGTTCCATTCTCACCATTGAGACAATAAAGTGTGTCATTGTAAGCACCAACCACTAATTCGGGTCTGCCGTCATTGTCCAGGTCAGCCACTGCCGTGCCATGGTACATATAATCATTAACAGTGAAACTCCACAAAAGTGAGTGATCCTCACCACGGTAGGCATAGATTTTATCCTGATTATCGAAATTCCAGGTACCGACTACAAAATCCAGCTTTCCGTCATTATCCAGATCAACTATCGTTGGCGCAGTCTGAATCCATGAATTTGTGTCAACTGCAATTTCCCACTTTACTGATCCATTTTCAGCATTGATACAGATGACATAACCTAAGAATTCACCATGAAGTATCTCTAGTTTTCCGTCATTGTCGATATCAGCGATAGTTGGGGGGGAATCGCTTCCTCTGGTCGGAGTCTGCCATTTCACGGTACCAGTTAGTCCATCCAGGCAGAAAGTAATTGGATTGCATGATGCAGGTACAACCACATCAAGTCGTGAGTCTCCATCCACATCGAATATTATTGGAGCAACATCGTTGCAACCGCCTGTGTTGTACTTCCACAACAGACTACCGTCCTCAGCATTAAGAGCATATACACAACTATCGTTCCGGTAACACCCGAAAATAATCTCCAGCTTACCGTCTCCATCAATATCTCCGGCAGCAGATTGACCGAACGATGCATCTTTAGTATCGAACCACCATTTAATAGTTGGGGACTGCGCGTTAGCATAGCATATTAGAAATGACAGAATTAGCATCAATCTTAATTTAGACATTATCTTCATCCTTTCTCCTCTTACCTTCGATAACAATTCTGTACCATAAAATTGCAGATATCAGAGTTATTGGTGTAAATATTATAGCTTCTAATCTGGATTTAGAGAACACATTTCCTACGGTGTTGAGAGTAAATAAAACTACGAATATCCATAGAATCAGGTTAATAATTCTTTCAGGAATGTTAATATTGAAATATTTTACCTTGACACAAAGAGTGCACATCATGAACAAGTTAATTAGTATAGACATTATTTCGAAAACTATCATTTGTTCAGTCGTTTGAAGATTACCTCCCCATACAATATCAAAAGGTATAATCTGAGATAAGATCAATAAATGGAATATCATGACTGTGCTCAGCAAAGACAGAATAGCATTAACTGCAAACTTGAATGGCATTTTGTTGATCATAGATATTATCCGTTCTCACTTATATAATGTCTAACTTAAGAAATTTCTTGAAATATATCACATAAATTTATAATTTTGATTGCTTAAAATTATAACAGTTGCGAATCGTTAATTATCTGGAACTTTTTGACAAACAGAAGTTAATTATAGATAGATGGTTCGATCCATCAATCCATACTATATAATTATTTGTTTTATTTTCATAAAGGGTGATAACATGGGTAAAGATCAAGACGTAAAGAAAGAATCCAAAAAGAAGCCAACCAAAACACTAATTGAAAAAAGAAAAGAAAAACAGGAAAAAAAGAAGAATAAATAATTAATCTTCAGATTTTCTTAATATTTAAGTCTGGCCTTTTCGAATTTTATCCTCATTAAAATTGTGGGGATAAGAGGTTTTGTTGCTCAAATGACATTATTGCTTCTATCTCCACAATCCGATTATTAATCCCATCACCACAAAGCTAACTGTCACATAACCACCATGGATAAGCATATATCTGTAGGATTTCCGTTCGAAAAGTCCTATTATAAATATTGACATAGCTACCCAGCCGAATCCTGCAAGGAATCCTGCTATTGCTCCCCAGCTTACTGTTGTTTTGGCATCATTCAGGAACATTGCCAGATTGAATGACATTATGAATGAATAGACAAATGTAAGACCAAAGACTTTGAGCATTTTGGGATCCTTCATATCCTCATCGGAGAATTTATTTTCTTTCATCCAGAGTTTAGCAAAAAGCAATGGGGAATACCATAGTCCGCCAATCAGGAAATTAGAGAGTGCAGCTACAATTATAGCAAGCCAATTAAGTGTAGATATATCCATACTGTACCTTTAAAAAATAATAAAAAAAATAAGATAATTATCTTTTAGGTTAAGCTAAGAATTAATTCAATTGAATTAAATACTATAACTATTATAAAATAAAATTATTGTTTGTATAATTTGGAAATTATTTTCTGATCAAAGCCAATTGACAGCATATACATTCCTGGTGACAACCCAGATAAATATATAACTGGATTTTCAGGAGTTAGCTCTCCTCTGGAAATGATTTCACCTAAGAGATTGGTTAGAATGAAATTTGTAGGTAAAAGTGCAGAATTAACTCTTATCAAGTCCGAAGCAGGATTGGGAGAAATAAGACTAAAGTTTTTTTTTAATTCAGTTTCAGGAATACTAACTTTTATACTTTCTAAATACTTATCTAAAAATGGACTCAGATCAAGAATATGCAGTTTCTGAGGATTGTTAATAAATGGTGATTTTACAAAATTTTCGTTTGAAATATAGAATTTCAATCCATTATTTGTTGCGATTCCTTCAGCCTGATGAAATGGAAGTGAAATCGTAATTCTCCTTTTGTTCCCACCAAAAAAATCAGAATTTGTGTAATCATAAAGCAAATATATGAATGGCTGCAGTAGATTAGTGTAGCCGCATAGTACTGTTAATTGCATAGATTCAAGGCAAACAGCTCCTGTAATCAAGCCCTGAACATCAAGAGTTGATATCAGATTTGCTTTGTGAGTACCGGGAATTTTTGGCAGAGAATACAAGCTAGTTTTATTACTAATCCATTGCTTTGTGAGCAGATAGATACTATCAGCCGTTACGATAAATGCTTCACAATCGTAATCTGTCTTATTGGCTTCTGTTGCTGTAAAATCAGTCTGATCGGAATATGAGAAATTGATAGTATCAATCATCGGTGCATTGCCGAAAATGGAATTCTTCTCAATTCTCAATATTTTTAGATTGGTTCTATTCCCACTGGAATTATTGCCGAAATCGCCAATATAAATATAGTTACTATCCTGCGAAATCTCTTCCCAATCGTTATTTATAACACCACTTAAGGAATATGTCCCGAGAATATTGCCACTAGCAGTATCCAGAGAATAAATATTTATATCGGAATCGTCATTATGAGTCAAGATATTATTATTCCATTCGATCAGTCCTGAGGTTTCGGAGAGTTTAGCTGGAAGATTAAAACTAAATGCCGGTTCCACAGATGCGGCATCATACAAACAAGAACCATCATTTTGAGTTGCCGATGGATTGTAATTTTTTGCCAAAGGATCTGTGCACCCTGATATCTGAGCTGGTGAGATATCAGGGTGAAGCAGAAAGCAAATAGATAATAGAAAAATGAGTATTTTCATCTTTTATTTAAGTGATTTTTCTATTTCCGCTCACCATCCTGGAAATTATTCCCTGCTGATTGGTAAATTCTGCCATAATGACTCCGCCAAAGTGCAGAATGAGATAAGTTATCAAATAATAGATTGATAGTACGTGTATATCTTCAACAGACTCCTTTATACTCTCAGGACCATTAACAATAAGCAAACCTGTTACTAAAGATGTAGCTAGAAAAGCATAGAATATCAAATAGACTGTAAACTGGAATTTTTCTTTTGCTGAAAACAGCTTCTGAAATGGATTTACGAATTTCATCGAACCAATCAAAGGCAGTAACAGTCTGATTGCGAATAATCCGGTTAATACATACCCAATATAGATATGCCATTCCCACATTGGCTTCCTGATTTGCTTTGCCAGAGCGATCGACTGATCCTGTGTTAACGAAACACCAATTGTTGAAATATAAGACTGAATGATTTGAGATACATGATTCTTGTTCATCCAGTTCAATCTCAGAAAGATAGTGATAAGCATTAGTATTATGCAAATTGCAATAGCCCAGTGAATGATGCGGAAAACGATTGTGTAATCTCTTTCTTTCATAGTAATCTCTTAAAAAAATGTTTAAATATGTAACATGTCAATGTTGTTCATTAGTTTATCAAAATTAACTAATTCTGCATAACAAATTTCAAATAAAATTATGTTGTCTTCTAAAATCAAGAATTTGGATGAAAAAAGTCATCCTTATCTGAAAGAATTAATACTAATGAAGTATTAATTCATTGAACTTAAAAGTATTATTTTCATAGACGACTTTTTCTTTTTATATTTGCTGTAATGTATTTTATCATGTTGTTTATATTATGGAGGTTTTATGATTCACGAACCAGCCGTTGAGTTGGGAAAAGACAATTCTATCGAAAAAAAATCTCGATTAGGGGTTATTCTTTTTTGGGTATATTTATTTGTTTATACTGGATTTGTTGTTATTGGAACACTATCCCCGAAGACTTTAGGAATGGAGTTATTGGGTGGATTGAATCTGGCAATTATATATGGTATGGGTTTAATTATTCTTGCCGCAGTTATGGGTTTGATCTATAACTACTTCTGTACTAAATTTGAAGACACAATGAATAAGGAAGTAAAAATATGATTTATAATGTTTCAGTAACAGCAATAATGATTTTTGTATCCTTCGTGTTGACGGTCTTAGGATTATCATTTTATTTTGCTCGTAAAACAAAATCAGCTAGTGGTTATTATGCCGCTGGCGGGCAAATACATTGGGCAGTGAACGGAATAGCATTTGCAGGAGATTATCTTTCAGCCGCATCATTCTTAGGTATTTGCGGTATGATTGCTTTTTATGGATATGATGGCTTTTTATACTCAGTAGGTTATCTGGCTGGTTGGGTGGTTGCCTTGTTTTTAGTAGCTGAACCTTTGAAGAGAATGGGTAAATATACTTTTGCTGATGCTTTAGATTCAAAATTCAACTCACGGGGAATCAAATTGACAGCAGCAATAAGCACTCTGGTTGTTTCGGTTTTTTATCTGATTCCTCAAATGGTTGGTGCAGGAGCACTGGTTACTCCTCTATTGGGATTGCCTCATTGGGTTGGTGTTGTAATGGTTGGATCAATAGTAATATTCATTGTAGCTACAGCCGGAATGACTTCTACTACTTATGTGCAGTTTATCAAAGGTGGACTTCTGATTCTCTTTTCAGTAATCCTAGTGTCATTTCTTTTGAATAAAGGATTAAACACTACACCAAATGCAGATTATCATAAGTTTTTATCAATTCCTGTTACTCTTGAAGGCGAAAAAGTTGTAGCATTATCCGATAGTACATATAAACTAAATCTACAGCATCAAGAAAAAGACATTGTATTGGTTCAATTAGAAAAAAATGGGATTACTTCATGGTGGAAACTGAATACAAAAGTAAATCCTGCTATTCTTGAAGAAGCTCTTTCTATCGTAATAACAAAAGACGGAAAAAAATTATATAACGGTGCTCCGAAAGCTGATAAAAAATTCTTCCAGGTAGGGCATATTCAAAAATTAGTTATTGACGGAAAAGAAGTTGAGAGCAGTGGCTCTGTTGGTCCTTTTGAATTCATCAAAAATATTGAATCTTCAATAATTGTAAGGTTCACGAAAAAGGCTTTCATAATTAATAATGAAAAGATAACTATTTTTTATCAAACTCCAACATCCGGCAAGGATTTAATGAAGCCGGGAATGTATTATAAGCTTGATAAAGGTTCTAACTTCTGGAGCAGATTAGATTTCATTTCGTTAATGCTAGCTTTATTTCTGGGTACATCGGCTTTACCACATATTTTGATTAGATATTACACTGTGCCGAGTCAGCGAGACGCGCGTAAATCAACCATTCTTGCTATTGTAGCTATTGGTTTCTTCTATATCCTGACTTTGTATATGGGTTTTGGTGCAATGATTAGTGGCGGTTTAGATGTTGAAAGCTCAAATATGGCGGCACCTCTTCTTGCAAAAACTTTCGGAATTACAATCTTCTCTATAATTTCTGCAATAGCTTTTGCCACAATTCTCGGTACAGTCAGCGGACTGATTGTTGCCGCATCAGGTGCGGTAGCTCATGATCTTATGGATAAATACATGAAAATTAAGATGACAGAGACACAAAAAGTTTCCTATGGTCGTGTTGCCGCAGTCGGTGTTGGAATCATAGCTATTATTCTTGGAATAATTTTTGAAAAGCAGAATGTCAATTTTCTGGTTGGTTTAGCTTTTGCTATAGCTGCATCAGCTAATCTTCCTGCAATAGTTATGCTTTTGTTCTGGAAGAGGACAACAGCAAAAGGAATTTCATGGGCAATCGTAGTTGGAGCTGTTTCTGCTTTGGCTATCATAAGTCTGTCACCAACTATGTACGAAATATATGGAGCCGATCCTGAATCAGCTATAATTCCATTACAGAATCCTGGTATTATCTCAATACCTCTTGGATTTATAACTTTAATTGTTGTCTCCTTATTAACTAAAACAAAAAGTAAGCTGGTGTAATATGGGAAAATTCAAAATATTTCTGACTTTTGTCTTTCTTCCAATAATCCTGTTCGGTCAGACAGAAAAAAATGATTTTGGAATTAAGTTTTCGGGTTATGTAAAGACTGACTTTTTTTATGATACCAGACAAACTGTAAATATCCGAGAAGGTCACTTTATGCTTTATCCGGCTGCAAAAAGTCCGGATGCTGATGGCAAAGATATCAACGATGCTCCTGGTCTTAACTTTCTATCAATTCAGACTAGGCTCACTGGTAACATAAGTGCCCCTGATGCTTTCGGTGCAAAGGTAAATGGTATCATCGAAGCAGACTTCTTTGGGAATGAAAATGCCGCTTTTGTTGATGCAAATGGATTTCGTTTACGTCATGCTTTTGCAAAACTTACATGGAGTAGTACTGAGCTGCTATTTGGTCAGTATTGGCATCCTTTATTCATCGCCAATAACTTCTCAGATGTTATTTCATTTAATACTGGAGCACCATTTCAGCCCTTTTCAAGAAATCCACAGATAAGATTAACGCAAAAATTTTCGGATATCTCGATTTTCGGTGCTGTATTGGCTCAAAGAGATTTTACCAGCCCTGGAGGTTCTACATCTTCAAGAAATTCAGCAATGCCGGAACTTCAAGTACAGATTCAGTATAATTCCAAAAGTACTGATGGTAAAGATGAAATTTTGTTAGGTGCCGGCGGTGGGTTTAAATCTCTGAAGCCACAATTGAATTCAGAAAAAAGTGGCAAGAAGTATGTTACAGAAGAATCTGTAGGTGGATTTTCTTCAACAGCATTTTTCAAGATTAAATCTTCTGACTTAACTTTTAAACTTCAGGGAGTTTACGGTCAGAATTTATTTGATTTGACTATGCTCGGAGGTTATGCGATAAGTGAAATTCTAGATACAAATAAGAATTCTGTGAAATACACTCCCATAAATACCCTTTCTGCATGGACTGAGTTGATTTATAATATTGATAATGTTAGTTTGGCTCTTTGGGGTGGTTACACTCAGAACCTTGGTTCTGATGATAAAATCTTATATTACACCAACAAAGTTGTAGGAACTGATGCAACTCTGCGAGGCAGTACTGCTGATAACTCAAGTGCTATTAAGAATATTCTTAGAGTATCTCCTAGAGTTGTTTTAACTTCCGGAAAACTAAACTTTGCTTTTGAGGTTGAATATACCAGCGCGGCTTATGCTTTAAAAGATAATAGTAAACTAATTCGTGATGAATTTGGAGTAATATCATCTACAGAAAATGTATCCAATATCAGAGCTCTTTTTTCAGTTATACTGAAATTCTAATTCTGGTATTTATTAAATATTCTGGAGTATAATAAGTAAAAACATAACCCCATATATCAATTTATTAGTTATATGGGGTTTTGTCATTTATTCTGTAAAATGAATCTGGAAGTTTTATGAAATTTGGTATATTATCCGACATACACGAAGACTTGGATTCACTAAGAATTGCCTTAGATATATTTTCTGAAAGAAAATGCGATGAATTGGTCTGTTTAGGAGATATATTGGGCTATGATTCAAACTTTTATCAGAAAATCAAGAACAGAAATGCTTCTGAATGTATATCCATTGTTCAGAATTACTTTAAATATGTTGTGATTGGCAATCATGACTTATACGCAATTAAGAAAATTCCTCAGCAACTTAACGGATTTATTTATCCAGAGCATTGGTACGATCTTGATATTGAACAAAGAAGAACACTTAGTAATCGGAAAATTTGGCTTTATGAAAATGAAGAATTAAATATACCATTAACCTCAAGTGAAATGGTTTATCTGGACAGTCTTCCCGAATATATAATCACTGAAAGCAGTGATTTAAGAATACATTTTTCCCATTCAATTTTTCCCGATCTAACAGGGTCAAATTTTTTCAGATTGCATAATCTATGGGAGTTGCGCAGTCATTTCGAGTACATGAAATCTGGGAAATTATCAGTTGGCTTTTCTGGCCACATGCACTCGAATAAACTAATCGTCACAACTCGCAATAAAATCAAACAGTTGCCTTATAACAAATCATTTATTGAAGATGAGCCCACGCAATTTCTATGTCCCTGTATAGCTAATGGAAAAGGAAAATGTGGTTTAATTATTGCGGATACAAATAAAAAAGAAATTGAAGCAATTGAAATAAATAATAAGTTTAAAATTAAATTATTTTCAATGTATGGAAAATCCAAAAAAAAATAAAAAGATCAATATTAAGAGATTTTTTCTGAATATAATCTTACCTACTTTATTAAGCATTAGTCTCTTTATTGTACTTATTTTCTGGTATGTAATCCCATATTTTGAATCAAATTTGCTAAATAGCAAAAAAGAGATGATACGCGAACTTGTTAATTCAACAATTAGCATTGCAAATAAGAACTTTACAGATTATAAATCCGGAAAAATCACTGAAGAATCAGCTAAATCAGATGCTATCGACAAAATTCGAGGATTAAGGTATGGAATGGAAGAAAAGGATTATTTCTTTATAACAGACATGCATCCCAATATGATAATGCACCCATACCGATCTGATCTTAACGGCACAGATTTATCAACTTTCAAAGATCCTAATGGCAAAGCACTTTTCAGAGAAATGGTTCATCAAGTTAAAATTGCCGGTGATGGGTTCGTTGATTATAAATGGCAATGGATGGACGACAGTAGCAATATTGTACCCAAGATTTCCTATGTTCGCGAATTCAAACCGTGGGGTTGGGTGATTGGTACTGGAATTTACATTGAAGATATTAGAGAGAAAATTACTGCTATTGAACGCGAGCTTATCATAGTTTCTATTGCAATTTCAGGCATAATCTCCATATTATTAACAATAATAGTTTTTCAAAATTTAAAAACCGAGATAAAACGATCAAAAGCAGAATCCGAACTGTTAGTATCAGAGGAAAAATATAAGACTTTGGTTGAAGCCTCCACAGAAGGTACAGCTATGGTTATTGATGGAGAGCTTATCTATTCAAATAAAATCTTTCAAGATATGTTCCCCAAAATTCAGTTAGAAAATTCAAGTCATGAACTTAAGGATATAATAAACATAGACAATGTTGATGATTTACAAAAAATTGTAACATTTATCAAAAGTGAATTATCGTATTTGCAGTTTGAAACCGAAATATATTTATTTGACAACAAACGCACAAATATACTGTTGTCTCTTTCCAAAATTTCACTCAACGATAAAGATGGTTTAATCATAATTATTAAAGAACTGTCTGGTGAGACATCTAGAATTTCGGAGAAAAACAAATGGGCTATCAATTTAATCGAATTGTTACAAGAAACAAATCGAGGTATGTTTAAAATCGCCATTTCTGATAATGGAAGATTTGTTGATATGAATGATCATGCTGTTCAAATAATGAACTATGCATCAAAGCATGATTTTCTTAAAATAAACATTATTGACATTGTAGAGAACAAGCATGATTGGTTATTATTCTTAAAAACTATAAAAATTGAAGGACATGTTACAGGTTATCATTTAAAAGTAAGAAAAAATAATGGTGAACTCTCGACATTATTAATAGATGCAAAATTCGATATTGAAACTGAGGACAATAAGGAATATGTAAATGGTATTTTCACCGATATATCGGAACAAATTAAAATTGATGAACTTAAGGATGCTGCAAATGGAGAAATTCAATCCTCATTTCTTCATCTGAATCAGGAATTGAAGTTTTTAAAAAAGGAAACAATTTCCTGCAATATGAATTTATCGGCTAAAAATGCGGCTCTTCTTATGTCCAGAAACAATACTGATGTGATACTGATTCGATCATCTGAAGGAGATCCTGTTGGAATTGTTACAGATGCGGATATTCGTTTAAGGCTAATTAGCTCAGAACTGAATTCTGAAACACAGATTTATGAAATCATGTCATCACCTGTTTACTCATTAAGCGAAAGTTCCACATTATCTGAAGCTATCATTAAAATGGAGGAGAAGGGAATACATCATATTATCGTTAAAAACGGTAAAAACGAAATTTCGGGTATAATTGGGATAGATGAAATACTTAAAAATCAATATAGCTCTTCACATCTCCTCATAGAAAGTATAAGAAATGCTAATTCAATTGTTGAACTTAGAGATATATATAAAAGATTACCGTTTTTTGTAAATTCTGCTATACAGGGAGGCATTAAATCAGATTTTATCATTCGGACTATTTCTATAATTGCCGGAGAAATAACAAGAAGGATTAGCGAACTTATTTTTCTCGAAATAGGTGAACCACCAGTTACTTACGCTTTTGTTTCCTTGGGAAGCGAAGGACGGGAAGAACAAACTTTAGTAACAGATCAGGATAATGCCATTATTTTTGAAGATGTTGATGAAAAAAGATATGCTGAAGTTGAAGAATACTTTGCACGCTTCGCTGAAAGAATGAATTATATGCTGGATGCTGTTGGCTATTCCTATTGCAAAGGCGGTATAATGGCTAATAATCCTAAATGGAATAAACCATTAAGTATTTGGAAAGGCTATTTCAAAGAGTGGATAACAAACCCCGAACCGCAGAATTTATTAGAAATTGCCGTATTTTTCGATATGAAGACTTCGTTTGGTAGGGATAGCATTGTCAATGAATTACTGAGTTATGTCAGCACAGTGTTGAAGGATAATTCAGCTTTCTTTGGAATGCTGGCAAGAGTTGGAATAACCTATAAAACCCAACTAAATATTTTTGGCAAAATACAAACAGAAAGTACAGAGGAGCATTCGAAAAGTGTTAATGTGAAGAATGCTTTAAGGGTAGTGGTGAATTTAGTCCGACTTTATGCAATGAAGTATAATTTATCGGAAACCAATACATCAAAACGACTTAAAGTCCTTTTCGAAATGAATGTTATTTCCGGATCTCTTTTTAAGGATCTTGTTTTTTCTTATGATTTCTTATCTGTTCTTCAGCTCAAAGCCCAAGTAAATTCAATTTTACATCAAACAAAACCTGATAATTTTATTGATCTTTCAGATCTTTCTTCTGTTGAAATTAATTCATTGAAAAATATATTTTCACAGGTATCAGTTTTTCAGTCTAAATTGAAATATGATTTTGGTTTAACGGAATAGATTGTATAATTTTCAATTGTAATGTTTTCTAATAAACAAATTATGATAAATATAAGGTTTGCCTTTGAAAAAGATAATGTCCCTGATTGCCACACTTGCATCCTCCCCTCTTGAGAGGGGATCGAGGGGTGTGAAAATGGTAGGAGAAAAGAACAAATCTCTTATAGATGAAATTATTCAAAAAAAATATTTTTGAAGTGAGTATTCAAGATGAAACTAATTATTCGGATTAGATATATCTTCTTTATGATTTTTATTATTATTTCAACTAATTGTTCTACTCACAGAGAAACAGTTTTTTTTGAGAATTATAATCTACAATCACAGTACAATTACTTTTTGAATTTGAACGATTGTAAGAAAATTCATGTAGTTGACTCTATTTATTCGAAAAGTTATGATTCATTAGGTTATTTAGAAATATCATCTGATGATTATATTTTAAGTCTTGCTATGCTTGAACATATTGATGAGATTGCAGGCACCGATTATTTTAAAGATAAACCTGATCCAAACTATATGCTCTATCGTTGGACAAGAAAGGAAATATACAAAGATGATATAAAATATTGGTTAACAAAATTAAAATGCGATACATTAAAAAAATAATTGAAAATATATCACTAAATTTTGTTTTTCTAAAAACTAATGACTAGATTACAGCATCAGAAGAAGAAATTGTATTCTGTATTCTCTACTCTTGTCTGAATCGCGGATTTATGGGATTAAAGGATTGCACGGATTAGAAGCAAAGGCATATACAAACAAGAATCAATTGATTCTGTATTCTCCCCTCTTGAGAGGGGATTAAGGGGTGTGAAAATTTCAGAAATAGAGCAAATCACGTGAAGAAAGAACAATATTCATATAACCCCAAACTTAAAGAGTACGCCAGAGAACTCCGCAACAATCCTACATTTGCGGAAAAGAGCATCTGGTACTCATTGAGAGGAAAGCAGGTTATGGGCTATGACTTTGACCGACAAAAACCAATTGGTGAGTTTATCTTTGATTTCTTTTGTTCAGAATTAAAGCTTGTTATTGAAATTGATGGTATATCGCATGAAGAAGATCAGGTGAAACAAAATGATAAAAATAAAGACGAGTTCGCTAAGAGCAAGGGATTTAATGTTTTACGTTTTACAGATGGCGAGGTGCTAGGTCGTGGCGATTATGTTATGAATAAAATTAAAGAATATATTCAAGGATATGAGAGTTTGTTGGTTAGTTCTAACGATAGCCACACCCCTTGATCCCCTCTCAAGAGGGGAGAAACAGCCAAAGCGAGTTTGCTAAGAGCAAGGGATTTAATGTTTTACGTTTTACAGATGGCGAGGTGCTAGGTCGTGGCGATTATGTTATGAATAAAATTAAAGAATATATTCAAGGATATGAGAGTTTGTTCGTTTGTTCTTACGATGGTCACACCCATTAATCCCCTCTCAAGAGGGGAGAAACAGCC
>CAYXFU010000039.1:0-30080 GCA_964464375.1 uncultured Hyphomicrobiales bacterium
TTTAAGTCGTGGAAAATGATGATACTTTGATAAGTAAGGCTTTAGCCCAAATAATTATTGGTTTTCAAATTCCAAAACTCTTAAGCATGAAAAGCCATGTAAATTTTGGGATAAATCCCAATACTGACTTGAATATATCCTCCACGAGCTAAAGCTCATGGCTATTCATTTTAAAATATCAGCTGATTAGTTACCAAAATCATTCCTAAGTAATAAGCATAATATTAACCTGGATTTTTCAATAAAACTTTTTCCCAATCTATCTATTAATGTAAATCACCATTTATCCAAACCTTTTCAACATGGTTCACTCCGAAATGATAGAAAAGATCAATATAGGATGTTGTATCGGTTAATATCAGGTCTGCATCTTTGCCAACTTCAATGCTACCTGCCTGACTTGAATAGTCCAATGAATGAGCCGCATTTATAGTAGCAGCGTTCAAAGCCTCTTCCGCTGTCATCTTCATATTTATAACAGAGAGAGATAGTATATTTTGCATATTTTCTGTAAAGCAAGAGCCGGGATTGCAATCAGTAGCAATAGCTATAATAGCACCACTATCAATAAGCTTACGAGCCGGAGCATAAGGCAATCGGATGAAATATGCTGTTCCCGGCAGTAAAGTAGCCACTGTGCCTGAATCGCGAAGTTTATCAATGTTTTTATCGGATATAAATAGCAGGTGGTCTGCCGATACTGCACCAATGTCTGCGGCTAATCCTGCTGCATCAACATCTGCCAGCTCATCTGCGTGCATTCTGATTTTCAAACCTAAATCCATAGCACATCGGAAAATCTTTTCTGCCTGCTGAATTGTATAATAGCCTTTATCAACGAATGCATCACAGTAATCTGCAAGACTTTCCTCAGCAACAATCGGGAGCATCTCGTTGCAGATAATATCAACATACTTATCACGATTGTCCTTAAATTCCGGTGGGAAATCATGTGCGCCAAGAAAAGTAGTTCTTATCTTTATAGGGAGAATCTCCTTTATTCTCCTGATAGCTCTCAGCATCTTCAGCTCTGTTTCGAGGTCAAGCCCATAGCCACTTTTAATCTCAAGAGCAGTTGTTCCATGCTTGATAGCCGATTTCGCAAGACGCAATCCATTTTCGGAAAGTACTTCCATTGAAGCATTTCTTGTTGCCTTAACCGTTGCCTGAATCCCACCACCGGCTTCAGCAATCTCCTGATAAGTCGCTCCTCTCAATCTTCTGCCGAATTCATCGGAACGATTGCCGGCAAACACTATGTGAGTATGAGAATCAATAAAACCGGGAAGGACGGTTTTTCCTTCGGCATCAATAATTATATCAGGACTGATTGACTTCTCGTCAAGTTTTTTCATAACTTCGGAAGTGGTGCCTATCCACTCGATTTTTTCACAAAAAAGAACTGCTCCGTTTTTGATTTCTGTTACATCCGACATCGCAATTCCGGTTTTATATTTTTCACTTTTTCGTGAAATTGTTACAAGTGAGCCAATATTAAATATTAGAGTCTGCATATCTATTTCCATTGAAAAGAAATTTAAGATTACAATTTACATAAAATGATTTAAAGAAAATATACATGAAATCAATAAATTCGATTTTTAGATAACAACATCCAGACTGATTTAGAATTCATTCAATAGAAATAAGATTTTGATAGTTATTTGATTTTTATTAATTTAAATTTCCTGTAAAGACCTTATTATAATTTAATTTGTAACTTTTTTACGGGTAGATGTGTCTTAGTATTAAATTAATTAAAAATAAATTAATTAATATTGTCAAATTTAAATTTTGGAGTGTTTATGAAAAAAATTTTCGCCGCTATGATTGTTCTTGCAATCTTTTCAATAGGTGCATTTGCTCAGCAAATCGACTGGCAAAATACCTACGTTAATCAAAATGCCACTCGTCAGGCATTACCTAAATTCAAGCCGACATTATATGATATTGGTTCAACTAAAATTTCACCCGATGATCAGCAGGCTGGTGCGTATGCAGATACAGCTCAGGATGCATCTTATTCAATGTATGGAGACGTTACTCCTTTCGTTTATGAGCCTAACTCTAAAGCACTAATTATCGGTGGTAATGAAGCATATTTAGTTGGAAGTCAGGTCGTAGGTTATTATTATATAAAATACTCAATGGATGAAGGTAAAAGCTGGAAAGCAATTGATTTATATAATGAACCAAATTTTTACCCGGTTTGGCCCTCAATTTCTGTGACAAATCCAACTAAGTCAACGGATCCCAAAAATTTCCATTATATGATGTCCAGTACTTTAGCGGATGTAAATAATGGCTATAAATGGGCTGGTGATATGTTCATGATTGTCAATACGACATCAAACATTACTGCATTTCCTTCCTTGGGTCCGGCTAATAATCAGAAATGGCTGATGACAAGATCTGCTGCCGCTCCAATTGCAAACTTAGAAGCTTTCTATAACGTTGGAACACTTGCTAATGAGTCAGGATATCAATATGGATATTATGGCTGTTCATCATTCGATATGAAGGGTGAGAATTGGACTAACCAAAGTATTCCATCACAGTGGTCAGTAGAAAATTTCCGTCCTTCAGAGCAGTTAAATTCATCTTACCAGGATGGTATGTATATCGATGTTGACAACAAGGGCAATGCTTATGCAGGCGTAAAAAATATGTTTGCCGATGATCCTGATCACAGGGTTCCTGCCGTTTCAAAATCAACAGATGGTGGAGCATCTTGGTCAGAATTCGACAGAATGCCATACACATTATTCACAAATTATGTAACTGTATCCGGAAGTGATCCAGCACTTTCTTGGTTCATTTCTTATGATCCCGAAGGATTTGTGGTAACAGGCGAAGATGAATATCATTTTGCAGTAAGAATGGTATTGACTCCTGATAAAACTAACTATGAATTTCACATTGTTGACTGCTTTAAGCTGAATGGCACATGGCAGATGCGCAAAATCGGTGATTTCTCAGGTACATATCTTTTCATGTTGAGCAATGCTGATAATAAAAATGCTGCTGCATCCTGGAAAGATTCAATTGAAGTCAGTAGATTAGGCAACGAAGTTCAGTTATCAAAAACTGCCGATGGTCTGTCTATAATTGCTAAATGGGTGGATTATACCGGTAATACCGTTAATCTTACACCCAATGTAATCGTTGCTAATACAGGCAGAGATATAAATGGTAATCAAGTACCTAATATTCCCGATACACTAAAAGTTATTAATGTTACTGACGTATTCATGGCATACAAAGGTGTGAAAGAGTTGGATTGGAGCAAAACTATCAATGTAACAAATGATGATAACTACGATAAGGTAACTAATATTCCTCAAATCGTTCCGAGTTTGAATAAAATTCCTTTGATTTCACAACGTACTTTAAGAACTACTTACACAGATCCTAACAACCCAAGAAATCAGTATCCTTTAGCTTTACAGCAAATGATAAGAGATTTTAGACAAGGAACCAATATGACTATGGTTTCTCTGGCTACTGACGTGAAGCAGGAACAGAATGTTTCTTTCTCAGTAAATGATGTTTATCCTAACCCTGCATCGGATCAGGCTGAAATCACTTTCAACCTAGCAAATTCATCACAAGTTAATATTCAGATGTTCAACAACCTTGGTCAAAAAGTTAAAACAGTTCTTAATGAAAATGTTGGAGCCGGCATTAATGGTGTTAACATCATAACAAGTGATCTTATCAATGGATCTTATTATTTAAGAGTTACAATCGACGGTCAGGCAATCACAAAGACAATGAATGTTATCCGTTAATTTAATTTCCTGACATTTTCATTTGAGAAAATGACAAAATCAATAAGGGTTGCTTTTCAAAAGGCAACCCTTTTTTTATTTTCAATTCTGAATATGGGTTTACATTTAATATATTTGCATATTATTATTTTCAAACTTCTGAATAAATTGGATGATAAAAATAATCGAAAAACATAAAGATTGGTTGGTTTATCTTTCTTTGATGCTACTGCTGGCTCCTATTCTATTCTTTCCGATAGCAACAGATACGGCTATATTCATTCAGGCGGGAAAGATAATTGCTCACGGTGGTTTGCCTTATGTTGATTTTATAGACATCAAGCCTCCATTTATATATTATATTTTTGCTTTTATATATTCAATCTTCGGTAATTCGGAAATTGGTATTCATTTATTCGATTTTATCATTCAAACCGCAACAGCAATTCTACTTTACAAACTTATTGGTAAATTCTCGAAATCTCAGCTAACTCCGTTTTTAGGAGCTATAATATATACCATAGTTTACACTGTTATGGGACACAACCAGACGATGCAGGTTGAAAGCTATGTTCCAATTCTAACTATTGGAATAATCTGGTTATCAAAGAAAAAAGACGCAAATTTTACTGCTTTAGCTATTGCCGGATTATTTGCCGGATTGATAACAGGATTAAAATTTACTATGGGTATAATACTTTTTTACCAGATAATTTATGATATTTTATCGGGTGAAAGGGATATTAGAGTTTTATTGAGACGATCAATTTATTATGTAATAGGATTCAGCGTTGCGATAGTTCTCACATATTTACCATTCATTCTGTCCGTTGCCGTCCGCGATGGCTTCAGCAATGTCTATCAATATCTTAATATGTATTCGCAAGCTACTTTTTTTTCTAATGTTTTTCGGGATTCTCTGAAAGCAATAGCAGGAATATTCGGAGATAAGCTTTCCTTACTTCTGACTTGTTCTATTCTTCTAGGATTATTCCAGACACTGAGGAAATTCAAGAATAGTGATGACAACGAGAAATCATTGTTTAATTCATCGTTCGTTCTGCTCATAATTCTAAGCATATCAGTAATTGTTGAACGAAAATTCTTCCTCTATCACTTTGAGCGTCTGTTCGCTGTTTATGCAATTTTCGGGGCTATTGGTCTTAATTATATTATCATAATTTTCAAAAGAACTTGGGGAGATAGCCTTACAAATAAAGGAATCATCATTTCGACAATAGTATTCTTTCTTTTCTTTAGTCCGATACCTCGCTGGTTCAACCTGATGAAACCTTCTTACTACTATTTTGCCGACAAAGAAAAATATGACTTATTCTATAATCGGGAAGATCCTCAAGCAATAATCCAAAAAGATCAAAAAGAAATAGCAAAATATTTTCTAAACAATTCAAAACCTAACGATAGGGTAATGGTTGTTAGCATAGCCTCCAGTATTATAAATTATTATACCGGCGAAAGAGCCTCCAGTAAATTTCTACTTTCTTGTTTCTACATAAATAAGATTGAAATTGAATTATGGAGAAATGAAGCATTTGAGGAATTAAAGAAATCCAACTGGATTGTCATCCAAATAAAAGACCCGACTCCGATAGCTAATGGTCACAATCAATCGAGCCTTGAGTATATGACGACAAATCCTTTATTCGCCGATTACATCAAAATGAATTTTGCTATTCACAAAGAGTTCAGGAATTTTTTGATATTAAAAAGAGCAAATTCATGATTCCAATCAGAAAATATAGTTATGATATGATCAAAGGTTTCTCTCATCTCTTTCTTGATTATCTTGCCGGAAAATCCTTTATACAAAGTAGATTTCCTAATAATGAAGGGCTATTCTCAGGCTCGGCCTCTCTCAAAGAGAAAGCCTCTGATTATCCTTTTCGGAATCAATTGAATGAACTTCTTGTCAAATCAATGTCAAGTCTTGATTTATCCGAGAATCAGACAGAAAATATCGAAAAACTGAAACTTACAAATTCACTCACAGTTACTACCGGGCAACAGGTTGGATTTCTTGGCGGACCAATTTATACTTTGCTCAAGATATTCTCAACTGTAAGTCTTGCTGAAGAATTAAATGAAAAATATCCTGATCTGAATTTTGTCCCTGTTTTCTGGCTTGAGGATAATGACCACGATAGCCATGAAGCTTCGCATATTTATTGTCCGGATAAATCAAACAACATTCAAAGGTTTTCCTGTGTGAGTAGTTCAGCGACAACAGACAAAACAATGGTTTCTGAAAAGGTATTTGTTGATACTATTTCAGAAAGCATAGAGAATGTTCTTTCAAGTTTGAACGAAACTGAGTTTACATCTGATGTCAGGGATTTACTCTATAAGTATTATAAAACAGGGAACAGATGGAATGATGCATTTCTTGGCTTCCTGAACGAGATAGCAGGAGAAACCGGAATTCTATTTATCAAAGCTTCTGAGATTATTAAGTCCGGTATTTGCAAGCCTCTAATTCTGAAAGAAATTACTGCCAAAGGCGCAACGGATACGATAATTCTTGAAGCTAACGATCTATTAACTGCTAATGGTTACCATATTCAAGCTAAGCATTCACCGGTTAATTTATTTTATCATGCTGATAATATTCGGCAAAAAATCGTTCCTAATGATAAATTTTCTTCTTTCAAGATCGGCACCGATACTGTCACTTATGAAGAATTGATGAAATCCGCAGAAGAGAAACCTGATAAATTTTCCCCTAACGTATTGCTCAGACCTGTGTTTCAGGATTATGCCCTACCAAATTCAGCATATATCGGAGGTCCAAGCGAGATAGGTTATATCTCTCAAACTAAAGAACTGTTCGACCATTTCAATGTTCAAATGGCTTCTTATCTATCCAGACATTCAGCAACTATCATCGACCGGAAAAGTGTACGCATACTCGAGCAGAACTCTGTTGAACCGGAGTATTTCCTTACACCATTCAGCTATATTGAATATGATTTGCTCAATTCATTAAAGGATTTAGACCTGGAAGAAAAGGTGGAAGAACAAAAATCTATCATTCATATTGCATTCGAAGAAATTGCAAGACTGGCTCTAACAGCAGACCCAACCCTTGCACAGTCAGTCAAATCTGCAGAAGCAAAGTCGGAACAGCTTACAGAATCTATCGTGAAAAAGTTGGATTCTGCCTTAAAGAGGAATAATGAAGTTACACTTTCCCGATACAAATACTGTTCCACCATGCTTTTCCCGATGGATACATTACAGGAGAGAATATTTACTCCTCTTTTTTTTATAAATCAATATGGGAAATCTGCATTTATCGATACCATAAAAAAAATCTGCAATCAAAATAGGGATCATCATTTATTCGTCAATATATAAGTAAAATTTTTTATAAGTAAAGGATTGTATAATGAAAAGTATTATTAAATCGCTCGTTCTAAGCATAATTGCTATAGCTCTTTTTTACAATGTGGGTCAAGCAGAAAATAAAACCAGTGAGGTCAAAATAAAGACATCTGCTGTCTGTGATATGTGCAAAACACGTATTGAAAAGGGACTCGGTAAAGTAGCAGGAGTTACAAAGTCTGATTTGGATGTTGACACCAAATATGTAACTGTAAACTACGACCCTGCAAAGATTACACCGGATGAAATTAAGACATCTATTACAAAACTAGGATATGATGCTGACGACAAACCGGCAAGCAAAACAGCTTACGACAAACTTCCAAAATGCTGCAAAAAGGGCGGGCATAGCTAATCTGTGAAGATAATAATTAATAAAAAATCCCGTTTCGACGGGATTTTTTGTAATTATCCCGAATTATTCAATAGAAACTACTGAAATGTTGTTAGACAGCTTCCAGTCTGTCATTCCTGCGATCATGAAGTAACAGCGAAGCTAATGCAGGAATCTTTTTACGCTAAGAAAATCATAGATTCCTGTATGCACAGCAATGACACAATTGTGCTGTGTTTCGATACAATGTATAAAATTCTAATTCACATTTTGTAATTATTGGAGTAATATTTCTCTCAATATCGGGGATGATTGACTTCACTATTTCGATAATAATTTGATTATAGATTTTTTCTCTGAAATACTTGGCAATTCCTTTGACAAAGAGATATTGTAGTATTTATTGGCTAATTCTGTGACCCCAATATTTTTGAAATAATCGCCTGCAATTTTGTAACTAAGATAATACTCGGGATTTGAAGCGATTAATTTATATATTGTTCCATCTGAAAATGAATTAGAACCTGATTTGATAGCATTTTCAATCAAAGTTTTTTGTGTTTTGAATTTCAGATAATCATGATATTTCTTTGAATTTAGTATAGAATCCGGAGGAATCAACATTGCTCGTTCATCTATTTTATCGTTGATAGATAAACCGGGATACTCATTGAAAACCTTGTTTAAGTCATAGCAAACAAATGCTCCAAGCTGATAGGGGGCAGTTGATACCCACACTAATCTTTCTTCGGGCTTGAAAATAACAGCATGATGAGCTATGAGTTGATTAACTGCTTTCTCATTGCCAAAACCAATATCCGAGTTATTCATACCATAGGGATTTCTCAGAACTGAGGCAATATCCAGATAGGTTGCTGATTTAACAGTGTTAAGCAGTTCCTTTGTTCTGGCATATCTGTATGTCGAGGTTTCTTCGAGAATATTCTCAACATTCAGCCTCTCTGCGATTAGTTCATCACTCTGGAAGTGGTTTGTGCTGATGATCTCATCAGTTGTACCGGAATAGATGGCTGTAATCTTATCGGTTTTTTCAATGACGATTGCCTTCTTATCTTCAGCAGAGCCGATCAGGAATGATTCCGACACAAACATTTTTGCATTTTTTACAATCTCGAAAGCTTCTTTGATATTCTTCGCATACTGTAGAATAGTTCGTGCAACAAGTGATACTGGTGTTTTGCCTGACATGGTTAAATCAGATTTATCGGAATTAATCGTAACAGTAAGTCCCATATCATTCATACCGGAAACAGCACCCATCATACCACCCCAGGTTACCATCATGAATTTATGGCCTTTAGATGGGTTGATGAAGCTTACAATTTTGTCTTTCGCAAAATCATCGCCAAAGTAGAAATCGAAATTCCTGCCTATCAGCAGAGAACTGTCTGCAGTCCTACCTCCCCATAACCCAAAAGAAGTACAGCCAACCAGATGCATGTTCTGTAGAGAATGACCAATATCATGAGCACCGTGATAGTTAAGGATTCGTTCATAGGGAGTGCCTATAAAATTATACTTAGGATTGCCCGATAAGGAAACGCCATAAATCTCTTCAAGATATTCCTTAGGAATATAACTCTCAAGATTTCGGTTGAAGAAAATGACAAAATATTTGAGAATTGAAAGATAAGTTTCAGACGGAATCCACTTTTTGATTTCTGTAATAAAAACTTCTTCCTGATTCTGCACCAGTTCTTTCGATAGCTTACCTATTGCCAGTCCGCGTTCGAACGGATCTCCTTCGGCATACATTTCCCATAAGCCGAATTCGTTTTTCCGAATCCAGTTATTACTAATTTTATAGAAATTATCTCCAAGTTTTATTCTTTGATTGCTGATATTTGTTGTATCAACAGTGGGTGCGTTAATGCTCAGTACATTTACAAAAATGAATAGTCCAACAACTACAATCGCAATAAAAGACACGAAAGAGATTAGCAGCCATTTTAATATCTTTTTCAATGATTTAGGCATCTTTTACCTTATTGACAATATAGTTCATGCCGAGCAAACAAGAACTGGTAACAATTGAACCAATTGTAACACCCAAAACGCCATGAAACTTAATGTTCTGTCCGGTAAGGAACAGATTAGGTATCTTTGTTCTAGAAGAAACCATAGTTTCGAGAGGCTTTGTAGCATCACGCAAAACACCGTACATTGATCCCTCGACCGTTCCGGTATAATCTCTATAGGTCAGCGGAGTGGATGAACTTACAGATTGAATGCAGTCTTTTAGCTCAGGATACTTCTGATAAATTAGATTCAACAATCTTTCAGTATGATCTTGCTTGAATTGCAAATAATCCTCACCTCTGTCACCGACGTAAGTATGCTCCCATTTCTTAACTTCATCAAATCTCATGTAAGTCATTACAATCATATTCCGGGCAAATTTCGTTGTATGCTTTGATGGAGGCGTCATCATTAGGTATAACTGAGGCCAATCTTTTGTGTCATATTTCCCACCAGACCAAACATCATCCATCCCGTAGTAATAATAGTTATGATTCAGCAAAGGGAAAGTATCCTCTTTCAGAGATATGTAGATGGTAAAATTAGATACAGTATTTTCTAAGGATTCTATTCTTTTGCGGTATGCTTTCTTTAGTTTATGCGATTCAATTAGCTCCAGTGTCCGTGCCGGATGAACATTCGAGATAAAATTCTTTGCATAAATCTTTTCCCCATTTATTAGTTCAACAGCTTTTAGGTCATCATTTTCAAAAACAAAACTGTTGACTTCAGAATTATTTCTAACAGTTCCACCAAATCCTTTAATCGATTTTGTGAGCTGGCGAGCTATTTCTCCGCTTCCATTCTCAATTCTCCACGCACTTTCAATAAAGGAGAAATTTATCAGAGCATGAAGACTAAAAGGTGATTTACCCTTCACTCCTGCATAGAGAGGATTGGTGCCTGCCAGAACATTCTGCAGATCTGTGTTTGATGTAATTGATGATATATAGTTGCTGGCAATTATATTATTTATTTCAAGATCGAAGGAATTCTCATCGATTTCAGTAAGTGTCATCAAATTCAATGCAATTGAAACTTCCTGTATCTTATTTACATATTTGTTTATTGCTTCCTTTTCTGACGGAAAGTAGCTAAGCATCGTATCGGTAAACCGTTCAAAGCCCTGGGCATAGGAGTAGTCCTTGCCTCCGAAGTTTATCTTGTCGAAGCAATCTTCGTCGAGCTTCTTCAGTTTGAGCTTATCCATAAGATCGAAATATCGAAAATATTGGTTCAGGATCTGACCTTCACCAAGACTACCGATATAATGAACCCCGGTTTCAAACACATGACCATCACGTCCGAAGTTCTGAAGACAGCCTCCGAGTTGAGAATTCTTCTCCAGAACACAAACATTATAGCCTTCTTTGCTGAGAGTATAGCCACAAAGCAAACCTCCTAGACCGCTACCGACAATAATTATGTCAAAATTATTCAAATTATATTGCTTTCTTTCTAATCACAAAAGTCAGATTCGATGTATATTTTGCATTATCAATAACATCGATACTGCAATTGAAATTCACGAACATATCGATAATTTCTTGCTTAGAATTATAATATAAATTACCACTTGCAAGCTGATTGAATCCAAAAGTAGTTGAGAAGAATTCCGATAAATGTGAAACTTTTTGCCTGCCTTCCAGATCATTTACTGAATCACGCAATATGAGAACACCATTAACATTGAGCGAATTCATACATTTCACCACTAATTGTCTCTGTTCTTCTTTTGGAATATAATGAAGAATATCGCTGAGTACAATGCCGTCATATTTTTCAAAATTGAAATTCATTGCGTCTGTACAATGGAACTTCACATTATCCGGTTTGAAATGACAGTTGTGAGCTGTTTCAATTTTCTTTTGATCGATGTCTATACCGGTCATTTCCCGCTTATCCGAGAGGAAAGCCAGCATATAAGTCATAAAGCCATAACCACAGCCAATATCCAGAATTTTACCTGTCTTTGGCAATTGTTCGTTAAATGGATCATAATTGTTCTCCATCATAAGCTTTGAACGCAAGTACCACTCCAGCACCGGACCTTTGTATATATAATTCTTAATTAGAACATCTGTGAAATATTCAGGTCCTTCAGTTTCAGCTGAGAATTTAGCAAATTCATCTTTATAATATTTAGAAATATCCTTTGTAACTTCGCGATAATCCTTATCTAAGGAATAATCTTCATATTTAATCGGGTCTAGAAACTTAATATCAATTATGCCTCTTCTCACAAGTATCTCTCCCTTTGTAACGCATCTGCCTGTGCCGTGGAGCATTATCGGAAGAATATCCAGCTTCATCATTTCTGCTATTAAGAATGCACCTTTGTGGAAGCGTTGCAGTTTATAATCCTGAGAACGAGTTCCCTCCGGGAAAACTAAAATAGAATAACCCTGACTAACAAGGGTATGCAGTTTTTCGAAACTATTCTCAACTCCCATCGTTGTCGGGTAGAATTCCAGAAATTTAACAACCCTGCCGAACACAGGACTATTCCACACCCAATCGTTGGTTAGCATTGCTATTTTAGGACTAATGGATAATAGAAAAAGCAGATCAACATGGGACTGATGATTACAAATAATCAGTCGCGGTTTATCGAATATCTCGGGATAATATCCATGCAATGTCTTCGGAATATGAACACTGTTGTAATATGCAACTTTCATAAGATTATATATCGCTTTATGAAATAGCTTCTTCCTAAAGTTAAAACTCGATTTGGTGCGGATTATACCAAAAATAAAAAAGCCTAATATTATACCAAGCATACTGCCGGTAAAGAAAATAATATAGGTTATGAAAGTCCAGATGAAGTTAAAAAGTGTCATGGGAAGAAATCGTTTCTTTCCACGATGGTGTGTTAGCTGATTAAAGAGCAATGGCTCTATGGCATAAGAGATAATTACTACTGCAACCATGCCAATGATTGATATCAAATATATTGAATTTAATGAAGGATGCTTCGCAAATCCCAATACTGCTACACCTACGATTGTTGTCGATGAGGACGTAAGAATTGCTTTTCTATATGAAGGCATATCATCAATGCCTGTTTTGAATTTCTGCGTCAGTCCACGCATCATCAGAACACTGTAATCAACGCCTAATCCAAAAATAAATGTTGAAATTATGATATTGAAAATATTGAAGCTTGTTTTGGTTGCACCCATATATCCAAGAGTTATCAACCAGCTCAGAAACATCGGTATAGCGGCAATCAGTCCGGTTTCTAATCTGCCAAATGATAAAATCAGAATTATCGTAACAACGATAAGAGATAAATTAACCAATGTCTCAAAATCAGTCTTAATCTCACTGACAAGACTTCTTGTGATTTGCTGTTTATCGAATATAAATGAATCCGGATTGCTGTCAAATTTGCTCAGAATGGATGCTTTGTTTACAGAATCTGCTTTTATGATTGTAGATATGATTACCTTTGAATCGATGAATGATATTTTATCCTGCAAATTTGTGGAATTCAGAATGTTGACAGATCTTGTGTCTATAGGTTGATAGTGCTTATCGAGCATTGCAAAGAATTCATTAAAAGCATCAGATTTGAATTTATACTCAATTTTCTTCATTTCAATCGTTTGCTTAAGTTTCGCCTTCTTTGATTCAGTCCAGTATTCATTCCAACGTTTAATTTTTATTTTCTGCAGTGAATCTGACAGAATCAGTCCGTTAAGACCTGAGTAACTTCGGACAATCTTATGACTCTTCAATTCATCAAGCTGTGCACTCACAGCTTCATTTTTCGTCAATGCATCCTGAAGATTGTTTCCAATTGATATAAGGAAAATAGTCTTCGTTCTGGCTCCTGATACATTTGTTATCTTATTCTCGGCAACGGCAAGTGTCTGAGTAACGAAGTTCATTTTCGACAAATCGGGTTCGAAAGCTACACTCCTGGCATAGAAGAGGCTGATTATCGTTAACAGAATTAAGACTAATATAACAATTTTATTCTTTTCATACCGATAGTTTGTTATACGCTGGATAAATTTGAAATCAGGCTTTAATGTTGAAATATTTTTAATCAAATGTGGCAGAATTACAATTGCGAAAAATGCCGCCCCAATAAGACTGAATCCTGCGAAAAGACCTAAGTCGCTAAGAACTTTAGATTTAACAAACAACAAACAGAAAAATGCCGCAACTGTTGTAAGAGCGCAAACTATGATTGTGAACGACATATCCTTGATTACAGTTTCGATCGACTTCTTTTGCTGATAGTAACTTATCACATAAAGCGAATAGTCAACTATGATTCCAAGTATAATTGAACCAACTCCCAGAGAAATTGCTGAAACCTGACCTTTCAGGAGATAAATCATTCCCAATGCAATGGCACCACCGTACACAGCAGGAAGGAAAGCCAAAAATGCTGCTTTAATACTCCTGAAAGCCACGAAATTTATAATAATTATTCCAAAAAAGGAAAGGAAAACCGTTAATATAATATCCTGCTTTAATTGCCTTGCATTGCCGACCGAAACCGGAATCAATCCATAGTAATCGATATTTATTTTGGATTTGAACTCTTTTAGAATTTCAGCTTTTATCTTATCTATTCCGGTAATTAGTTCTGAATTTTTGGATGTTTCGTTCGATGGATTAGCTGAACTGATGAACAGAAGCAGATTCTTCTTATCCTTAGCGAAAATACGGCTGTTGTAAATCGTGAAATCATCTATTTCCTGAAGTGAATTCAGTTTCTGTACCGCTAGAAATGTTATCCCAAGTGGATCCAGCATCATATATTTTGATAAAGATGCGCCCACTGGGGATGTTATTGTCCTATAAACCTCATCCATCTTTAGTGAAGCATTCTCCCCAGTCAAAAGTGAATCAATCTTTGAATAATCCGACGAATCAAGATAGATGGGCAGATTGGCATTGAATGCAGTGAAAATATCATTCAAAAAGTCAGGATTTACTTCGTAGATTACCTTTTTTATATATTGCTTTAGATCAGTTTCTAACCTCTTGGTCAGTGAATCACCAACAGTAATCAGCTCATCAGGAGCTAATCTTGAACTATCGGTGAATGAAATATTAACAATTATTTTATCGGAATAATTGTTGTTCCGATATACCAGACTTAACTTATCCATGTTTTTATAGTCCGGTAGAAGTTTTGCTATATTCTCTTCATATTGAATCTTAGATGCCAGGAACAATGAAGCTAGGAAAGTAATCAACACAAATCCGACAAAAATTGCCTTGTGTTTATTGAAAAACTGATATATTTTGAAAAATATTTCGCCCATTTTATTATCTGTAATTCTTTCGAAAAATCATGAATATCAAATAACTAATTATGAAAAAACCACCTGCAGCGATTAATGCAAACGCAAAACTACCAATAACATACTGAACTAATTCGTACTTTAAAAAATTTATGGAGATTAAGTTTTCAAAATTTTTAATTCCGTTAGGATTGCCAAGGATATAACCACCGGTGATATAGCTTAAGTACAATATGAAAGGCATCATAGGTGGGATGCTGATATTTGAAGATGTAAGGACAATTATCTTGTTTAATTTGAAGAAATGGGCAAGAGAAACAGCAACTATCATTTGCCAACCCCAAATAGGGACAATTCCACAGAAAACACCAAGAGCTATTGCAAATGATAAACGAATATTAGATTCTGTATTCTTGAGAATCTGTTCTTTTACAAACTTCTTTATATTTTCTTTGTTTAGACTCTTGAAAACAAATAAGGGTTTTATCCAAAGCAAAGCTATAATTACAAGAATTGTATTAAGAATGCTGATTCTGGCAAAATCTTTAAACGGTCTGAAGTGCGAAACCCGTTCTACTTTAGGGAAATACTTTACCGATACAGGAACTGACATAACCGGGATATCATGCCAATTAGCTCTTACCAGCACTTCGATTTCAAATTCAAATTTCTTTGTATAGAAGTTTATCTTGTTGAGAGCTTTCAGTGGATAAAGTCTGTATCCAGATTGAGTATCCGGTAACTTAATGCCAGTTTCGACAGCATACCAGAAATTAGAAAACTTATGCCCGAATGAGCTTTTTCCCGGGATTCCTGCCTGCTCCATGTTTCTATCGCCCACTATCAGCGAGCCTGGACATTCAATTATCATTTCAATAAAACTAGGAATGTCTTCAGGAAAGTGCTGCCCATCGGAATCGATTGTTATGGCATATTCATAACCAAGTTCGGATGCCTTTTTAAATCCTGCAAGCAATGCAGATCCTTTGCCTTGATTTGAATCAAAATGTATTATCTTTAAATCTGTAAACCCGTTGAGTATGTTGCGGGTATCATCAGTTGAGCCATCATTTACTACAATTATGTTAGAAGTATAGATTTTGATTTTATTAAGAACTGATTCCAAAGTTCTGTCATTGTTATAGCTGGGAACAATAACACAGCACTTTAATTCATCGATTATATCATGGTATTTTTTCAGTTCTGTCATTTGAAATTCATGCGGACAATCGAGAGAATATTCCCTTAAACTTTAAATATTTTGTAGAGTAAATATTGATAATGGCTTCAACAATCACTTCATCTACACTTAATTTATGTAAAGCAATATTAAGTGTATAAGTATCTGCTGTATTAGGAATAATTGGTTTTAAAAACTTGATATAATCTGATTCTACAAGCTTACAAGGCATTCTCATCAATCCTGAAAGACAATCGGTTATTATTTCAATCAGACACACTCCAGGAACTACAGGCTGATCCGGGAAATGACCTTTGAATACATTATGCTCGGGATTGAACTTAATCAATAGACTAACATTATCCTCAGCATCCATGATATCCATTCCGGTTATTTTATAGAAATTTTCATTGTTATTAGTCATCAGTCAATACCTCCAATCCTAATTCTATATCAAAATCCCTATGTTTTAAGTATAGTTTTTCCGGTATTGAGTCCTTAGAATACTCAATTGTGAGCTCTATTTCCGGATTTTTACCGGTAGCCGACTCAATTCTCTTAATGAAAGGCTTATCAGCATCAAAATAGTGATAAAGCCACGATCCGAAGTTGTTAATCCTTAATAATCTTAAATCCGATTTATTGTCAGCAAAAAGATCAATTCTTTTGTTCTTTAAATAATCAGTAAAAATAAGCCTAACGTCCTGTGCTATCAGATCAAATAAATCCTGTCTGTTGATTTGCTCAATTGCAAAATTTATAATATAAGAATTATTTTTTACATTAAGATCAAAAAGCTTTATCCCCATTTCAGTTAGAAGAATTGTTCGCAGGGAACTATCCGATTCCTTCTTAACAATCAGCAATCCTGTAAGGTAATTTTTATAAATATTTATCTCTGATTTGAATTTTACTGTTTGAACAGAATCAGGGAAAATAGGTTTGTATGAAACAGCTTCTTTAGCTATAGGAATGAACTCATATCCCGAATATTTCGAGCCGGTGCATGAGATCAGAAATATGCAGAGTATGAAGCTACTTAATACTAAACTTTTCATCGGATATACTCTCATTTACTTTTCTGTCAATAAATTCAATTTTTGTGTAATCGCCTGATGGTTCAGCTAATTCGAGTTTCATGACTGAATAATCCTTTTTGCTGATGTACATATTTATCGTTTTGAGAAATGCCGCCATATTTTTATTCTGAGGAAATAGTTTTAGTAAAAATTGTGTGTCATTCTCTAAGAATGTTATCTTGAATTCCTTTGAATTGAGTACATTTCCCTGCAGGCTCATTGACATAATCTCAGCGATTTTACGGAACATGTCATTTGACTGTGTGTTCAGAACTTTCGATTTTTTGCTGTCCTTTATCAAAATATTATCACCGTTGAACACAATCACATAGCTGTATGGTTTGTCATACTGCCATCTTAATAGGTTTTCCTTCTTAAAATAGAACTTTCCCTTCGACTTAACTACTTCAGATATCACACTCAGGTTCTTTTCCTGAGAAAAACTGCTTTGAATTGTAACAATCGTTTTAGAAACTGCTTCAAATTTCTTCTTAAATCCCTCTATATCCTTCATATCCTTGAATTGATTTGCCTGTGCCGATAAATCAAGAGTTAAGAAAATGACGAATATTACTACTTGTATTACTTTTCTAATTATCATATCCATTGATTCCTAATAATTCATCCAGCCTGACTATCCGATAGTTTTGGCTTAAAATATAATCTATGTACTCTGATAAATGTTCAGTCGTGTTTGCTCTGTTGTCGTGAAGGAGAACAATACTTCCCGGTTTAAGTTTCTTCTTAATTCTCGCCATAACCCGCTCAGGTGCCAGTGTTGTATCGAGAGAACGAACAGACCAGCCTATTACGTCATATCCCATCTGATTCACAGCCCTTTTGACTGAAGGATTTGTCACCCCATAAGGTGGTCTGAAGAACCGGATTTGCTTTCCTGTAATGTTATAAATTAATTTATGAGTTAATTCAAGTTCAGATTTAATAATATCAGCACCATTCAGTGTTAATGTCGGAGAATGTTTATATGTGTGATTGCCGACCAGGTGTCCTTCAGAAATTATCCTGTTTAATATATCTTTGTTCTTATCTAATATTTCTCCGACAATTCCCAGATTCTTGTCAATAGTCTTGCCAACAATAAAGAAAGTTGCTTTAATATTATATTTTGCAAGTATGTCGAGTATCTTTGGGGTTAATTCTGTGTCGATTCCATCGTCAAAAGTGAGAGCTGTTATTCTTTCTTTTGTTTTAATGGAGCAGTAAGTTTTGAGAAAGTACCCCGCTTTAATAGAAAATACTCCGAATATCGTAGCACAAATATAAATCCAGGCTACAATTATGAATACAGTAAAGAATAAACTCTGAAAGAAGAGGAAAGTAATAGCCAAGTTCATAGCTAAGACAAAATTAACTTTTCTGTAATTTAGCATTTTGATACCAGTGTCAGTGATTGAGTGCGATTTCTGAAGTTATTCAAAATCAGAACTTTTTCATATTTGCTTTTGATTCTACCCTTGATAACAAGTTCATCAGGTATTTGTTGTGTTTTAATTATTGAAGCGGCAAAATTCAGAGCGTCAACGGTAGCAGTCATTGATTCACCTGTTATGTGCTTCCACATTTCAAATAAAGGTACGTCTGGAGCCAGTTTTTGTTCTGTTAACCATCTTGTATCTGTTGATCCTTCAAGGATTAGATCCAGATCATTAATATGAAGATTGTTATCCTCTAAAAATCTAAAAATATTTCTACCGAAATCTACCTCAGTTGTTGAGGTACGGATATCATCAATTTTGCAGTAATTGAAATCGGATTCAACATTTGTTAAAACAAACATTCCGCATGATTCTCCAAAGATAGTATCGCCTACACACCAACCGGCAGACTTCATAGAATTGTACATCAGATCAGTAATTTCATCAAAACCACCTACCAAAACATTTTCAGCATCTTTGTCATTCAACATCATCATAGCATCGGTAAGGGCATTTTCAAAAGATAAACCGCCATGAGAATAAGTATAATTATATCCATTACACTTCAGCATCAAAGCTATCTGAGAATTTACTGAATTGTGAGTCGATTGGATGAAAGCTGTTGGTGTAAGCTGTTTTTCGGCGTTATCTAACATTGCATCAAGGAAAACTGTTGTATCACTGAAGCATCCGAAGCCAGTTCCAAGCACTATAGCATCAACATTATCCAATCCGGCATCATTGAGAGCAATTTTAGCTGAAGCAGTACCCATCTTTAAAATTTTACTCATCCTCCTGATTGAAACAGGATTAATAAACTTCTTATAATCCGGCTCCAGGCATGTCAGATAGGGCATAGGATTAGCACCGGGATTGATGTGAAACTTCTTATTCTCACAATCCCAATTTGGAGCAATCAGCCCTATTCCTTTGATGAATACGCTCATATCAGTCAATCGCAGAAAATATTAGTGAAGTATTATTACCACCGAAACCAAACGAATTTGACAGAACATTCCTGACGATCGCATTAGTTTTTAACTCTGTGTTTGGAGTGAAAGTAAGTTCAGGAATTTTTGTTTTGAAATTCAGATTCGGATAAATCAATTTGTTTTGTATCGCTAAAACTGAAAGAACTGCCTCGATAGCACCAGAGGCTCCAAGAGTATGACCAGTGAGTGGTTTCGTAGAGCTTATCGGTGGAACTTTGTTGCCGAATATTCTTTCAATCGCAATTCCTTCGGATAAATCATTATTGTCGGTACCGGTTCCATGTGCATTAATATAATCAATGTCTTCAGGATTAAGTCCGCTTTTAATTATTGCTTTTGAAATTGCAAGATAAGCTCCATTCCCATCCGGAGATGAAGCTGTCTGATGGTAGGCATCGTTAGCATTCGCCCAGCCCTTCAATTCGCAGAGTGGTTTTCTGTTCGATTTTGCTAATGACTCTTCGGATTCCAGTACAAGATATGCTGCACCTTCGCCAAGATTTATTCCTCTGCGTTCTGCATCAAATGGCTTGCAATGATCCTTGTCTAGTATCATCAGAGAATTGAATCCGTTTAGTGTAAATCGCGATAGTGAATCTGTTCCTCCGGCAATAGCTCTATCCAGGGATCCATTTTGAATCATCCGTGCAGACAGCATTATCGAATTTGCTGAAGAAGAGCATGCTGTGCTGATTGTTGCTGAATATCCATTAATACCAAGAATTGATGCAATTCTGTTAGTACTTTCACCGCAATCATGAGTGCCTATTATTTTCCCGGGTATAGTTTTGTCATAAGCCAGTTCAGTCCGGCTCATTCCACCAACTGTAGTACCGGAAATGAATCCTATACTGGTATCACTAACATTTTCAATTCCGGAATTCTTTAATGCCTCTTTTGCCGCAATCAACCCTAAAAGTGTTGTCCTGGTAAGTGTTTCATCATCGGTAAGACCGGCAATTTCGCAAAGTTGCTTATTTGTAAATTTAATCTCACCCAATGGAAAGTCTTTGTGAATTGTATCCAGCAGTGTAACCATACCGATCCCATGCCTTGAATTCATCAACGAATTAAGACATTCGGGTACATTTCCTCCGATTGCAGAAATAATCCCAATACCGGTTACAAAAATTCTACGGGACATTCCTAGTATTTTCTATTATTCTTAATAAAATCTGTCATAGTTCTGACTGATTCCAGAGCCTGTTTGCCAATCTTAGGATCTTCAACAACTATTCCGTAGTTCTTATCCATCAAGACAATCAGCTCAAGTGCATCGATCGAATCCAGACCAAGTCCTTCGTTGAAGAGAGGTGCATCTGTATCGATTTCGTCCGGTGTCATTCCTTCCAGCTTAAGTGCAGTAATAATCTCGTTCTTCACTTTTAAAATTAATTCATCCATTTTAAATTCCTTTATATAATTTGTTTAAATTTTCAACATTAAATTCAATAGTATTGCTATTTCCTTCTCTTTCAATCAAGAACAAAACTGATTCATAGCTATTCCCCAAAAAATCTATCCATCCTGTGATACACTTATCAGCCTTGTTAGTCTGAAGCAGCATATTTACATAAGAATGGATCAGATCGGCATTGAAAGCCTCTGAACAGAAGAAAATATTCTCTCCCTGATATTTATTTCTTATGCAAATTTCACCAATCATAATGTTTGGCAAAGTATAGACGAACAAAGCGGGACTTGGATAGTAGTTATTCCTATCAGAAATTGTCTTTTGATACTCAATATCTGTATCAAGACATGAAACGGAATTGGATAGAACTACTGCCACTCTATCATTTGGAATGATTTCTTGTACTCTGTCCTGGATCAAAATAACTTCAGATGCTAAGAAAGCAAGCTTGCTTAATGAATCCATCTTGTAGAATTTCGGATAGGATAGATTCAAATGCTTCAATGATGATTTGAAGAATAAAAGTGGTGACTCGGCATTATCATTAGAGAAAAACTCTTCTCCATTGAGAAAAATCTTTCCATTCCTTATTATGCAATATTGTGTAATCCTGCTATTCATTTTCTACTTTTGAAAAAACTATTGCTGCATTGCCGCCACCAAAACCTGATGCAGTTTTCAGACAATGGGTTAATTTTGTTTGAATATTCGATTTTGCTATATTCAATTCCTGCGAAACACCTGATGTCTCATATCCTATACTCTTGATAACCATATTCTGTCTCATTGATTCGAGCGTTACAATCGATTCGATAGTCCCTGCCGCACCGAGTGTATGACCGAAATAACCTTTAAGACTATTAACTGATGATTTCAACAATCCTGATGTAGCAAAAGCAATGGCTTCCATTTCATCATTGTATGGTGTTGCAGTGCCGTGAGCTGAAATAAAATCAATTACATTTGGAGAAACCACGGCTTCACCTAAAGCTTTATCGATAGCTTTAGTCAATCCGTCACCTGTTCGCGATGGACCTGATATATGATTCGCATCATTCGAGATAGCTCCGCCGCTGATTTTTATATTTTTCTTCCTGTTTACCGGTTGATTATTTGTGATAATCAAAGTCCCACAGCCCTCACCCAGGGTAATACCAGACCTGTCCGCATCGAATGGTTTACATGGAGAATAGCTTATTGCCTGGAATGACTGAAATCCAGACATCACAAATGAGCTGAATATGTCGCATCCGCATACAATTGCATTATCGTAAATACCTGATTGAATCAGCCTTTGTCCCATTAATAGAGCTGAAATACCGGAAATACATGCAGTTGAAACAACTAAAACATCATTCCGGGATTTGAAATATTCCTTCAGAAATTTTGCCGTATTCCAAAGATAGACCTTAGGATTCATATCTTCGGATGACTCAGAGAGATAATCAATATTTCCTTTTGTTGTCGATAGAATAATGACAGTACGATCAGAAGAAACATCGATTGAAGATTGCTTTAATGCTCCGGTAATTGAACTTATACAGAGTTTCTCGAATCGTGTATAGACAATGGGATCAGCCATTTCCGAGAAATGATCGTCTAAAGAGATATCATCTATAATCGCACCATAAAAGTCATTCTGGGAATACTTTTTGTCCTTATGGAATTTAATTCCGGAGCGGCATTCCAGTAAAGCAGAGAAATTCTGTTCGGTAGTGAAACCAAGTGGTGAGATAATATTATCGGATTCAATGTAAACGTTCATAATTGATCTTAACCCAAATACTTCTTCTTCCATTCAAGAAAAAATTGAGGTGATGTTAGGATCAGCTCATGCTCGTGGGTGATGAATACTTGAAGAGATTCACCAATCGCAAGAATAACATCGTCCGATGATCTGTGGATTTCATATTCAAATTGAATTTTAGCCGCTTCGCAGTCTCTGTATCTTGTAATGACATAAGCGTCTTCGCCGTAGTAAAGAGGTTTCTTATAGTCGCATTTTATACTGACAATCGGAGTATAAAATCCATTCTCAAATATCCACAGATATTTAAGACCATAACTTCTGCCAAAGGATTCACGCCCGTCCTCGAAGAATTTGAGATAGTTCCCATGCCAAACAACGCCCATTGCGTCGGTCTCTCCGAACCTAACATTTATATCATATCTATCGGTTAATATCTTTTCGTTCATTTGATTTTATATATTAGAAAACAATGAATTTTAAATTACTAATAATATAGCAAATAAAAAAAGTGGTGCTCAAGTTGACGAAAGAAAATGATGAAAAATAGCAAGCAGAAAGAACAGCGTTTGCTGACAGGAAAAAATTTCTTTGGGGTTTTTTCACCAAAAACATCGATTAGATTTATTAAGCCTCTACCAATCGATTATTACATAGCATGAAGGTGTTGGGAAATTAATTTCTAGATGTTATTCTGAACAAAGTGAAGAATCCGTTCTTCAAATAACCTTCGATTCTTCACTTTGTTTTAGTCAGAATTTCTTGCAATCGTACCTGTTATGAAAATTATTTAATCAAAACAATCTTCTTTGTTGATAATTTATCACCAACCGTTAGCTTGATATAATAAACACCATTTTCAAGATTACTCATATTCATATTATAAGAATGCTTGCCATCAGCCAAATAAGTATTAGCTAAACTCAATACTTCCTGTCCAAGAGAGTTATATAAACTCAGGTTTGCCTGACCGGAGGCGGGCAGATAAAACTCAATTTTTGAGTTAGTAGTAACAGGATTAGGATAAGCATCGAGACCGAAATAATTAATTTCGTTATTCTCATTTACTCCGGCAGCTATGTATGTAGCAAATGCAGCATAGGTGCCATCGGAAGTGATTGCTGCTGTTACTATCTGGTGAGCAGTATCGATTGAGCTAGCGAGCAATGACCACTTAATATTGGATTCATCCCATTTGTAGATGCTGAGTGACTCCTCTTCCTTCGTTGTCAAGAAATTTCTTGAATATCTGATATTCACAAAGTTCGTTGTCTTTGGTGCAAAATTGCTTGGAGTTGCTGAGAATGACACGACCACTCCACCCTGTTTTGCATTACTTGGGATTCCATTTTTCAAAGGGGCAAAACTACTTATTACTGATGCTACTTCTTTTATAGATTTATTATTTGAATCTAACAGCAGTTCAGCTTCTCCGTTAGGAGCGAAAATATTATTCCCGAAGTTTGAAATCTGATAATTAAAAAGAACAGGGAAAGGTTTGTAAACAGAATCTACAGCGTTGAACAACATAAATCCATCACTTAATGAACTTGAAAGAGTAGTATTGTAAATTGGTTTATTGTCAATAGAATTATTGATGTATTGAGCCAATGTTAGAAACGAAATACAAAGCTACGACCTCACCCCAGCCCTCCCCACGAGTGGAGAGGGAGTCAGGAAGCGGTATTTCAGCAATCAACGTGCCAAAAGGTAATGTTTTGATTGAATTAAAATTTAATCAATTGAGTACCAAGATTGTTACAAATAATATTACTGTTTGAAAAGATTTAACAAAATGATAGTAATAGTTTACAATCGATATATTTAAACCTACCCTCAGTATACATAATTTTAAAAAATGCCTTATTTGTCTATTACCTTTTTTTTTCCTAACTTTGTTTATTATTATTTCATTATTTATTAATTAGGTTTCTATGCATTTCAAGAAATTTTTATTTTTTAGCTTTTCTATATGTTTGTTCTTTGTCTCATGTTCTAATAAGAAGGATTTGAATAATCCAATTCAAACAAACTTAATAACAATACAAAACGTAGATTGGTTAACCTATAACTGGTTCCCTAGAGGCAATATTAATCCAAGTAATCAACAAAACCCTTATGATTCCATAGGTCTTAAACATAATACAGCTTTGGACTTCTATATTTCAAGAGAAAGCACAAATATGTATTATCAAACTTGGAATGAATTTAAGGATAGTGTTTGTATTCGCATTGCTGACTTTGCTTTTATTAAGGGATACTGTCAAGATAAAAATATATTATATAACCAAATAAGAAATCCATTCTATAATCCTCCACTCACTTATGAAGAATTAGCCGTTCAAAATTCTGAAAGCCTGATCAGTGCTAATTTTAAAAATTCCATTTTAAATTATATGCTAGTTGATAGCATTGGTATGTTAAAATCGATTCAAAGTTGGGTCGATACTCTTAAAACAATTGAAACAAATATCATTAATAATAGTTTTAGTGTTAGCTTTAATTCTAATGAAAAGGAAGATGTATTAGTATATTGTTCAGTTCTTAGATATAGTTTGGTTTATTGGCATGAAGTTGATTCTAGCATTAGAACAGATTATGAATTGTCTGGTTTTTCTCACGATTCTAGCGGTACGATACAGCATGATATTCCATGTAAAACTAGAGCACAATATGATGCTGATTGGGCAAAAACACATCCTACAGATCCAGCTTTAACAGCTTCAGCTTATTCTGCAGTCGCCAAAGGAATTGCTAATGCTGCGCACAAAGTTGGTGATGTATTAGTAGCAATTGGCAAATGGTTTCAAAGTTGGTAATGATTTTTATAATTTGGCTCTGAATAAGAGGTTCATTTAATCAGACTGATAAGTGCATTTACTATCTTTATATTCAATCAGGGCTCAATTGCTAATAACAATATTATGTCAATAGAATTTAACAATATTTTATATAAGTACCCGACTGGTAAATTTGAATTATTTTTAAATGATATAAAAATTGAACCTAGTTCTATCACTTGTGTTATTGGGCCCAATGGCATGGGTAAAACAACAATGTTATATTTACTTGCCAATCTTTATAAACCTCAGAAAGGTTGTGTCATTATTGATGGCCTAAATTATAAAGAAAATAGTTTAGAAATATTTAAAAATTCTTATTTTTCAGTTGATTATCCCACTTTTTATGAGAATTTAAGCGGTTATTCAAATCTAAAAATTCAATGCCTTTATAGAAATATTACAGAAAAAAGGATTAAAGAAGTTTTTGATATAGTTGGAATAGAAAACAACAATAAAAAATATAAAATGTTTTCGGCTGGTATGAAGCAAAAACTTAACATTGCTGCTTCTTTATTATCAAATCCAAAATTAATTGTATTAGATGAGCCATTTAATGGACTTGATCCAGGTGCTGTTATTAATTTGAAAAAAATTCTAATTGATTTGAATGAAAACAATGGTACAACTATAGTTATTTCAACTCATTTATTAAACGAAGCTGATTCATTTTGTACAAATTATTGCATTATGGATAATGGCAAAATTGTCGAAAATAGGAAATTTGATAATAGTATTGAAAAACTCGAATCTATTTATAAAAGTGCTTTTTTCATTGATTAATCGCCATAAATGAATAAATTTAATAATATCTATAAACAGAAAGTTAGTTTAGGGGAAATATTAATTGCTTTTAAGGATTATGTTGCGTGTACTAAATGTGAACTATTAAAACTCAATCACATCAAATTATCACTTATTGTTCTTATTATTACATTAATTAGTGTCGCTTTTACATATTTTATTAACCTGATGAATATCGAAGAACACGTAATAGCATTAAATTCGGATAAATTAATTTATGATTTGCACCTAAAAATATTTTTATTTATTTCCTTTCCATTAATTAATTCCTTTTTTGCTTCGAAATTGTATAAATTGGAATTTTCTAATAATACTAAAAGAGCAATATATACCTTACCTATTAAAAGGTCGATGTTCTTTTTTTCAAAATTATCCGTTGTAATTCTATATAATTTATTTGCATTATTAATCCTTGGCATAATTGTAATTTCATTAAGACAGTATTATATGTCTTCTTTCGGAGTACATTTTAGCTTAACAATTAATGATCTTGCTTATATGGTCTTAAGCTCCGTAATTGTAGTAATTGCTGCAGTTCCTATATTATCCTTACATTTATGGTTTTCTTCTATAAAATTATCCTCTTTATTGAATATCGTAGTATTAATTGGAATAACAGCAAGTTCTGCATTTTTGTATATTAAACATCTACCAAATCAATGGTATAATATTTATTTGTATCCTTTATCTGCGCAAAAAAATTTTAGTAAGGAAACATATCATTTCCTTACTTCTTCTGATTGGAAATGGTTTTACCAAGATAGTTTTGATTTTATTATTTTTTCTACTTTCATGTTTACGTGTGCATTTTTTTTCTTAATTACTAATTTTATTAATAAAGTTGATTCAAAATATTAACTAAAATTACAATTGTATTTGTGCTTTTTCTAAATTTCTTAGTTAGACGTTACAATGCGTTCCTACTTTAGGGACAGCAGACAGTGCATTTACAATTGAACATATCATTCTGAAGGAGCATAGCGAATTGAGAATCCAATATTCATTAGGTTTGGATTTTTACATTTATTTAGAATGTTTATCAAGTCTGTCTTTCACGCCACCTCCTTTATAAGAATCCACTTATAATATCTATTTCTTAATTTTTGATTCTTTGTTAAAATGATTAATATTTTTTAAAATTGAACTTTTCTGTATTTGTATTGTATTAATTAACGGAATTATTAAATGGGTTTAAAATTATTAGATGAAAAATTAAATGGGTTGATGCTTTTTGAGCCTTCGTTTTTTGAGGATGACCGCGGGTTCTTTATGGAATCGTATAAAGCCGAGGATTTGCTCGATTTTGGTATCAATGAGCCATTTGTACAGGACAATCATTCCGGTTCTCGAAAAGGTGTTGTGCGTGGTATGCACTTCCAATGGGATTCGCCTCAGGGAAAGTTAATCCGCGTTACTCGTGGTGAAGCTTTGGTTGTTGAAGTGGATCTCCGGAAGAATTCACCGACTTTGGGTGAACACGCTCAATTTAAATTAAGTGAATCCAACAGACAAATGCTCTGGATTCCTGCCGGCTTTGCTAATGGATTTGCCGCATTGAGCGATTGGGTGGAAGTACAGTACAAATGTACTGCTCACTGGAACAAAACAGGCGAAGGAGCTATCCGTTGGAACGATCCTAAATTAAATATTAATTGGGGGATTGAAAATCCAATCATTTCTCAAAAGGATAATGAAGCACAAACTTTGGAAGAATGGCTAGCTAAACCCGAATCGGATATTTTCAGAATTAAACCATAAATATAACAAATTATGACAAACAAAGGTATTATACTCGCTGGCGGAAAAGGCACAAGACTTTACCCATTGACAACCGTCACAAGCAAACAGCTTCAGCCAATTTACGATAAGCCTATGATTTACTATCCTCTCGCTACTCTTATGCTTGGCGGTATTCGAGATGTTCTTATCATCTCAACTCCTGAGGACATCCCAAATTATGAAAAGCTTCTTGGCTCTGGTAAGCAATGGGGAATAAATATCAGCTATAAGATTCAGCCTAAGCCCGAAGGATTGCCTCAGGCTTTCATTCTGGGGGAAGAGTTTATCGGACAGGATCAGGTTTGTCTTATATTGGGCGATAACCTGTTTTACGGGAAATTGAATTTCTTCCACGATGCACTTTCTAAAAACACAGGTGGAACTGTCTTTGCTTATCGTGTCGATCAACCCGAAAACTATGGTGTTGTAGAATTCGATAAAACAGGTAAGGTTATCAGTATAGAAGAAAAACCGACGAATCCGAAATCGCATTATGCCATTCCCGGACTCTATATATTTAGTAATGAAGTTATTAAAATATCAAAAAATCTAAAACCCAGCGATCGCGGAGAACTAGAAATAACGGATATTCACAAAGAATACCTAAAGAAATCATCATTAGGTGTCGAAATTATAGGCAGAGGTGTTGCATGGCTCGACACAGGTTCTCCATCAAATCTGATTGATGCGAGTAATTTTATTCGAGCTATAGAGCAGAGGCAAGGAAGGAAGATTGCCTGCCTGGAGGAAATAGCTCTTGTTCTTAATTTCATTTCGAAAGAGGACTATTTACAGCATGTTAATGGATTACCCGATTGCGATTACAAGAAGTATTGTCTGAATATTGTTGATGATTTTGATAATGGTTTATTATAATAGATTGTTTTTTATATGAAATATCTAATTCTTGGTAATAGGGGTCAGCTTGGACTGGAATTCACAGAATATCTTACATCGAAAGGTGAAGAATTTAATGGATTTGATATTCAGGATTTCGATATAGCCGATCGCAAAAAAGTATTCGACTGCATTTCTGCGCATCTTCCAAATGTTGTTCTGAACACTGCGGCTTATACTGATGTCGATGGTTCCGAAAAGGATTATCATTCAGCTTTCAAGGTAAATGCTTTGGGAATCAAAAATATTGCTGAAGCAGCGGCTAAATATGGAACAAAGGTTGTTCATTTCAGCACGGACTATGTGTTCGATGGAACTAAGAATACAGGACTTTATACTGAGGAAGATATTACCAAACCAATCAATATGTATGGTAAGAGTAAGTATATAGGTGAGTTATTTCTGACCGAAGAGATGGATAATTTTTTGATTTTCCGAACCAGCTGGTTATTTGGCAAAGGACAGAATTTCTTCAATAAACTCATGGATTGGATAGCCACCAAAGAGCATATCAGAATTTCCTGCGACGAAGTATCGGTGCCTACATGGACGCGAACCGTTGTGGAAGTTGCAGATCTGGCTATTCAAAAGGATATGAGAGGTAGATTCCACTTAACAAATACAGGTTATGCCTCCCGCTACGAATGGGCAAAACTTATTGTTAAACTAACAGGGATCAATACAGTTTTGTATCCTGTGTCGAGGGATGACTTCAATATGCCGGCAAAAAGACCGTATTTCTCTGCAATGAGCAATTATAAACTGGCTTACAAACTTGGGATAGAAATTCCCACATGGGAAGACGCATTCAAGGAGTATCTGAAAACTATATAGACATTAATCCTGAACAATGTTAAGAATCTTAATCAAAGTGGCTCCAGCATTTCAGGTGGAGCCACTTTTTGTTGTAATGCCTTTGTGGAGGCAGATTCCCTAAGGTTGCTCAGCACATCCTTTGAATTTCTACAACTTTATAAATTTGCTTACTCTATCTCCCATCCGGAAAAAATACATGCCCGGAGCCAAGCCGGAGACATTCAGCCTTACTTTTTCCCCTCCTTTCCAAGGAGGGGTGTCACGAAGTGACGGGGTGGTC
>CAYXFU010000040.1:0-28578 GCA_964464375.1 uncultured Hyphomicrobiales bacterium
GCTTCGCTGTTACTTCGTGATCGCAGGAATGACAGACTGGAAGCAGAATCTCAACATTTTAATCTATTTCTAATGAATAATAATCCGGGATAAAAAGATGTACTCCATATTTGAGGTGGAGTACATCTGAATTATGAAATAAAAATGTATTTATTATACTTCGCTGACCTTAGAATACTCAGATCCAACCATACCATATTTACAATGTGAAGTAGTCATAAATTCAGCCGAATGTCTGGACTGAACATCAATTGCTTCTGAATATCCTACTGAACAACTACTGATAATCGTATCCAAAATGGCTTTGCGAGCATCTAATATTGATTTATTCTCGGTTATGGACAAATTATCATCAAATATCACATTTACCCTATTTTTTTCAATTATTCTTTTGGGTTGGGCAGATTCGCCTTCAGAAGCCAGCGTCCAGCATCTTTGGATACATTCATTCATGTTACCGGAAAAATCCGTCAGCCAGCCTATAGAATCTTTACCTTTTACATTCCTTCCTTCTAAAAGAAGTTTGAATAGCTTAACCTGATTATTTGAAGATGTTCTTCTGAACGGAATATGGCACATTTCCATTCCCGGGACAACGGGCAGGTTTACTTCCGGCGAACCAAGATCAGAATCAGAGAGAGCAACAATGTAATGACAATGCATGAATAGCTCCAGCATACCTCCCAGACAGCGTTTCCCGTTAACGAATGCGACCGAGTTCTTGAACTCTTCATAGAATCTTCTTGCAGTAAGCGACCATTGATACGAAACTCTGTAGCCCTCGTTCGAATCATTTAATGCGGGATAAAATTCCGATGTATCTGCTCCGACAAGCTGAGTAGTATGATGAAAATCTCCTGTCAGAATGACTCGATCAATATTTTCGGCTTTCAGCCAGTCAATGGCTCTGTTCAGTTCATTATTGACATCATCGTTGTAGCTTTCCCTGCCGATGGTGATTACTCCGACATTCCCGTCGTGTTCTGCATTAACATAGAGCTGCTGCCAGTTGTTGTCATCCATATTCTCGAAAGCATCTCTATGCCATGAGTTGGTGGCAGCAGACGGCTGGAGTTTATGATATTTCTCAACTATTTCGATAGTTTTTTCTGCACCAAATGATCTGGCAGAGGCAAGAACACCTTGCCTGAATTGAGCACAAACTTCACCAATAATATTCAGAGAAGCAAAATCGCTTCTGTTCTCGTGAATCAACAATGATGTCATCTGGAACAGAGAACCCAGCACCCAAGTAGTGAATTCATCAATTTCATCACCGGAAATTGCTGAATTAATAATTGGTCTCAAATGATTCATTGGATACCAATTCTGTCCTGAAGCCACACGTTCAACAAGTGACGGTGTCGGCTTATAAACATCACCATAGATTTTACTTAAATGCTCAAGGCATGACCAGGTAAGGAAGTTGGCTCCCTTAGCTCCGATTACGTCATGTGCGCGGAAGGGATTTGGTCCCATAAACTTACGAACATATTTATCAATCTTCCAATAAGGCATATTCGATGCCTGATTATACCTCAAGCAGGAAAGAGTCAACCCGCAGAAAATCACATCTAGGACGAATGCCCAATTATCTTTCACGCGGAGAGGAATCATGCCCATTGACCAGAATAGCTTTGTTATATCCGATGGCTCAGGTTCTACAATTTCCCAGACTTTATTTATCTGATGCGGAAAAGCGGGATGAGCAATACCAACACCAAGTTCTGAGGCAGGAAAACCTGATGTAACAGAACGAATTTCAATATTTTCGAAATTCTCTCTAAAAACTTTATAGTGATTCTTTTTAACTTCAAGAATTTCAGGAATTGCTTCGAGAAGAAATGCCGGTTTAAGATCCTTCAGTATTGCTGGAAGACGTGATCCGTCATAGTTCAACCTGATAACATTAGACATAATGTCATCAGCCTGCTGCTTGCCGAATGATCCGGCTAATCCCTGATACTGAGGACCAATTCCATCGGGAGCACCGGGAAAATCCAAAGCTATAATAGGGATTCCGTAGCTGTTCAATCTTGAGCCTAACTGCATCAGCTTACCGGCACCAACGATGCCGTTAGCACCTGAAATAACCATCGATTTACGATTTCCGGATTGGCCGAAAATCTTATCTACCAATGAATCAGTATCAACAGGAAGTTTTCCAGAACTAAAAATATTGTGAACCGTTCCCAAGCCTATTGTTTCGAGGGTTGACTGTCTTAATTGCTTTGTCATGATTATTTTCCCCCATCCGTTACTTTGAAAATTGCTGCAATTCCAACGTCTCCAGCGGCGCATCCGAATATTAGCGCATATCCTCCACCCAGACGAACAGTCTCACCTAAGGCTTCTATTATTATCCTTGTAAGGGTAGGACCTTGTGGATGTCCCCAAACAAGCGGGCAACCAGTATTATTCATCTTATGCCAATCGTAATTTAATTCCTTTGCAAAAATTGCATCATTCAGTGCAAAAGGATTGTGATCCTTAACAACGGTCATGTCATTCATGGTCAATCCAGTGTCAGCAAGGATTTTCTTCACTGCAAGAGCAGGTGCTTCCGGCATCAATGCAGGCAGAGTGCGGACTTCCGTCTTGCTAATGATCTGAATATCAATTTCAGGTCTCTTGCTAAGCTCCTTTGCTTTCTCTGAAGTAGTAACAAGCAGCGTAGCCATTCCGTCAGATGCATGAGTCTGAGTTCCTGAAGTAATACATGTATCAAGTTCATTCATAGCTCTCAATGCTTCCATTGTAATACTTCTCACTCCAGCATCGGAATCAATCTTTCCGATAGGTTTCCCTTGCAGGTTTAGCACTTCCAATGGAACAAGCACATCTTTAAGCATGCCGGTTTCTAAAGCGTTGAAGTATTGCTTATAACGATAAAAAGTGAGTTCATCGACTTCTTTACGGTCTAATTTATATTTTCTTGCGGCATTTCCGGCTGTTGTTATCATAGCCTGACCAGTTGCCGGATCAAAGCCAAAATTATCCCAAACATCCGATAAAGCAATTGTACGTTCGTAAGATCTTCTTTCGGGAAAAATTCCGACAGGAGAATCACTTGTTCTATCGAAAGTGAGGACTCCGACTACGTCCCCAGCTCCTCCCTGTACATCGGCAGCAGCTAGATAAACAGCTTTCATACCTGTAGCACAAGCCTGTTCGACATGATAGCCGGGCACACGTTTCCCTGCACAATGCGCCAGGAACGGAGAATTCCAGAATTTCCAGTGCCACGGGATTGTCGAACCGGACACAAGATAATCCAATTCCGATAAAGGAACATCCCTTTTCCCCAATATATAACTCATAGCTTCTGCGGCGAATTGCCCTATGTTGACCTCTGCCATAGCGGACATTTGCCAGGCCGGGAAAAAACTACTTCCCCATGTTCCATAAGGTATCCTGGCTTTTGGAAAAATTGACTCTTTGCTACCCATTACAATCTCCGTTTTAAAATTTGTTTATATGTTTTTCCAGATTGGTTTTCTCTTTTCAAGGAACGCATTGATTCCTTCATTTGCATCTTCAGTTTCCATCAGTTTTTCGATGAACAATTTTTCTAATTCAGGAAGTTTCGTCAGCAATGTTTCATTGAACACTTTTCTACCTGCTCTTACAGCATACCGAAGTGAGGATGCACTTTTAGGGATAATATTTGTCTCAACCCACTCTTCGACAAAGATATTGAGTGATTCTTTGTCCTGAGAAATATTATAAATTAAGCCAAAATTCTTTGCTTCTTCAGCACTTATCACTTTACCTGTTAAAAGCAGCTCTTCAGCGGCAACCTGACCAATTTTCATTGGTAGCAGGATTGATGCTGGAGGAGCAAATACACCCAAAACTATTTCCGGTTGACCAAATTTTGCAGTGGCATCGGCAAAAATAAAGTTTGTAATCAAAGCTAACTCCATTCCTCCACCGAGGCATTGTCCGGTTACTTTGGCAGCAACCGGGATGCTGAGATCAATTATATCATAGAACAATTGATGAAAATCTCTCAACATTTGCGGAGCCTGATCCTTTGTGTGTTCGAAGACAGAAGCCCCGAAAGAGAAGTGTTTACCTGCACCTTCGATGGTTATTAGTTTAATCAAATGATATGACTGCAATTTCTGAAAAATGCTGTGCAGCTCTTTCATCATCATCGAATCGAGAACATTGCCCTTCCCGTCATCGAGAATTATCTGAGCAACAGCATTATCATGAGTGAAGTTTAATTTAATTTTTTCCATTTTTAATTTGTCCATTTTTCAATCCTATTTAGCATTTGGAGAAATAGCGTTAATAAGCTCATCATTCCATTCATGACCTTCTGCGAGCATCTGACGTAATTTAATAAAATCACATTCACGATTATCTTTTGGTCCGTCGTTGAAAGCTCTGAAACCGGCCTTACCTTCAGTCATCATATTGAGAGCGAGCCAGTCACGATTGCTTTCCTTGTTTTTATCCCAATGTTCGAGTTTATGTTTTCTGATAGAATTTACTGTCTTGCTCAGGCAGTTCGGCATTGTCATCATTAATTTCGAACAATATTCTTCAACGGTTTTGTCGAGCAATGACAGATCAACAACACCTGATTTCAAAATTTCCTTACCCTTTGCCAGCTCATCACCTGTTTTGCCTTTGCCATAGACAATATCCCCAAAATCATTAACCCATTTATCTGTATAAACAAGAGGATTAGGAACATAGATATCATTGACCTTTAGAGCAGGTACAACTTTTGTCAAAAGCCCATAACGCAATGCTTCATGTGCTGACCATGGTTCGCAGACTGTACAAGAGAACATTGCATTTTCAATTCCTACAAACAATGGCAGAAAATCTGTTGAACCACCATCAGGAGCACTTCCGTGCTTAGGGCCTGCCTGGCCAAAACGAGCCAAATCCTGAGCAATTGAGAAATCGCAAGCCATTCCGATTTCCTGTCCACCACCGATACGCATACCATTAACGCGGCAGATCACAGGTTTGTCATTCATCAGAATAGATGAAACCATATCGTTGAAAAGGCGCATGTATTGCTTGTATTCCTGTGGATTGGATCCATAATATTCTGCATATTCCTTAGTATTTCCGCCGGTACAGAAAGCCTTATCGCCCACGGCAGTGAACACGACAGCAACGACACTCCTGTCGTTGGAAGCCTGCCTCATAGCTAGAATGACTTCCTTTACCATATCGGTAGTGTAAGAATTGAACTGAGTGGGATTGTTCAAAAAAATCCATGCATTGTAAATGCCATCGCAAGGATTGCCCGCAAGATCAAGACAGGGACGCTTTTCGAAAATAACGCCCTTATAATCAATATTATCTACAAGATTATGGGATGCTAACATGATTTCACTTTCTATTTATTTATAAGATATTTATTTGCTCAGTATAAGGATTAAGGCCAATAAGATCTATTTAAAATCAGGCACAAGAACCGATCTTTTATTATACTTATGATCGAGTGTATTCTTGAAAACCTCATTGATTGAGGACATAGGGAATACTTCTATAAAGTTTTCAATTTTAAGTCGTCCGTCAGCAACTAATGCCAGCACATCAGGATAAAGCTCAGGCTTGCAACCCCAGGTACCAAGGAGAGTTGCATCGAATGCCATAAGGTTGCTCAATCTTACTTCGAGTTTATCGAGAGTAAATCCAACGATTGAGACTGTTGAAGCGAATCCCATAAGAGCGAAAGCAAGTTCCTGTCCGGGCTTAGTGCCAGACATCTCGAATATTTTCCACATGTAAGAAGAACAACCAAGCTGTTTGGAGATATCCTTAACCGCAGCTTTTATCTCTTTTATACCAAGATTTCTAATGTTGAGCGTGGCATCTATTCCATTTGCTTTAGCAATATCAAGTTTGGTATCATCCAAATCAAGAGCGAGAACTTTAGCTCCCTTGATCTTAGCTATCAGAGCAGCATAGATACCAACACCGCCAACTCCGATGATAATAGCAAAGTCATTTTCATTCAGCTGAGATTTTTCAATAACCTGGTAGGGTGTTGAAACAGCATCAGCTATTACCGACAGCTGTTCCAGTGAATATTTAGTAAGAACTGAATCTGCTACGGGACACAAGTATTTATGAGGTACTTTGATGTGTGAGGCAAATCCGCCGTCAAAGTCATTACCGGGCATCAGCTGTTTCTGACAAATGTTACTCCGGCCGTTCCGGCAAAGTTCACATTCACCGCAAGGAAGAACAGCGGGAATAATAACATTCTTCCCCATCCACTCTGCAGGACCGGCTACTACTGTACCTGCTATTTCATGCCCGAGAGTGAGTGGTATAGGATGTTTAGTTGGAACTCCGAAATGCCAGAAACTCAAATCTGTATGGCAGACACCACAACCGGCAACTTTAACAATAACTTCTGAGTCATTAATCTCTGGAAAATCGCTCTCAACGAGCTGAAAATCAGATTTAAGTTCGGTCATTTTCCATGAAAACATTTGATTAGCCATATTCAGCCTCTATTTATTATTAAATTCATTAAATGCAAAGAGAGATGCCCCGAAAGCATTGATAAACTGAGGTTGTTCGGGAACAATTACTTCAGTTCCGATTGATTCCGATAAGACAACACGAATATAAGGATGATACTTAACTACCCCGCCAATCAGGAAGACAGGCAGGTCGTAATTCACCGGAATTTTTTTTATTCTGTTCACTGTTGAAATATAAATCCCTTTTGCTATATCTTCAATAGAAACACCCTCGAGAATCCACTGCATAACTTCAGTTTTTGCAAAAACAGTACAGAAGCTGTTTAGCTCTCTGTTTAAAGTAGATTTTTCTGCCAAAGCACTCATCTGAGTCAGATCAATTTCGGCTCGTTCGGCTGTTTCTGTTATAAAAGAACCAGTACCCGCAGCACATTTGGAATTCATAAAAAAGTCTTTAACCTTACCATTGGCACTGCTGTTGATGATTTTAATATCCTCTCCGCCAATGTCAATGATAAGTTTATCGATTGGATATAATTCTGAAATAGCCTGAGATGCGCAATAGAGCTCAGTTTTAAGTACATCTGCATACTTGTAATGTACTCTTCCGTAGCCGGTAACGCCGGTATGATTAATGAAGAACTGTTCTTCAATTGCAGCTTGAATTGATATTTCTTCATCCTTATTTCTGGATAAAGTTTTAACAAAACTGCGCATTAATATTTTTTTCTGAGTATCTATAACTAGATACTTTGTATATGACGATCCTATATCTATTCCCAGAAAGTGACCCATAGTTACTCTTGCCCTTTTGATCTAATTGCATTCAGTATTTTTTCAGGAGTTATCGGTAAATCATAGATTCTCACACCTATTGCGTCAGCTATGGCATTGGCTATAGCCCCGAGAACCGGCAGAGTAGCACCCTCGCCGACTTCCTTGGCACCAAATGGTCCTTCAGGTTCGTAGCTATCAACAATTGATGAGTCTATTTCTGGAATATCCGCAGATGTAGCCATCAAATAGTTATGCAGATCCGGGTTTACCATTTTACCATTACTATCGAATATCTCATCCTCAAAGAGAACTTCGCTCATGCCCATAACTATAGCACCTTCGACCTGACCTTCGACAGCCATAGGATTGATAGCTGTGCCGCAGTCGTGAGCGTCCCAGAAATTAAGGATTTTCACTTTTCCGGTTTCCATATTCACTTGCACTTCACAGACACTTGCCGAGAAGGAGAAAGCCGGAGAAGTACCGACAGCAGCTCCCTTATAATTGCCGCCAAGCCCTTTAGGAGGAGAATAATGACCATTACCTGTGAGTGGACCTTGCTGTGAGAAATATGTCTTAGCAACATCAGCCCAGGGAATTGAAATTTCAGGATTATCTGTTGAGAAGAACTTGTTGTTTGATGCCTTAATCTTGTCAGCAGGAACATTTAACAAAGCAGATGCAGTAGGCAGCAGCTTATCGCGAACACTGTCCCCAGCCATTTTAGATGCATTTCCACCCATCAGAGTTACACGGCTGGAGTAAGCACCGAATCCTATAGGTGTCAATTCACTATCAGCAGAAATAACACTTATATGATCGAGTGTAATACCTAATGCCTCAGCAGCAGCTTGTGCCAGTACAGTATCGGAGCCTTGTCCGATGTCTGCATCACCCACAAATAGAGTAGCCTTAGATCCATCTTCCTGTATTTTAATAATTGCGTTAGAGTGTGGGAAATCTGAACGATAAATGGGGTATCCTGCTCCGGAAACAAATCCACCACAGCCAATACCAATGCCACGTCCAAGTGGTAGTTTACCCTTTTTGCCGTCCCAGCCGGATTTCTTTCTTACTAATTCAAGGCATGCTTTTAATTCACATGAATGAATATCCAAATCATTGCAGGTTCTTGTTTCGGGTGTCATTGCATTCTTCAAACGAATTGAAATGTGATCCATTCCAATATCATCAGCAAGCATTGACAGAAGCGATTCAAAAGCAAATCTCGGATGTGGAGTGCCATGCCCGCGCATCGCGCCGCATGGCGGAAGATTAGTATTAACGCGGAAACCTTCGTACCTATAGTTCGGGAATTTATACAATGTAGTAAGCATTGAACCTGCATAGTATGCCGATACTATGCCGAAACTTGAGTAAGCACCACCCTCAAGAACGGCTTTTTGGTGAACGGCAGTAATTGTTCCGTCTTTCTTCACACCCATTTTAAGAGTGATATGTTGTTTATGTCTTCCACGACCATAGAGATACATTTCCTTTCGGCTGTATCTCATTTTGACAGGACGCCCAGTTTTCTTTGCTAAAAAGATTGAGAGAATTTCAAGATAATTTGTCGCTGCCTTAGCACCAAAACCACCACCGCAGTTTGTCATTATTACTCTGATATCACCGAGAGGTTTGTTAAATATTCTTGAAAGCTGATGGTGAACATAATGAACTACCTGAGTGGAAGTATAAAGCACAACCCTGTCGTGCCTGTCCCATTCTGCAATCGCACAATGCGGCTCCATAGGGTTCTGGAAAATTCTATTGCCAGTAAACTTTGCTTCTCTGACATAGTCAGCATCAGCAAAGCCTTCATCTATATTTCCAAAATGATGATCAACATGAGTATTGATATTGTTTTCATACTTATGATCGAACAGTCTAGGTGCACCGGGCTTCATGGCTTCAAATGGATCGAATACAGCCGGAAGTTCTTCATAATCAACTTTGATTAACTTCAACGCCTTATAGCACGTTTCCTCATCAATTGCAGCTACAGCAGCTACGACATCCCCAACATACCTTACTTTCTCTTTTGCAAGCACGTATTCATCATATCTAGGAGGTGAGGTACCCCAAGTTGCATCAGGAACATCCTTACCTGTGAGAACGGCTTTAACTCCGGGCAATGCCTCGGCTTCTGAAGTGTCAATAGAAATTATTTTTGCATGAGCTATTGGACTGAGCAAAAGCTTGCCATAGAGCATGTTAGGAAGGACTATGTCGTCTGTATAAATAGCTCTGCCGGTTGCTTTATCAGGTGAATCAAGCTTAGGTAAACGTTTTCCAACGACAGCGAGATCCATAGCCGATTTTTGAGGTTGGAACTCGATAACTTCAGGAGCCTGATTTCTTAAATATAATGAAGCAGTTTCGACAGCCTCAATAATCTTAGTATAGCCTGTGCAGCGGCAAAGATTCCCGGTTAGTGCTTCCTTAATTTGTTCAGAGTCGGGATCAGGACATTCATCCAGAAAAGCTTTTGTGCGCATAACCATGCCGGGAGTACAATAGCCGCATTGGATACCACCCTTCTCAACAAATGCCTGTTGAATCGGATGCATTTTTTCTCCAACAGCAAGCCCCTCAATTGTCTCAACATGCTTGCCATCGGCTTCCAAAGCCAGAACTATACAAGAGTTAACAGCCTTACCATCCATGATAACTGTACATGCACCACAATCGCCAAGCTCACAGCCTTTCTTTGTGCCGGTAAGTCTAAGTTCTTCACGGAGCAAATCTAATAAAGTCATGCCGGGGTTTACGGCAAGCTCGAAGTTCGTTCCATTTACATTGATATTTATTAGCTGTTTCATATTTGATTATATTTAATTTGCAATTTGATTTAAACTTTTTCTTATAGCAGCAACTGTGAGTATCTTGACTAAATGCCTTCTGTAATCAGCCGTTCCGCGGATATCACTGATAGGCTTTGAATCATTCGATGCAAGTTCTCCGGCTCTGACCAGAAAATCATTCGATTCAATCAATTCTTTCAAAGATTTACCTGACAAAAAACTTCCGGCATTTTCAGAAATAATTGGAATTGGGCCACAGGCACCAACAACAATGTTAGCGGAAATACAATTTTCTGAATCGAAGCGAATAACCGATGACGATGATGCAACAGAAATCGAGGCGGCTTCTCTTAGTCCAAATTTTTCAAAACATGCGACTGTTTTGTGTTTGGATTTATTGATGATAATTCCTGTCATGATTTCATCGGAACGAATAGTAGTTACATGATGATTGATTATGAAATCTTTGAGCGGGACTAAGCGTTCGCTAACTATTGATGTTAATTGGACAGATGCTTCATAAGCCAGCAGGATGGGTGCTGTATCGGCACAGGAAGCACCCGTACAGATATTGCCGCCAATAGTTGCAGAATTTCTGATTTGATGAGAACCAACCTTAGAACATGCCTCAGCTAAAGCAGGAAGTTCAGATTTAATGATTTTTGAATTCATAATATCATTATGAGTAAGACTTGGTCCAATATTAATAAAGTCATCATTATTATCAATTTGCAGGAGTTCGGGAACACCTGAAAGCGTTATCAGATCAGTAACCTTGCGGACACCCTTTTTAATCTCAACGAGGAGATCGGTGCCGCCGGCAATAAGGATTCCTGTTTCACATTCTTTGAGAATGGACAAGGCTTCCAGAAGAGATTTTGGTTTATGATAATTAAAATCCGGAATATACATTTAGGATTCCTTGCTTGAATTTATTTCATTTAGTAATTTATTCTTTTGTAAAATTAGCTCAGATGCAATACTTACAGCGATTTCAAAGGGACCTTCAGCCATAATTTGCGTTCCAACCGGAATATGCACTTTTTCATAATCTTTCGGATCACAAAATCCGCCTTCAATCAATGTCTTCTTCAATTCAGCTGACTTCCGCTGACTGCCGATCACCCCAATATATGCATAATTACTACGGATACATTTTTTTAAAATCGCCAGATCTGTCTCGTGTCCTTTGGTAACAACAACAATAAAAGTGTAGTTATCAATTGTAATACGACTAAGATAGTCTTCAAAATTTTCAATAATTATATTTACATTATTTTGTCTATAATCAGAAAAGATTTCTGATCGTTCATCAATAACGGAAACACTGAAGCTTAGGTTGGAAGCAATGTCAGATAGTGCTTTACCAATATGACCGCCGCCAAAAATTAAAAGTTTGAATGGAGTTGAAACAGGCTCAATAAATACCTCAACATAACCTCCGCATTTCATTGCCAAATCTGTTGTAAGATTAAGTTTTACCAATTCAGATGTGCAATTATTTATGATTCGAGGGCACAAATCGATTATATGTTTTTCGAGGGCACCGCCACCAATTGTACCATATATTTTCAGATCTTCTGTTACAATCATTTTTGATCCGGTCTTCCTCGGCGTTGATCCTTGAGTTGCAACAACAGTACAAACGGCACATCTTCTGCCGTTTAGAACCAGTTCTGATAATTTTTCGTAGATCTCAATCATTTATTTATAAAGTACTTCTCATATTCTTCAGGTGAATTGATATTAATATGTACTGTTTCATCATTTGTAATAATCTTCATTGTTCTGAATTTTGAAAGAATATCCTTCAGATTTGAACTTTTTCCGTCGATTGACCGGATATATTCAATTATCGTTTTATTGATCAAAACCGGATGTCCGCCTTGATTCATATAAACAGGCACAGCACAATCCGATTCTTCGGGCAGATTGATCAAATTATCTAACAATTCTTCATTAACGAAAGGATTGTCGCAATTCTGCAAGAAACACAAGTCAACTTCACTGCTAAGAGCCTCACAGGCAAGCTTGACAGAATAAAACCTCTCAAACTCGGGATGTTGATTTGTAACGATCTTCACATCAGATGCAACATTCAGTTCATTTTTCAAAGATTCGCCTGCTACGACAATAACTTCAGTTATTCCAAAATTTTTATAAACTTCTATAATTCTGTCAATAAATCTTAGATTCTCATTAAACTTCAGCAGTGCTTTATGCGTCCCCATCCGCCTTGATTGACCGGCGGAAAGAATTACGCAGGCTATACTTTTAAGCCCCTTTTTCATCAGAAAGATTCTTTTGAGTTATAGCTTTTACCAAATTTGTTAAGGTCAGATTTAAAGGCGTTCTTATATAATGCTTTCTGCCAAATTCGACTATTTTTCCATTCATAAAATCAATTTCAGTCTTGCTTTTATTCATCAAGTCAACTGCCAGTGAAGGGAAATGGTCGCCGGCACCTTTAAAGTATCTGATGCAGAGTTTCACAAAATTCTCCGGCAGAACTATTTCCTCAGCCTTAGCAACAGCAATTGATTCGAGAATTAATTTCTCAACGATTTCATTTGTATCAGGATCCACCATGGCTTCACGCATAGTCAGACCAGATATGGCGCAAAGAGGACTAAGTCCTGCATTGAGCAATGTTTTCTCCCAGATTCGATTTCTTAAAGTAAACGAATCAATACTATATGTGCTCAAATTTACTGAATTGAGTAAGGCAGCGAACCAATCCGACACATCACGTTTGGTGTCATCTTTCGAAGCAATGTAATTGGGAGGGTTGAAGAATGTCACCTTCACAACATTCGGAGCATTCATGTTGCCAGCAAAATTAACAACCATTCTGAATACCTGAGATTCATTGAAATGATCAGCATACATCTGAGAAACTCCGATACCGTTCTGAGCACTAATGATCAGCAATTTTTCGTTCTGATTGTGCTCACGGATTTCATCAAGAATTTTATCAACATGGTAAGCTTTGGAAGCGCATATCAAGATATCAATTCCACTATCAAGCATATCCTTTAATGAATAATATGTATGATTAATGTAACACTGCTTCTCAATTTTCTCTACAAGATGAATACCGGCTGTTCTGATCAAGTTAATTTTTTCTTTTATAACATCGCAAATTGCAACATCGCAACCGGCTTCTTTCAAATGAACAGCAATAGTCAAACCTACTGGGCCAAGTCCCAGCACTCCGATTTTTAACTTATTAGGTTCCATAATCATAGTAAGATTCTTAAGTTTAAAATATAGATTTCAAATGTTTCGCAAAAATTTCGTTTTCTCCCTGCGTCCCTATGGTTACTCTCAAGCAATGCGGTAATCCGAATGGTTTGAGAGGACGGATGATAACACCTTTGCGAAGTAATTTTTCATTAATTTCATTAACACGTTCTTCTGATTCGAAAACGCTCATAATGAAGTTTGCTTCTGTTTTTATATAGTGAATACCAAGTTCATCATATAAACTGTAGATAAATTCTTTACCCTGCCGATTAAGGCTCAGATAATACTCCAGAAACTGTGTATCCATCAAAGCAGCAATACCGGCAGCCTGAGATGGTATACCTGGTTCAAAAGGTAACCTTACTTTGAGCATATAAGAGACAAGTTCAGCATTAGCAAACCCATAACCCAAGCGTATTCCGGCTAATCCATAAGCCTTAGAAAATGAACGAAGAGTTATAATATTATCCTGTTTATATTCCATGGTGTTCGGAAACAAAGGATTATCCTTAACAAACTCAAAATAAGCTTCATCGACAATGACAATGATATTATCAGGAACAAGCTTAATAAATTCATCGAACTCAGTTTTAGAGAATATTGTGCCAGTAGGATTGTTCGGATTGACAAGATAAATTACTTTTGTTTTTGGAGTGATAGCCTCTGCCAGAGCCATAAGATCGAAATGGTAATCCATAAGTGGGATAAGATTCATCTTTATACCACGAGCTCGAGAAATAACATAAAACCCGACGAAAGTGCCGTTCACAGTAAGGACTTCTTCATCATCGGCAACGAATGCTCTTATTACAGTCTGTATGATGGCTTCTGAACCATGTCCGGTAACTATATTCCCTGATGGAATACTGAAGAATTCTGATAATTTTTGCCTGAGCATCAAACTGGCTATATCGGGATAGCGGTTGAGCTGGTATATAGCACTGAACAATGCCTGAATAGCTAAAGGAGAAACTCCAATCGGATTCTCGTTTGAAGCAAGCTTCACAACTCTTTCGAATCCAAATTCTTTTTGGAGTTCTTCTATTGGCTTACCCGGCACGTAAGGCTTGAGGTCTATAATATGTTGAGGTATTTTAATGTTCAATGTAATCCCATGTTCTTCTTGGTTATTGCTTTAACTAAATTCGTAAAAATAAGATTTAATGGCGTCTGAATATAATGTTTTCTTCCAAATTCCACAATTTTTCCATTAATATAGTCAATCTCCGTTTCACGACCATTCAACATATCAACAGCAATTGAAGGGAGATGACTTCCGGAATTTTTCAAACTACGAAGAAGATGTTTTGAAATATTCGCCCCGAGGTTGATTCCTTCAGATTTAGCCACTTCAAGGGATTCCATAATTATCCCTTCTACGATTTCCATTGTATCAGGATTTTTTAGAGCTTCATTGATGACAAGATTGGAAATTCCGCAAAGAGGGCTTATAGAGGCTATTAGAATAGTTTTTGCCCAAACATGATTGGTTATGGTGAATGAATCAATGCTATCGGTCTGCATCCCGCCTTTTGTCAACAAATCGGCCAGTTTTGCAGATACTTCCGGATGAGCATCATTTATTGAAGCTATATAGTTTGGTGGCTCGAAGAAAGTAACACTCGAAACATTGGGTGCATTGAGCACGCCAGCAAAATTTATAACCATCCTCAGTATCTGAGATTCGTTGAAGTGGCTTGTATATTTCAATCCGATATCAATACCGTTCTGAGCACATAGAAGATACATGCCGTTATGGCTGTAATGCTCAATCTGATCAAGCAATAGATCAATTCGATAAGACTTGACAGCACTGATGAGAATATCGACATCATGCTCCAGAAGATCAGCTACTGAAGTATAATTATAATCAAAGAAGCAGGTTTTATTAAAAGCACCGATGATCTTAATCCCATCATTGCGTATCCTGTTCATTTTTTCTTTGTCGTAATCACAGACCACAACCTCACACCCGGCTTCCTGAAGGGTAACGGCAAGAACTAATCCGATTGATCCCATGCCAATTACGCCAATTTTTAACTTTTTATCATCCATAAGAATCAAAGAATTTGTTCAATAAATGTTTCAATTTTAGTTGTGGTTTGTGCTTCAGAAAAGAATCTCAAGTCGCAGAGATCGCCTTCAATGACAAGTGTTTCTACTCCTGTTGCTTCTTTTAGTCTTTGAGGCATTCCGAAAGATGAATTGGAATTATTGAAGCAGGTTTTTGCCTCATGAAAAACAACACCTTTAATCTGATATTCTTCAATTAGTTTAATCATTCTTTTTGTTTTTGTGGCTTCGCTCATATTGATGAATATTGTTGAATAAGCCAGAGCTGATGATTCGAATGGATGATCTTCATCGAAATCATCGAATATCCAGCTGTTACAATATGTTGATGCCACCACAGCAGCATTGTGACTTGAGAATAAGTCTGAACTATAACGTAGTTTACCCCAGATTGGCATTCCTTCCCAGTACACACGTACTTTTTCATTTTCAAGAATACCTGAACCAGCCTCAACATGAGTGTTCAACTCAGATAATAAAGCTTCATAATACGATTTAGCAACTTCAGTCCCGCGTAGAACTACTATTGGGCCCATGTGGATTGTACTATCGAAGAATGAAATGGGTGCAGGAACATTACGGGCGGTTTCTAAGCATTGTTTCCATAGCAAAGTAGCTTCCTTACTTATCTTTAGGGTTGCTTTGAATTTATCTAAATCGAATTTGAGACCTGTAACTTCCTCGCATGTAGGAATCATTGCTTTGAATTGAGCAGTAACATTATCAATATCGGAAGTCTTAACTTCATCGAGATAACGGGGTGACTGAATGCCAAGGATTGGACACTTAAATTCATTTGCATAAAACATCATCCAGTCCTGAACCTCACGGCACTGATTGGTATTATAAACAAGCAGATCAGGTTTTGGAACAGACTCTAAGCCGTAATGCTTAGTCATAGGAGTATTCTTGCTCAAATAAGAACCAATATCACTAGTTAAATAGGAGCATATTTCGCTTGAATAACCAAGCTTAGCCGCTACCGGAATGAACTCACCCGATAGTCTTGCCGTCCCGAGAAGTGCTCCATGATTTTCCGGGAAATATACTTCAAAGCCAAAACTCCTGAGAAGTTCTGCAGGCCCAACACTTGTGCACCAGGCAATTTTTTTTTCTTTATTCCCCAGACCAATGAAATAGTCTGTCATTACTTGCTTTAAGAGCTTTGCTGATTCAATTTTATGCATACTATCTACTTATTTATTGTTAATTTTATATTTTAATTCTTGCGTCAACGACTGCCACAGAGTTTTCAAAAGCCATGACAGGATTTAAATCAAGTTCCAAAATTTCAGGATGATTCTGAACAAGCTTAGAGATTCTGAGTATAACATCGATAATTGATTGAATATTCAAACCTTTCTCACCGCGCACACCCTTAATAATCGGATACATTTTGATTGAAGTAATCATCTCAAGAGCTTCTGTATCACTAATAGGAGCAAGTTCAAAACAAACATCCTTTAAAACTTCTACATAAATGCCGCCCATACCGAACATAATCATGTGCCCAACACCTTTTTCGGCTTTAGCACCGATAATGAGTTCCTTCCCTCCCGGCATGAATTTCTGTATGAAATAATTATGCTTGATATCACTGAATTTCTGTGACATTTGAGCCACAGCAGAGGAGAAAGCAATAGCACTTGCCAGATTTAGAACAACACCGCCGGCATCGCTTTTGTGCACAAGCTCCGGTGCGTCAGCCTTTAGCACTAACGGATAACCAATTTTCTCGGCTCCGAGCATAGCATCGGCTTTGTTCTCGGCAATGAACCACTCCGAAGTTGGAATATTATAATAATCTAGAATTGCATAAACTTCAAAAGATGAAAGAATTTCACGCCCTTCTGCCTTGGCTTTACTTATGATTGCACTAACAGCATCGGCATTAATATCTTTAAAATCGGATATGATTCCTTTATTTCTGGATTTTAACTCATAGTATTTGGTAAGAGCTACAAGAGCTTTGGCTGCTGTGCCAGGGAAATCATAGAAAGGAATTCCGCCATCGCTCAGAATCTTTGTTGTTTCAACCCACTGAGCTTTATCAGTCATATAATTGCAGACAATAGGTTTAATGCGCTTAGATGACACCTCAGCGAATTCTTTTGCTACACTTTCGCAGTCCACAAAAGGGGGAGTTACAAAATTAATATAAATACTATCAATCTGTTCTTCGTTCATCATCACATCCAGTGCACTTCTGAATTCAGGTGCACCAGCGGTAGCAACAACATCAATCGGATTGTTAATCGATGCAGATGCAAACATAGTCTTTTTCAGAACTTCTTCGGCTTTTGCAGATAATTCGGGAATTTCGAGTCCTCCATCGACAAGTTCATCAGTAGCAATGATTGCAGGACCACCGGTGTTGGTAATCATTCCAACACGCTTACCACGTGGAATTGGCTGCGCAGCGAATGCGATCGCTGCCTGACACATTTCCTGAGTATCTTTGAATGACAAGATTCCGGTTTTCTTGAAAATCAGATCAGTAACAATTCCTCCGGCAAGACCACCGGTATGAGATGTAGCGGCTTTAGCTCCCTCAAGTGTTCTGCCAGCATTCATTGCCAGAATTGGTTTCTTAGCAGCAACTTCTCTGGCAACATCCATAAAATAACCAGGATCATCAAGGCTTTCGATATAGAGTATGATAACCTTAGTCTCGTCATCATCTCCCCAATATTTAATTATTTCAGGTATTGAAATATCGCAGGCGTTTCCATTGGATGCATACATTCGCATTCCAACGTCGAGATCGAATATATTCTGCATAATAACAGCTCCGACTCCCCCACTCTGAGCCACAATAGAAATATTTCCCGGTTTTGGATAAGTAAAAGTAAAGTCACAATAAGCATTAAATTCTGGATCTGTATTGATTATACCCTGACAATTAGGACCAAACATTCTAACGCCATATTTCTTACCACGGGCGACAAAATCATTCTGTAATGCAGCTCCATGCTCGCCCATTTCTTTGAATCCGGCAGTATTGATGATAACATTTTTAACACCCATCTTGCCACATTCTTCTATTGCATCAGGTACTCTATCGGGAGGAATAACCAAGTGAACAACATCGATATTTTCAGGGACATCAGAAATCGACTTATAGGCTTTGATTCCGCGAACATCAGGTGCTTTTGGATTAATTGGGTATATGTTCCCTTTAAAATTAAATCTCTGCAGATTTTTAATAATCACGTTTCCGATTGATAATTCTTTCGTAGAAGCACCGATAATAGCAACAGATCTCGGTTCAAATAATGATTGAAGCATAAATATTCTTTCTGATTACTAAAAACTCATCTTGTAAAAATTACCTTATATTTTTCAGGGCTAGCCATCAAACATGTTGTGCAGTCGTCCGATGGACATTCTTCCTTACCAACTTCCTTCAGATAGACCTCGAATCCCAATTCGGTGTATAGATCGACCAATTCGGTTAGGCGTGGCTCTTCAGCTACATTTCTTCTTGTCCATTCGGACTCGTTGAATATTAATTCATTCATATAATTAACCTCTTAAAACAAATCATCCAAATCATCACCTGCATCTGGCATTTTGCCATGTTTCTGCAGATATTGCTGTAAAAGTTCGCTTTCTCTCTTTGTGTACATAGGTTCTTCTTCATAAATAAAGTATGAAGCTTCTTTCCCTTCATACAATAATTCTTGTATAAATTGCTTTAGATTATCGCTTCCCTTAATAAAGAAGACTTCCTTTTTGTCATCTAGAAGCTGAATTACACCGGCCATATCGGGTACAGCAGAAATAAATTCGGGATGGAATTTTATAAATTTCTCAGGTGGCATTGGATTGTGCCCAAGCTTCATTCTTAGATCGCATTGGAGACAACGGCTAGCCTCGCACAATGCATTGTTTTCATTTAATGTCTGCTCAACTCCGACAAAGGAGTCTACTCGTTGATCAGGATCAATCAGTTCGGCATACATTCTGTTCAGCTTGTTGAAACCTTCCTCACGTCCGATGAACATATCAAATGAATCATCAAGATTTTGGTTGAATTCGATATTACCATCTCCACCCAGGAAAACATCAATAGAAATTGCAGCCTTTCGTCCGGCTCCGACAGCATCAATAACAGATGCGGGACCCGAAACAAAATCTCCACCTGCATAAAGTCCTCTGATGTCGGTCTGAAGAGTTTCAGAATTTACTTTGATTAAACCACGATGAATGAGTTTATTGATCTGCTCATCATTAGCCACTATCGGATCTGACTGCTGCCCGATGCAGGTAATAATTTTATTACACAAGACAGATTCACTAACAGATTCATTGAAAGATGGGGAAAATGCCCCGGTATCATTAAAAACTGAAGTACATTTCTTTAAATTGATTTCTAATTCCGAATTACCAATATCAGCAATGGAATTAACTCCCCAGCCATTCTTGATTATTATTCCTTCTTCCTTTGCTTCCTTTATTTCTTCCGGATAAGCAGGCATCTCACTGTTGGATTCCAGACAGATAATCCTTACTTTCTTAGCTTTGAGTCGGACAGCACATCTTGCCGCATCTGTTGCTACGTTACCGCCACCAATAATAACAACAGTTTGGTTCTCAAAATAATTCAAATCAAGATTGTTCTTATTCAGATCGTTCAGAAAATCCATTCCATCAATTACATTTGAATGGGAAGCTCCATCAGAAGGGAGTTTTCTGCTTTTCGAGAGACCGGTAGCGATAAAGACAGCATCACTTCCATTATTTTTCAAATCGGAAAAAGTGATATCTGAACCGAACGTTTTGCCAGTTATGACCTGCATACCTGATTCCATCAACCGATCGAGATCCTTATCCAATATCTCACCCGGTAGTCTGTATCGTGGTATCCCGTAACGCAGCATCCCGCCTAATTTTTCCTCTTTCTCATAAAGAGTAACAGCATGCCCTTTCATTGCAAGGATATAAGCCGCTGTCAATCCGGCTGGACCGGCACCGACAACAGATACTTTTTTTCCTGATGTATAGGATGGCTTTTCAATTTTTTGAAGATGACCGTAGGTCATAGCATAATCCTTGATCATGCGAATATTGACTGCCTCTTTATTCTCATTGAGAATCTCAGAGACTTCATTACGTTTACATGTACTTTCACAGGGATGGAAGCAAACCTTGCCTAGTACTGATGGAAAAGTAAGTCTGGAAGCAATAACTTCTGCCGCCTCGTCAAGTTTATTTTCTGAAACCAGACGCAGATATTGAGGTATATCAACATCACCCGGGCAATTAGCACGACATGGAACAAATTCATTAACATCTTTAAGCCTGTAAACTCGTTTATCCATCAATGATCCCGTGGGGCAAACCTCCACACAGGAGCCGCAGAATTTACATTCTGCAGAGTTGAATCCAGGACCTCCGCTTGTGCCAATCAACAGTTTTCCATCTTTAATAACGGCTCCGAGTGCGAAAACACCTTTTACCTGCTGACAGACACGGACACAACGTCCGCAGGAGATGCAGAGGTTGTAATCAATTTTGTACAATGGATCATCATCAACTACTGGTAAATTCCTGTGAATGTATCTTTGTGTTTCCCCGGGAATACCTATATAATCTGCAATTTTCTGAATCTCACACCTGTTAAGTAGAGCGCAGCAGCGATCAATGGTACTTACATTCCCTGCACATGTATCTGTCATTGGGATACATCCTTCGTGCTGGCTGCATGTGAGGCAGGAATGTGGATGTGTGCTAAGAATTACAGCAAGATTTTCCTGACGTTTCTTCTTAATTGCTTCTGAATCTGTCTGAATTGACATCCCGTCTTCAACAACAGCTTTACAAGCAGGAATCAAAGTATTATTATTTTCATCAGCAACGAGACAAATTCCACAACCACGTAATTTTGTAATATCAGCGTCTTCATCGCACTCAATACGGTTGTTCCCCTGATAAATGAAATCACTCAACTGGATTGTCTGGAACGGTCCAAAATCAGGATGACTGCACAATACGGGTATAAATACACCGGCACTGCGAGCGGCATTTAGGACAGTTGTCCCTGAATCAACTGTTAAATCAATTCCATTTATCTTTAATGATATTCTATCCATCTAAATCCCTAATAATTACCAGGAATGTGTAATTGCAATGGGTTGACATACCTTAACACAAGGTAAGATACTATCTTTACCTTCATTTTTGCAAGGAGCACATGAATACTTAATCTTCTTCCGATGCTCTTCGAGTACGACTACCATATTATCATCAGCCATAGGATCATATTCGTTCTCGCGTATCTGCAGTATCCCAGCTGGGCAAGCAGGTATGCATTCACCGCATCCATTGCACTTTTCAGTATCGATGCTAATATAGAAATCCCCTGATCCGTCTTTGTATCCAAAATTTGCAATCATGATATTTATCTCAATTTATATCAAATTTTTTAATTTCTAGCTTTTTCTGCAAGAGCTCTTCCAAACAATGCGGCACCCAAAGCACCGGCGATCTGTGAATCATAGTTAGTTTTGAGTGTTTCGAAACCCAATTCCTGTGATAATCTGCGAACTATTCCAACATTCTTTCCAATTCCGCCGGTAATAACGAAATCACTTTCAACTCCTATACGCTGAAGCAAAGTCACCACTCTATGGGACATAGCGGAACAGTAAGCAGCTATTACTTTATTCTTGGGCCAACCTTCGCGAAGGAGACCTGTGGCTTCTGTTTTAGCAAAAACTACACAAGTGCTGCTCACCGGTGGTGGTTCTTCATCGACCTGGAAGGATAATTCACCTACATCTTCGATTGGAATCGAGAGCAGATCCGCAAATACTTCCATTCCACGCCCGGTTCCTGCCGCACATTTGTCATTCATCAGAAAGTTAGTAACTTTTCCTTTTTCGTCGCAACGGATAGCTTTGCAATCCTGTCCACCCATATCAAGGATTGTGCGAACAGTGTTGCCATACATCAGATTTGCTCCTCTGGCATGGCATGCAATTTCAGTAATAGTTTTATTAGCAAATGGAACATTAACTCGGCCATAACCTGTACCGACAACGTAATGGACATTATCCTGAGTCATACCTGTATCTTCCAATGCCCAATTCATTGCATTAGTTGCACTCATAGGACTGTCAGATCCTGTACGCATACTTGAATAAGCATATAATTCTCCATCAACCAGAATGACTGCCTGAGAACTAACTGAACCAACATCAATACCGCAAGATACAGTGTTACCATCTTTCCAATCTATTGTTTCACTTTTCCAATTATATTCTTTCCAACGCCAGAATTCTTTAGCCATTAAAAACCTCCAATTTTATTTGAAATAAATATATTTTTAATCATTATAAATAGCGGCACCGAAAGCAGTGACGTATTCTGCGTTTTCAGGAACTATAATATCAGAGTCTAGACCTTTTTTCAACGCATTTATAAACCCTGTATTCTTTGCCATTCCACCGATAAGCTCGATATCCTTTTCGAATCCAACCTTACGTGTCATTGAAGTGATTCGTGAAGCAACAGCATCATTCACAGCTTTTGCAATATCTTTTTTATCAGTTTTGGAGTGCAGAAGCGATACTACTTCTGATTCTGCAAAAACTGCACACTGAGCATTCATAGGTATTTCCTTGTCAGACTGAAGTGAAAGCATACCAAAATCCTCAATCGATACCTCGAGAGCACGTGCCATCGATTCGATAAAAGCACCTGCACCGGCTGCGCATTTCTCATTCAATGCGAAATCGACTATCTTCCCGTTTGAATCGACTCGAATCGATCTTCCTTCTTCGGCACCGACATCAATAACGCAATGTACATTAGGATAGAGAGTAGTAGCTCCCTTAGCTGCAGCTGTAACTTCAGTAACGCTCTTTTGTGCAAAGTCCACGGCTTTTCTTCCGCTACCCGTTGAAGTTATCAGATTAATCTGATCTTTAGTCACATTGGCTTCACCAAGAAGTTGATCGTATAAAGCAATGACTGTTTCCTTGGCTTCAAAACCTGAGAGAACCTTGCCTTTGGCGATTATATCCTGACCATTGACTATTACAATTTTAATATTCTTTGCACCGACATCTATTCCAACATTTATCATATTAAGCTCCTAATAAAATTTTAAAATTAAATAATGGTCATTCCCAATGTTTCCATAAAGGAATCAATTCTGCCCATTGTTTTAGCTTCGTCGAATTCACGTTCATCGCCCATGTTACCTTCGAAAGCCATAACAGGATATCCAGCTTCAATCAATGCCAGGCGATTTTCGGCAATACCTAGGGAAAGCCCTTCACATCCGCGGTTGTAGTGAAGTAACACACCGTCGATTTTCCACTGCTTGGCTATTTTAATCATCATATCGCTTTTCAGGTGCGGTGAATAGAAGTGTTGCCATTCCGGTTTGCTGAGATTCCAGTCAGCCAGAATTTTCAAAGCCTGATCGCGGGTTGTGATATCTATACCTAATTCCTTGGGTGTAGTGCGAGGACCCCATGTACCATCGGGTTTATCTTCCCAAACACCAATCAATCCGAATGTATAAAGAGAACCAACGGACACGGCTCCAAATTTTTCGAGATATCTGAAAACGCTGAGGAATCCCCATGGTGGCTGAGTATCGGACATCAATCTGCATCTTTCGTGTGCAATAGCACCAATTCCATTTGCGACTCTATATTTTACTTCATCTAGAAGTTCCTCATAAAAGTCTGCGACTACCTTTGAGTGCTTTTCTAATGTTCCGAGAACATAAAGAGAGTACATACTCTTTTCGTCAATTGGAGTTGGTACAGTCATATTCAATAGGCAAATCTCAGCCCATAATGCTGTTGCACGACATTCGTTATTAACAGCTTCGATGAGAAGATCATCGTTATATTCTCTTCCTGTAGTTTTTTTGAGCCATTCGATGCCGTCGTGCATCTGATTGACCAGATACTCAATTTTACTATCAGAAACGCTGTTGTAGGGACCAACTGCAACATCTATGCTGTATGTTGGTATTCCACCTTCCAATTCAGAAGCGACCTGATACCATTTGGAATGGCTGCAGCAAATATGATCCTGCCACATGAAATCAGGTTTAGGAAATTTGCCGCCAAAAGCATATTCATCAAGGATGATTGATCCCCAATATGAACGCATGTATGAACAAAGATCGCGTGCATAACCCTTTTTCTCAGTTGCTTCAAGGCAACGCAAAGAAAATTCTTTATTGAATGCAATGCTTGCTCCGTAAGGCTCTCCCGTTATTGGGAAGATATCATTTCCGAGTCCGGCGGGGATAGCTCCAAAGCTCCACGCACCACCAGCCCATCTCAATCCGCCTTTTTCATGAGCACTTGCATAATTTGTATAGAAATCATTACGAATTTCTTTAGCTTTATTCCAGCATTTTAAAGTTTCAGTTTTATAATTTGGTATCGACATTATTTTCCTTTCTAATTAGAATAAATCATCTTCTTGAAGCATTTCCAGGAATGCTTCAACACGGATTTTAAATTGACCGATTGGCACTGTTACATCGAACTCGAGGAACAAAGTTTTGATATCATTAGCCTGCAATGCTTTTGTAATCGCGGGTATATCAAGTTCATGTGGATCGCAGAACTTCTGCTGAATTACAATAGCTCCCTTTACATCAAATTCTTTAGCCATTGAAAGAATATGTGGTATTCTGGTTCTGTCAATCCAGTCCTTACTTGGGCATGCCGGACGCTCTATATATCTTGTAGCAATCGATTCAACCAGGTTTTCGTTTGGTTTCACATTATTCCAGAAGTAGCGTGTTCCGATGCAGTGATCGTCAGCTACTACTGTTCCGTTAACTGATTCTACCATCTTAATAAAAGGAATATCGTCGTTTTCGCTACCAAGCACCATCAATCGTGTACCAGAATTTTTAGAATATGATTTGCCTCCAGAAAGCTCTGCGAGCAATTCCTTCAATGCCTGAGTGTGTTCTCTTTTGTCAACCATCTGCTGAGAAATCGCAATTTCCATAGTGTCGGCACCTGAAACAGGAGGATTGTCAATCTTTTTGTATGTATATAGTTCGTGCATAAGAGCACGGTTTTCGTTCATTATATCAATACCGTTCTGAATATTTTCATCGGTCAGCTCTCTTCCAATCCATTTTTCAAGGGCTTTTCTGAACTGAGTAATTTCTTCAGTTAGATATGGAGTTGCATGAGGACTCTGCACGTTATTGGGCATAGGCAGATAGTACTCGAAATCAACCGGTATGTGTTTGGTCCAGCTTGTATATGCTTGCCTGATGTGAAGACACGACTGGGCAATCATAATGCCGTCAAGATAGTCATAGCGTCCTTTCAATCCCTGAGCCAGGCAGTCGCGGCTGAATGGGCAATACATTCCAAATATATGAGCTTCAGTCACATCATGTGGTTCGTGACTTCCCAATATCCTAACAGGCAATATATCTGCAGCATAAAGAATTTCTTCGGGAACGTAGGTGCAAAAGTAACCCATAACCTTCCCACCAGTCCTAGCCTTCCAGTCTTTAGCATATTGATGTCGATTTTTTTCCCATTGCACAAATTTATCAATCATTTAAACTCCTTATAAATTAGGTAAATATGTTTACTATTAAAAATTATTCAACTCATTTAAAATAAAATGGAACTAATTTAGTCCTATTACTTTCGATAATAATACCCCTTCAAGATTATTTAAGACAAAAAAACATTCTCCCAGAAATACAGCTCTAAGCTGCGAATATTTTGGGTTGGATTTAGTCAATAATCAAAAAAAACAAAGGCATAAGTAATAAAATATAGACGAATAAACTAAGCAAAGAATAACAATAAAGAAACAAATATATTTGAATTGATAAAGATGGCTTATTTGCCAAACTTAGATTAATGATGAGTGAATTTTGCTTCCATCACTCTTTCAAAGAAACAATAAAAAGAACAAAATGAAATTACCAAAAAAACACTAAAAAAACCAATATTTTTATAATAAAATTTAATATTCCCGTTTAATAATTATTGCGGTGCTAACTCCACCACCTCCGCATATAGACGCTAATCCGAACGTTTTATCCAATTTTTTTAGTGCGTAATAAAGCGTAATGATTATCCTAGCTCCGCTGATACCTGTAGGATGCCCTAAAGCAATTGCTCCTCCATTTACATTCAACTTATCATTATCGATTCCAAGTGCTAGCTGATTTGCCAGAACCTGTACAGCAAAGGCTTCATTAATCTCAATCAAATCAATATCATCCAAAGTCATCCCGGCATTTGACAATACCTTTGGAATTGCAAAAGCAGGACCTTCTCCCATGAATGCAGGATCAACTGCAAGTTCTGCAAAACCAATTATTGAAAACAGTGGGTTTAGACCATTAGCAATTGCATTTTCTCTGCTAGTAATAACCATTGCGGCTGAGCCGTCACTCAACCCGCATGAATTAGCGGCTGTAACCGTTCCATCTTTTCGAAAAACTGGTTTCAGAGTTGCAATTTTAGATTTATCTATATCAAATCGTATGGTTTCATCTTTGTCAAACACGATTTCTGTGCTTGTCTTTGTAGCAGGTATGTTAATAGGTACAATTTCATCATTAAACCAGCCGTTACTTTGAGCAGATGCGGCTCTTATGTGGCTCTGAACAGCAAAATCATCCTGTGCCTCGCGTGTTATATTATATTTTGAGTTTAAATTTTCGGCAGTTTCGCCCATACCCATATTAATTAAAGGATCAATACTATCGCTCCAGCCATCTTCAAGAGTTTTATTGCCCATCTTGAAGCCTTCCCAACGAGCACCCTTCAACAGATATGGAATATTACTCATACTTTCGAATCCGCCAACAAGAACGTTCGTGGATTTATTAAGCCGTATTGCATTGGATGCGAGCTCAAGAGTTTTCATCCCGGATGGACAAGCCATATTAACAGTGAAAACAGGAACCGGCAGACCAATGCCTCCTCTGATAGCGGCTGTTCGTGCAGGATTAGGACCATTACCAGCCTGACGGCAATTGCCGAGAATAACATTATCAATATCTTTAGGATTTAATCCGGTGCGGCGAACGGCTTCACGAATCGATACAGCTCCTACATCCCAGGATTGAATACCTCGAAGAGAACCGCCGAATTTACCCATAGGTGTTCGGACAGCAGATACTACTACTATATCACTCAGATTCACTTTGATTCACTCTTAAAAAATTAAAATGCTAATTAGACTTTGCTTTACCTTAAATATATTGACCGCCATCGACTTTAATAACCTCGCCAGTGATGTGCGATGAGTAATCACTGCATAAAAAAGCTACAACATTTGCTACATCTTCAGGTTTACCGAATCTGTTCAGTGTGATTTCCTGAAGAGCTGTTTTGAGTGCGTCCTCCGGTAAATTTTTCGTCATCTCAGTTTCAATCAATCCAGGTGCCACTGCATTCACATTTACCGAATAACGTCCCATCTCCTTAGCTATAGACTTTGTCAAACCAATAATTCCGGCTTTAGCCGCTGAATAATTGGACTGACCAAACTTGCCACGCATCCCGTTTATTGAGCTGATATTCACAATCTTACCGCTGTTCTGTGCCTTGAAGTATGGAATCACTGCATGGATATAATTAAAATATCCTTTAAGATTGATATTTATCACTGTGTCCCACTGCTCTTCGGTCATCTTCCAGATAACAGAATCTTTGTTGACACCTGCGTTATTGACAAGAATATCAATATGTCCAAATAAATCATGAAAATATTTGATGGCACTCTCTGCCTGATTAAAGTTTGATATATCTGCACTGAAAAATTCACATTTTCTTCCAAGCAATTTTACCTGCTCAATCGTAACCTGAGCATTTGCAACGGAAGCAATGTCAACAAAACCGATATCAGCACCCAATTCAGCCAGCTTAAGCAGAATCGAATTGCCTATTCCACGGCATCCACCTGTAACTATTGCAGTTTTTCCAGTAAAATTCATATAAAAAACAATAATTCTTGATTTACTAATTTGAAGCGAACTTAATATATGAAAAATAATTACGAATTTCAAATGATGAAATTGAATTTAAAAATTTGATCAGGATTTAAAATTCAGAAGTTTTAAAATCCTGATATTTAAAAATTTCAACCGGTGATTATGAAGGAAATTATATAAACCCGAATTGTTCATTAGAACGTTATCTATTCATTGAAAACACTGTTCAGTTGTGTCATCGTATGTT